>NZ_JADPIU010000084.1:0-566622 GCF_023073075.1 Bradyrhizobium sp. 61 | reverse complement strand
CGACATGGCGGATGCCTGCGTGCACCTGATGAAGACCTATTCGAGCGCGGAGCTGGTCAACATCGGCACCGGCGAGGACATCACCATCGCCGAGTTCGCGCGCGTCGTGGCCGCCATCGTCGGCTACGGCGGCGAGATCAGTTTCGACACCTCGCGTCCGGACGGCACGCCGCGCAAGCTGCTCGACGTCAGCCGGCTTGCAAAGCTCGGCTGGCGCGCCACAACCTCGCTCGAGGATGGTGTGAGGCGCGCTTACGAGGCGTTCCTGTCGAGCCATCCAGCCGCGGTACGCCAGCTGTCTGAGGTCTTGCGCTAGACGAGTACGGATTATAGGGCGGCCCGAAAGGCCGGTTCTGGCACTAGCCGCTGTCGGGGCGCCGCAAGCGCGTTCCCTGGCGCGCCCGAAGCTCCTCTTCGTATTTCAGCTTTTCCAGCAGCATGTCGGTCACAAGACGTCGCAATTGCGCGTTCTCGAGCTCTAACCGCTTGATTGTGTCCACACTGCTGGCGTCCGACGAACCGAGCGGCCGGCCATCGGCCTCGCCGCGCCGACCACCGACCGGCTCGGACGAGTCGGGCATCTTCTTCCAGCGGTGGTAGGTCATGATGCTGACGCCAAGCGCCTTCGATATTTCCCGCTGGGTCTTCCCCTTGGCCGCAAGTTCGTTGGCTTGCGCCAGCTTGGCCGAAATCTCCTCCGAGGCATGCCTCTTGCCAACCATCGTGGTCCTCTCCGGCCAGAATCTTGCCAGTCCGGACTTAGTAAGCGCGAATCGTGAACGTTTTCAATAGGCCAGCGAGAAATCCTGGACCGGCTATCAGCCGGCTGACCCGTCAGCGCATGCGTCCGCCGATGCGACAGGACATCATAAAGCGCGGTCCCGTGCTCCAACCGGTCGCGCCGCCAAACAGATCATTCCCAAATGTACCAATGTTAACTCGTGCGACGAGGCCGATTGCGACCGGGAAGCTCTGGTCAATATGCGTTGCGCGGCCGGATCAATTCGAACGCCGTCTTCAGCATGATATGAATATCCAATATCAGGCTCCAATTATCAATATACCATAAGTCGAGTGCAACTCTCCGTTCCATGAGCTCGAGCCGCGGCGTGCCCCCGCGATAGCCTTGAACCTGCGCCCAGCCGGTAATACCCGGCTTGACGTGATGGCGGAACGCGTAGTTCGCGATCGTGCTGCCGTATTCGTAGTCGTGCACCAGCGCGTGCGGGCGCGGCCCGACGATCGACATATGGCCCTGGATCACGTTGAGCAGCTGCGGCAGCTCGTCGATGCTGGTCTGGCGGATCAGGCGTCCGACCCGGGTCACGCGCGGATCCTGCTTCGTCGCCTGCACGACCGTGCCGCCGTCCTCCTGGACGCTCATGCTGCGCAGCTTGTAGATCACGAACGGCTTGCCGTTGAAGCCATGGCGGCGCTGCCGGAAGATCACCGGCCCCTTCGACTCCAGCTTGATTGCGGCTGCGACGAGGATCAGTGCGGGAGACAGCACGACCAGCGACGTCGCCGCCACGATGATGTCGAGCAGTCGCTTGGTCAGGCGATCGAGAACCGACAGCGGTGCCGGCTGCACCTCCACCATGTAGAGCCGTTGAGGCATCGAGGTCTGGTGGCGCAGCACGGTCGACACCGCGCGATCGGGCAACAGGCGCACCGGAAGCGGAATGACGCGCAACCGGTCGAGCAAGGCCTCGATGTCGCGGGGACCGGACCAGGACAGCGCGAGCACGATCTCCTCGGCAGCGGCCTCCCGTATGCGCTGCATCAGCTCGTCTTCGTGCCTCCCCGGAGCAGAGAGTTTTGGCGCTTCGTTCCTCGGCAAAATGATGCGCTCGACCTCGTGCAGGCCAAATCTGGCGAGCAGGTCGCTCCTTCCGAACTGGGCCAGCTCGCCTTGCGTTCCGATCACCACCACTCGCCGCCCGCGGATCGTGCCGGCGACAAGCGCCGAGCGAAGGCGTCGTTTCCCCAGCCAGCGCGCGACGAGAAGGCCGGCGCCGCCGATCGCGAAGAGGCAGACGACCGAGCCACGCGATGCGTCGCCGCCGGATTTGAACAGAAACAGCACGACCGCGAGGACGAGAGCGGCAAGACACCAGCCGGCCAGGACCCGCCCGCCGTCGAGTTCGTCGTCCAGCAGCTGGTTCAACCGGTAGAGACCGAGGAAATGCGCGACCAGGACATAGGCGAAACTCGCCACCAAACCGAGCCCGGCATAGAAGGAGCCGTCGGCGGTGCCACCGAGCGCGCGCTGATAGGCGATGCCGCCGATGGCGCCCGCTGCGACGATGATCGAGCCGTCGACGGCCGCGAACAAGGGCTCGATGAAGCTGAACGGGATCGCCAGACGGACCCGCGATCGGCCCTCGAACGCCGATATCGGCTCACCCGCATTGGTCAGGTCGGTCACAATTCGCCCCCGGGGTCGGTTCGCGATCCGGATACCACGGGCATTGTACCATAATTATGATACTTTTACTGTCGATTAACCAATGCATCATTCGTGGATGACGGCGCCTTCGCCTCGTCATCCGATTGACATGAATCTGCAATCCGCCGCGTGCTCAAGCGCGACGAGATCAGGCTGAATCGTCATCGCGCTTCAGGTGATTGTTCGACTAGCGCGACGGCGCAGCGTCGGGTTTAGGCTCGATCAGTCTGGACAGCGCGATCTCGTTGACCACGGGCGGGGTCTGCTTCAAAAGCTCCGCCACATAGGCGCGGCGGTTGGCCTCGATGCGCTCTGCCCGCATCCGCTGCACGAGAGCCTCCCGCACGTCCGCCAGCGGCCGCGTATGCGACGCCTCGGTGTCGAGCAGCTTCAGGACGTGCCAGCCGTCCTCGAGCCGGATCGGATCGGCAATGCCCGACTTCGGCAGGCCGGTGACCTGGCCACGGATCTCGCTGCGCATATCGGGCTCGGCGACCCAGCCGATCTCCCCTTCCCGCCCCGCGGTTGCCGCATCGTCGGACGATGCCTTCGCGATCGGACCGAACTCCGCGCCGGGCTGCTTGATCTTCCGCACGATGTCATCGAGCTTCTTACGCGCCGTGTCCTCGGCCGCCTTGTCGGCGTCCTTGGCGAGGTTGACCACGATCTGGGCCAGGCGGAAGCGGCGGGGAACGAGGAACGCGCTGGCGTTCGCCTCGTAGACGCTCTTGATGTCGGCCTCGCTCGGATAGCTGTCGCCGAGCGCCGTGACCGATTGCAGGTAGCTCTCGACGATCAAGGTGTCGCGTGCGCGCGCAAGCTGCGTCACGACGGCCGGCTGCTGGTCCCACTTCTTGGCCGCGGCCTCCTTGAGCACCAGGCGGTTGGCGAGGATCGCGCGCACCGTCTGGCTCAGCAGCGCCGGATCACGCGCCATCGCAGCCTGCTGGCGCGCATCGAGAAGCTGGATGGTGGCGCGCACTTCTTCCGCGGTGACGTCGCTGTCACCGACGCGGGCGATGATCTCGCTGCCCTTCACGGCCGCATTGTCCTGTGCCGCAGGAGCTGGCTGGGCCGCCGCGGGAGCCGCCGGTACAGGCGTTGTGCGCGGGGCTGGGGGCTGGGGCGGATTGCGCGTCTGCGCGAGTGCCGGCGATGACGCCGCGGCGTGGAGCGCACCGGCTAGCAGCACGAGCTTGAAAACGTTCCGGGTCATGGCTTGGCCTTCTGTTCGATGATCTGGTCGCGAAGATCCTGGGCGGCGTTCTGATGCTCGACCCGCTTGAACCCGATCACGGGATCGTGGTGGATCACCTTCTCCAGCGGATCCATCTTCTCATATTGCTTGACGGTATCGTCGGCGATCCTGACGAGACGGACATTCTTGGCCTCGCAGGCCTTGGCGCTCGCCTTCCAGCTCGTCGCCTCGCCCTCGAACTTGGAGCGCTCCGCGTCCTTGGTCCGCGCAACGCCCGCCGCCTCGCCATAGGCGGCCTTCCACTTCTCCAGGGAATCGTCGCGCTCGGCGATCCGCTCGTTGAAGTCCTTCACCGCCTGGCGATAGGCCTGCTCGGCTTCCTTGACCTGGGCGCGATAGCCCTCGATCTGCTTACGCAGGCGGTCGCGCTCCTGCTCGGCCGCGGTCAGCTTGGCCTGGACTGCGGCCCGTTGATCCTCGGCGGCCCGCGCCTGCGCGGTGGCGCTGCGCAGCGCCTCGCGCAAGCGATCGCTTTCCTGGTCGGCATGGGCGGCCGAGGCGACGACGAGCGCCAGTGCAGCAATTGACGACAGACGCAACAGCCGCATGATCAGAACCTCGCGTTGAGATCGAGCTGGACGATGTCGACCTTGTACGGCTGGCCGGCGATGTTGTTCGCGCTCATCCAGCGCACCGATCCCCAGATGTTCTCGCCGAGGCCAACATTGCCGCCGATGAAATAGCCCTTGAGATTGGTGCCACCGAGGCCGAAGTCGGAATCGACGAACGCGTCCACCATCGCGTCGGACTCCAGATATTTGTAGCCGACATGCGCGTTCCAGTCCCAGAGATGCTTGATCTCCTTGTTGCCGACGGTCATGCGCGCAAGCCAGCCCTGGTTGCCACCGTTGTACACGCTCGCGCTGCCGTCTGTCGTTGAGCTGAAATTGTTCGGAAACACCGCGACAGCGGCAACGGCGCTCCGGTTAAATGCCGTATTCCAGATATACTCACCGTCCAGGATGATGTGAATCGGGTTGAACTGCGTAAAATCAAGCTGCGCGCTCGCGACCACCGGCCGGAAGTCGCTGGCAAGGCCGTAGTACTGATATTGCGCCGTAGTGATGGGCGTGAACGCAAGGTTGCGCAAGCGCATATACGTGTTGCCCTTTTGCGCGAAGGAAGGTCTCAGCACATCCGTGTCGCAGATATCGCTCGCAGTGATGACCAAGCATTCGCTGGAAAGTTTGCCCTTCAAATTAGTGAAGTCATAGTAGGCGAATGCCAAGGTGAGATTGGTTTCGGAATCTAGTCTTGCGCCGAAACCACCCTGGGCGCCGAACAGCCACTTGTCTCGGCTCGGCATCTTCGCTGGTCCCGACAGGTCGGCAGTATTAAGCCCCGCGTTGAGATCAGTGTTGAAGACCGGGAAGGCGCCGCCGACGAAGAAGGGCGTGAAACCCTCTGCAACTTCCTGCTTGGCCTGAATTGCGAAACCATCGAAACCGAGATCCTTGTACCAGACCAGATCTGTCGGCGACCAGAATGGATTGTCGAAGCGGCCGACAGAGCTGACGAAGTCCCGTACCGGCTCATATTTGACGAAGGCGCGGTCAAGCCAAACTGCGTACTTCGAGAAGTTGCCGCCATTTCCGCCGAACGTCTGATTGGTCGAAACGGGTGAGCTGCTCTCCCCGGTCGCGATCCTCAAGCCAGCGGTGAACCCGTCGAACAAGTCAACGTCGGCTCCCAGTCGCGCACGAAAACGAAAGCGGTTGCGGTCCTGTGTCGCGTTGTAGGTCGGTGGGAAGTAAGGATTGGTCGCGTTATCCTCATTGAACGGCGAACCTGTATTGATGGCGTTGAAGTTCTCGAGGTACCCACTATTCCCCGCCGGGAAATAATCTCCCTCGTACCGCGCGCGGATGTCGCCGTAGAACCGGATCCGCTGCGCCCATTCCGGGTATTTCCCGGGCGACGCCCAGTTCTCCTTGTGAGCGCGGTCCATCACCTCGGCCCTGATCTCTTCGCGCAGCTGCTTCTTCACGATCTCGGGCACGTAAGTGACGCGCTTGGTGCCGGGCGGCGACGTTGCGTCGGCAGCGCTGGTCGCCTTCTTCTCCGCGCCTTCCGCCTTGGCCGCGGCATCGCGCGTCGCCTGGCGGGCGACATAGGCTTCGTCGTCGGCCTGCTTGACCAGGACTGCGGCCTGCTCCTCGCTCAGCGTTCCCTGCTTCACGAGCAGATTGATCAGGTTGACCGTCGCGTTCGATGAAGGCGGCGCGTCGCGCGAGACGGTCGGACGCTTGCCCTGCGGCATCCCGTCGTCCTGCGCCGCGGCGGGGACTGCGAACGCAAGCAGCACCGCTGCCGTCGCTGCCAGTTCTCGCGTCTTCATTTCACGCCACATGACATCACCTCTTCTGCTCTCAACTCACTCACAGTCACTCGTCTCACCGCACTCACCCCCGGTTCTGGCCCGTGAGGCGGATGATCATCGGCATCGGCATGTCCTTCGGCGGCGGCTCGCGTGCGCGCAGGCCGCCGACCACCTGGTCCCGGATGGCCACGTCGAGCGCATTGTCGCCCGTCGAAGGCGACAACTGCACGCGACTGACCCGGCCGGAATTGTCGAGCCACACCCTGGCGACGGTGCGGAACGCGGCGTCGCGAGATTTTTCATTCGCCTGGAGTCCCGCGTCGATCTGCGATTGCAGCATGCTCGCGTACCAGCCGAAGCGGCTGTTGCCGCCGCCTCCGCCGCCCCCGCGTCCCTTGCCCTGTGCAAAGCCGCCGCTGCCCGGCCCGGTGCCGAGACCGAGATCCGGCGGGCCCGGCGTCGGATCCGGTCCGGCATCGGGCGGCGCGTCCTTTGGAATGTCGACCGGCTTCTCCTCGGCGACATCCTTGACCGGCGTCTGCTCCATCACCTTTTGCTCGGGCTGCTGTTCCGGCTGCTGCTCGGGCGGGGGCGGCGGTGGTGGCGGAGGCGGCGGCGGCGGAAGCACCATCGTCACCTGAAGCTCGTTCACCTTGCGCGGCGGATCCTTGTCGCCACTCATGACCATGATGACGACGCCGGCCACCAACGCGATCACGACCAGCGCCGAACCGCCGAGCAGCAGATAGCGCCGCCATGCCGGCGGGCCGTCGTCGTCGTTGCTGTCGTCGTCCCACGCCATCGTCCCGTCTCATCGCGCCGACGGCTTGGTCGCCATGCCGACCTGGGTGAAGTTAAGGCGGCCGAGCAGATCGAGCACGTCGACGACGTTCTGGTACTGAGTCTGGCTGTCGCCGCGCACGACGATCGGAAATTCGGGCGTCAGCGCACGCTGCTGCACCAGTCGCTGCTCGAGCTCGGGCAGCGTCACGGGAATGGTGTCGAGGAACAGCTTGCCGTCGTTGGCGACCGTGATCGCCTTGGTGGTCTGCTGTGCGAGGCTCGGCGCCGCGCTCGCCTTCGGCAGGTTCACCTTCATGCCCTGCACGGTCGCCGTGGTCATGATGATGAAGATCACCAGAAGCACGTAGGCGAGATCGAGCATCGGCGTGATGTTGATGTCGTCGTACGGCTTGCTTTCGGACTGGACTTGCATGGGTTCACTCCGCCGCCTGCTTCACCGGCTCTTCCGGCAATTCGTAGGACTCAGCGATCCGCGTGATGAACTCATCGACGAAGACCTGCATCTCGCTGCTGACATCCTTGATGCGGATCGTCAGGTAGTTGTAGGCAAACAGCGAGGGGATCGCGACGCCGAGGCCTGCGACGGTGGCGACCAGCGCGGCCGCGATACCCGGTGCAATCGCATTGACGTTGACGTCGCCGCTGGCCGCGATCGCCGCGAAGGTGATCATGACGCCGACCACTGTGCCGAGCAGGCCGAGGAACGGGCCGCCGGAAATCGCGATCGTCAGCATCACCATCAGGCGATTGAGGCGCTGGCTCTCCCGCACGTAGCCGCTGTCGAGCACGGCGCGGATCGACTGGATCGCCTGCGGCGACAGCCGGCGGTAACCGCCGCCAGCAAAGCGGCGCCGGATCTCCTGCGCACCGGCCGCGAACAGGCGGTAGAGCGGCGCGGCATGAACCACCTTGCGCTGCTTCTTGCCGAGCTCGCCCCCGAAGCTGGGATCGTTCTCCTGATTGTCGAGCTGGAGCAGCCCTCCGATGTCGGTCGAGGTCTCGCGAAAATGCTTGAGGAAGATCGTGTTGCCGGCCGAGACGCGGTTCAGATACGAGATGCGATCGACCATGACGTACCAGCTTATCAACGCCATGATCCCGAGCAGGCCGATGACGACCCAGCCGTCCAGCGTCACCGAGCGCAGGATCACGCCGAAATAGCCGCCGCTGAACCAGCCCGCGTTCTCCTCGTCGACGCTGAAGGAGATCAGCTTGGCCTGGTCGGGTCCCTGCCCGACCGCCGACAGCTTGATGAACCCGGCCGAGCGCGCGACCTTCGCGATCGCAAGCTCGTCGACGTCACCGGCAAAGCCAGCGGCAGAGCCAGAAGGCGCGGCCGCGGGCGGCGTTGCCTGAGCCGCGTCGGCTGCGGGCGCGGCTGCATCCGCGGCGGGAGCTGCCGCGGTAGCGGCGCGACCGAGTTGCGCCACGCCGGTCATGGTGGGCAGGGCCGCAGCAAGCGTCGCGACCTGGCTCCCGTCGACGTAAAGGATGATCTGGGCGCCCTTCGCGGAGAATGCGACCTGGTGCCAGGTCCCGGCCGCGATCGCCGTCCCGCCGGCGGCACGCTGCGTATTGCCGCCGCTCGTGACCTCCACGAACGCCACACCGTTGTCCAACCCAACCGTCAGCCCGTTCGCGCCCTCATTACGAGCGAACAACACGGCGCCCGGCTGTGGCGCGGTCATCTTGATCCAAAGCGACCAGCTCAGTTCGCCGCCCTCGGCGGTCACGAGCGAGGGCGAGCCGGGAAGCGTAAGCGCAGTCTGCCCGTCAAGGCGCGCGCCCTGCCCGATGATGGCGCCGTCAGCAGCCGGGACCGCGTTCTGGGCGGTGTTCGCCCAGGCGGTGATGTCCTGCGCCGGCGTCGAGCGGTCGTTGAAATGATAGACCAGCAGGGTGTCGGGATCGTAGGTGCCCTTCGCGTCGACCGCGGTCGGCGCCTTCTGGTTTCCGTAGTAGAGCCAGATGTCGTTCTTGGTCCCCGGCTTCAGGTCGGGAACGCCGACCCAGACCAGCGCCTCGCCGAGCAGCGAGTCGTATTTCTCGACATGGTGCTTGAGCGGCGTCTTGTCGTCGCCGGCAACGAAGCGAAGGTCGCCGCCGTCCTCCTTCGCCCCACCGAAGCGAAAATTGCCGACATGCAGACGCACGAGAATCGGCGTGGTGCCGATGGCATCGCTGATCCCTGCACCGGACGGACCGGTGTCGATCGTGATCTTCTTGCGCAGCGTCCACTGATCGTTCCACCACGCCGCCGCGGGCGACGGCCACAGCGCGGCGAGGAAGACGAAGGCGAGCATCACCGGCGCGCTCAGGCGAAGTCCGGGGCGTGATCCAAAGCGAAGGAGCGACATCTAGAATTCTCCCCAGACCCGAAAGCTGAACCGTGGATGGTTGGCGACGGTGACCTGCTGGCTGGTCAGCGGCATACCGACGAAAACAATGCTGTTGAGATAGCGAAGGGTCTTCATGCGCATGCCGACCCCGTAGCTTGCGAGGTCGAAATGCGATTCCTGATCGATGAGCGGCTTGTGGATTCTGGTATTGCCGCCGTCGGCGAAAGCGAAGAAACGAATGTCGTCGAAGGCGTTGTACTTGATGGATTCGCCGAGCGGATTGGGCAGCTTCTGCTCGAAATATTGTGCGAGATTGGGCGTGCGCAGCTCCAGCGTCCCGGCGACGCCGTAATCGCCGATCACCTCGGATTCGAGATAACCGCGCACCGTGTCCTGTCCGCCGAGGCTGAATTGCTCGCTGGACACGAGCGGCTGATCCGCCGCCTGTCCCTGCAGTTTTGCGTAGAGCTGGAACCCGCCGGCGAAATCCTGAGTGTGCGAGATGTCGGCATGCAGCGTGATGAAGCTCGCGGTCGCGTCGAAACGCTTGGCGTCGAACTCGTCGCGGCTGGAGCCGATGCCGCGCAAGCCTGCCGTGATCGTTGCGTTGAGCTGCGTGAGCCGCCCCTCGCCCTGCCAGGTTGCACCATAGGTGCCGACGAGCGGCACATAGGTCACGGGCGAGTCGAAGGCATCGGAGCCGAGCTTGAGCGACTGCTTGAAATCCTTGTAGTCGACCCCGAGGGACAGCGTGTGGAACAGTTCGCCCCTGGACGGCAGCGTCAGCACCGCACGTCCACCGACCACCTGACCGGGGCCGACAACGTTCGAGCCGCCGACTGTCGCGACCGAGCTGTCCGAGGTCAGGCCATAGACGAGGACGCTGAGCCAGTCGATTTCGGTTCGCGCCAGGTACGACCCCGACACGACCATGGCGTCCTTCGGGTTCATCGGCGAGACCTGGTATGTCCAGGTCATGGAGTGACCGAGCTGCCAGAGATTGTCGTAGCGCATCGAGATGCTGGTACGCAGCGGCGTGGTGCTCGGGCTCTGCTTGTTGTTCAGCTCGATGCTGCCGTGGAGCGGAAGCGTGTCCTCGATGTTGAGATCGACGTCGACGGTGCCGGGCGCGACGCCAGCTCGCAGCGCCGGCGTGACGCGCCGGTCCGGCCAGCGGTTCAGCGCGACGATGTCCTTCGTGACGTCCTGAAAATTCGGCAGCGTTCCTTCCTTCAGTGATGGCGCGCTGCTCTTGACGTTGTCGAGGTCGAAATAACGCGAGCCCTTGACGCGGAGGCGTCCGACCCGGTTCTCGGTAACCTTGAGCACGACGAAGCCGCGTTGCGCATCCTGCTGCGGCACGGCCACGCTGACGGTCTGAAGGCCCTTGTCGTGATAGGCCTTCTCCACCGCGACGCGGGCCTTCTCGACATCCTGCGAGCTCTTGTCCGGACCGAGGAAGGGATAGACCGCAGCCTCGATCTCGATCTGCGGCAGATTGTCCGCGCCCTCGACACGATACTCGTCGATATCGAAACGGGTTTCCGGTGCTGCCGGCTTGGCCGCCTCCGCCTCACTCTTGGCCGGCTTGGCGTTTGCGGGCGCAGCAGCAGCAGGCTTCGCCGCAGCCGGCTTGCTCGCGTCGGCCTCGGATTTCGCCGCGGCCGGCTTCGTGCAGATCGCGCAGATGATCAAGCCGCAGATGGCGAGACGCGAGGCACATGCCGCATCAGACCGACCACTCCGCACAGCGCGCAGCGGCGGCGGCGCATGACGGCGCGCGCCATTATGATACAGACGACGCGAATTCACCACAGCCTCGATATCATGCTCGCATTGCAGACGCCCTTCGGCGACCGCAGCGTCCTTCGGACAGCCCGAAACCGACCGAGACGCCGGTCTGCGAGGGCCTTATCCGATAGACGTTGTGCGCGCAGGCGCAGCGAAAACTTTTTACGATGCTCGCGACACCGCTCGATCGTTCGTGTGATGATTTCACGCAACATAACACCACTATCACTCGATGTCTGTTACTCGATAACAGTTCGTCACATTACCGTTGTGCGGCCTTACTACCGTCCGGCCACAAATTGGGGACTGAGTGAAGTGGGGCGTAGCATGACCATCGACAGCATCAGCAGCTTGCGGACGCTTCTGCTCGCAGAGTATGTCGACTTCGATCGCAGGTTGACGCGCCGACTGGGCTCCTCGGACCTTGCTTCGGAAGCGCTCAACGAAACCTACCTTCGTCTCGAAGGCATGCGCGAGCTTGGGCCGGTGCGCAGCCCGAAGGCTTATTTATTCCGCATCGCGCTCAATATCGCTGCGGACCGCCGCCGCGCCGAGAAGCGCCGCCTCACCGTCGACGAGGTCGATGCCCTGCTCGAAATTCCCGACGACCGGCCCGACGCCGCGCGCGTGATCGAGGATCGCTCCGAGGTCAATCTGCTCAGGCACGCAATCGCCGAGCTTCCCGAGCGCCGCCGACGCGTGCTGATGCTCTCGCGCATCGACGGCATGCCGAACCGAGAGATCGCGGCCCTTCTCGGCGTCACCGTCCGCACTGTCGAGACCGACCTCAAGCAGGCAGTCGAGCATTGCGCTGATCGTCTCAAACGTCCCGTGCGGACCAAATTCGGTTTTCAGCGTCCAGCTTCGTCTTACGTACATAGATATGCCGATCGCGAGCATCCGCTCACGCCCGGCGTGTGCGGGAAAGCGCTGGATCGTGACGAAGCGAAGCCATCAGGTCGATCACTTGGATCCCTTAATCCGTGAAGCCCTTTCATGGATCATGCGCCTCAAGTCGGGCGAGGCGACGCTTGCAGATGCCGAACAGCTTATGGACTGGCGCGGGCGAAGTGCTGCGCATGAAAATGCTTTCCGCGATGCGGTAAAGTGCTGGCGCGCCATCGGCCAGGCGCTTGCAACCGGCCGTCCCGCGCCGGCAAGCCGGCGGCGGCGCGCATCGAAGGGCAAAGCGCGCACCTAATGCCTCAGGCCTGACCTGCGAGCCGCAGGTTCCTTTTCCTGCAGCCCGTCAATGCAAATCAGACGGCGTCTTGCGGTCGGCTACGCTGCGCAGGCGCGTGTTCAGAGCAGCGAAATTGATCGCGCTCCCGCCCGTCAGGACGCGACCACGTGCGGGCGCGCTGCTTGCCGAAGTCCGTCCGAACGTCGGTGGTGGAACGGAGCCGGTGACGGCGACGCCGTTGGCGGCCAGATGCGCGCGGACGCGTGTGCAATACTCGACCGACAGATACGAGAATCGCGTCTCGCCATGGCCAGCGCGATATTTCATCGTAGCGGTGCAGAGATCGCCGTTGGCCCGGCGCCAGGCACCGGCGAGATAGCGAACGCCGTAATGCACGTTGACCTCGGGCGAAGCCAGCTCCGCCGGCGTCCCGGCAAAACCCATCATCCGTGCAGTCGGCAGCATCACCTGCATCAACCCGACTTCGCCGTCCATGCCGACCACGGCGGGATTGTATCGGCTCTCGACCGCCATCACCGCATCGACCAGCGCGGGCGGCAGGCCGCAAGCCAGCGCTTCGCGCTCGACCAGTTGCCGGTACTCGGCACGGCCGGCGCGCCAGTCGCGGCCGAACATGGCGCTTGTGCGGTACGTGAAATTGGCGAGCAGCGGATTTGCCGGAGGAAAATCGGCGGCGGTAAGCGGGCGCGGTGCAAACGGCTCCAGCGCCAAAGGCTCCACAGCGCCATCATCCGCGTCGTCCACGGAAGCCGCGACGCGGCCGATTTCGGCCTTGCTGCCGTCTTCGTGCTCCTGGGCGCGCCCCTCGCCGCTCGCGACGATCAGCAGGCACAGCGCTGCGACCCGCCACGACCGGCGTATGCTTCGACTGGCTTGCAGATGTGAAGCGGATCTAGGCATCAGCGGTGCGGCGGCACGATGGTGGGAGCGGATGGCCGAAAGGGAACGGCCGAACGACCGTAATTTGAGCCATATTGCTGGCGAACGGCCGCCTCGTTCGGGTTGCCGACACGCACATCGGACGAGCGCGCGTCGACCGGTGGCAGGTTGAGCGAAGGATTGACCTTGTTGACCTCGCGCTTGAGCTGCTGATTGATGCAACCGAACGCGCTCTCGTTTCCGATCTGCACATCGACGCAGCGTTCGTATGTGGGCTTCGTCGCCTGCCCGCCGATGATGGTGCCCTGCCGCTCTGCCGGCGGATTGCCCGGATTGGCGGATTGGGCCCCCGCACCTCCCGCCGCCGCGAGCGCGACGAGACCGGTCGCGAGAGCGCGGCCCCCCGTACGCGCGGACCAATGCAAAACTCGGCTCATAGCCCTGTTCCTCCACCAACCGGCAGGTTCGTTGGCCGGGCCGCGGGCGAGCATTAACATAATTCGATATCGTCGGATCGTATCCTGCACGATGAGTAACATTTGCGGACCCGCCGTCAAGACGCCTCCTCCGCCTCCATCATCAGAATGCCCGGCCCGGCTTCACTGCAGGACGGTGGTCGTCGAGGATGTCGGCCCCGGGAAGCGGATGTTGTTGACGAGGCTCACTCCGCTCTCTGCGGTCACGAGCGCCGTGTTGATGAAGGTCAGAACCTTCGTGACATCCACTTGCGCCGCGTTGGCGGCGTAGAGCACGTCGAACGGACGCATCGATAGCTTGGTGGCGATGAAATATCCGGCCGGATCCTGGAAGTTGACGTTGAAGACGATCGGCACGGAATCGCCGTCGAACCTGGAGCAGTCGACGCCGAGCCGCTGCGCCACCTCGCGCGGCTCACGGCGATACAGGAAGACGGATGCCGGATCGGCCTGGAGGTCGAGCAGGCCGCGCGCCTTCGCGACCGCTTGCGTCAGATTGATACGCCAGGCGTCGAAATTGAACTCGCCCTGCTGGCCGGTGGCGCCGAACGCGATGAATTTCATCGGCTCACGGTAGAGATAAAGGCGGTCTCCAGGCTGCACGAAGGCGTTGCTCGCCGGGAAATAGACGAGATTACCGAACGGCACCGTGGCGCGCTTTCCACCGCGCTCGAGCACGACCCACGTCTCCCAGCCGGCGCCGCTGATGCCGCCCGCGCGCGTGATCGCGTCGGTGATGCGGTCCTGCGCACCAGCGGACGGCATGGGGAATCGCACCGGCGTCCTGACCTCGCCGAACACGCTGACGAGCGAGGAGCGCTGCTGGCTGGATGTCACCACGACCTGCGGGTCGATCGCGCGTTTCTTGATCTGCGCAAGAATGTCCTCCTGAACCTGCACATTGGTGCGGCCCGCGGCGCGGATCCGGCCGGCATAGGGCACCGTGATGTTCCCGTCGTTGTCGACGGCCTGATCGGGCAGATTCACAAAATTACCCGGGCGCACGCCGGCTTCCAGCGGCACATAGAGCCCGCCCGCCGCGGCCTCGAAGATCGTGACGCTGATGACGTCGCCTATGCCGAATTTGATGCTCGAGGGCGGACGCGTGTCCGCGAGATTTCCGGATAGTCCGTTTGGCTCGTATTTCTCGAGCACCTGCAGCACCTCGGGATTGAGCTTGACGACGGCAAAGGGCAGCACCGTCGTGTTCTCGTTCCTGATGTCGAGACTTGCCGGCCCTGACATCGGAATGAACCCACAGCCGCCGAGCACGGCCGACGAGATCAGGCAGCATGCGATCAACAAGAACTTCGAAAATCGCATGACCGTTCGTTTCACACCAAGCTGACGCACACCTGGACCGGCTTGCGGGACGCCTCGCGGCGGAGCATGCCTCCCGCGCCGCCGGCGCAGGTGATGTGCGGTTCCTGCTGAGTAGACGCTCGGCGCAACGCATCTGCGAAAACGAGCACGGTAGCCGACGAGACTTCGGGGCCACAAATCCCGCGGACGCCGCCGCGCGTTTCGCGCGCGGCCGATGAACCCGACGGAATCGGTCAACCGAACGTGTCAACGCCCCGCAGCTGTCGCTCGGGCGGATCGATTGCTCAAATCAGCGAAGACGCGGCGGCCGAAAAGGCCCCGGATCACATCAGTTCGAGGACAACAGCTCGCGCAGGCGCGCGAGCTCGATCTGAGTTTCGGAGACCATACGCATCAACAATGCATTCTCGTGCTCGAGATCTCTGATGCGGCGAAGCCGGCCGTCCTCGTCCTGTTTCAGACCAAGATCGTAGACGTTGGCCTTCAATCTAGGCAGCGCGGACTCGGAGCAGACCGGTTCGGTCGGATTCGTCGCGCGCATTTCAACCCCCAAAACAAAAATTACAGACAGGCCGTCTCCAAAATGGGACGGACAGCAGCCCACTGCCCGTCTCCCAGAAGCCTGTTGCCGACCTTGTAGGTCTGTTTCTTATCGTTGCTGTGACCAATCCTAAACAAGAAGTCAGATTTCTGGACGAAAAGCGTTCATTCGGTGGCGGGTGTGCTCAGCTTGTCCGGCGTCTCGCTCAATCGTGATGGATGGCGGCGACACGGAGCTGTCGACCGCGACCGCAAGCCTATCAATCTCGAGTTGAACGCGCGGATCATCACTGCTTGTCGTTCCCCGATGACGTCGTATCGGACTCCTTCTTGTCAGTCGCCTGGTCATCCTGACCGTCGCCGCCGCCATAGCCGATCACCTCGACGATGAAGATCGAACCCTGTCTGCGGGCCCCGGTTGCGGTTGGCGTTTCCGCGGACTTGGCGGCCGCGCCGGCCGTATTCGAGCCTGCCGTGAGCGCGCCGATATTGGGAACGGATACGGTCGGAATTCCGGTCGTGCTCCCCTGCACCTGGAAATTGCTGGCGTTGGCGATGATGGGTGCGACGAAGACTGCGCTGCCCGAGGCGCGCACGCCGGCGGTGCCGAAATCGATCGTGCCGCGCGATGCGAGAAGATAAAGCTGGGACGCCGCTGCTTGCGACGACGCCTGCAGCGTGCCGATGCCCGCGCCGGTCACGAAGCCGCCAAGATCGATCGACTGGTAATCATCCTGATCATAGAGCACCTGCAGCGCCGGTGCCGATAAGGTCGTCTTGGAGCCGCGGCCGGCATCGAGATTGCCGTTGGAGCTCCACATCAGGATGTCGCCGCCCTGGGTCGTGAGCACGCGGCTCGAATTCACCAGCACACTTTGGTCTGTGAAGGTGTTGATCGCGCCGCCACCCAGGGTGAGGATGCCGATATCCCGCAGCTTGAGGGCCGAGTTGGGTTCGGCCGCAAGCGAGCCGACGATGATGTTGCCGCCCGGGCCGAACATCGAGATATCGCCGCCGAGCTGGGTCTGAACCGTGGCATGCAGCAGGTTCATGTCGCCAGTCTTGACCAGCTGGCTGGCGCCGTTGCTCCCGCTGCCGAGCACGTTTGCCGTGTAGCCCAGCCGCGCCGGGAACATCGTCTCGATCATGCGGTAGCCGCGCTGCGTGTTCGACGACGTGCCGTCCTTCTGGCCGATGCCGACGGCCTTGAGCTCGGCGAAGAATACCTGGTCGGCGAAGACATGCTGGAGGTCGGCGGGCAAGGCCTGGAACGTCACCCAAGCGCTCGCCTGATCCTGGGGAAGCACTCCGAAGCGAAGCAGGAAAGAGCCAAGATCAACAAACCCACGCTGGACCTCCGACGGGACAACGCCGGCAAAGAAATTCCAGGGACTAGTCAACTGGTCTATGTACTGGTCCAACTTGTTACGATCGATGACTTTCGGATTTCCGTCTGCACTGAGATTGATGTTGTTCCGGCTGAGAGCGTCTCGACCAGCCGGGGTACTCAGGTAATTGTAGACGACGTCGCCCTTCAGGTAGCTGCGGAGCGCATCCGTGTTGAACGCATAATTGTGAGGCACCGCGGCCGCGTTCGCCGGATTGATATAGCCATCGGTCACCGCCTGGTAATCGACACCGAACTTGGTGCCGAACATCGTGATGATGTCGGCGCCCTGCTTGGTGCCGGCAGCGTCCGTCAGCGTCGCATTGCGCCGCGGATTAGTCGCCGGGCCGAGCAGCGACTGGTTGTAGATGCCGACCGAACCGCCTCCCGTTTTTTCCGAAATATAGATGTTTCCGACCGGCGTCGGGCTGGAATTGCCCACCGACACGATGCCCTCCTGAACCGGAGCCTGGGTCGCATTGTCAAACGCGGCCGGGAGGAACGGGCCAATATCGCCGCCGGCCTGAACCACGAGGAAGCCGGGTCCGGCCACCTGCAAGCCACCGCCATTGTTAAAGCCGGTGTAAGTGATGTTCCGGCCGGCTGCGATCGTGCTGACGTCGCTGGTATGGATGTTCTGCACGATGATGTTGAGATCGACGATGTCGCGCCCCGCATAGATGCTGGTCGGGCGATTGATCTCGATGCGCTGATAGACATTTTCAGTCGAACTGGTGGTCCTCTTGCCGTAGCTTCCCGTTGCCTTGATATCGCCGGTCGCGGCGTAAATGCGGGCGGTCGTGTCGAGACCGTCGGCTACATCGTTCTCATGCGCAAGGATCGCACGGCTGGACGACTCGTCATTGCCGCTATTGGGACGGAACGGATCGAACGCAGCGTCGATCAGAGACGGCCCGGCGGAAATAAGCGGGCGTGAGATCGATTGCGACGTCGATGTCTGCGGGTAACCGAACGTGAGGTCGATGCTGCCCTGCGCCAACAAATTGAAAGTGCCGTGCTCGGATGGGCTGAGCACGATGCCCGGCGCTGGAACCGCAGCCGAAGCACCCGAAGCATTCTGATTCAGGATGTTGCTGATCCCGGTCGTTATCAGATTGCCCTGCAACGCGATGGCCTCGAAGCTCGCAGGATAAGTCGCCGGAGCTGCCTGAACATTCAGGCTGTTGGCGGGATTGATGGAGATCGCGGTGGGCGCGATCGCGATCGTCACGTCGCCCGACTGCGCCACCAACCGAACCTTGCTAGCGGAGCCGTAGGCATCGAAATACAGTGGTAGCGTCGGGTCGGGCTTCGGCTCCAGGGGATTCGCCTTGCTCGGTTGCTGGGCGTGCAGCGCAGCCGGGTTGACGACACCTGCCATCGCGATCGAGCCGTTTGCCGTCATCGTGATCTGGCCGGTATCGACAGCGAGCAGCGGAAGGTTCGGAAGCTTGAGCGTGCTGTTCGCGTACCTGTAGACATAATCGTTCTGGCCGATGTCGCCGCCCGCGACGATGCTGGCGTGGCCGGATCCCTCGTAGAACGAGCCGCCCCGGATGTCGCCGCCGGCGCGCACGACCATGTTCCCGCCGCCGTAGAGATGGGTCACTGGCGTGCTGTTCGCCGACAGGCCGCCGGTGACGCGCCCAGTCGTCGGAGCCGACACCGACACATCGAGCATATTGCGCCCGGCGAGAACGCTCACATTTCCGCCTGCGCTCAGGAAGCCTTGTTGGAAGCTGCCATACTGGATCCACCACGCGGTTTGCGAGGCGATCTGCGTTCCAACCGGCGCGAAGACACCGGCTCCGAGGATCGAAGCACCGGCGCTGGGCGTCACACCGGAACTGGATAGCAGCCAAGGCTGATAGTACTGAGGCACTTTCTTGTAGACCGTGTTGCCGTTCGCATCCTTTATTGCGACTACCTTGGTGCCGCCTACGACATCGCGCTGCGCGTCGATGACGACGTCCCCGCCCTTTTCAGGGAAGGCCGCCGCGGTTGGCGGTCCGTAGTAGAGCTCAGGCGCGGCGGTGGCAGCCGCGTTGCCGTACGCCATGAGGCGGGGCTCGAAGAAGCCGTTTGGATCGTTGACGGCGAGGCTCGGGCTGTACGGATTGGCGTAAGTTTCCGTATTGACGCCGGCTGCATAGATCACGCCGGGCGCGTCGGTGTCCTTCATGATCACATCGCGAGCGGCCGCGACAGTAATGCTGCCGGTGCCTGTCCGGATCATGGTCGGAATATTGACAGAAACAGAGGCGGTACTTCCCACCACCTTTTGGTCGTAGCTTGCGTGCTTGTCGACGATCACGTCGCCCTTGTCGTTCGCAAGCGGGACTCTGGCAGTCGGATTGGCGCTCGACACATCGGCGCCCGCGGTCAGCATGTAGGACCAGGACGATGGCGCCGTCACCGCCTTGATGTTCGCCTGGCTGCAATCGATCGTGCAAACCAGCAATTTGTGCGGGAACAGGTCAGCACTCGCAAGATCCTGCGAAGTCGGGCTGATGCCGTTGCCGACGTCCCCGGCCCTGTAGGGCGCGATCAGAAGCGTATTGCTGGTAGGGTCGTTCAAATAGATCGAATTGAAATCGATCGCGCGTAAACCGCTATTTGACGCGAAATAGTCGTTGACCTTGCCCGCGTAGACCGGGTCGAGATAGTTCGCGAACTGGAAGAAGCCGTCCGAAATCGAGGCGTTGACGTTGATGTTTCCGGCAGCGCGCAGCGAAAGCACGCCGGCGTCCAGACCGCCCCAGGGCGTTGCGAGACGGTAGGTGAAATCTATATAGTCCGAAGCGGGATTGAAGATGGTCGGCGATGGTTTGCCGCGATCGACCACGCCCGCCGCCAGATTCCAGTTGCTGCTGACGGTGATGTCGCCCTTGGAGTTCACCAGGTCGACGCCCGGCTGCACGTGCACGACGTCCGCGCCGAGGCTGTTGACCAATGGAGAAAGGCGCGTGAACAGGTTGGTGAAGCCGTAGCTCTGCCCGTTGTAGCTCCACGTTCCCTTGGTGATCCGGGAGACCGTGTCGCCGAAGAAGGCATTGCCCGTGCCGGCGCCGCCGGTAAAGGAGGCAACGCCCGGCTTGCCCTGGTTGGCCGGATCGAACGCCGCGTAGACGCCGCTCGACGTCAGTGGAATGTAGTCGTTTGTGGTTGGCACGAACTGCAGGCTGCCATTGACCAAGGTGGTCGAGCCCGACATGTTCGATACTTTTGTGAATGTCGCCGTCGCTTGGCCGTTGTTACCGCTGACGCCGAGGGAAACGGATAGCGAAGTGCCATCATAACCGGTGGAACCAGGCGCGAGCGACAAGGATGCTGAAACGATCTTGACGGTTGACAGCACACGACCGAACAATCCGGTCGCAGCCGGCACGTCCGTGACATTGCCGATTTGAACGCTCGTAACTCGTGTAAGGTAACCGGTACCAGCATCCGTGATGGTGACCGTCGCGTCACCGCTTGCACTGAACGACACGCGGCCCTGGGCAGTCCTGCCTCCAGGCGTAGCTGGCGGCGGGAATGTGATGGGAATATCGCTCTGACCGAAGTATTGCGACAGCGTCGTCGTGTTCGGAAGAAAAGTATCTATCCCGCCGGAGACATTGATAGTCGCGATCTGGATTCCTGCGCTGTTTTTGACCGCGACGGACGTCGGCACGCTGGGAAGCCCCGTTCCACCGCTTATCGTCTTGTCGAGCTGAAATCCCGTAACGTTGGTCCAGGTCCCGTCCGTGGCAGGTATCAGATTTCCGTTCTGGTCCACGCCCTTGTACCAGCCGGCCGGGTCGATCGTCCCGAACCAGCCGAGGCTCGACCCGTCGATACCGTAGCGGCCGGCGGTGGTGTCGAACGCGATGAAGCCGTTCACGGCGACCGAGCGCGCGCCGACGATGCTGACCTTTGAGCGATCGTTGATGTTGTTGGTGGCATCGATCACGGGAAGCGCGTCGAAGGTCTTGTCGCCGTCGGCGTAGAAGTTCATGCCGTGCGTGCCCGACGGGTTGGCGACATTGCTGATCGCGGCAATCTTGACGTCGTTGTTGCCGTCCAGAGGGGCGCGGAACGTCACGGTGCCGCCGCTCAGGCCGCCCCTGGTGCCGCCGGAGACGTTGATCTGCGTACCCTGTTGCAGCCAGATTTTCGACTTGGCGTCCCAGCCGATTCCGATGGTGACGTCGCCGCCACGCTCGTCGGCGTGCGTGGTCGAGGCGTCGATCACGCCGCTGCTCGCCAGGAACACCGAATTGGCACCGTAGAGCGCGACCTTTCCGCCGGCCTGCCCGGTGCCGTCGATCGTGCTGCCGCCATAGCCGGTGGCATCCAGCGTGCCGCGGATGATGACCTGACCCAGTTGCCTTTCCTGGAAGATGGGAATCCAGGTCGGATCGTCCGCCGTAAGCGTAATGTTATTGGCCTTCAGCGTGTGCCCTGCCGCCAGTTCGAGATTGCCGGTGCGGGTGTGGATGTCGATCGCGCCGGTGAGGCCGCCGGCGAGCAGAATGTCCGCAAGCGCCGTCAGGTCGGCCGCACCGCCTGTATCAAGCTTGAACCGGCCGCCGAGGCCGGGACCGCCGGTGCCGAGCAGCCGGCCGGCGAGCATCGCGCCGCCGCGGAGCGCGTCCACCTCGATCGTCCCGCCATAGCCTTGACCACCGCTCGTCGTCGCGACGTCGATGGTGCTGCTGGCGTCGGTGATGACCTGGCCTCCGCCCGTGGCGTTCGACCCGATGTCGGCATACAGCACGACCTTGCCGCCTGACAGATAGGTGTCGACGTCGACCAGCGTCTTCTTGTAGCCGCGCGCCGAGATATACGCGCCGGGATTGAGGGTAACGTTCCCCGCGATCGCACCGAGCGTAATCGTGCCGGCCTGCGCCTGAATGGTGCTGCCGACGGCAATGTTCGACGCCGTGACCGTGAGAATGCCGCCGGTCTCGTCGCTGTCGGCAGGCGCAGTTGCGGCCGAGCCGCGCGTCACCGGATCGACGATGGAGATATCGCCCGACGCCGTCAGGACAAAACCCTGAGGAGTTCCCGCGGTTGCGCCGGAGACCAGAATGCGCGGCGTGCTGACGGTGAGGTCGGTCTTGTCGCCGTTCGCGCCGAGCGTCATCGTGCCCGGGCCTTTGACGACCACGCTGTCGTCGGCCGACCATTTGACCTTGGAGAAACCGGCAATGGTGAAGTTGCCGTTGACGACATTCCCATTGACCCGGCCGCTGCCCAGGTCGATTTCCTTTGCGGCCAGTTCGAGGCTGTTGCCGTTCGCCGCCGGAGCGCTGAAGGGCGGGCTGGCCCCGGTGTTCTTGAGCGTGATGTTGTTGCTCGCCGAGATCAGGCCGTCCCGCGTCAGGGTGGCGCCACCCGAACCCGCAACCGTCATCGTCCCGGCAGATGCGACGCTGACCTTGCTGTTCGGATCGAGCGCGATCTGGGTGTTGGCGGCGTAGGTCGTGGCGACGCCTGCGGCGGATGTGACGGTGACGCCGACGCTGAACTCGACCGTCGCCGAGGAGGAAAACGCCAGCACCGTTCCGGCGCGCAGATTCAGGCTGGTGCCGGGATTGAGCACCTCGCTGCCGAGCGCGATGCCGGTGGCGTCCAACGACAGACTGCGCGCACCGGAATTGAAATCGCCATACACCGTAACCGGACCAGACAGCGCGCGCAGGGCCAGTGTCTGCACGTCGGCGAACTGGGTGCTGTTGGCCGGCAGCACCAGGCTCTTGCCGGCAACCGCCGAGGCCGCTCCGACGCCGATGGTCGGCGCGATCAGGTTGACCAGATTGGCGTGCAGGTCCGTTGTATTGATGGCGATCGCGTTGTTGGAGGCGGTGGCTTGCAGCGTCAGCGTGTTGGTCGAGATCTTGACGCCGTCGGCGATCGCCACCTTCCCGCTGTTGCTGGTGTCACCGCCCGCCAATGTCAGGCTTCCGGTCACCGGCCCGGCCGGCAGCACGGCCGTTGCGGTCGCGACATCCTTGAATTTGATCGTGAGTGCTGGCGCCGAAACTCCGGTCGCAGTCGGCCCCGTCAGTTGCAGCGTCGGGTCGTTGCTCGCCACGAACAAGGCGCCGCGCCCCGGCTGTTGCGCACCGCCGTTCGCGTAATAACCGAGAGCCAGCCGCGCGGGGCTCGTGGGATCGAGGAGTTTTGCAAGATCGGCACCCACGATCTCCGTTCCAGAGAGCGTCCCGCCTAAAGCCGCGGCGAGGCTCTGGGCCGTGACAGGCGCCTGCCCGTCCGCAGCAACGACGTAATGGCGCCCGAGCCCGGCATGAACGACACCCGTAGTTTTGATGATGCTGCCGGTATTGATGGTCACCGTGCCGCTACCGGCCTCCGGGACATAGACCGGAAGATCCAGCAGGACGGACTGCGATCCGACCGTCACCGATTGCGTGACTTCCTGCCATTGGCCGACCTGCTGGGCGACAAGCAGGATCTCCGGCGCGCTGAACGTCTCGCCGCGCGTATCCACGACGACATTGCTGGCCGTCGGCGTGATCAGCGTGCCCGTTGCGAAGTCGCTGCGGCTGCCGCCGATCAGAATGCTCTCGAAGTCGTTGAGCTGGGCAACGTCAAGGCCGACATAGCCGGCCGGAATGTCGTTGTTGACGTACCCGGCATGGCCGACCACCGCTAGCTTGGGCGCGCTTATGTCCAGCTCGCTGCCGCGGCCGGTGTTGCCGTTTTTGTCTTGTCCCGGCAGCGTCCGCGCAACGCCGTTCATCACGATCGACTGGAGCGCGGAGATCGACAGCCGGCCCGCATCCATCGGCAGCCGCGGCGCCGTGACATTGTTCTTGGCCGCCAGTTGGGCATAATAGGCGTTGGCGCCGTTGAAGCTGTACTCGCTGTATTGCTGCCAGACCGAGCTTGTCTGCACCGCGAACACCGTCTGGCCGGACGACTGCTTTCCGGGCGCGGTCGACTGCGTGTAATGACCGGTCACCAGAACGGTGCCATCAGGCAGTTTGGTTCCCGTGGCAATGTTCTTGCCGGTGTTGTCGCTGGAATAGACGACGACACGCATAGCGCCCGGCAGCGTCGCATAGTGCGCCGGATAAAGCGTATAGGTCCCCGCCGGGATGCCGTTGCCGCCGTCGATCGTGATCTGGGTGCCGGCCAGCGGGATCGCGTCGCCGGCGGTGACGGTCTTGCCCGCATCGGCACTGCGCGCGGTCGCAAAATGGATGTCATACGCAGCGATCGGATCGGTCTGCGACGGCAACAGCGCGTAGACGGTCTGGCCGGAAGGCGTCGTGGTCAGGCTATCGCGCGAGCCGCCCTTGCCCGCAATCCACTCCATGGCCTGGATATCGCCGCCGCCACGCAGGTCGATCGTCGAACCGTCGGCGCGCGTTACGTTCGATCCGGCCAGGATCAAACCCTTCGACGGCGGTTGCGCCAGCGGATTGAGATTGGCGTTGTAGTACCAGTTGGTGCCGTCGGACGTCGCACCGTAGGGAACGGTCGTGTCGGCCAGCGACACCGAGGTGAGGCTCCCGGCCTCCAGCACCACCGACTGCGTGATGATCTTGGATACTGCACTGTCGGTATTGCCGAGCGCGATCTTGCCGAGCGGCGCGAACAGATTGCCCGCTTGCTCGATGGTCCCGGCATACACGGTGATGCCGCCGCCGGCCGATAGCGGAATCCCGGTGTAGCTGTTGGCGGGCGCGGCGAACTTTACGTTCCCCGGCGTCTCGATCGTGAAGTTAACGGCGGAGACCGGATAGATTCGCTGGGCGGAGAGCAGGAGATCGCCGGCCGAGACCAGCTTGCCGGTGAAACTCGACTGCTCCGCCGTCGCGCTGGTGTCGTTTCCATTGGTCTTGAGACCGTTCACAACCTTGAGCGTGCCGAGGCGGAGGTCGCCGCTCGCAATCAGGTTGATCTGGCCGAAGCCCGAGAAGTCGAGGCCCGGCTGAGCGTCACCCGGTTTGAAATTGGACGGTCTTCCACTCTCCAGATCGATCGTCTGTGCATTCACCGTCAACGTGCTGGTGCCGGCGACCGGCTTAATACTGGAGAAGCCGGTGAGCACGACATAGGGCGCCGCAATGCGTGCATCGATCGAGCCGGATCCCGGCGCCTTGATGTCACCTGCCGCAATGTGCAGACGGCTGGTTACGGTCCAGTTCAGCGAACTGGAAATCGTGAGCGCTTTCCATGACGGATCGCTGTCGCCGTAGGTGGTGCCGGGCACATCGGTGAAGATGCGCGCGGCGCCGCCCTGCGCCGCGGCGGCGTAGAGATAGACGTTGTCAAACGGCGCGAGCTGATCGGCCGAAACGGTGAGCGTCGTCGGCGCGCTAATGACGCCGGCGGCGCCCTGCTGCAGGAATATGTTGCCGCCTCCGAGCAGGATGGTCCCGCCATTGGCGCGCGCGTCAGCATGCACCGTGCCATCGCCGGCGACATAACGGCCACCGGCCGCGGCGAAGCTGCCGCCCCAGGAAAATCCGCTGACGTCTGCGCTCACCGTGCCGGCGTCGCTCCAGGACCATTGCGACGTAGTCGCGCCGCGCGCGCCTGCCACCTGGATGTTGCCGGCCGCGCCGGAGACGTCGACCACCGCGCCGGCATCGGCGACGAGGTAGGTTTGCTGCGGGGTGCCGGCGGAGCCAGGAGCGCCATAAGCGAAATAGAACTTGTTCTTGTTGGTATCTGTCGGGTCTGTGTAGGTGTTGACCGTAGTAATCGCTCCACCTTCCACCGCGAACGTACCGCCAGCGATGTAGCTACCGCTCGTCCTTGGACCGTTGACCGTCCCGAACAGGGAATTGGCGACGAATGTCCCGGACAGGTCGATCTTCGCGTCGGACGAAAGATGCGTCGCCAGCGAGTTGATGAAGACGGAGCCGCCATGGTCGATGATCGTGCCACGCAGCTCGACGGACTGCGCTGGGACGCTCCAATCCGGAGTGCTTGGCTTTGGACTGGTAGATGTCGACCCGCTGCGATCTTTTGTGACCGCAGCCATCGTGATGCTCGCCTTGGGATCGGTGATGATCTTCGAACCCGTATCGAGCTTGATTTTGTCGGCCCTGAGCGTGAGATCGACCGGCTTGCGCCGGTCGTCCGCAAGCAGTGCCAGTTGCGGCGCGGGCTGCTGGCCGAGCTTGGTCCCGGTCGGCGTCGCTGTGTAGTCGGCGAGACTCGCCAGGTTCTTCTGCTGAAGGGTCAGGCTGGTCCCGGCCGAGACGATGATCTGGGCGTCCGCGCCGGACCAGTCGTCGCTCACCGTCTCGATGATGTAGGAGCCGAAGCCGCCGCCCGTCAGCAACGAGACAGGCAGCGTGCTCGCTTTGCCGCCGATGCGGATCGACGACGTCTGACTATCCTCGATCCGGATGGTGCCGACCGCGGCAACCCTCAGGCTCCCGTTGCTCTCGAAGCCATAGCCACGCAGGGTGCCGTCGAGCCCGATGACAGCCGGCTTCGCTAGATTTGGCGTTGGATGATGTGGGCCATTGATATCCTCCCACTGTCCACCCGAGTACAGGGCGAGCGAAATGCTGCCTGCCTTGCCAGCCATCACGCCATTGGCTGCGGTCTTGGCCTTGCCCTGCGGCGAGATGTAACCACCACTGGATACATCAAGGACGCTACCGTTTGCTAACAAGATGCTTCCGGTCGCGTCCAGGTAGCCATCTACGACAGCTGTGCTGTCCTTGGTTGTGGTAATCGAAACTGTGCCGCCATTGGTGAAGGCGGGACCAGCCGCGTCAACTCCCGCCACTCTTCCGATATCGTTTACAAATCGACCGCTGACATCGATCGTGCCCTCGACGAAAATGTTCGCGGCGATCGCGTGACCCGATTGATCGGTTGGGGCCTTGAACAAAGAACTGAATTTGCCTCCAACCGAGACACGATCCGTTGATAGACTGACGCTTCCCCCTGCCGCCGAAACCGTTCCAGCGATATCGATCGCACCACCCGCCGTGACGGAAAGGCTGCCGCCGGCCGCGAGATTGAGCATGCTGCCATCCGACAACACGAAATCGTTCGCCGTCACCTTCAGCGAGCTGAGGCCGTAACCCGACAGGATGTCGGCCGACAGATTCGTCGTATAGGTGCTTTGCGTCGTGTAATTGGCCGATGCCGTCGCGCCGATCTGCACGCTCGACGGTGTCGTCAGCTCGAGTGAGCCCTGCAACGGCAACTGCCCGCCGCTGATCTGCCGCTCGCCGGCTGTCGAGCCGAAATACATCGTCCCGAGCAGCGCCGGATTGACGGTCACGACGCTTACGCGTCCGGCGTCATGCCCCTCGGTGAAGCCTGCCGAATAGATCTGGGTTGGCGTGGACCAGGTTTCCGTGACGCCCCAGCGCGCATGCTTGACGATGAACTGGCCCGCGATCCCGAGATAGGTCATGTTCGGGTCGGCGTTGGTCATGCTGTAGATGCGGCCGTCGCTGCCGATCAGGCGCGTCGTGTTCACCATGCCGGGCAGGAACTTCACGCTGCCGCCCGCGACATTCATGATCGAGCCGTCGGTCTTGACGCTGGCAGCACCGTTGCTGGTGGAGAGGTCCGTCGCGAGAGACACGCTGCCGCCGACGGTCATCAGCTGGTAGATGCTGCGCGGGACCTTGGCGACATAGCCGCTGGCGTCCGCGAGCGGCGTTCCCACCCACGTGGTGCCATCGCTGCGGGTGCCGGTGTTGCGGATGTCGATATACATCGTCTGGCCGTACAGCGCGCCGTTGCGCTGCAAGGGCATGTCGGCGAACTCGGCGCGCGGCTGGAACGAGATGATGTTGTAGCTCGCCGGCAGCTCGACGTTCTGGAGCCCGGCGACGTCGACCGTTGCACCCGGCGAAAGCAGGACGCTCTGCGCAGCGTTCGAGTTGGAAAGGACGCCGCCTTCGTTGCCTCCGCTCGTGCCGACCCTGCCCTGCTGGAAAAGGTTTGGTACGTCGCCCGTCGGAAAGAGCTTCGCGTTGAGCGAGACCTGCGCCGATGGCGCCGAGATCAGCCCGTTCGATCCGACCGTGACGTTGGTTTGCGCCGACATCTCGATATAGGCCGGCGCGAAGCTCTGCGTGCTCGCCAGTCCCGCCGCGCCGTCGTCGACCGGAAGGCTCGAGATCACGCCGTTCATGGTGACGCTGGTCGCCGCGCGGAGAAGCACGAAGCTGTTGCGGTCGATACTTGTATCGACCGAGATCACGCCCTGGATCAGTTTTCCGGCGCTGTCGGCCAGAGCGTGACCGCTCGCATCTGTGGGATTTCCGATCGCAACGGTATCGCCATTCATCACCACGATGCCGCGAGAAGCGTCGATCACACCGTCATGTTTGACTGCACCAGTGCCAGCCAGATAAGTGCCCGCAGAACCAGTTGGATAGCCAAAGGGTTTCGATGGATCTCCCGCTACGTCGTAGTACGACGACGCAAACTGCGACAGCCTGAATTCGGTGCCGCGGAATTTGATGGTGTTACCCTTGTCATCCTTGCCCAGTACACTGTCCGGCAGCGCCGAATAGCCGTTCGGAACGACATCGATCGTTCGCGCCGCCACCATGGCGACCTCCCCACCGGGCGTGGTGATCGAGCCGGAATTGTAGACGTTGGCGCCGAACAGATAGACCGAGCCGGGCGAGCCAAGCGAAACCTGGTCTGAGAGGATATTGCCGGTGATGGACGCGCCGCGCTCGACCTTGATGTCGCCGGCGATCAGCTTGGTCGCCGCGCCGCCGTCCTTGTCATAGATCGAGAACGAGTTGAGATCGGCGATGCCGTTGTTGAGAAAAAACTGGTCGCGCGTCGCCAGATCGCTGCCGAGCTTGCCGACATCGAGGCTGGAGGCGATCAGCGTGTGAACGTTGACCTGCGAGCCGGCGCCGAAGATGATGCCGTTGCGGTTGATCAGGTAGACGCCGCCGATGGCATTGATCTGGCCAAGAATGCGGCTCGGCGAGGCGCTGGGATCCTGCACCCGGTTCAGCGCGATCCAGTCGGACGCGGACTGCCTGAAATTGACCGTGGTGTTGGTACCGACGTTGAACGTGTCCCAGTAAAGAATGCTCTTCTTCTGAGTCTGCTGGATATCGACCGAGACCTTCGAGCCGCTCGTCGTCTGCTTCGGCAAATTCGCGCCGAGCCATTTGGAGGCATCGGCCTTGATGCCCGCCAATGGATCGCCCGCGGTGCCGCCGAACGGCATCAATCCGCCCGGGGTCAATCCATTCGGGACGGACGACGCAGCGGCCTGGGCGGCGGAGGCAGCATCCGACTGGAGCTTGCGCGCGGCGGCAAGCGCTGCTGCCGCGCGGGCAAGCGAGGTCTGGGCCTGGGTCGCTGCGCCGGCAGCCTGCTGCGCGGCCAAAATCGCCGCCTGCTGCGCGGCCGCCGTCGGCACCACCGTGCTGGCGCCGGGCGTGAGGCTGCGCGCATGGCCGAAGCCGCCCGCGACCGACAGCGCCAGCAGGCTGACGCCGCAGAGCAGCGTCCGTTCAAACGCACGCCGCATCCCGGGGGGAGAAACAAGGATATCGCGATGGGGCACGCTGCGGCACTTTCTGATTGCAAGTTCCAGTCGAGCACGCCGCTGATGCAGGCGCATTCGCGCCCCGCATTTACTTTTCGTTTACTAACATTCATATGTCAGATTTGTAGCATTGACGCACTATGTGCATCTGCGACATCGCGTTCCGCCGGCCGAGGCGCGGCAAAATCGCTTCAATTTCAGCAGGAAAGCGTGCGATTAATTATGTTATTGTTTGTTATCAACGCGATATCGCGTCGATGCGAGCTGCGGCGGCCCGGCCAGAATGGCCCTAAAGCATGACGAGATTGGGCTGCCCTAGCGCTGGCCCTGGTTGGCAAACGGGCTAAGCAGACCCGGCGGCAGCTTGAAATTTGCCGGCTGCGCGCTCTTGTTGATCGTCAGGTTCTTGCTGGCGCCAGGGTGGACGTCGGAAGCCGGGGTCGGCCCACCTCGCGGAGGCGGGACCGGCATGGCGACCGGAACGGGCGGCGGCCCTGCAAGCACTGGCCCGCCCGGAACCGCGCCGGCCTTCATGTCGGGCGACGGGATGTCCAGCACGGTAATATCGAGGCCTCTTGCGAACTCCACCTGGCGCCGCTCGACCGCCCGAAGCGTCCATCCTTTGTGGTTTTCGCCTGCTTTCAGCCGGACCACGGACTTGCTGGCGGAATCAATGAACAGGCCGATCTTTTCGCTGCCGACGATGGTGCCGAGCAGAGAGAGCTGCGGCCTCTCGGGTTCGGCCGGCGGCGGCGGAGCTACCTGCACGGGCGCCGACACGACAACCGGTGCAGGCGCCGGCGGCCGTCGCGTGGGCGCAAACAGCGGCCGCTCGCGGCTGGCCGTCAGACGCCCGAGCGGGATAGCCCACAGCGGGTTGTCGCTGAGCGCGCGTTGTGCCGGTGGCGGCGCCGGCGACCGTTCGACAGTCGCGGGCGCCGGCACGACGGCGGGAGCTGGGGCCGGGCCGGCTGGCTTCGAGGCAAACAGATCATCGCGTGACTCGGCGGAGGGAGAATCCATCGAACCTGGCGCGCTGACGGCAAACGCCTGGACGCTTCCCCCGGCAAGGACGCCAGCGAGCAAAGCAATGTGGAGGCGCGTCGACATGGCACTGACCGTCCCTGATCGGACCCGAGCGATAACCGTCATGAATATCAATCATGTGACATTTGCGAGCAGGGAACCGATGCGCCAGGCCGGTCAGCGAGATCGCAGGCATGGAAGATCAATGTGCCCGCGCCCTATCGTCGGCCGCCATCACATCTACTGGCGGCACGATGTCGGATCAAAGCCGGGCGCGATTCAAAAAAATGCACCCGGCGCGAGCCGGGTGCAAAGTGTTGTCGATCGTCGATCAGGCTGAGACCTGATAGCGATCAGTAAGCGCCGACCTTGCCGGTGCAGCCGCTGGCGTTCAGACCGTTGGTCGGGTCGTTGAGGAGCGTGTAGATTTCGCCCTGCCACACCGCCGGAACCTGAGCGAAGCCGTTGTCGTTCATGATGGCGTTCGAGCCGCTGCCGTAGACGTAGTCGAGGAAGGTCTTGAACCAGATGAACGCGTTGTTGCTGTTCGCGTGCGTCTGATAGCACTGGTAGATTTCGAACCAGGAGAAGCCGGAGATCGGATACGAACCGGAAACCACCGGATTCGGATTGACACCCTGCAAGCTCCAGGTCAGCGGGTTCGCACGGCTGACGCTGTCGAACTGCGGGATGGCGGTCGCCATCGCCTTCTGCGCACCCTGGAAGGTCGGCGGCTGGAACTTGCCGGTCGCGCCGGTGATGTCCCACTGCGACTGGAGGTTGGCGGTCTTCAGGCCACCGGCCTTGACGGGCAGCCAGAAGTCCTGGGAGGCGTAGCCGATCGCACCGTTCGTCGAGGTGACGAGGGTGACGAGGGCGCCGCTGCCCGAGGCGTTGGCGAACGTGCCGGGGCTGGTCACGGCGTTGCCGCACTGGTCGGTCGGGAACTGATCCGGCCAGTTCAGCTGGTTCGCACCGCGCGCGAGCAGCGGAGTGGTGCAGGCCTGCGAACGATCGGTCCAGGGGAAAGCGTACGACACGACGGTCGCATCGCTTTCGCTGTTCGGTCCGAACTCATAACGGCACTGCTCAACCAGCGCGTTGGAGAGCAGGAAGGTGGTGCCGCTGCCGTCCTGACGATGCACGAAGGTGATGTTGCCGGTGCCGAGCGTGCCACCGTTGAGCGTGGTCAGGATCGCGTTGTTCCACTTGGTGATGTGGCCCGACGCGATGCCGCAGAACGCGTTACGCGACAGGTTGAGGCCGCTGCTGCCGCCAGCCGGGGTCGCCGGCAGAATGTTCAGGGTAGCGCCGGCACCATCCTTGCCGTTCAATCCAAACGCAACGGCGCCGATGACCGCCGGAATCTGGATGAGATTACCGAACTTCGACTGCGCGCTGCTGGCGCCGCCCGTGTTCCAGGCGGTCATGTCGGCGGCGTTGACGACGTCGTCGCTGCCGATGAACTGCACGCCATCATAGTCGGAGATGTTGTTGATGCCGAAGTTGCTGCTGGTGTAGGCGGGAGCGGAAGAGGAAGGCGTTCCGATCTGGGTCTTGTCGTTGGTGCGCAGCACGGTCTTGCCGTTGCCCGAACCGGTACCGGCATAGAGAATCGCGCCGCCGATGCCGCTGGTGTTGAAGCTACCGCAGCTCGCAGCCTTGGCCATCGGACCCGGCTTGCCGGGGCTGCCCTGCGCCTGGGTGTAGATGCAGTCCATCAACTGCCGATAGACAACCTGCGGGAACGTCGCGCCCGCACCAAACGCAACCGACTGCGCCTGAGCAGATTCGGAAGCAACGCCCATCGCAGCGAACGCAACCGATCCCAAGAGTAAAGTCTTCAAGTTTCGCATAACCTCAGTCTCCCTGTTTGGATACCCCAAGCCTGCTACGATCAGCAGCCGGGCCCCGGAGCGAGGCGGACGCTATCGGCGGTATGTGAGACTTTGATTGTTGTTTTGTGAATTATGATACTCATCTCATCTACAATGAGATCGATCTTCATGCCGACCTGACAACAAGCTCAGGATTTCACGAGCAGAAGCATGGAATTCTCGCCCTCGCCAAATGTTATCCACGCATCAAATGCCAATCGTAAAATATGTGGACGCCGTCGGATCGGATGCCTCTCACGCATCCTGAAGCTTGAAGCGCGAACATCCGACGATCATCTCTTGACGACGCGCTGCGAGCAAATGCCGGCGGTGACGCCGCCGGCGCGCTTTCACAGACCTGTCTTGTCGACATCACATCACCGTTAATGTCGCATCGTTAAAAAGCACCCCGGCAATCCGTCCGCGCCGCAAATGATGCCTCGTATCACAACAATATCGTTCGTCATCGTGTGAGTGCTGCGCGGATAAGACCAGCAAGCAAGAAGGATCTACGAAATGAACGCTCTGCCCGGTTTCCGCATGCCTTACCGTGCAATGACGGCACGCGCCGGCTTAGCTACCGTCTGGCTGGCCGTCATGCTCGGCGCCGGAGCACCGGCATTTGGCCAATCGCCGTCGGCCGATCCTGTTGTCGCCGTCGTCAACGGAAGCCCGATCCATGAGAGCGATCTGGAGCTGGCGGACGAAGTCATCGGCCGAAATCTGCTTGTTCAGGACCCCATCGAGAGGCGCGAAACCCTCCTGAAGATGGTGACCGACGCCGTGCTGCTCGCAAAGGTGGCGACCGATCGGCACATAGAAGACCCGGCCGATCTTCAGCGCCGCGCCATTTTCGCGCGCAATCAGGGCCTCACCAACCATCTTCTGACTGTCGTTGGTCAGCAGGCGGTGAGCGAGGAGGCCATGCGCAAGGCGTATCAGGAGGTCGTGCTCAATGGGGTGACAACCGAGCCCGAACTGCATCTGCGCCACCTTGTCTTCATGATCGCTCCGCCCGCGGACGATGCCGCGGTCAAGGCGGCCGAACAGAAAGCCAAGGCGGCGATGGATCGGATCAACAAGGGCGAGGACTTCACGGCCGTAGTCGCCGACGTGTCCGAGGACCCCGTCACCAAAGCAAGGGGCGGCGACTACGATTGGCGGCAGCGCGGCGAGATGGGCAAGGAATACGCCGACGTGGCGATCAAGCTGAAAAAGGGCGAGGTTTCGCAGCCGTTCAAGACTGCAGTTGGCTGGCATATCCTCAAGCTCGAGGATACGCGTCCACGTAAACCGGCCGACTACGACAAGATCCGTGATCGCCTGGCCGCGATGGTCGCCTCTGCAGCGCAGATCGAGCTCGTGGATAAAGTACGCGCCGAGGCGAAGATCGAGCGCATGGACCAGATTCATAAAGCAGACAAGGAAGGCGCCAAAGTCAGGTAGCGCCCCTGCCCTGCCTGCCAACCCCGCGATATCCCGGCAGTGAGTAAGCTATGGGCCTTGCCGTCATCATCCTGACGCACAACGAAGAGCGCCACATCTTGCGGGCTCTCGCCTCGGTTGCCAAGATTGCAACCGAGGTTTTTGTTGTCGACAGCTTCTCAAGCGATCGAACGGTCGAGCTGGCGCGCGCTCAAGGCGCGACCGTACTGCAGAACCGGTTCGTCAACTACGCGAAGCAGTTTCAGTGGGCGCTCGAGAATGCCCCGATCACCGCCTCGTGGATCATGCGGCTCGATGCCGACGAAATCATCGAAGCCGATCTCGGCGCCAGAATTCGCGATGAACTGCCGCGCCTGAGCAACGAGGTCGTCGGGATCAACCTCAAGCGCAAGCACATCTTCCTTGGCCGCTGGATTCGCCATGGTGGCCGCTACCCGCTCCTCCTCTTGCGGATCTGGCGGCGCGGCCACGGCCGTATCGAAGACCGCTGGATGGACGAGCACATGATTCTGTGGGGCGGCCAGACCGTTACATTCGATGGCGGGTTCGCCGATCACAATCTCAACGATCTGACGTTCTTCACCGACAAGCACAACAAATACGCCACACGCGAGGCAATCGACGTGATCAACGAGCGTCATCGCCTGTTCGGGCGCGATGTCGATCTGATATCGGAGGAAGGCTCGCGCCAGGCAGCCATCAAGCGCTGGATCAAGGAACGGCTGTACAACCGTATCCCTTATCAAATCAGCGCGCCGGCCTATTTCCTGTTTCGCCTGATTTTCCAGCTCGGTTTTCTCGACGGCAAGGAAGGCCTTGTCTATCACGGATTGCAGGGTCTCTGGTATCGCTTCCTTGTCGGCGCAAAGGTGGAAGAGCTGGAAGCCGCCATCTCTCATCTGAAAGATCCGGCGGAAATGCGCGCGGAGCTACGACGCCTGACCGGCCTCGTCATCGAGCTCTGATCAACATGCGCTCGAACGCCAGAATGATTTCAATGGGCCCGGTCCATGACGCGTAGTATCGCGACCATCGTGGCCCTGTTCCAGTTGCTTTGGATGGCGGAGGCAACCGCACAGTCCGCGATGTTCTGGTTCAACGATCCCGTCGGTCCGGACGAAACAGTGCTCGTCACCGGCGCCGAGCTCGACAAGGTTACATCTGTGACGGTTGCCAGAATTGGCGACGGCCCCTCCCGCGAGAGCGGACGGGATACCTCCGTTCCGATTCTGCAGGCCAATCCCCTCTCCCTTAAATTCACGATCCCGGAGCAGTTCACGCCCGGGATCTACCGATTCAGCCTGACCCACCCCCAGGGCACTCTCAGCGGCCGCATCAACCTGCCAACAATCTATTGGACGCAGGGAAACCTCGGCGACGAGGTCTCGCCTTCGGGCTGGCTCCAGGTGTTCGGTCGCAACATCGTTCGCCAGGCAAGCCGCGCACAATTGTTGCTGCTGCCCGATGCCGGGAATGCACCGACGAAAGCCGTCCTGACCAAAGGCGACCTGTGGCGCGGTGCGTTTCGCATCCCTGATCAGGTTTCACCCGGCCGCTACCGACTGCGCCTCTCCAACGGAGACGGCGGCGACGCCGAATGGGTCGATGTGGGCAGCGTCGTCGTGCGCTCTCCCGAGGCGAACGCTGTGCAATCCTTCGATGTACGGGCATATGGCGCTAACGGCGACGGCAGGTTTGATTGTACGCGCGCCGTCAAGGCCGCCATCGAAGCTGCGAGCCAGGCCGGAGGCGGGACCGTGTACTTCCCGCGCGGGCGCTATCTGATCTCGGACATGATCGTCATTCCCCCCCGCGTCAAGTTGCAGGGGGAACGCATCGATCTGGTCAACCTGGTCTGGCCTAGTCTGGCAACGCTTCCGGCCGCACTGATACAGGGAAGGTCGCAGTTCTCGGTCGAAGACCTGACAATCTACGCATCGAACCACCCGCACATCATCGCGGGGGGCTTTCAGTTCGGCGACGCCCCGATTCCTGACGCGGCCGATATCGCCATCCGACATGTTCGCATTCGCGGTTCGGCCTTCCGGGGTCTCATGGAGGCTGAAGCCACCCTGCAGCAAATGAACGACTTCCGCCGGATCTATCCCGATGGATCTCCCGACACCATTCGATTGAGCGGAAACAGGATCGAAGTATCCGATTGCGACATTCTCGGATCCGGACATTCGCTTCGCCTCTTCAAGGCAACCAACGCGATTGTGGCCCGCAATATCCTGACCAACGGCCGCTATGGCTCCTACTCGATCGTGGGATCGCGTCAGGTCGTCTTTGAAGGCAATACGGTGACTGCCGCTGACCTCCAGGGGACGGGCGGAGGAATATCGACGCTGTCAAAGTGGGTCAGCGCATCCGAGAACATCTTCGTCGGCGGCAATACGTTCAAGGCTATTTATGGCTGGGATCGGGAAGCCATGACGTCGGACGGGCCAGGCGGATTCTACTTCGGTCACGCGAACAGCGCTGGTCCGGATCGGTTGTCGCTGCTGGATGCAGCCAATCCGTATCCGGCCGGCACGGACTGGACCGGCGCCGCCGTCATGGTGGTCAACGGACGCGGTGCCGGCCAATACGCCAGGGTCAAAGCCTTCGAGAAAAAGCCGTCCGACTTGTCGGTGACGCTCGATCGACCGCTCGAGGTGGCGCTGGACTCGAATTCGGAGATCACCGTCACCCAGGCGCAGCAGAACTATCTGATCATCGATAATGACTTCGAGGACACGGGCGTCGCCGCGCAGACGTACGGGACGGCGCTTGGGCATGTCATCTCCGGCAATCGATCCAACAGAACCAGCGGTTTTGCCGTGTTCGGACTGTCCTACGACAGTTTCCAGCCCGGCTGGCGGATTCAGATCCTCGACAATCACATACTCGAGGGAAACGTCTACCGGGCCGGCCCCGAACGGAGCATTTTCTCCAATGAGGCTTCAATTCTCGTCCAGGCGAACCAGATCGCAAAGGCTCCAGGTCGACCGCCAATGGTGCAGGCGGTGATCGTTCGAGGCAATCGCCTCGATCAGGACGCTCACATCGAAATCAAAGGCTTTGCCGCGACCTCGCCCGGCGTCCGCGACGTGGTCGTCGAAGGAAACACCATGGGACCATCACGGGTAGGTCTGACGATTGATCGCGGCGTCGCGTGGTGGCTCGGCCGAAGGAACGTCGAAGAACGGCGTATCCAGAAATAGCGCTACGAGCTAACGCCCCCGCCTCGCGCTCCCTCTCGATCAGTCACGGGAATGATAAGTTCCGTTGTTAGTTAAACCTCTGCTCTGGCTGCGATCTCCCGCTGTGGCCGAACGGAATTCCTCTCCGGCAGCCGCTTCACAACCTGAAAGACTGTACCGATGACCGCAATTCTCGGCCTCAACCTCAACCATCCCGATGCCTCCGCGGCGCTCATCATCGATGGCAAGGTGGTCGCAGCTTCGGCCGAGGAGCGCTTCGGCAAACGCATCAAGCATGACCCGTCCTTCCCGCTGCAGGCGATCCAATCGGTTCTTGCCATGGGCGGCATATCGTCGAAGGATCTGGATTTCATCGCGGTCGCGCGCGATCCGTCGCAGAATCGCGCGGCCCAGGTCTCGTATGTCTTGCGCAATCCGCTTTCGGGCGGCAAAGCGGCGCTCGAGCATATCCGGCGGGCCAAGGACGAGCTGAGCATCAGCGAGCAGGTCGCCGAGGCGTCCGGGCAGGCCCCGGACATGGTCAAGGCCAAAGTCGTCAACGTGGAGCATCATCTGTCCCACATTGCGAGCTCCTACTACTGCTCGCCGTTCGACGGGCTGACGGCCGGTTTCTCCTATGACGGCAGCGGCGATTTCACCAGCGCGATGGCGGCGCGCTGCGAGGGTACACGGATCGACGTGCTCGACCGCGTCAACCTGCCGAACAGCCTGGGCTTCTTCTACACGGCATGCTGTCAGTTCATCGGCTTCGCCGAATATGGCGAAGAGTACAAGGTCATGGGGCTCGCGCCATACGGCGTCGACAGCTTTGCGGACACGATGCGAGAACTCGTCCAAACGCGGCCCGATGGCTGGTTCAAGCTCGCCGAGGGCTTCTTTGGCATGCACCGCGGCGGCGAAAGCGGAAAGATGGACGAGCGAAATCACGTGGAAATGCTGCGCTTGTTCACCGACAAATGGATCGAGAAATTCGGTTCACCGCGCCAGCGCGGCGAGGAGCTGACGCAACGGGACAAGGACATCGCCCGCTCCTGTCAGGTCCGCTTCGAGGAAGTGGCGGTGCATTGCTTCAACAACCTGCACAATCTGGTCCCGAGCAAGCAGGTCGTTTATGCCGGAGGTTGCGCACTCAACGGCGTCATGAACGCGCGCCTGTTGCGCGACACGCCTTTCCAGCAGGCATATATGCAGCCGGCCTCATCGGATGACGGCCTGTGTCTCGGTGCGGGCCTGTGGACATGGCACAATGTCGCGGGCGGACGAGAACGATTCCATATGACGCATTCCTATTGGGGGCCGGCTCACTCGGATGAGACGATGCGGCGCGCAGCAGAATCGGCCAAAACTCCCATGCGCGAACTATCGCCCGGCAACGTTCCGAAGGCGGTCGCATCCCTGTTGCACGCCGGGCTGGTGGTTGGCTGGTACCAGGGGCGATCCGAATGGGGCCCGCGCGCTCTCGGCAATCGCTCCATTCTCGCCGACCCGACCCGCGCCAACATGAAGGATGTGATCAACGCCAAGATCAAGCGAAGGGAGGGCTTCCGCCCGTTTGCTCCGACCATCTTGCAGCCGGCGGTATCGACCTATTTTGAACAGGATGTGTTCAGTCCCTTCATGATGCATGTCGTCAAGCTTCGCCCGGAATGGCGCGAGAGACTTCCCGCCATCACCCATGTCGATGGCACCGGACGGCTGCAAAGCATCGCGCGGGACACCAATCCGCTCTACTACGACTTGATCCACAGCTTCGGCGAACTGTCCGGGATACCGATCGTGCTCAATACCAGCTTCAATGAGAACGAACCGATCGTCGACACACCCGAACAGGCCATGAGCTGCTTCCTTCGCACCGGCCTCGACGCCATCTGCCTTGGCAGGTACCTGGTGGTGAAAGGCGAGCATGCCAAGCTGTTGTCGGACGCGTAGGCCGCTGACGCCGTGAATTGGGGCGGTTGCGACGCCCCCTTTTCGTTGTTCGGGTCAGGATACTCACGCCCAACCTTCGCGGCCGGGCGTCGGCCGCGGTCAGAACTGGAAGTAGATGAATTCGGCATGTCCAAAAATGCCGAACAGCACGATGTAATACGCCAGCGCGACACCAGCAGCCGTTGGCAGCCAGCGCACCTCCCACAGTTCACGAAGGCGCTGCGGCCGAAACGACAGGTGGAAGTCGATCACGAACAGAAGTGCGAGCGAGACCGCGAGCATCACCAGTTCGCCGCTCGCGAGATCCAGCATCTTCAGCGTGAAATAGGAGATGGGACCGAAGTCGCCCAGGCTCCGCAGGGCGACGATCGCATTGGCGACGCTCGTCGACCGGAAGAAGACCCATCCCACGAGCACGACGGCTAGCATCCAGGCCCAACCGAGCAGTTGACGAGCCGGCTCGCCGAGCCATGCTTCCGGCTTCGCAAGCCTGATAAAGGCTCGTTCGACAACCAGGCAGACCCCATGCAGCGTGCCCCAAGCGACGAAGTTCCACGCTGCACCGTGCCAGATACCACTGACCGCGAATACGATGATGAGATTGCGCGCGGTGGAGCCTTCGCTGCCGCGGCTCCCCCCGAGCGGAATGAACAGATAATCGCGGAACCAGGTCGACAGGGAGATATGCCAACGGCGCCAGAACTCGTTCAGGCTGGTGGCGAAATAAGGTTGCCCGAAATTGATCATGAGATCGAAGCCCATGATGCGTGCCACGCCACGCGCAATGTCCGAGTACCCCGAAAAATCGCAATAGATCTGGAGGGCGAAGAGCACCGCCGCGAGCAGTTGATAACTGCCGGAATACTGCGCCGGATTGGCGTAGATCCCGTTCACCACCGACGCGACCACGTCGGCGATGCACATCTTCTTGAACAGGCCATAGCCGACGAGCAACAGGCCGGCGGTGACATTTTTGTAGGAAAGCCGATGCGTGATCCGGAACTGCGGCAGCATGTGCGCCGCGCGCTCGATCGGACCGGCGATCAGTTGCGGAAAGAAGCTCACATATTGGGCGTAGGTGATAAAGTCGCGCTCAGCGGCAACCCGGCGATTGTACACGTCGAGCGTATAGCCGACCGACTGAAACGTGTAGAACGATATGCCCAGCGGGAGCACCAGACCAAGGGCATAGTCCGGCACCACATACCCGAACAGCCCGACCACGCCGAGCACGTTCGAAATCAGGAAGTCCAGATATTTGACCGTTCCGAGCACGCCCAGGTTGATCGACAGCGCGATGATCAGCGCCGCCTTGCGTCCGCCATCGGTCCGAGCCCGCGCCATCATGAGTGCGGTCGTGTAATCCACGATCGTCGTCAATCCGAGCAAGAGTCCAAAGGAAGGGCGCCAGCTCATGTAGAATATGTAGCTGGCGATCAGCAGCACCAGCGGCTGGGTCCGCCCCGGCAACGAGAAGAACACCACCAGGAACGTTACGAAGAACGCTAGAAATTCGAAAGAATTGAAGAGCATCAGTCGAATGCTCCGGTGGCCTTCAGCAATTTGGCCAGATCGGCCGTGTAGGCGCGCGCCCCAGCCGGATTCATGTGCTGCGGATCGGCAAAGAGCGCTGGCGGATACATGAAATAGTCCGGCCCAAACACCCGAATGAGGGGCCGATCCGAGATCATCATCGACCTGGCGTCGTCAGCGGCTGGCAGCGGAGCAGCCTCGCCAGCGCGGAAGAAGCCCGGAACAATCATGATCTGGAAGCCATACTGGCTCGCCAGCCGTTCGAGGTGATTACGAGCGTGAGACTTTTCAGGGATCATCCGTAACTCAATACGTGTGGGATGATCGGTCGGCAGGGCGTAGTCATCCGGAAGGCGATCGCCCGGGTAATGGCTCTGCGACTTGATGAAGTACCAGCCCCGGTCGCGGAGCATTGCAGCGCGCTGGATCTCCACATCGCGGCGCGCGTCGGACAGTCGATCCAGATTCTGAAAAGCGAACAGCGCTGCTTCACGGGGCAAATTACGAAAAGGAAACAGCGTGCTTGCCAACAAATTATCGTTGCGCAGGATATCAGCAAAATTATCGGATGCGCCCTTGTCGTCCCAAGGGATCGTCAATAGCACGTGCGTGGGAACGTTGCCGGCTTCCAACGCGGCTTCAAGAATCGGTAGAAAGTGAACTTCGCCGGGCAGCCCAAGGTTATACGATCGGAAGCCGGATCCGACGGCCGCATCCAGGTCGGATGGACGCAACGCCGAGAGAAGCTTGCTGTTGCCGAAGACCATTACCCGATTGCGGTCCTGCGGACCGAACATCCGGCCCTTCACAAGGGTATCCAATTTTGCGTACGCAATGACGACCGAGCCCGGCCTGATAAAGGGCAGCATGGCGTAGGCGGTGTACAGCGAGAGCCAGACCGCGCCGAACAACAGCCCGAAGACGACGACGGATTTGAGCCACGGCGCGGCGATCGCGGCCGGCTCTTCTGCATTCACGGCCGATGCGGCCTCCGGAGATGGCAGAGGCGAGCCGACCGTGGCTGTAGCTCGTTCCGATATCTCTGAGCCCAGTGAAATCCGGTCAGAGAGTTGGCGCCGGCGAGGCTTGTACATATCCGACGGAACTCACGGGACAGAGCATTGGGATGATCGGGTGCCGGCGGTGGTGACGGGCCGTTCGCCGTGCCCGAACTGCAAGCGCGCGTGCGCCGGCGTGGTGCGTTCGGGAGCGGAGAACATGCAGCCCTGTTATCATTCTGTTATGTTTCAGCCGAGGTCCTATCAAACGAACATTACAGTTTGACGATATCGAGATCGCAGCACTCGATACGTGCAGCGCATTGCCGAAGACGGTAACATTGAGTAGATAAACCGGCCGCTGGTCCGGGCTTCCCCGTCACATTGCGCGAGGGCCTGCGCAGGGAGGACGATTCAAGGCGCCGTAACGCACCGTCGCACAATTATCATCGTGCATGACAACGTCCCTCGCTGACCGAAAGCTGAACCATGTGTGGAATTGCTGGCGCCTTCGCATACCGTGCCGAGGCGGCCCCCATCGACAAAGCCGAGCTGCTGCGCGTGCGTGACGCGATGCTCGCGCGCGGTCCGGACGGCGCCGGCCTGTGGATGGCCGCCGACGGGCGCGTCGGCTTCGGACATCGCCGCCTGGCCATCATCGATCTGAGCGAGGGCGGCGCGCAGCCCATGCTTGACCCCGAAACCGGCAATTGGATCTGCTTCAACGGCGAGATCTACAATCACCAGCAGTTGCGCGCCCGGTTGCACCACGACGGCGTTGCGACGCGAACTCAATCGGACACCGAAGTGTTGCTCAAGCTCTACGCCCAGCGCGGCGAAGAGATGTTCTCCGACCTTCGCGGCATGTATGCCTTCGCACTCTGGGACGCGAGTCGGCGCGAGTTGCTGCTGGCCCGGGACCCGTTCGGCATCAAGCCTCTGTACGTGGCCGACGACGGCGCCACCGTTCGCTTCGCGTCCCAGGTCAAGCCGTTGCTGCAAGCCCCGGTGGACCGGAGGCCCGAACCGGCGGGCCACGCCGGCTTCCTGCTGTGGGGGTCAGTACCCGAGCCATACACCCTGTACCGCGGCATCCGCGCGTTGCCGCCTGGGCACTGGCAGCGCTTCAGCGCCGCGGGCGCCGGACGTCCGGTCCGGTTTGCAAGCATCGTGGATGCGTTGGGTCGCCTGCCCACGGCCTCCGGCGCTCGCACCGACGACGCGCTCGATCAGATCGCCGCAGCGGTCAGGGACAGCGTCGCCGCGCACATGGTGGCGGACGTGCCTGTTGGCGTCTTCCTTTCGGCGGGGTTGGATTCAACCATGCTCGCGGCCTGTGCGGCGAGCGCCGGCGAGTTGCGCACGCTGACCCTGGGCTTCAACGAGTATGCCGACGGCCCCAACGACGAGGCCGGACTGGCCGACGAGGTCGCCGGCCTGCTCCACGCAAAACATGCGCTGCATCGGATTTCAGCCCGCGACTTCGAGTGCGACCGGCAGCACCTGATCGACGCGATGGATCAACCCTCGATCGACGGCATCAACGTCTGGTTCGTCTCCAAGGCCGCGGCCGCGCAAGGCCTGAAAGTTGCGATCTCGGGGCTCGGCGGCGACGAGCTGTTCGGCTCTTACCCGAGCTTCCGGCAGGTACCGCGCCTGGTGAGCCTGATGCGGCGCGCACCGGTCGGCGAACGAACCGGGCTACTGCTGCGGCATCTGGCCCAACCTTTCGCCTCCGCACTGCCGTCGCCCAAATATGCGGGACTCGTCGAATACGGCCACAGCCTGTCGGGGGCATATCTGTTGCGGCGAGCACTCCACATGCCGTGGGAGCTCGCGCAGCTGATGGACCCGGCCATGGCCAGAGATGGCCTGGAGGAGCTCGCGACTATGAACCGCCTCGATGCCAGTACCGAGGGCCTGGAGAGCGACCGGCTGGCGGTCTCCGCTCTCGAGATGCAGTGGTACATGCGCAACCAGTTGCTGCGCGACGCCGACTGGGCGGGTATGGCGCATTCGCTCGAGATACGCGTGCCCCTGGTCGATCTGCAACTGCTGCAACACTTCGTGGAGCTTCCGGATTTCGACGCGAACAGCGAAAAGCGCACCATCGTCAGGCGCGTCGCGCCCGAATTGCCGGAAGGCGTGCTGAACCGGCCCAAGACCGGCTTTGCGGTGCCGATCCATCAATGGCTCAATCCGGGCGCGAGCAGCGGCGTCACGCGGCATCGCGACTGGGCGATGACGCTGTATCGACATTTTGCCGCAGCCTGAGGAGGCACCAGTGAGGCTGCTTCACGTCATTTCCTCCGCCGATCCCAGCAATGGCGGGCCCATCGAGGGCGTGCGCCAGCGTGGCTTGCGACTGTTGGAGATGGGTCACCAGGTCGAAGTAGCGTGTCTGGATGATCCCAGGGCGCCTCATCTGGAATCCTTTCCGTTACCCGTGCATGCACTCGGGCCGCCGCGTGGCGGCTATCATTTCTCGACGTCGCTCCAGCCATGGTTGCGCGCCCACGCCGGCGGTTATGACGCAGTCATTGTGAACGGTATCTGGCAGTACCACAGCTTTGCCGTTTGGCAGGTCATGCGCGAGCTGAGGCAGCCCTACGTCGTGTTCACGCACGGCATGCTTGATCCGTGGTTCAAGCAGAACTATCCGCTCAAACATCTGAAGAAGTGCCTCTACTGGCCCTGGGCCGAATACCGGGTTCTGCGCGACGCTGCGGCTGTGCTGTTCACGAGCGAGGATGAGCGGTTGCTTGCGCGCCGCTCGTTTTGGCCCTACCGGGCGCAGGAGGTCGTGGTGTCCTACGGCACGCGATTGCCGCCGCAGGACGCGCCCCCGCTACGAGAGGCTTTCCTTGCCGCCCATCCCGAGTTGCGCGGCAAGCGGGTCTTGCTCTTTCTCGGGCGGCTGCACGCCAAGAAGGGCTGCGATCTGCTTGTCGAGGCATTCGCCCACGTGGCGGCCGAGGAGCCTCGCCTGCATCTGCTGATGGCCGGGCCGGACCAGACCGGCTGGGTCGGTCAGCTCAAGGCCCGGACCCGCGCCTTGGGCGTGGCCGATCGCATCTCATGGCCCGGCATGTTGCAGGGCGACGCCAAATGGGGCGCGTTCCACAGCAGCGAGGCCTTCGTGCTGCCCTCCCATCAAGAGAACTTCGGCATCTCGGTCGCCGAGGCCCTGGGTTGCGGCCTGTCCGTGCTGATTTCCGACAAGGTCAATATATGGCGCGAGGTTCAAGCGGCCGGCGCAGGTCTTGTCGCCGAAGATTCGCTGGCGGGCACACTCAAGAACCTGCGCGCATGGCTGGCCATGTCTCCGGAAGACCGGGCAGCCATGGGCCGACGAACCCACGATCTGTTCGCGGATCGGTTCAGTGTTGACCGGATGGCGACGGCATTGATCGATGTCGTGCGTGCGGTGCAGGCCTCTCCGCGCTCGTGACGAGAGAACCCGGTATCTGGTGCGGTTCAGGCGGCCGGATCGACGTCTGAAGTTGCCGATGACCCGCCCTGGCATGTCGCGATCTTTCGTCATCTGGAACGCGTGATCCAGATTGCCGAAACGCCGTAGCCGGCAGTGACGGTGCCGCCTCGCAACACCTGCGACGCCCGACTTCGCCGCCGCGATCCGCGCCCCGGCCCGATCTGGATTTGCCGCCCGCGCTGAGCCAGGCTTCCGATCGCCGTGTGTTGCACCGATCGATCCAATTCCCGGGATTGCCGCGCCACGCCGCCCCCTGTTACTTGTCGTATCGTTATTACGATAACGTCACACAAGAAATGATATCAGACATAACAATACGCAGGAGGATGCTCGCTGAGATCGATCCTATCCAGGATCATCTCGGACTCGGCTTCACCCCCAAGACACGCTCCGGCCTGCAGGCGCCACGACCGAACCCGTAACCGGCTCGGCGGGCTGGGATTTGTCGCGGCCGGTCGAAGCCTTTCGCTTGGACCGAAAATGAGGACGGTCATGCGGGTGTTGGTGATAGGGATAAATTATGCTCCCGATCTGATCGGCGTGGCGAAATACAACACCGAATTCTGCGAGAGTCTCGCCAGTTGGGGACACGAGGTTCGCGTCGTCACGGCCCCGCCCTATTACCCCGACTGGAGCATCCCACCGGGATATCGTTCGAGATGGTATCGCCATCAACGTCTGAACGATGTGGACGTCATTCGGGCGCCGATCTACGTGCCAAGCCGGCCCTCGGGTCTCAAGCGACTGCTTCACCACACCTCCTTCATGCTTTCGGCAGCCGTCCCCGTTCTGTCGAGCGCGCTCTGGTGGCGTCCCGATATCGTCTTCGTGGTGGCACCATCCCTGCTTTCCGCACCCATGGCGGCATTGGCCGCCAGGATGACCGGCGCATCCTCCTGGGTTCATGTTCAGGACCTCGAAGTCGACGCAGCGTTCGAGGTCGGGCTGCTCCGCAGCGGCGTCACGCGCAAGCTGATGCGTACGGTCGAACGGTGGATACTGCGTTCATTCGACCGTGTTTCGACCATCTCGATACAGATGGTACGCCGCCTCGAGCACAAGGGCATCGTGCCTGCCAGATTGCGTGAGTTCCGGAACTGGATCGATACCAGCATCGTCGTGCCGGGAAGCAATCAAACGCAGCTCCGCTCGGAGCTGCAGCTGGCGCCGACCGATATCGTGGCGCTCTACTCGGGAGCCATGTCGAACAAGCAGGGACTGGAGCTGATCATCGAAGCCGCCACAGCATTGAAGGACAGCCAGCCCTCGGTAAAGTTCGTTCTCTGCGGAAATGGCCCAGTCAAACCGGCATTGGTGCAAATGGCTGCCGGTCTGCACAACGTCCGCTTCCTTGATCTCCAGCCGCTCGATCGGGTCTCGGAGTTGCTCAGCACCGCCGACATTCAGCTCTTGCCGCAGAAGGCCGAGATATCCGACCTGGTTCTGCCGTCCAAGCTGGCCGGCATGCTCGCATCTGGCCGACCGCTCATCGCGATGACCGAGCCTGGTACGGGCATTGCGTCGGAGGCCGAAGGTGCCGGCCTCGTCATCGCTCCGGGCGACGCTGGCGCGCTTGCCGCGGCTGTCACGACGCTGGCCAAAGACGAGGCACTGCGGGATCGCCTCGGTGCCGTCGCGCGCGCACGCGCCGAACAGAAATGGGATCGCATCTCGATCATCCGTTCGCTCGAACACGAATTCATGTCCCTTCCGCAACGGACCGCCACACCTGCTCCGCGCACCGCGCCATTGGCGACGCCGGTTCGCTCGATCGAACATGTCACGACGGGCAGCCGCCGCCGGCCAGAGACGTCAGGGTGGCCGCCCTCAAGAGAGCCCTTGCGTCCGCGCGCCAGGGGCGTCGGCTCTGAGCATTAGCAAGACTGGACGGGGATCAGTACTGATGGCTTCCGCGCTGCCCAAGGGAGAAAGCATCTCCGCTCGGATGGAGTCCGTTGAGGGTCATTCAACAGGCTTCGACTACCTCAGGATACTTCTCTCTACGGCCGTCCTCTTCATCCATAGCAAGACGTTTACGCTGGGCGCAGATGTCCAGACCTTCAAGTCGCTGGTTGACTCGACGGTCCGCGTCGGCATGTTTTCCGTGGCGCAGCCCCCGATCTACCAGCCAATTCTCTGGGCAGTGGTGCCGGCTTTCTTCGCCCTTAGCGGATTCCTTGTTTCAGGAAGTCTGCATCGTTCAAAGACGACAATCGGCTTTCTGTTGCTGAGAGTGCTGCGTATTATCCCGGCGCTTTGTGTCGAGTCGCTTCTCGCAATGCTGGTGCTCGGTCCGCTCGTGACCAGCTTCACCTTGGCCGCGTATTTCAGTGATCCCCTGTTTCGGGCATATCCTCTCAATATCATCGGCGATATCCAATATTATCTGCCTGGTGTCTTTCTTAACAACCCTGTGCCGCGTGTCGTGAATCTGCAGCTCTGGACCATTCCGGCGGAGATGTACTGCTACGCAATCCTCGCTACCGTGCTCGTCCTGCAGCTCGCACACCTGCGCCGGACCGTTCCGCTCGTCACCGTGGCGACGTTCATCTGCTTGCTGGGAATGCAGGCACTGGGAATTCATGCGCCGGCGGACTGGTCTGCAGGCGACGGGAGAGTGCAGATCGAGACTCTCGTCCTCGCGTTCTTGATCGGCGTGTCCTTGTTCGAGCTCAAGGACAAGGTTCCGCTGCGAGCTGACCTGTTCGCTCTGTCGGTCGTGCTTTCCTACGCCCTGCTCTGGGGCGGAGCGTTGCAATATCTGGCGATGATCCCGATCGCCTACGCCACCGTCTTCGTCGGGCTTTCCAACTTCCGAGAGACGTTTGTCAATCGGACGGGCGACTACTCCTACGGAGTGTACCTGTATGGGCTGCCGGTGCAGCAGCTCCTCGTCCACCTCTTTCCGGAGAACAGGAACTGGCTGCTCAGCTTTGCCATGGCTTATGTCCTCAGCTTGGCGTTCGCGGCGCTGTCCTGGCATCTCGTCGAATCGAAGGTCCTGGCGAAGAAGAGGGTTATCGTCGCTGCTGCCGAAAATTTCCTGAGGCCTTTGTCATTCCGGTTACCATGGGGGCCCGCAGCCAAGCCAGTCTCCGCTCCCCCCATAGCGATGGTGCCGAAACCGGCCGACGTGAGCTGATATCACGGGACGACAAGATCGGGGCTCGGCCGTCCCGGCTCGTCCCTCATCGGCGCAGATAGCGATATCCGACATAGAGCCCAACGAGATTCAATACGACCTCTCCCGCCACGAAAGCATAGACGCCAAGCATGGAAACCAGCATGTAACTGACCAGCATTCCCGCCACCGAGCCGATCGCCAGAGCCCCGGCGGCGAGGCCATACGCTCCCGTCGCAGCCAGGGCCTGCATCATCATCAGCAACAGCGACATCGTGAATATCGTCGGCGCGAAGCCAGCGATGACAATCGCAGCCCGGTGCAAGCCGAAATCCGGCACTTGCGCAGCGATGCCGGCGGCGACGGTAACGCCGATTGCAAACATCGCCGCGCAATAGAGCGCCATTCTCTGCGCCCCGAGCATATTGCCGAGGCTCTGCTTTCCGGCTGCCGACAGTTTCTCGACGAGGCTTGGGAATTCCACCCTCAGCACGAACCCTACGATCTGGGTCGATGCCGTCACGATCTGCTTGGCGTACACGAAAAGGGCGGTCGTCTCGGCGCCGAGATAGACCGTGCTCAATACCAACTGAACGCGCATGTTGACCTGCCCCGGCAAGATCTGGAACGACAGGGCACAGCCGTCCGTCAGTGCCCTTGTCAGGCCCGCACGTGTCACCCTGTGAAATCGCGGGTACCAGCCCTTGCGCGCCAGCGTCGTCCATTGCGCGATCAACGTCACGAGATAGCCTATGGAAAAGGCGCCGCCCAGGATCGCGCCTGCTGCGGCAGCCGACTTGTGGGCCGCCAGGGCGAGGCCGGCGGCGGTGACCAGGTAAGCCACCGATCCCGTGATTCCGCTGATGCCACTAAGTCTCAGGCCGTCGAGCAGACCAACCCCGTTGACGGCCCACAGCAGCAATCCGGGGAGCGCAAGGGCGACGTACCATCGCGAAAACTCGTCAGTCGAGAATCGCCAGACATACAGGGCTGCAGCGGCACCGACGATCAAGGCCACCGTGATCCTTATCGCGCTCGTCTCGCAGAATGTCCGCCATACCTCGCCGCGTGCCTCTCGGCCGCTCGGTAAGCGGGCGACTGCCCGGGCGAGTGTCGTACTCGCACCGGCGTCAACGAGGACGATGCACAGAATGGCAAAGGAATAATGCGTGCCGAATGCGGCGAGAAGTTCGTACTCGCCTGCGGCCACGAGTACGGTCTGGACAATGAATATCGCCCCTTGACCGAGGCCGAACCCGGCGACCAGCAGCCCGATGTTGGCAATCCGCCTCCATTGGCCATGGACGGCTCTCACCCAGCCGACGACACGCGCTGGTATAAGCCCGTATCGAGACGCCGCAGGGCTGCGCGTTCCATCCGAGGCGTTGGAGCTCGCGACACTTGTTTCAACCATGATGTCTTCCGGGGCGGGCGTCGTTACCTGAACCTACGGCTGGCAGCGCCGATGTAGACCAATGTTACACGAATTGATACCTCACATAACCGGTCCGATGACAGCTCGCGGATCATCGCATAGCTCGCCGTTACAGCCGCCGATGTCACAGTCTTGTGCAATTCGGAACGTAAGGAGTGGGGTCGGGTCAAGCAGAGCGGGAGTTCGTCCCGGCCATCGGGCCTTTGAGGCAGTGTGCGGTTCGAGCGATGCGTGACGAGCGACGGATATTGGATCGGGCGCTGTCCTTGCATGACAAGGGGGACATCGCGGCCGCCGCCAAACTGTATCGACGCATCATCGATGCCAATCCCAATAATCTTCACGCCGTGCACTTCCTGGGCGTGGCCGAGGCAGCGGCGGGAAATATTGATCGCGCAAAACTGCTGATGACACGGTCGTTGCAGTCAAAGCCGGTCAACGTGGAGTTCATTGAGAATTACGCGGCCGTGCTCCACCGGGCCGGCGAGCATGACGAGTTGGTCCGGCTGTGCCAGCACGGACTACAATTCGCGCCGACCAGCCTCGGACTTCTGCATGGAAGCTCGGCCGGGCTTTTGGCAATGAGCCGCTATCCCGAGGCCATCGAGCAACTGACCCGCCTGTTGGCACATCACCCCCGGCATTTTCCGGCCTACTTCATGCTGGGTTCGGCGCTGGCGAAGTCGCACCAATATGAACCGGCACTCGCTTCGTATGACCAGGCATTGCAGTTGAACCCACAGCTCGCGGAGGCGCATCTCGATAAGGGAACGATCCACTTCGCGACCTGCCGTTACAACGACGCGCTCTCGGCCTATGACAACGCCCTCACGCTGCGGCCCGACCTTGCGGCAGCGGCACTCGGCCGCTGCTACGCCCTGATCCAGCTGGGCCGGCGCGACGAAGCTCTGGCTGCCGCGGACCACACATTGAAGCTGAAACCCGACCTCCCCGAAGCATGGGCTGGCCGCGGCAACGCGCTCCTCGATCTCGGTCGCCTCGAGGACGCTGCGGCAGCGTACGACCATGCGCTCACCATCGGGCCGTACCTCGCGTCGGCCTGGTCCGGACACGGCAATATTCTCCTTCGATCAGGCCGTCAGCGCGATGCGGAGGTCGCGTTCGATCGCGCCATCGCTGCGGATGCCGCTTTCGCCGAGGCCTGGCTCGGGCGCGGGACTGTGTTGCTGTCCCTTGGCCGTCACCACGATGCGGCGGCGGCTCTCGACCGCGCCACAGTCCTGAATCCCGGCCTGGTGAGCGCCTGGCTGGCGAAGGGTCAGGTCGCCTACCTCGAGAAACGTTACGACGACGCCTTAGTCGCCTGGAACAGGGCTCTCGACCTCAATCCGGATCAGTCCGCCGTGGCCGCCGCCTGTTTGCGCGTCAAGTTGCATCAATGCGATTGGACGGATTTCGAGAGTGGTTGTGCCTCGGTCAGGTCATCGGTCCGAAGCGGGAAGCTCGTCTCACCGTTCATGTTCGTCGCGATTCCGTCCACATCGGCCGAGCAGCTTCAATGCGCGCGCACGTGGGCCGAGAACAACTTTCGTCTCCAGAGTTCGCCGGTCTGGCGCGGCGAGCGCTACACTCACGACCGTGTCCGCATCGGCTATCTCTCGGCCGATTTTCATCAGCACGCGACTTCGCAGCTGATGGCGGGCGTCTTCGAACATCACGACAGGACGCGCTTTGAAATCACCGCGATCTCGGTCGGCCCAAACGACGGCTCGGACATGCGCCGGCGGATCGAAGCCGCGTTCGAGCGCTTTGTCGACGCCAAACCGCAAAGTGACACTCAAATCGCCGAGCTTGTCAGGGCTCTGGAAGTCGACATCCTCGTCGATTTGAAAGGATATACCCAGGACGCACGCACCGGCATCTTCGCCATGCGTCCCGCGCCGATCCAGGTCAATTATCTCGGCTTTCCCGGCACCATCGGTGCCGGCTTCATCGACTACATCGTCGCAGACCGAAACGTCATTCCCGAGCCCGATTTCGATTGCTACGCGGAGAAAATCGCCTGGCTTCCCGAAAGCTATCAGGCAAACGATCGCGACCGTGCAATTGCGGATCTGATTCCTGTCCGCGCCGAGCACGGCCTTCCGGATGACACTTTCGTGTTCTGCTGCTTCAACGACAACTACAAGATCACGCCCGACGTTTTCTCATCCTGGATGCGGATCCTCGCCGCGGTGGAGAACAGCGTGCTGTGGCTGTTCGAGGACAATTCAACGGCTGCGGACAATTTGCGTCGAGAGGCGCAGGCAAGGGGCGTCGCGCCGCGTCGTCTGGTTTTCGCCCAACGGCTCCCCACCTCCGCGCACCTAGCGCGGCATCGTTGCGCGGACCTTTTCCTCGATACAGTTCCGTACGGCGCTCATACGACCGCCAGCGATGCGCTCTGGACCGGACTTCCGGTCGTGACCTGCCTCGGCGAAACATTCGCGGCGCGTGTCGGGGCGAGCTTGCTCAATGCGATCCGCCTGCCCGCACTGATCACGACGACGCCGGCGGCCTACGAACAATTGGCGATCGAACTGGCGAACGATCCCGCCAGGCTCGCGGCGCTGAGAGCGAAGCTGGCCCGCGATCGACTGACGACACCTTTGTACGACACGGAGCAATACACGCGTGATCTGGAGACGGCATACGCGGCCATGATGGAGCGGCACATGGCGGGATTGCCGCCGGACCACGTCCGGGTGCCGGGAACCACCGTCTGACAAGCGCACCCGCAAGAGGGACGATTTCCTTGAACCTGCCAGCATCTTTCGTCGATCGATCGACGACCAACCCGGGCAAGCACCGATTGACCGCTGGTGCTGCCGCAATTTTCCGCGCTCGCAGCCCTTCAACGATTGCAGTTATCGGGTCTTTCTGGGCGTGGTGCGGCCTCCTTTCCTTCCCCATGATTGACCTGAACCCGGACTTCGCGGACGTTCCAACTTCGTTTGCCCTGGGCGGCACGGTTCTGATCGGACAGATTACCGGAATCGCGCTGTTCGCCACGACGGTGTCCTTGATGCACGCTTCGCGGGCGTTCGCCAGCCTGGGGCGATTGAGCCTCGCCCAGGTCGCGATCATTGGCATCATCTACCTGTCTGTTGTCCTACAATTGCACGATGACGAGGCGGCGACGTTCGTTGGCGTTTTTTACACCATTCTGCTCATGCTGACTGCTTTGATGCTGTCTGTCGTATGGACGCTGCCACCGGACGACACCGAAACCTGCATGAAGGTGGCATCCATCATATTTTGTCTGTTCGGCATCTCCGCGCTGGCCGTCCTGGGATTACCGCAAGGCCGCAATGTCGGGGGTATTCAACCAAATCTTTTTTCCGCACCGTTACTCGCAGGCTTCATTCTGTCGCAGTTTCACGCGGGGAAAACGGGTATCGTCGTCAGGATCCTGTGCTTCTCGATGGCCGCTCTCGTCAGCTCGCGGTACGCCTTGATCGGCTGCATTTCCGCGCTTGTCGTGCATGACTTGACCTTCAATTCCCTGCGCCCGTGGAAGGTTGCCGCGGCGATCGTTGCGTTGCTGTTGTGCATATTCCTTTGGCCGCAGATTGCCACCTTTCTCGCGCTTGACGATTCAAGTCGAGATCTGTCTTCAGGATTCACAGGAAGGGATGAATACTGGTACGCGGCCCTGGCGACGATCATGGATCATCCGCTCGGCATCGGATTCAAGCGCGCATCAGCCTTTGAGGCCGGGCACAATGGCTACCTGAAGACGCTGGTGGAATTCGGAATCGTCGGGGGCGGATTGATAATCCTCTTTGTCGGTTGCGTCATTGCCGCTGCACGCGCCGAAGCAGTGCGATCAACGGGGAAGGATCGGCAGCAACGCCGCTTTGCCTGTGCCCGCTTGGGCGGATTGGTCGCCCTGGCGTTTGGGGCCTTCTTCCAACCCCAGTTGTTCAGTCTCGGCGACGCGTTCGGTGTCTCGCTCCTATTGCTGCTGTTCAAACCTGAAATGAAGCCGGTATCCGGTCGCGCAGCAATTACGTGAGCGCAGACCGCGCAACGATCGCGAGCTGATTTCGCCTCCACCCGAGGTCGCTTCGTTCACTTCGCGTTCTGTCGCTGCGCCGAGATGCCGAGGACCAGGCGCAACTTGCTGTTGTCGGCGCTGCCCGAGGTGGTCTGGACGACCAGACCATCGATGAACAGAAAGGGCATGCCGGCCTCCAGGTCATAGAGGAGCGGCTGAAGAGATGCTGAAGCGAGCTCGATGTTGAACGTCGCCGAGACGAAGCCGGATTTGGCGAGCGGTCCCTGGACATCGACCTGCGACGACAGCGTGTTGCCGTTCACCCGCTTGGTCGCCGCGAGCACCCGCTGGAGCAGCACGGCGCTTGCGACCGAAGCCGTCTGTCCTTCGAGGAACGCCGAGCCAGTGGGAACGCTGATATCGGCCCGGACGGCGGGCGGCGGCGTAGCACGCCGGGCCTCCAGCGTCTGAAGGATCTCCGCGGCTGACGCCGCAGCATCGCGGCTACCCAGGATCTCGATCACGGTCTGCACTGTCGTGAACGCGAACAACACCACCAGCGCCACATAGGCCGCGACCGCGGCGACCGGTAAGCGCGTGAGATATCCTTCGAACTTCTGCATGCTGATCATGTGCCCGGCCCGAATTGCGGCTTGATCCTGGTCTCGATGTGGAAGCGCTCGCCCGCCTCGTTGGCGGCGCGCGTCGTCGGTGCGAAGAAGGCTGCGCTGGCGAAATGCGGCGACTGCTCCAGGATCTGGATCAGCGACGGGGCGTCGCTGGTCAGACCCGTGATCTGGAGCTTGTCGCCCTCGATCCTCAGCTCGGTCGCGTAGGTGTGGTCGGGCAAGAGGCCGGACAGCTCTTCCAGCACCATCACGGCCGACGGCATCGTCTGCTTGCGGCGCGCCAGGATTTCGAGCGGCGAGCTGCCCTGGCCGCCCTGCCCGCCGCGCGCGAGCGCGCGGCGCTCGGCGATCCGGCGCTGGGTCTGCTGCAGCTGGGCATCGTAGGAATCGGTGGCGATCCCGCCGAGCCCGACCGACAGCATCGCCAGCACGCCGGTCGTCGCGAGAACTGCGATCAGCGCAAAGCGGAGCCGGCTCGAGCCGCTTTGCCCGCCGACGCGCTGATGATAGACGGCGACCCGCTCCATCCCGGGCGCCGAGGTCGATATCTCGACGGCGGCCGCGCCTGCATCGAGGAGAGCTTGCGACAACGACGTCACCGCCGCGCGCGCCGTCGCCACCACCGTCAACTCGACATGGTCGTCGGCGATCGCCTGCGGCGGCGTCCAGTGAAACACCGCTTCCGCCGAGCTCCAGGGTGTCAGCCGATCGATCTGGGCACGGATGATGCCGTCGAGAAACTCGACTGCACGTCCCGGCAACTCCAGCGGACGAAATACGAAGCGCGATGGTTGAAGCGCGAGGTCGACCATCGCACCCTTCATCGCCGCGGACCATTCGCCCGACAGCGGTTCGCTGATCACGCCATCGACGACGTTGATGCGACCGGGCGGCAGATCGGCATCCTTGCTCGTCGTCGAGGCAAGGCGCAGCGTCAGGGCGCCCTCCTCGTCCTCGCTGATCGCGATCTGCCGCGCACCGCGCGTTCGTTCGAGCCGCGCGCTCACCGTGCGCGCAACGCTGTCGATCCACAGCGACAGCGCGGCTGCGATTTGACTGGGAATACTCATCGGCTCTCCCGCGGCCTTGGCCGCCCTCCTCGATCCGGATCAACCTCGTCGGTCCATGCCAGTACGCGGAAGGCCTCCTTCTCGCCCGGTCCCGGAATCCGGATCACCGCCTCGGGCGTTCGTTGCCGGCCGTCCCGCAGCGTGATCCGTATGCGCACCCGATAGGCGTCGCTCGCCGATATCGTGGCGCCGGGCTGCCGCCCGCCGAGCGCGCCGATGACGAACTCTGGATTGTCGGGCGGCAGGTCCGCGCGCTGATTGAGGAAGGCGTCGAGCCTGGCCGTCGTCATGTCCGGCAATGCCGCGATCACCTCCGGCGCGGCATCGAGCACGTTGACCTCCGCAATACCGCTGTAGACGGTCACGAAAGGCATCGCATGCTCGACCAGCGCGACCGGCAGGCCGAGCACCAGCCACAGCTCATCGGCGCTGGCGAATGGCGCTTGCCTTGGCACGTAAGCGAGGTCCGCCGCAGCATAGGCCGCCGGCTCCGTATCCCGCCCGTCCGGTCTCGGCGTGCGCCGCCAGGCGATGACACGCGCCGCATATTCGTCTGCTGCTTCCGCCGGCGCGCCGAGCGCCCTGAACAGGCCCGCGATCATCGCACGCGGCGCCATGTTGAGATTGATCCGTGCCGATTCCGACATGTACTCGACGCGCACGGAGGCATCGGCCAGGCGGAAGCCGAAGCCGCCATGGGTCGGACGCCGCATCGTCGCGGGCGCCGACAATTGGTAGGCGGCGAGCTCGACACCCGCCGAACCCAGCATCTCCCATTGCGTCGCCGCGTCCAGCGCCGAGAGCGCATTGGCCGATTGCGCGATATAGACCGAAGCGACGGTCGCAAGCGCGGCCAATCCCGCGAGCAGCCACAGGGTGGCGACGACGATGAACCCGTCCTGCGCTGCAAGCTTGCGTCTCAGTCGAGCGGCGGGACTGGTCATTGCGTCGGCCCGTTACCGGATTGCGTCTGCGTCGCCTCCTGCTCGGTCGACGGATCCGGCCGCGGCGCGCTTGTCTCGACATGGATCCGCGCGGCGCTCGAAATCACGGTTCCGCGCTCGACATCCCTGATGTCGAAGCGGACCGACATCGGCAGTTCGCCGGAGTTGAGCCAGCGGCTGCCCCATTTGCCGTCAAGGCCGGCATAGGCGAAGCTGATGCGATATGGCAGCCGCAGCAGCACGACGGGATCGACGAACGGAATCTGGTCTGCCCTGGGATCTCCCGCCTTCAGCAGCACGAACGGCGCGCGCATGCGCACCAGTGCCGGACCGTTTCTGTCGTTGATCTCGGAGATCCGCACGATCTCCAGCCCCGGCCGACCATTCGGGCCGAGCACGGAGCGGACGAACATCACGGCCTGCTCCCCGCCGCGAAACAACGGCAGATTGTCCGACCGCGTCACGTAGTCGGCCGCCGCCAGATCGGACGTGAGCCGGTCGAGAGCGACCGCGACCTGCTCGTTACGCTGGGCACGGATGATGCCGCGGTTCCAGCTCGGCAGCCATTGCCCGGTGACCGAGGCCAGCGCGCCCATGATCAGGCCCATCAGTGCCAGCGCAACCAGGGCTTCGAACAGCGTGAAGCCGTCTTCGGCGCGCCATTGCCGGGCGTCGGTCATCAGCTCCCGCCTCTGCTCTGCAAGCGGATCGTTTCGAAGGACACCATCGCCCCGCCCGGCGCCTGCACGCGCAATTCGACGCGCTGCGGGACGAACCGCGACTCCGGCACGACAGGCACATCGTCGAGGAATGGCGTCATGCGCATCTGCCAGCGGTGGCCGGCGACCCGTCCGCGCAGATCATCAAGCATCGGCGCTCCGGCGCGCGGCAAGGTGGACACCACCACGCGCGCCGCATTGACGAGGGCGGCATGCTGCTCGAGCTTCCAGGCGCCGCGCGAATTGGTCGCGACCAGCGTTCCAATCGCAGCGAGCACGATCGTTACCAGTGCGAGCGCCACGACGGCCTCGATCATGGTGAAGCCGGCTTCGCGCCGGCGGCTAGAGGACTTCCTGCGCGACAATGTCCACGCCTCCCGTCAGCCAGTTCACGCGCACCTCGACGGCGTTGCCGAGGCGTGTCAGGCGGATCGTGCCGCCGCATGACATGCCGCTGGCGAAAAAACTGATGGTCGAGAACGCCGGCCGGCCGTTGCAGCGTTGCGGCAGCAGCGCGTCGAACACCACGTCCTGCGGCACCTGGATGATCCAGGGGCCCGACCCCGACCTCACGGTACGTGCCCGCGCGTCCACAACGGCGCTGACCGCGCCGTAGCGCGACAGCGCGGCGTTGCGGTCGGCCTTGAGCAGGGCCGCAACCTCGATCGCATAAGCCTCGAGCCGCGGCCGCGAGGTCTGCGACGGAAAGCGCGGCAGCAGCACGGCCGCGAGCATCGCGACGATGGCCAGCACGCAGACCATTTCGAGCAGCGTGAAGCCGGCCTCGCCCGTATCAGTTCGCTCCGGAGACAAGATCAGTCGACGTTCCCGTCCCGCCTTCCTGTCCGTCGGAGCCGAGCGAGCGAATTTCGTAGGGCGCGCGTTCCGCCGGCTGCTTGTAGACATAAGGATTGCCCCATGGGTCGTTGGGAACGTTGCCGCCCTTCAAATACGGGCCATTCCAGGACGCCACGCCGCTCACGGCATGCGCGAGGGCGCCCAGTCCTTCCGAGCTGGTCGGGAAGCGTCCGGCGTCGAGGTAGAACAGGTCGAGCGCGCTGCTGAAACTCTGGATCTGGATCTTGGCCGCCTTGACGCGGGATTCGCTGAGATAGTTCAGCACCCGCGGGCCGACCAGCGCCATGATCATGCCGATGATGGTGATGACCACCAGCATCTCCACCAGCGTAAAGCCTTCCTCGCCGCGACGCCGGCGGCGGCGCCTCGGCGGAGGGAACAGCCCCTTCTTGGAAACGCGGATCATGCGAACCCTCCCCTTCTCAACCGACAACTTGCGTCACTGACAACAGCGCCGTCATGACCGACACGATCAGGCCCCCGACCACGACGCTGATAAGGATGATCGCGGCAGGCCCGATGATGGCGACGACGCGATCGAGCTGCCGCTGCAGCTTTTCCTCGTAGAACTCCGCGACCCGGCCCGACAGCGTCGGCAACTGCCCGGTCTCCTCACCGAGCCGCAGCATCCGCACCGCGACGGGCGGCAGCACGGCCGAAGCGGCCAGCGCCTCGGCGAGCCTGCCGCCATGACGCACGCGGTCGGCCATCGCCGCCCAGGCCTGCACGTTTCCAGTCGCATTCATGATGTCGATCAGGATGCGAAGCGTCGCCGTCAGCGTCACGCCGCTGCCGAGCAGAATACCGAGATTGCGCGAGAACAGCGCGGCGCGGTGGAATTCGACCACGGTCGAGATGACAGGCAGCCGCGCGATCTGCGTCACGATGCTGGCGCGGACCGATGGCCTGCGCCACGCCAGCCAGCCACCGATGACGGCGATGGCAACCACGGCGCCGACCTCGAAGCCGTGACCGCGCAGGATGTCCGACAGCGTCAGGAACACCTCGATGACGGGATCAGTCTTGGCGTTGAAGTCGCGCAATACCGCCGAAAACTGCGGAAGCACGAACGTGACGAAGAAGATCAGCACGCCACCGGCCGCGAGCAGCACGAAGGCAGGATATTGCAGGGCGCCGGTCACCTTGCGGCGCAGGGCTTCCGCACGTGTGCGCTCGGTCCCGATCGTCTCCAGAATGTGGTCCAGCGTGCCCGACATCTCGCCGACCCTGACCAGGGCGACATACATGGGCGGAAACAGCGTCGGCTCGCGCGCAAGCGCTTCGGCAAAGCTCTCGCCGGACATGATCGCGGTCTTGATGGTATTGACGACCGGACGCAGCCGGCTGACGTCCATGTCGCCTGCGAGTAGTTCGAGCGCATCATTCAACCGGGCACCGGCCTTCAGGAGCAGAGCAAGGTCGCGCGTGAAGATCGTGACATCCGCCGGCCCCGGCTTCGACAACGTCAACGACGCCAGCGAGAGCGACCAACCCTTGGCTTCCTCCTCGGGCCCGGCATCGATCGCGACCAGGCCGAGATATTCGATGCGCTGGGACACTTCGGCGAGGTTGGCCGCCGTGATCGAGCCGGAGACCACCTCTCCCTTCTGCGTCAGCGCGCGATAGCGAAAGTTCGGCATCTCGTCACCGCACGGTGGTTACGCGCAGGATCTCCGCCGCCGAGGTCATGCCCGACAGGCATTTGGCGAGGCCATCCTCGATCATGGTCGTCATGCCGTTGCGGATGGCCACCTTGTCGATGGATTCCCAGTCGGACTGTTCCTCGACCAGCGCGCGGACTTCCTCGTTCATCTCGAGCACCTCGAACACACCGATACGGCCGCGATAGCCGACATTGCCGCAGCGCTCGCAGCCGACGGGTTCGAAGATGACATTGCCGACGGACAGACCGACCGCCGTGTAGCGCGGATCGGCCTCGACGTCGGCATGGGTCAGCGGCCGGCTGCTCTTGCAGCGGTCACAGAGCTGGCGGACCAGGCGCTGCGCGATCACCGCGCGCAAGGTCGAGCGCAGCAGGAACGCCTCGACGCCGAGATCAAGCAGGCGCGGCACGGCGGCCGCCGCCGTCTCGGTGTGCAGCGTGGTCAGCACGAGATGGCCGGTGAGCGCTGCGTGGATCGCGACATGAGCGGTCTCGGAGTCGCGGACTTCGCCGACCATGATGACGTCGGGGTCCTGGCGCACGAAGGAGCGCAGCGCGGTGGCGAAGGTCAGACCGATCGAGGGCTTGGCCTGCGACTGGGAGATGCCGGGGATCTCGTATTCGACGGGATCCTCGATGGTCAGGATCTTTCGGGTCGGCTCGTTGAGCAGCGACAGCACCGTCGCGAGCGTCGTGGTCTTGCCGCTGCCGGTCGGGCCGGTGACGATGATCATGCCGTGCGGCAGTGCCAGCATGCGCCGCAATTTGCCCTGGTCGCCGGGCAGGAAGCCGAGCTTGTCGATCGACAGCAGGGCGCGGTCCCGCGGCAGCAGGCGGATGACGGCGGACTCGCCATGCTGCGTCGGCATGATCGCGACGCGCACGTCGATCTCCGAGCGCGCCGCCCGCACCCGCGCGCCGCCGTCCTGCGGCAACCGGCGCTCGGCGATGTTCAGTCCCGCCAGGATCTTGATGCGCGAAATCACCGCCGCCGGGGGCACGCCGTTCGGTGTCGCGACATTGCGCAACAGCCCGTCGACGCGCATCCGTATCACCAGCGAGACGCGGCCGGGCTCGATATGGATATCGCTGGCGCGCAGCTCGACGGCGGTCTCGAACATGTCGTTGACGGCGCGAACGACCGGCGCACCGCTGGCGAGGTCGCGCAGATTGTCGATGTCGTCATCCTGCGCTGTGGCATTGACGGCGGTTTCGGCGCTCGCGCTCTCCTCCTCGCCGAGACGCTGGTCGAGCACGGTGGCGATATCCTCGAACGAGGCAACCTTGATGGTCGGCGCCGCGCCAAGCACGATTGCAGCCGCCTGTATCGAGGCCCGGTCCGTGGGGTCGGCCAGCACAAGCACTGGCGATCCGCCAGCGGGCTGACACGGGAACACCGCCATTTCGCGCAGGAACCGGCGCGAAAACTGCTGCGCGCGGGATTCCGTCGCCATCATCTCCTGAAGCGTGACGCGCGGAAGCTCGAAGAACAGCGACACCTCGTCGGCGAATTCGCTCGCCGACAATTCACTCATTTCCCACAGCTTACGCAGACCACCTTCGGCGGGGCGGGACCCATTCGGCCTGCCGAGCTTGTCCGCGTCCGGCTTCAGGCCAACCTTCTGGCTGAAACGAGCGACGAACTCGTGCGCATTCGGGGAGGCCATGAACGTCTACCGTAGTCACTCTGACGGCCGCAGAGCGGCGAGCGGGCCGTTTACCTTAGTTTTCCGATTGGAAATGTGACGGCATGATCGATCGCAATATCGTCCCCGGCCAGTCACAACATGATCGAACAGAACGTCCTTGATGTCCCTGCGCAATTTTCCGTCGCATCACATTCTCACAACAAGCTCGCGCGACGGGCGCAAGGCTAACAGAATTCGTAACACACGACTGTCATACGAGAGGGTTAAGCAAGCCGCATTCGGCCCGCCCCGCCTCGACGGGAACAACAGCGGGCGGCGCGTGAGTGAGGCAGTCCAGTGAGCCGAGCAACATTCCGGATCGGCTTGGCTGTCCAATGCGCTGCCATCTGCGTATTGCTCGGATCGTGCAACACGGTGAGCGGCATCGCCGATGCCGACACCAAGGATCCGGATGTCTTCGACAAGGTCCGCTCGGTTGACCTGTTGCCGCGCTATCCGAACCAGTTGCCGCAGCACGAGCTCTCGACCGGCCCCCGCGCGAAGACCGCGATCTATGCTGCGGTTGCCAGCGACGATGCGCCAACCGCCACCTCCTCGCAGCAAGCGGCGGTCAGCACCGACCGGTTCGAGCTCAATTTCGACAATTCGCCGGTCGCATCCGTCGCCAAGATCGTGCTCGGCGACATCCTCGGCGTCGGCTATGTCATCGATCCGCGCGTCCAGGGCAATATCAGCCTCTCCTCGGGCCGCCCGATCCCCAAATCCGACGTCGTCTTCGCGCTCGAAAACGCACTGCGGATCGGCGGCGTGGCGCTGGTGCGCGACGATACCGGCTACCGGCTGATGCCGCAGGGCGACGCGGTCGGCGTCGGCGGTGCGGACGCCTCCGATCGCATGACACCCGGCTACGGCATAACGATCGTGCCGCTGCAATATGTCTCGGCGCAGACCGTCATCAAGCTGGTCGACAGTTTTGCCACCAAGCAGGGCATGATCCGCGCCGACACCAGCCGCAACCTGATCCTGATCCAGGGCTCCGGCAGCGAGCGCCGCAACGCGGTCGATCTCGTGCTGAGCTTCGATGCGGACTTCTTGAAGGGACAGTCGGTCGGTATCTTCCCGGTGCAGAACAGCAATCCGGGACCGATCATCGCCGAGCTCGAGAAAATCGTCGATTCCGGCGAAGGCGGCATGACGCAGAACGTGATCAAATTCCAGTCGATCGCCCGGATGAACGCGGTGCTCGCGGTGACGCGGAAGCCGGAGCTTTTGAACCGTGTCGAAACCTGGATCCGCCGCCTCGACACCACCAATACAGGCCGCTCGGCGGTCCACGTCTACCGCGTGAAGTTCGGCGACGCCCGGCAGATCGCGCGGGTGCTCAACGACGTCTTCGGTTCGAGCAGTTCATCCGGCTCGTCCGCCTCTCAGCTCGACAGCCCGGGTGGACAGGTCGCACCAGGATCCGGCCTCGCCTCGAGCTCGAGCGGCGGCTCTGCGCTCAGCCGCCTGTCGGCCTCGCCCAATCAGTCGAGCAGCGGCTTTGGTTCGAATTCAGGCGGACGCGCCGCAAGCGCGGGTGCTTCCGACGCGTCTACCGGCAATCAGGCCGCCTACGGTTCATCATCCGCTTCGCAAGGCGGCGGCAGCCTGTTCGACAACTCCTCCACAGGACAGAATTCAGGCCGCGGCGGCGCAGGTCCCGGCAACGTTCTCGACGGTGTCCGCATCACTGCCGACAGCGTCAATAACACGCTGTTGATCTATGCGAGCCAGGAACAGTACCGGATCATCGAGCAGACCATCAAGGAGATCGACCAGCCGCAGCTCCAGGTCGCCATCGACGCCACCATCGCCGAGGTGACGCTGACCGACGATCTCCAGTACGGCATCCAGTCCTACATCATGAGCCGCGATGTCGGCCTGAAGCCCAACACCGGCTCGGTGGGCTTCAACGGCGCAACGTCGGTCGCCGCGGCGGCAGCCGATGTCGTGCTCCAGCGCGCCATCCCCGGCTTCAACTTCCTGGTCGGCTCGGCGCAGACGCCGCGCGCCGTGCTCAACGCGCTGCATGCGATCACCGACGTCAAGGTGCTGTCGAACCCGTCCGTGGTCGTGATCGATAACCAGGTCGCGACCCTCCAGGTCGGCGACGAGATCCCGATCCAGACCGGAAGCGCAACCGTGCTGACCGGCAACAACACCATCGCCAACACGACCGACTATCGCAGCACCGGCATCATCCTGCGCGTGGTGCCGCGGATCAATGCCAACGGCAATGTCAGGCTCGATGTCGAGCAGGAGATCTCCAATCCGGTCAGCAACTCGTCGTCAGGGTCGTCCTCGACGTCGACCAACTCGCTGACGCCGACGGTGTCGACCCGCAAGGTGCGCAGCTCGGTCGCGGTCGCCAGCGGACAGACGGTCCTGCTGGCGGGCCTGATCAGCGACACCCAGACCAAGAGCCGCGCGGGCATTCCGGGCCTCGACCAGATTCCCGGCCTCGGCGAAGCCGTGTTCGGGCAGACGGACAAGCAGGTCAAGCGCACCGAGCTCATCATCTTCATCCGGCCGCAGATCATCCGCGACGGCGCCGATGCTCATTTCGTCGCCGAGGAGCTGCGCACCAAGCTGCGCGGCACGATCAACGCGATCGGGCCGAAGCCTGCGCCGACGACCTACCGCTGAGCCAGTACAAATTGCCCGAGGAGCGGTTCACATGATCAGGTCCAGCAGACTCTTGATTGCCGCCATCGTGCTGGGACTTGCCTCGACAAGCATCGCCCACGCAGATTCCCTCGGCGCCGGAACCGGCGCCTTCAACCGCGGCGACTACAATACCGCTGCCCGTCTACTGTTGCCGCAGGCCGAGCGCGGCAATGCCCGCGCGCAGGGGATGGTCGGCTTCATGTACGCGACGGGCCAAGGCCTTCCGCAGGCCTATGACGCCGCCGGCTACTGGTACAGGCTGGCCGCCGAGCAAGGCGACACCACGTCGCAATATCTGCTCGGCCTCGCCTACGACAAGGGCCAGGGCGTGCCGCAGGACGACATCGCCGCCTACAAATGGCTGAACCTCGCGGCTGCGCACGCACCGAGGAAAACGCGCGAGAATTTTGCAAAGCTGCGCAATGCGGTCGCCTCGAAGATGAGCCGCGGCCAGATCGCGGCCGGCCAATGGCACGCGCTGCGCTGGCCCGAGGAGTCGCCGTTCTGATCGACGGCGCGGGCCGCAAGCTGCGGGGAACGCCGTCATATCATGATGTGACGGCGTAACGCCGGTCTTAACGGAAATCATACCATCACCGCCGCCGGCCCGGCCGACATCGCGCGGATCGGTACAATTTGAAGCAATAGCTTAGTCGGATCGCGAGCTGTCTCTGCCAACGTCCCCTGCACAGGGAGCGTCGGGGCACGACATGGCGGGAAATCGCAACGCAAAGCAGAGACTGACGACGCTGGCGGCCGCCGGCCTTGCCGCGGCCTGCCTGTCGATGGCGCTGCCGGCCCATGCTTTCCTGGCCCGCCCCACCCTGTTTGCTGCGATCGGCGCCGCGACCAAGGCACCGTCCGGCTGGCAACAGTTCTGCGCCGAGAATGCCGAGGACTGCCGGCCCGGCGCTGATCAGGCCCGGGACGTCGTGCTCACGCCCGAACTGCTTCAGCAGCTCTACGAGACCAACAAATACGTCAATGATCGCGTCGCCTGGACCAGCGATGACGCGCTTTACGGCAAGGCCGAACGCTGGACCCTTCCGCTTGATCGCGGCGATTGCGAGGACATCGTCCTGCTCAAGCGCAAGATGCTCGCCAAGCTGGGCTGGCCGCAGGGATCGCTCCTGATCACAACGGTCGAGGAGCCCGGTCCGGCCAAAGGTCGTCACGCCGTACTCACCGTCCGCTCCGACCGCGGCGAGATGATCCTCGACAACCAGACCCCGGAAATCCTGTTCTGGTACGAGACCAAATACCGCTACCTGTCGCGGCAAAGCGCCACCGACCCGAACGTCTGGGTGGCCTTTGGCTCCAACCGAAGCCGCCGGCTTTTCCCGTCGAGCGTTAATTCCCCGTAGAGCGACCCTGAAGACCGGCCTCTCGGCCACGGCGCGCCGCGCGGTCGCCGGTCATGCGCAACAGTCCGCATGACCTCGCAAGACGTCCGGCGTTTCGCCGCACCTTCTTGTTCTGAACATCACTATAACATTATTCGCGCGTTATGATACAAAATATATCATTAGCTACGGAATGATTCCCATTCCGAGTTGTATCATCATCGCGACCATCCCCATTAGCGCTCATTTGAGGCATCAATGACCACTCAAGTTGTATTTGGCGGCACGACAACGATCTCCGCCCCCACCACCACGACCTACATCGTCGTCTCGGGCACGCTCGACGTCGCCAGCGGCGGCGTCGTGTCCGGCGCGACCGCGGTCGGCCCCGGCACTGTCATCATGATCGAGGCCGGCGGCACCGCCAACAACTCGACCATCGCCGGCGGTGTGCAGTACAATTACGGCACGGCCAACGGCGTCGTCATCTCCAACGGCGGCACCCAGCACGTCTATGGCGGCACCGCCAGTAACGTCGTGATCAGCGCCGGCGGTTACCAGGACGTCATGAACGCCACCGTCACCGGAACGACGCTCGCCGGCTTCCAGCAGGTGCATGTCGGCGGCGTGACCTACGCGACGGTCATCGTCAACGGCGGCAACGAATTCGTGGCGGCCGGCGGCACCACCAACGGGACGATCGTCTCGTCGGGCGGCCTGCAATATGTCGGCGAGGACGGCACCGCCAACGGCACCGCGATCAACAACGGCGGCTATCAATTCGTGCTCGGCACCGGCAACGACACCGTCGTGTTCGGCGGCGGCGTCCAGGAAGTCGCCGGCACGACCAACAACACCACCGTCAACAGCGGCGGCATTCAGCACATCGTGCTGGACGGCACCGCGATCACGACGACGGTCCAGGCCGGCGGCTTCCAGCAGGTCAACAGCGGCAGCGTGCAGGGTAGCCAGGTCAGCGGCGGCCTTCAGGTTCTCGGCACAGGCAGTTCGACCGACACAGTGGTCCTGTCCGGTGGCAGCGAATATATCGGCTCCGGCGCTTCGGCGACGGGAACGACGGTCAACGCCGGCGGCCTGCAATATGTGGACGTTGGCGCTTCGGCGGCTTCCACGACGGTCAACGGCGGCTTCGTCTTCGTGGCTGGCACGGCCTCGGGCGCGACCGTCAACAGCGGCGAGCTCGATGTGGCTGGCAGCGCCAGCAACACGCATCTCGCCGGCGGCGCCGAATACGTCTATGCCGGCGGCGTCCAGAACGGCGTCGATTTCGCTGGCTCGGCTTCGACGCTCTATCTCGAGGATGCGTCCGGCCTGACCGGCACGATCTCGAATTTCGAGATCGGCGACGTCATCGACTTCCGCAACCTTGCTGTGACCTCGTACGAATTCGATGGCGCGACGCTCACGCTGACCACCAGCAACGGCTCGCTCGCCTATCAATTCGCAGGCGTCGAGGCCGGCACCGCGTTGAACGTCGCCTCCGACGGTCATGGCGGCACGTCCGTGTCGCTGTCACTGCTCTCGCAGTTCTCGGCGAGCCTGGTCCCGGATGCAGGCGAAGGCGCGGTCACGCAGCAGGGCTCCGATCCCGAGGGCGCTTCGCTCGTTCACGCCCAGAGCTGACCTGAGACGACGTTGCTGTACCAGGACAAGTCCCGGTACAGCTTCCTCGGCTGTCGAGCCCTGCTCCGGCCAAGGCCATCGGCGCAAGCCTCGCCACTCTTCGCTCATCAAATCTCAGACGCAACAGGTCGCGCGCCATCGAGGGGCAACCCGCGAGCACGTCCGTGCGACGGCGGCTCCAGTCACGCCTGCCTATGCGGGAGGCATGCCCAGCGCGAGATTGCATACCATTTGGAGCACCCGCCTCGGCTGCACCCGCGGAACCTCTTCATATCATTGATATAACGTTATTTCGGACAAAATGCCGCATACCGCGCAAAAATGTATCATAAAATATCATAAATAGATCGTTTAGAGCCCGTGCAGGTTCGGCGCATGCCTCCGCAACAGGCGGTCGCAGCGCGGAATTCAGCCCTTCAGCGCTCCCTTTAGCATCACTTGAGGTATGTTATGACCACCGTCGTAAAAATAGGTACCGAATTTCAGGTCAATAGCCAGACGGCTGGCAGCCAGTGGTATCCCTCCATTACCGGCCTCACCAATGGCGGCTTCGTCGTCACCTGGCAGGACGGCCTCGCCGGCTCCACCAGCGGCAGCAGCACGCTCGGCGACGCCAGCGGCTCCGCCGTCCATGCCCAGCTCTATGCGGCCGACGGCAGCAAGGTCGGCGGCGAATTCCTCGTCAACACCCAGACCAACGGTTCGCAGGCTGCTCCGGTCGTGACTGGCCTGTCCAACGGCGGCTTCGTCGTCTCGTGGCAGGACCAGAACTCCACCAGCGGCGACATCAAGGCCCAGATCTACGGCGCGAACGGCGCCCCGGTCGGCGGCGAATTCCTGATCAACTCCGTCACCGCCAACAACCAGAACACCCCGGCCATCACCGGCCTGCCCAATGGCGGCTTCGTCGTCGCCTGGACCAACCAGGGCAGCGTCGCGCCCGACATCAAGGCCCAGGTCTATGACGCGAACGGCGCCAAGGTCGGCTCCGAATTCCTCGTCAACTCCACCAGCGCCAACTTCGATCAGGAGCGCGCCTCGATCGCAACGCTCAGCAACGGCGACTTCGTCGTCACCTGGAACGATTTCCGCACCGGCAATTGGGAAGTCCGCGGCCAGGTGTTCCACCCGGGTGCGAGCGGCGCGACCAAGGTCGGCTCCGAATTCACCGTCGACACCGCCTATTACAACAGCCGCATGGTTGCCGGCGTGACCGGTCTTGCCAATGGCAATTTCGTCATCAGCTTCGAGGACACCAGCGGCGAAATTCGCGCGCAGGTCTTCACGGCTGGCGGCAGCAAGGTCGGCTCGGAATTCCAGGTCAACACCCAGACCGGTGGCAACCAGGGCTTTTCGAGCATCACCGCACTGACCGGCGGCGGCTTCGTCGTCACCTGGTCGGACGAAGGAACGGCCGACGGCAGCGGCTCCGGCATCAAGGCGCAGGTCTATGATACGGCCGGCAACAAGATCGGCGGCGAGTACATCGTCAACTCGCAGACCAACAGCTATCAGTACTATCCGACCGTTTCGGCGCTCGCCAATGGCGGCTTCGTCATCAGCTGGCAGGACTTCAGCCAGACGCTTGGTGACAACTCCTCCTACGGCATCACCGCGCAGGTCTTCAACCTGTCGAACGCTCCGACCGCGCCGACCATCGTGTCGGTCACCGATGACGTCTCGCCCAACAGCGGCGCGCTCGCCAACGGCGCCAGCACCAACGACACCAACCTGACGGTCCGCATCGCCACCGGCAGCAACTTTGCCGGCGACGTCGTGCAGCTGTTCGACGGCCAGACCGCGATCGGCTCGGCAGTCACGCTCTCGCTCGCCGACATCGCGCGCGGTTACGTCGACATCCAGACCGGCCTGCTCGGCAACGCGGCCCACGCCATCACTGCGAAGGTCACCGATACGACCGGCGCCGTGAGCGATGCCGCCTCGGCGATCAACGTGACCGTGGACACGGTTGCCCCGGCCGTCGGCGTCACCGGCGTGACGCTCGACACTGCCAACCTGCCCACCTTCACGGTGAGCGGCACCACCGAAGCCGGCCTTCTGGTCTCGGTCTATGACGGTGCGACCCTGGTCGGCACCACCACGGCTGGCGCCAACGGCTCCTGGAGCCTCGCCGGCCTGACGCTGGTGGAAGGCGCCAACAACCTGACCGCCAAGACCACCGATGCAGCCGGCAACGCCGGCACCTCGACCGTCTTCGCGGCGCCGACGCTGGTCTCAACCGGCGCGGTTTCGGTCACGGGCGCATCGACGACCTCGCAGGGCTATGTCGTGCTCGGCGACGGCACTCTCGATGTCGTCACCGGCGGCAACGTCTCCGGCCAGATCACGATCGGCAATGGCGGCGTCGTCGACGTCCTCAACGGCGCGACCACTGAGCATACCGACATCCTCAGCGGCGGCGTCCAGTACGACTACGGCACCGCGAACGACACCATCGTTCACGCGGGTGGCCAGCAGCACGTCTACTTCGGCGGCAGCGCCAACGGTTCGACGGTCGAGGCCGGCGGCTACCAGGACGTCTACTCGAACTCGACCGTCACCAACGTCAGCCTCAGCGGCAACCAGCAGGTGCTGGCGGGTGGAACGGCCATCGACACCACGGTCTATAGCGGCGGCTACCAATATGTCGGCGATGGCGGCACCAGCGCCGGCACGCTGGTCAAAACCGGCGGCTTCCAATACATCGATGCCGGCGGGTCGGCCAGCGACACCGTGATCGACGGCGGCTTCCAGTATGTCGACGGCACGGCGACCGGCGGTTCGGTCGGTGGCGGCAACTCGCTGGGCGGCGGCGTCGCGACCGGTGTGACCGTCAAGAACGGCGGCGCGCAGCACGTCTACCACGGCGGCAGCGCGATCGGCACGATCGTTGCGGCTGGCGGCTTCCAGGACGTCTACCACGCCACCGTCTCCGGCACGAACCTCAGCGGCAATCAGCAGGTGCTGGATGGCGGCATCGCCGCGAACACCGTGATCGAGAACGGCGGCAATTCGTACATTGGCGCGGGCGGATCGGTGACGGCGACCACGGTCAACGGCGGCGGCCTGCTCTATGTCGACGCCGGCGGCTCGGCCGCGTCCACGACGATCAACGGCGGAGTCGGGTTCGTGATTGGAACGGCGTCCAACACGACGCTCAACAGCGGCGAACTCGACGTCGCAGGCACCGCCGACAACACCCACCTTGCGGGCGGGGTCGAGCATGTCTTCGCCGGAGGCGTCCAGAACGGCGTCGACTTCGCCGGCTCGGCTGCAACGTTGACGCTCGAAAGCGCGTCCGGCCTGACCGGCACGGTGTCGAACTTCGAACTCGGCGACACGATCGACCTGCTCAACACGTCGGTCTCGTCGTTCACCTTCGACGGTACGACACTGACGCTCGCCACGAACTCGGGCAGCCACACCTACCAGTTCGCTGGCGTTCAGTCCGGCACCGAGCTCAACGTCACCGACGACGGCCACGGCGGATCGGCGATCTCGCTGTCTCTGCTGGTGCAGCAGTCGGCGAGCATCGTCCCGGACGCCGGCGAGAGCAGCCTCGTGCCTTCGGACACGACGCAGCAGCAGCCCACGCTGGCCAGCCACGGCTGATCGGCCAACACGATCTGCGCACCGGGGTCCCCGCCCCGGTGCGTCATGCGATCGCGGCGGGAGGTGAACTTGCCTCCCGCCGTCCCGCATCCCGCCGTAGAACGCCAAATCCGACCGTTATGTGAGCGGTCCGACATAGTTATCAAACCGTAACATAGCCGCGTTAGCTATCGGCCGCCCTGCCGACCGGCGGGACCCCGTCCGTGAAATCGTCCGGACCCGATGACCGCGGATATTTGCTTCCAATGAGCCCGAACGAGACCATTTCACGCGACCCGGCCGCCAAAGAGCAGCCGAAGGAGCCGCCGGTGCAGGCCGTGCCGAAGCCGCCGGCCGACCCCGGCCTGACCGCGCTCGTCATGATGCTCCAATTCCTCGGGGTGCCCGCCGAGCCGGAGCAGCTCCGCCATCAGCTCGGCGTCACCGTGATCGGCACCACCGAGATGCTGCGCTGTACCAGGCAGTTCAACATCAAGGCGCGCGTGGTGAAGACGAGCTGGGACCGGCTCGACAAGACGCCGCTGCCGGCCATCGTCCCCTTGCGCGACGGCGGCTTCCTGATCCTCGGCAAGGCCGGCGACGGCAAGGCCATCGTGCAATATCCGGGCTCCCCGCGGCCGCAGATGCTGACCAAGGCGCAGTTCGAGGTGCTCTGGGACGGCCGCATCGTGCTGATGACCAAGCGCGCAGGCCTTGCCGATCTGTCACGGCGCTTCGACATCACCTGGTTCATGGGCGCGGTCAACCGCTATCGCGGCCTGCTCGGCGAAGTGCTGCTCGCCTCGTTCTTCCTCCAGATCTTCGCGCTGGTGTCGCCGCTGTTCTTCCAGGTGGTGATCGACAAGGTGCTGGTGCACCGCAGCCTCGGCACGCTGGATGTGCTGGTCGCCGGCATCGTCGCGATCTCGATCTTCGAGGTCGTGCTCGGCGCGCTCCGCACCTATCTGTTCTCGCACACGACAAACCGCATCGACGTCGAGCTCGGCGCGCGGCTGTTCCACCACCTGCTGGCGCTGCCGCTGTCCTATTTCCAGGCGCGGCGGGTCGGCGACACGGTCGCGCGGGTGCGCGAGCTGGAGAATTTGCGCAACTTCATCACCGGCTCGGCGCTGACGCTGGTGATCGACCTGTTCTTCACCTTCGTCTTCCTCGGCCTGATGGCGTTCTACTCGCCGCTGCTGACCGCGATCGTGCTGGCGTCGTTCCCGCTCTACATCGTCATCTCGGCTGGCGCCACGCCGCTGTTCCGCTACCGTCTCGACGAGAAGTTCAAGCGCGGCGCGGAGAACCAGTCGTTCCTTGTCGAGAGCGTCACCGGCGTCGAGACCTTGAAGGCGATGGCGGTCGAGCCGCAGATGCAGAAGCGCTGGGAAGAGCAGCTTGCCGGCTACGTCGCCTCGAGCTTTCGCGTGGTCAATCTCGGCAATGTTGCAAGCCAGGCCGTTCAGTTCGTCAGCAAGATCAACATGGCGATCCTGCTCTATTTCGGCGCCAAGCTGGTCATCGACGGTAACCTCACAGTCGGCGAGCTCGTCGCCTTCAACATGCTGTCGGGACGTGTCACCGCACCGGTGCTGCGGCTCGCCCAGCTCTGGCAGGATTTCCACCAGGCGCGGCTGTCGGTCGAGCGGCTCGGCGACATCCTCAACACCGTGCCCGAGCCGACCCATCGCCCGGGGCGCGCGGCGTTGCCTGCCATCCGTGGCGACATCACCTTCGAGCATGTCGGCTTCCGCTACCGCGTCGACGGACCGCAGATTCTCAACGACATCACCCTGAAGATTCCGGCCGGCCAGATCGTCGGCATCGTCGGCACCTCCGGCTCCGGCAAGAGCACGCTCGGAAAACTGATCCAGCGGCTTTATCTCCCCGAGTGCGGCCGCGTGCTGGTCGACGGCAACGACCTTGCGGCGGTCGACCCGACCTGGCTGCGCCGGCAGGTCGGCGTCGTGCTGCAGGAGAACATGCTGTTCAACCGCTCGGTGCGCGACAACATTGCGCTGGCCGACCCCGCGCTGCCGATGGAGCGCGTCGTGGCCGCGGCAAAGCTCGCTGGCGCACACGACTTCATCCTCGAACTCCAGGATGGCTACGACACCGTCATCGGCGAGCGCGGCAGCACACTGTCCGGCGGCCAGCGCCAGCGCATCGCGATCGCACGCGCGCTGACGACCAATCCGCGCGTTCTCATCTTCGACGAAGCAACGAGCGCGCTCGACTATGAAAGCGAGCGCATCATCCAGCACAACATGCGCGAGATCACGGCGGGCCGTACCGTTCTGATCATCGCCCACCGTCTGTCGACCGTGCGCACCGCGGACCGCATCATCACCGTGGAGCGTGGCCGTATCGTCGAGGACGGTTCGCACGACCAGCTGATCCGCAGCGGCGGCCGCTACGCCACGCTGCATCGTGTCCAGGCAGGCATCCATGAAGTCGGCTAAGGCGATGATGGCCTCGCTGCGCAGCCCGACGCGGACGCGCGACGAACTGGCGTTCCTCCCCGCGGCGCTCGAGATCGTCGAGACCCCGCCTTCGCCGATCGGCCGCGCCATCTCCGCGTCGATCTCGGCGGTGTTTCTGATCGCGCTGGTGTGGGCCAGCATCGGCACGGTCGACATCATCGCGACCGCGACCGGCAAGATCGTCCCCGACGGCCGCACCAAGGTGATCCAGCCGTTCGAGACCGCGGTCGTGCGCGCCATCCACGTGCAGGACGGTCAGCGCGTCAAGGCCGGCGACCTCCTGATCGAGCTCGATCCCACCATGAGCCAGGCCGAGCTCGGCCATCTCCAGAGCGATCTGCTGGCGAGCGAGCTCGACATCGCACGTCTGCACGCCGCACTTGCCGGCGGTGATCCCGCCAAATTCATCGCGCCCGCGCGCGCGACCTCCGATCAGATCCGCACCGCAAAGCGTTTCCTGGCCTCGCAGGCCGCCGAGCAGGCGTCCAAGATCACCTCGCTCGAATGGCAGGGCACGCAGAAGAAAGCGGAGCGTTCGACCAGCGAGGCCACGATCGGCAAGATCAGCGCGCTCATTCCCATCATGCAGCAGCGGGTCGATGTACGAAAATATCTCGTCGACCGCGAGTTCGGCTCCAAACTGCAATACCTCACGGAAACGCAGGACCTGGTCGCGCAACAGCAGGAATTGCTGGTCCAGAAGAGCCACTATGCCGAGGCCGATGCCGCCGTTGGAGGCATCGAGGAGACGCTGCGGCGCACCGAGGCGGAATATCAGCGCGGCCTGTTCGACGAGCTTGCGAAAGCCGAGCAGAAGGCGGCTGGCCTGCGCCAGGACATCGTCAAGGCCGAGCAGCGCACCAGCCTGCTCCGCCTCGCCGCGCAGGAGGACGGCATCGTCCAGCAGCTCGCCGTGCACTCGGTCGGCGGCGTGGTGACGCCGGCTCAGACGCTGATGGTGGTGGTGCCCACCAGCGGCGGCCTCGAGATCGAGGCGATGATCTCGAACCGCGACATCGGCTTCGTCAATCCCGGCGAGGACGCCGCGATCAAGGTCGACACCTTCAGCTTCACCCGCTACGGCTTGCGCCAGGGCAAGGTGCTCAGCGTCTCCCAGGACGCCATCGTCCGCCAGAAGCCGCCGGAAAAGCCCGGCGACACGCCGGCCGGCGCCGAGACATCATCCAGTGAGCCCAAGGGCCAGGAGCTGGTCTACGCCGCCCGCGTCTCGCTGGACCGCGCCCAGATGGACATCGACGGCCGCACCGTCAACCTCGCGCCCGGCATGGCCGTAACCGTCGAGATCAAGACCGGCACAAGGAAGATCATCAGCTATCTGGTGTCGCCGCTGATCCGGTATGGGCAGGAGAGCTTGCGGGAACGGTGAGACGGCCGCGAATCCGGCGGGAAGGTATCGGGATCTCTGGCCCAGCCCAACCGGCACATTTGACCTAAATCAAGCAGGTATCGGTTAGCGGTGACAGCCTCAACCCGCCAAATGGACTGCGGGAGGTCGGAATATGAAAATCCGTTGCCGCACCCTTGCGACCACAGCAAGTGTTCTCGCCCTCGGTTGCATCTCCGCGTCGGCTCAGCAGATCACGGGTACCCCAGGCTCGCCCGCAGCCACGACGACAATTGACGGCAAGCTGCTTCCGCCGCCGCCTCCAGAATTCGGAGGGGTCATCAACGAGAGAGCCTCGGAGTCGAAGGCGTGGTGGGCACCGCGTGTCGTACCGCCGAAGGGCGCGCCCAATGTGTTGCTCATCATGACCGACGACCAAGGTTTCGGAGCGCCGAGCACCTTCGGCGGCGTTGTCCCCACGCCCGCGATGGATCGTATCGCCGCGCAGGGCCTGCGCTACACCAATTTTCATTCCACCTCGCTGTGCTCACCGACGCGGGCGGCGCTCATCACGGGCCGCAATCATCATTCGGTCGGCTTCGGAGTAGTCGGTGAAATATCGACTGGGTTCCCGGGTTACGATTCCATTATTCCGATCGAGAAAGGCACCGTCGGCACCATCCTGAAGGCGAACGGGTACGCCACCTCGTGGTTCGGCAAGGACCACAACACACCCTCGTTCCAGTCGAGCCAGGCAGGGCCGTTCAATCAATGGCCAAACGGCATGGGATTCGAATATTTTTACGGCTTTGTCGGCGGCGACGCCAGCCAGTGGCAACCAAATCTGTTTCGCAACACGACGGCCATCTATCCCTTCCAGGACAATCCCAGCTGGAACCTGGAGACGGCCATGGCCGACGAGGCTATCCAGCACATCAAGCAGCTGAAGGAAATTGCGCCTGAAAAGCCGTTCTTTGTCTATTACGTACCTGGCGCAACCCATGCGCCACATCATCCAACACCGGAGTGGATCAAGAAGATCAGCGATATGCACTTGTTCGACGATGGATGGAACAAGGTGCGGGAGAAGATTTTCGCCAACCAGAAGCGTTTGGGCATCATGCCCGAAAACGCCCAACTGACGCCGTGGCCGAAAGAATTGCCGCAGTGGGATTCCCTGGGCGAGCTGGAGAAGAAGCTCTTCATCAAGCAAGCCGATGTCTATGGCGCCTACCTCGCTTACGCCGACAACGAGATCGGTCGGGTCATCCGGGCGGTCGAAGACCTCGGTGAACTCAACAACACCTTGATCATCTACATCGGCGGTGACAACGGTGCGAGCGCCGAAGGCATGATCAACGGTACGCCGAACGAGTTCACGACCTTCAATGGTGTCCCGGTGCCGGTGAAGGCGCAGTACCTCTGGTACCCGTTCTGGGGCTCAGACAAGACATTCCCGCATTTTGCCGCGCCCTGGGCGTGGGCGATGGACACCCCGTTCAAGTGGGTGAAGCAGGTGCCGTCGCACTTCGGTGGGACCGCCCAGGGCGTGGTCATGTCCTGGCCTGGCCACATCAACGACGTGGGAGGCATCCGCCGCCAGTTCCATCATGTCATCGACATCGCTCCGACCATCCTCGAAGCGACCGGCATTTCGCAACCCGAGGCGATCGACGGTATCAAACAGAGCCCCATGGAAGGGGTGAGTATGGCGTATACTTGGGACAAGGCGAACACCAACGCGAAGACGATGCACACGACCCAATATTTCGAGATGCTCGGCAATCGCTCCATCTATCACGATGGGTGGGTGGCGGCCACGACGCCGATCACGCTTCCCTGGGAGCTGAGCAGCGCGCCACCGCCGGATGTCATCACCGGATACAAGTGGGAGCTCTACAACGTCAAGGAAGACCCCACCCAGTTTGAAGATCTGGCCGCCAAGATGCCGGAGAAGGTCAAGGAAATGCAGGCCCTCTTCGACGTCGAGGCGAAGAAGTACAACGTGCTGCCGCTCGATAACACGACGCTCGCGCGTTGGAATACGCCGCGCCCAAGCCTGACGGCCGGGCAGACGGTATTCACCTATTCGGGCGAACTGACCGGTGTGCCGGCTAGCGCCGCGCCGAGCATCCTCAACAAGTCCTATACCATCACCGCCGAGGTTGAGATTCCCAACGGCGGCGCTGAAGGGATGATCGTCACCGAAGGCGGACGTTTCGGCGGCTACGGGCTACTTCTAAGCAAGGGTGTGGCGGGCCTTCGGCGGGGTAAGCCCGTGTTCCTCTACAACCTGCTCAACCTCAAGCGCACGGTCTGGTCGGGACCGGAGTTGACCGCGGGCAAGCACACCATCGTCTTCGACTTCAAGTCGGATGGGCCGGGATTGGGCAAGGGCGGTACAGGCGTACTTTCAGTGGATGGCAAGGAAGCAGACCGGAAATCCATAGAACACGGTACGCCCATCACGTTCCCGGAGGACGAGACCTTCGACGTCGGCCAGGACACCCGCACCGGGGTCGCGATGCTCGAGTATCGCTACGATCCTCCGTTCAAGTTCACGGGCAAGATCAACAAGCTGACGTTCAAGCTCGGACCTGAGTTGAAGGACCCAGCGCAAGCCAAGGCAGAACTTGGATCTATGCCAGCGCCGGAGCCGGATCCCATTGAAGAGTCGAAGTCTCAAAAGCCACCCGCGAACGTTGGGAAGAAATGAAAGGCGCATTGGCGTTCGCCGCCATCAGCGAAGCTGCAACGGGATTGGCGCTGTTGATCGCGCCGTCGCTGGTTGGCCAGTTGTTGCTGGGCGAGCAGCTTTCCGGTGTCGCAACGCCGGTCGCGCGTGTCGCCGGCATTGCGCTGATTGCCTTGGGGATCGCCTGTTGGCCAGGGTGGCCGCCACTGCCGGGCATGTTGATCTATAACGGAGCCATCACCCTATATTTGGCCTACCTCGGTTTCGCAGGTGGAATGAGCGGCGTCCTTCTGTGGCCGGCGGTCGTCCTTCATCTAATCCTGACCACGCTCTTGATGCGCGGCGGCTCGCAAAGCCGCGACCGCTGAATTTCTCATCGACCCCGCCCTTTCCGGGGAAGCTTCAAAATTCTTCTGGCTCAGTGCCTTGCGTATTGAAGAGTATCCAAAGCTTTAACGTATCCCATCCCGGATCATATATCCGGCGCCGCGGATCGTGTGCAGCAGCGGCCGCTCGAAACCCTTGTCGATCTTGGAGCGCAGCCGCGAAATGTGCACGTCGATCACGTTGGTCTGCGGATCGAAATGGTAGTCCCAGACGTTCTCCAGCAGCATGGTGCGCGTCACCACCTGGCCGGCATGCTTCATGAGGTATTCGAGCAGGCGGAATTCGCGCGGCTGGAGCGTCAGCTCGTCCTTGCCGCGGGCGACGCGATGGGACAGCCGGTCGAGCTCGAGATCGCCGACGCGGTAGAGCGTGTCCTCGGCCGGACCGCCGCGGCGCCGTGACAGCACTTCGACCCGGGCCAGCAGCTCGGCAAAGGAATAAGGCTTCGGCAGATAGTCGTCGCCGCCGGCGCGCAGACCCTTGATGCGATCGTCGACCTGCCCGAGCGCGGAGAGAATCAGCACCGGCGACGAGTCGCCCTTGTCGCGCAACGCGCCGATCAGGGACAGGCCGTCACGCTTGGGCAGCATGCGGTCGACCACCAGCACGTCGTAATCGCCGCTCTCGGCCATGGCGAGGCCTTCCTCGCCGTCGGCGGCGTGGTCGGCAATGTGTCCGACTTCACGAAACGCCTTCACGAGATAGTCGGCGGATTCGCGGTCGTCTTCGATGATGAGGAGGCGCATCGTGCGTTCGGCGGCGGTCAAGGGGGTCAACCTTTCCTGAACATGGCGCGAGCGGCAATCGCATGCAAGCCAAGCAAACGGGACTTGGGTAGGCAAAAAGGCGGGCGGTGAAGCTGGGGGGACCTCACCGCCCTAGGCCTTCCGACGGAGGGGGGCGTAATTCCACCGGAAGGTAGGCTGGGGGAGCGGGCCTTACGCTGCTCCCCCGAAGGGCGTCGGCGGCGGGGGCGACTGATGCCGGCGACACCCCTCATCTCGTAGACCTCCTGAAGGCTTAGCCCTTGGCGATGGGCACGGCGACGAAGCGCGACTGGCCGCCGCTCTTCACGCGCATCAGGACGCTGTTCTTGTTGTCGGTCCGCGCCGTGTTGATGGCGTCGCGGACTTCGCCGGCGGTGCTCACGCTCTTGCCGCCGACTTCGAGAATGACGTCGCCTTCCTTGAAGCCGCGTTCGGCCGCGGCGCTCTTCGGATCGACTTCGGTGACCACGACACCTTCCTTGCCGGCGCCAGCCACTGAGTCGGCGGGCGCGACGGTCATGCCGAGCTTGGGCACGTCGGTGCCACGGCTCGCACCCTTGCCGCTATCCTTGTCGGTGTCGGCCTTGGCCTCGATCGTGTTCGGCAGCTGGCCGAGGGTGAGGTTCACGACCTTGTCCTGGCCCTTGTGCAACACGTTGAGCTTCACGGTCGCGCCGGGCGCCATGCCGCCGATGGTGCGGGCAAGCTCGCGGGCATCCTTGACGGATTCGCCGTTGACCGATGTGATCACGTCGCCGGACTCGATGCCGGCCTTCGCCGCCGGACCGTTCGCCTGCGGCTCCGCCACCAGCGCACCTTCGGCCTTCTTCATGCCGAGGCTGTCGGCGATATCGGACGTCACCGGCTGGATCTGGACGCCGATCCAGCCGCGGCTGACCGAGCCCTTGTCCTTGAGCTGGGCCACCACGCTCTTCACGGTGCTCGCGGGAATCGAGAACGCGATGCCGACGCTGCCGCCGGAGGGCGAGTAGATCGCGGTATTGACGCCCATCACCTCGCCATTGGTGTCGAAAGCGGGACCACCGGAATTGCCCTTGTTCACGGGCGCATCGATCTGGATGAAATCGTCATAGGGACCGTTGCCGATGTCGCGGCCGCTGGCCGAGACGATGCCCGCAGTCACGGTGCCGCCGAGGCCGAAGGGATTGCCGACCGCGAGCACCCAGTCGCCGATCCGCGGCTTGCTGTCGGCGAGCTTGGCGAACGGGAAGTTCGAGCTGCCCTCGACCTTGATGAGGGCGAGGTCAGTGCGCTGGTCGGTGCCGATCACCTTGGCAGTATAGGTCTTGCCGTCGTCGGTCGTGACCTCGACCTTGTCGGCGCCGTCGACCACGTGGTTGTTGGTCACGGCAAAACCGTCGGCGGAGATGAAGAAGCCGGAGCCCTGGCCCTGCACGACGCGGCCGCGGCCACCCTTCTGGCCCGGGAAACCATCCGGACCGCCGAAGCGGCGGAAGAAGCGCTCCATCGGCGAGCCCGGCTGGAACGGCGAGGAGGAATCATCGCCATCGTCGTTGCTCGCGGTCTTCTCCTTGATATTGACCTTCACCGAGATCACCGACGGTTTCACGCGCTCGACGATGTCGGCGAACCCGACCGGACGCTCAACCTTCCGGACCTCGTTGTTGACCTGCGCATGCGCCGGGCTGGAGAACAGCTCGCTCGGCGAGGTCGACGGGCTGAAGCCGTGGACGGCAATCCCGAGGCCAGCGACGACCGAAGCCATCAGCGCGATCCTGCGCGCGGAGAAAACCGACCGGCGGGGCGGCCGGTAGGACGGAAGGTTCGTGAGGTCGGGACGGTCGGTCATGCAGGAATCTCCAAGGCCTTGAATTCTTTCGGTGCCGGATGGCAGCACGTTACGGACATGAAGATGGGGGCTCCCGCCTTACCGTGCGCTGGCGGCGGGGTTAAACTTTTGTAATGAAGGGTCGCGCCGTTGCGGCAGTTTATCGCACGCCGAAAGTCGTGGCCTTACAGGAACTTAATCGAGTTCCCCTGACGAGCGTCGAACACGCCTTTGGCGAGATCAGCTCGCCCTCACGCTGACGATGAATTCGTCGACTTCACGCTTCAGGGTTTCGGCCTGCTGCGACAGATCGACGGCGGAATCGCGCGCTTCGGCCGCCATGCGGCCGGTCTCCGCCGACGTCGAGGTGATCTGGACGATGTGGTTGGAGACGTCCAGCGTTCCATGCGCGGCATCCTGCGCGCTGCGGGTGATGTCCTGCGTGGCGTTGCGCTGCTGGGCGGTGTCGACCTCGATGCCCGACATGATCGACGAGATCTCCGACAGCGTCTTCGAGATGCCGTCGATCGCGCCGCGCGTCTCCGCGGTGATGCCCTGGATGCTGGCGACGTGCGAGGTGATCTCCTCCGTCGCCTTGCTGGTCTGGTGCGCGAGGCTCTTCACTTCGGAGGCAACCACGGCAAAACCCTTGCCGGCGTCCCCAGCCCGCGCCGCCTCGATGGTGGCGTTGAGCGCCAGCAGGTTGGTCTGCGAGGCGATCGCCTGCACGAGCTGCACGACCTCGCCGATCTTGTCGGCGGCATCCGACAGCGTGTGGATGGTGTCGCGGCTCTTCTCGGCCTGCGTCGCCGCGCCTTCGGCACGCTGCGTCGCGTCGGTGACGCGGCGGCTGATCGTGCCGATCGAGTTCGTCATCTCCTCGGCCGAGCCCGCGACGATCTGCACGCTGGCGCTGGCCTGGTTCGCCGCGCTCGCGACCGCATTGGCCTTGGAGCTCGTGTCGTTGGCCGTCCGTGACAGCGTTTCGGCATTGCTCTTCAGGTGCGCGGCCGAGGACGCCACGCTGTCGACCACGCTGGCAACGAGATCGTTGAAGCGCTTGATCCGGGCGTCCAGGAATTTCGACCGCTCGGCCTGATGCTGCGCTTCGTGTAATTGCTGCTCGGTGAGGCGCCGCCGCTCCAAGCCGTTTGTCTTGAACACTTCCAGTGCGCCGGCGAGCAGGCCGATCTCGTTGGTACCGCCGAGGCCCGGAACAGGCGTCTCGAATTTCTGATCGGCGACCTCACGCATGGCGTGCACAATCGCCGCCAGCGGATTGAGGATGCCGTTGCGCACAGCGAACCAGGTAGTGAGGCAGATCGCGACAGCGACCACCGCGATCACGCCGCAGGCGATCAGAAAATAGGAGAATGCCGCCTGCGCCTGCTGGTAGATCAGCATTGCATGCTCGCGCGCGGGGCCGCTCAGCGCGGCGAAATCCGACGACAGGCTGGTGATCTCGTTGTTGAGGTAGAGCACCGCGACGAAGCCGGTGCCGCCGCCGATGCCCAGCAGGAACAATAATGCAGCGACGACGGCGCCGACCAGGAAGCGGATCGTCAGATTGCTGTTCGTGAACATCGGCTGAGGACTCAAAAATCTGGAATCGAATTTCGCGACAAGCTTCCAGACAAAGGTCAACAGAGCATGAAACACGCGGCCGCAGACGGCCTACGTATCATTACGTAGGCCGGGACGACTTGAAGTCGCTAGGACGACTTCGTCTCGTCCGACATCAAGGCTGTGAGCCGTGCCTCTTCATCCGCAGTGAGCGGCGGAGCTGGTAGGTCTGCACCGCTTCGCGCGCGCCGGCGGATTTGCAGCCAGAGCGCCAGGCCGCCGCCGATCAGCAGCAGCGGCGCGAGCAGCCACAACAACACGGTCTGCCGCTCGAAGCGCGGCTTGAGCAGCACGAACTCGCCATAGCGCGCGACCAGGAAGTCGAGCACCTGCGAATTGCTGTCGCCGGCAGCGATCCGCTCGCGCACCAGCAGCCGCAAATCGCGCGCCAGCGGCGCGTCGGAATCGTCGATCGACTGGTTCTGGCAGACCATGCAGCGCAGCTCGCGCGATAGGTCGCGCGCGCGTGCCTCCTTCGCGGGATCCGACATGATCTCGTCGGGCTGCACGGCGTGGGCGGCGGGCAAAGCCAGCAGCATGAGCGCAACGATCGTGACCATCATCCGCCGCATCGGATCACTCCGCCGGCTGAAGGCGCTGCTTGGCCCGCGCCGGCTTCGGTGCGCCGACCCGCAGGCGCCGATCGGACAGCGACAGCATGCCGCCAAAGGCCATGAGCACCGGTCCCCACCAGATCAGCAGCACCAGCGGCTTGTGATAGATGCGCACCGCAATGGCGCCATCGGCAGTCGCGTCGCCGAGGGAAACGTAGAGCTGGCTCGCGCCGCGCGTCAGCAATGCGGCCTCAGTGGTCGAGGACCCGCGCGTCGTGAAGTTGCGCTTGGACGGCGTCATGACGCTGATCTTCTCACCGTCGCGGCTGACGTTGAACTCGGCGATCATCTCGCGGAAGTTCGGCCCCTGACGCTGGGACAGGCCGTCGAGCTTGAGATCATAGCCGGCGACGTGTGCAACGTCGTTCTGCTTCATGGTCGCGATATACTCGCTGTTCCAGGTGGTCTCGCAGACGATCCCGATCAGCGCGACGCCGAGGCCCGCATGGGCAAACACAGAACCCCAGGCCGAACGCGGCAGGCCGCGGGCCCGGTGCAGCGTCGTTGCGAACGGCAGGCGGAACAAACCGGTCCGTTCGGACAGATCGGTCACGGCACCGGCGATGACGAAGACTCCAAGCCCAATTGCCAATGGTGCCAGCGCACTGCCACCACGGGTCCAGGCCCAGACGATGGCGATCACAACGAGCGCGGCAACGCCCGCCGCAAGCAGCCGCTGGGTGACGCCGAGCAGATCGCCGCGCTTCCACGCCAGCATCGGCCCGAACGGCACCACGAGCAGCAGCAGCGCGAACAGCGGGACGAAGGTGAGATTGTAGAAGGGCGCGCCGACCGACATCTTGAAGTCGAGCGCTTCCATCGCCAGCGGATAGAGCGTGCCGAACAGCACGACCGCGCAGGCTACGCTGAGCAGCAGATTGTTCAAGACCAGCGCGCCCTCGCGCGAGATCGGCGCGAACAGGCCGCCCTGCTTCAACGAGGTCGCGCGCCCTGCGAACAGCGACAGGCTGCCACCGATGAACAGGCAGAGGATCAGCAGGATGAACACGCCGCGCGTCGGATCGGTGGCGAAAGCGTGCACGGAGGTGATGACGCCCGAACGCACCAGGAAGGTGCCGAGCAGCGACAGCGAGAAGGTCAGGATCGACAGCAGGATGGTCCAGACCTTCAGCGCGTTGCGCTTCTCCATCACCAGCGCCGAGTGCAGCAGCGCCGTGCCGGCGAGCCACGGCATCAGCGAGGCGTTCTCGACCGGATCCCAGAACCACCAGCCGCCCCAGCCGAGCTCGTAATAGGCCCAGTACGACCCCATCGCGATGCCGAGGGTCAGGAAGATCCAGGCCACCAGCGTCCACGGCCGCACCCAGCGCGCCCAGGCCGCGTCGATCCGCCCCTCCATCAGCGCCGCGATGGCGAAGGAGAACGAGATCGAGAAGCCGACATAGCCGAGATAGAGCATCGGCGGATGCACGGCGAGGCCGATGTCCTGGAGCACCGGATTGAGATCGCGTCCCTCGATCGGCGGATTGGCGATACGCAGGAACGGATTCGATGTGACCAGGATGAAGAGATAGAACGCACTGGCGATCCACGCCTGCACGGCCAGCACATGCGCGCGCAGCGACAGCGGCAGATTGTTACCGAAGGCGGCGACCATTCCGCCGAACAGCGCCAGGATCGACACCCACAGCAGCATCGAGCCTTCATGGTTCCCCCACACGCCGGTGATCTTGTAGATCAGCGGCTTCATCGAATGGGAGTTCTCGTAGACGTTGGCGACGGAGAAATCCGAGTTCACGTGCAGTATCACGAGAGCCACGAACGACGCACCGACGAACAGCAGCTGCGCCAGCGCGGCGGAGCGCGCCACGTTCATCAGCGCGGCATCGCGCAAGCGCGCACCGATCAGCGGCACGATGGACTGGATCAGCGCCAGGCCAAGGGCCAGCACCAGCGCGTAGTGTCCGGATTCCGCGATCAACGCACTGCTCCCTGCGGGTTGCCCTGCGCGGTCGTCGCCGCGGGCTTGACGCTATCAGAAGCCTTGGCGCCGTAATCGTCCTTCCAATGCCCCTGCTTCTTCAGGGCATCGGCGACTTCCTTGGGCATGTAGGTCTCGTCGTGCTTGGCGAGCACGGTGTCGGCCTTGAACACGCCGTTGGCGTCGAGCGCGCCTTCGGCGACCACGCCCTGCCCTTCACGGAACAGGTCGGGCAGGATGCCCTTGTAGGCGACCGGCAGCTTGGCGCCGCCGTCGGCAACCTCGAAGGTTACGGCGAGATTGTCGCCGCGCTGGAGCGAGCCGGGCTGCACCAGGCCGCCGAGACGAAACCGCTTGCCGGGCTCGACGTGTTTTTCGGCGACCATCGTCGGCGTCGAGAAGAACACGATGGAGTCGCGCAGAGCGTTGAGCACCAGCGCGGCCGCAAGCGCGAGCACTGCGAGGGAGCCGCCGATGATGGTCATACGTCGCTGCTTGCGCGTCATGGCGTATCCGTTCTCCGCTCGCCTCGTCCCGACATCGTCATCCGTCGAGCCCGAGAGTCTTGAGGCCTTCGTTGAGCTGGCGCAGCCGCGCGGCGTCGTTGGCAACCGCCTGTCGGGCGTCGGTCGAAGCGCCCATTGCCTTGTCACGATCGCCCATCACGAGATAGGCGCGCACCAGGCGCAGCCAACCCTCGACATCATCGCCGTTCTGCTTCAGCCGGGTGGCCAGGCGTTCGACCATGCCGCGCACCATCGCGTTGCGATCGCCCTCGTTCATGTCCTTGGAGGCTGCAATCGTCTCGTCCGACAGCGCCGGCATCGTAGCGCCACCGCCGCCGACCCGCGCCAGCGAGGTCTGCACCAGAGGACGCCACGGCGCATCCGCCGGCGCTTTCGCCAGCAGTGAGCGCCAGATGTTGGCGGCATCGTCCTTGCGGCCATCCTGCTCGGCGGCAAGCCCGAGGAAATAGTTCGCCTTGGGATCGTCCGCGTTCAGGCCACGCGCGCGCTCGAATTCGGTCTTGGCCTCGGCGGTCACCACACCGCCGGCAGCAGCCGCGATCGCCTCGCCGAGATCGGCCCGGCGCTCCGAACTCTCGCCATTGTAGGTGAGCGAGTTGCGATAGGCGCGCACCGCATCGTCGAAGCGGCCGAGCCGCACCAGCACCGGCGCGAGCACGTTCCAGCCGCGCCCGTCGGTCGGATTCTTTTCCAGATGCTGCTCGACCTGCACGACGAGATTCTCGAGCGCCATGCCGGACCCGGCCCCGCGCTCCCGCTGCGCCAGGGGAAAGTCCTGGAGCCTGGGCGAGCCGAGCGGCATGTAGACGCCAATCGCAATGAGCGGCAGGCCGGCAAGCGCCAGCACAGCCGCCGCGCGGCGCCATTTGAGGCTCGATGTCGGTTCCGATGCAGGCTCGCTCCCGGCCGCGGCAAGCAGCCTGCGGCTGATCTCGACACGTGCGGCCTCGGCTTCCGGCGCGGCGATCAGTCCTGCGGCGAGATCACGCTCGATCTCGGCCAGCTGGTCCTTGTAGACCGCGACCTCGCTCCCCTGATTTTGCGCGCGTCCGCTACGGCCGAGCGGCAGAAGCACGGCGAAAATCGCCGCGACCGTCATCAGCGCGAACACGAACCATAGCGTCATCTGGCAAGCTTCCGGCGGCGCGCGAACCGCGCCGATAGGTGGCTTTACACCACGGCCGGACGATGCGGCAATTGACAATTGTCAATTCGGCGCGACCGCACACAGTCCCGAAACTGTGAAAATCCAACGGCTTAACCGATCTCGAAGTCCGCGCTTTGAGCGGCGTCCTCGCCGTGCCCGTTGAAGGCCCTCAGGAAGTATGTTCCCGGCTCGATTGCTTCAGGCAATTTGATGCGCAACGCCCCGACGGGAACGGGCGATGCAACCCTGGTGACGGTCTCAGGCAGTTGCCGGCCGCTTGCCTTCTCGATCAGCACCACCTTCGCGCCAACCATCAGCCTCTGATACTTGGCGACAATGACGCGGTTTTCAATTTCGATGGAGCTGATAAGGGGTTTCATGCGCCCACAGATAGAAATTCCAAAAATTTGCACGGCGACCGTAGGGCCCGCCACCGGCACCGTCAACCACAAATTGTGATCACAAAAAAATGCGCTTGATCAGCTTGCCCGCGACGATTTGCGCTCGCCCGTGGCCGCGTTCTCCGCGGCGCGGCTCATCAGCGACGCGTAATCATCGCCGAACAGCACCTGGCAGAAGCGGATCGCGGCCTGCACCTGCTGCTGCCGATAGGTGCGGACCTTGTGATCGGCCGCTCGCAGCGACTGCACCAACTGCTCGGTCGAGCGTTCGACATATTGCTGGAGATCGGAATAGGTGCGCAGCGTCACCTCGTTGATCGCAAGCTCGCTCGCGTAGTTGCGGCAGGTCGCGACGAAATCGATCAGCGCCGCGGTTTCCTCGACCTCGGTGCTGTCGATCCGCGCCCCCGGCGGAATATCCTTCTCGGCGCGCTGGCGCAGGATGCGGCGAACGCGGCCGGGAACGCTGTCGATCTCCGATTGCAGCGCATTGGAGATGTCGGCCCGGATCGAGGTCAGCTGCTTGCCCCAGACGGAATCGTTGCGCAGATCGAGCTCCGTGCGAAGACCGCGCACGCCGTCATGCAGCGCCTTGAGATTGTCGGCGACGTTCTCGAAATGGCCGCGCTTGATGTCCATGCGCAGGATCGCGGCAACGCAGGACAAATCATGCAAAGCGATCGTGACGGCCACGCCGTAGGGCGTCGCCGCGACGCGGATCTCGTCGTCGGACGCGGCAATCTTGATGGCGAGGCGGATGATCTGCCACGGCGCGGTCATCCGCTGCACGACCATCGACAGCGCGAAGGGCAGCATCTGCGGCGTCTGGAGCGCGGGGATGTTGAGCGTGGACGTCACTGACGCGATCTGGGCTTCGCCGAAGGCACGCAGGAAGCGCGGCAGCTTCTCGTTCAGCGTAGCGATGGCCTCCCGGACCTGAAGCACCGCTCCGATCGAATAGAGGTCCTCGATCACGTTAGGCGGGCCGACGCGGGCGAGCGCGCGCGACTTGTCGCCGCCGCCGGGACCCGTCAGCCCGAAGATGGCATCCGCGGCCACGGCCTGGAGCTTCGCGGCGAGGGCTTCGACCTGCCCTGCACTGTCTGAAGCCGGCATGCGCGCCAGCGCCGCCTCGAATTCGTTGACCTTGTCGGGGGCGCCATCGCGACCGAGCCATTGCCAGATCGGATGCAGCGAGGAGCGACGGATCTGGCCGACCCTGACAGGGGCGCCCGTCTCGACCAGGAACGGTTCCAGCACCTGGAACAACAGCCGCGACAGATCGTCCGTGCGCGGCGGCGCAGCCTCGTCGACTTCGGTCTTGCGAACGATCTTGCGCAGCTGCTCGAGCACGAGGGTCGCCACCGCCGTGTCCTGGCCACGCTCGAGCGCGCGCTCGAACTCCCGCATCAGCAGCGCCTGCGACTGCGGCGGGAGCTGCGCGAGATATTCCCTCAGCCGCTCGATCGATGTCTGGCTCATGCGCCCGGGTGATGCACGATAAAATGGCAGACGTAGGATGCGTCCTGCGCGATCATAGATGGGGCCCACTTAAGAAGCCGTTTAGGAAGTCGCTCCGAAATAGCTCCGGTTTCGTCCGGATCGGTACCGGACCAGCCAAATAGTCGTGCCGGAACAAAGGATTATATTCCGGGGAGGACCAGCTCCGCCCGCAGGCCACCGGTCGGGGCGCCCGCGAGCGAGAGGCTGCCGCCATAGAGCGCGGCGAGGTCGGTCACGATGGACAGGCCGAGCCCCGAGCCGGGCTTGGACTCGTCGAGCCGCTGGCCGCGCCGGGAGACCTGGGCGCGCTCGGCCTCCGACAGGCCGCGGCCATCGTCGTCGACGATGATCCGCAGGCGCGGGCCGGTGCCCGTCTGGTGCGGCACTTCCACCAGAACCTCGATGAAGACCTGCGAGGCCGCCCATTTGCAGGCATTGTCGACGAGATTGCCGACCATCTCCTCCAGATCTTGCCGCTCGCCGCGAAACTTTGCGGACGGATCGGCCTTGGCCTCGACCAGTATCCCGCGATCGCGATGGATCTTCTCCATGGTCCGCCGCAGCGCCTCGATGACGGGTGCGACCTCCGTCACGGTCGCGACCACCGAGACGCGTGCCGCGATGCGCGCGCGCTCCAGATGATGGGCGAGCTGGTCGCGCATCACGTCCGCCTGCTCCATCACCTTGGCTGCGAACGGCTCGGTGGCGTGCGTGCCGGCCTCATTCACGATCACCGAGAGCGGCGTCTTGATCGCATGGGCGAGATTGCCGACATGGGTGCGCGCGCGCTCGACGATCTCGCGATTGGCATCGATCAGCGCGTTGGTCTCGCGCGCCAACGGCGCGATCTCGACCGGGAATTCACCTTCGAGCCGCTCCGCCCGCCCCGAGCGGATGTCGGCGATAGATTCCGAGATGCGCTTGAGCGGCGCAAGACCGAACCTCACCTGGAACACCGTGGTCAGCAGCAGCACGATGCCGAGCGCGGTGAAGGTGCCGCCGAGGTAGTAGTCGAAGCTCCGCGTCTCGTCGAAAATCTCGGTGTCGTCACCGGCGACGCTGACCAGATATTTGCCGTCCGCGCCGAGATCGACCGGCCGCTCCACCATGCGCAGGTTCTGTCCCTCGGGCCCGTCGACATAGGCGAGGCGAATGCCGGCGGCGGTGAGCTCGGTGCCCTGCTCCTCCAGCTTCGGCAGCTTCTTGTCCCAGAGCGAGCGCGAGGAGCGCACCTCCGGCTTTTCGGTATCGGTCCGCGTGATCTGCCAGTACCAGCCCGACAGCGGCAGCTCGAACAGGGGCTCGCCGAGCGACTGGAACTGACGGTCCGGCGGCTCGTCGGGGGTCGCGACCTCGGCGATGAGGGTGCGCAGATAGAGATTGAGCCGGCGGTCGAAGGCGCGCTCGGTGGCGTTCTTGTAGACCGACGACAGCACCACCCCGGTGATGGCCAGGATCACCACGAGCCACGCCGTCGCCGATAGGAACAGGCGGTTGGCAAGCGAGCTAGCGGCCATCGGAAGGATCCCGGCAGGCGCAGGGGGGCGGGGCGTCGGACGTCATGACCGGACCAAGGCCCCTGTTCGGCCGGCCGTCAAGTCCTGACGCCTCAAGCGCCGGGAGCAGGCGGCGGGGTCAGGAGATAGCCGAGGCCGCGGACGGTCTGGATGATGTCGACGTCGAGCTTCTTGCGGATGCGGCCGACGAAAACCTCGATGGTGTTGGAGTCGCGGTCGAAGTCCTGGTCGTAGAGGTGCTCGACCAGCTCGGTGCGGGATACGACGCGCCCCGAATGGTGCATCAGGTAGGCCAGAAGCCGATATTCGTGCGAGGTCATCTTGACGGGATTGCCGGAAACGCTGACCCGCCCGGTCCTGGTGTCGAGCGTGACGGGGCCGCAACTCAATTCGCTCTGGGCATGGCCGGTGGAGCGGCGCAGCAGCGCGCGGATGCGCGCCAGCACCTCCTCGAGATGGAACGGCTTCGGCACGTAATCGTCGGCGCCAGCATCGAACCCCTGGACCTTGTCGCTCCAGCGGTCGCGCGCGGTGAGGATCAGGACCGGCATGGTGCGGCCGTTACGGCGCCAGGCTTCCAGCACCGAGATGCCGTCCTTCTTCGGCAGGCCGATGTCGAGCACAACGGCATCGTAGGGCTCATTATCGCCGAGATAATGCCCCTCCTCGCCGTCGAAGGCACGATCGACGACGTAGCCGGCGTCGGTCAGCGCCTTGGTGAGCTGCCGATTGAGATCGGGGTCGTCCTCAACAACAAGCAGGCGCACGCTTCTCTCCAGAAATAGACTGCACAATCGATCGCCAGAGATGAGCAATTCCGGCGTGAACTGAATATGAACACGGGGAACCGGCCGCGTTACTTTTTGGTCATATAGAGCTTCTCAAGCGCCGACGCGACGGCGCCCGCCAGGCAGCCACCGGACGAGCCGGCGGGCGTGGCGGGCGCAATGTGCCGCGTTACGCGGCGAGTCGGAAGGTCCGAACCGTCCCCTCGATCGGCCGTCAGGTCCGGAAGAACACGAACCAGATGACGGCAAGGATCAGGACCGCGAGCCCGGTCGAGATGGTAAGCAGGGCCGCCACTGACGGCCCGGGCTCGCCCTGACGCGCCTCGGTGGCGGTTTCGACGATCTGATCGTGCTCTCGCGTGGCTGCCATAATGCCCTCAATCTCTGGATGTCGGCTGCGGTGGCCGCGCCCCCCTCGCGGCCTGATGTCTTGAGCCAACGCGTGATTGGATATGATGTTCCGGTTTTTGCCGCTGCATCGGGCTGCAACCGCGCGCCGGGCGGCCGGTTAACGCAGTTGCAAGATTCCGCAATCCGCCTTGCTATGATTCGTTGTTCCCCGATGGTATCCTCGTCCTCTGTCCCCGTTGCGTTTGGAGTAGCCCATGGCCCCCCGCGCCAATTGGAAGGGTTTTCTGCGTCTGTCGCTCGTGACCTGCCCGGTCGCGCTGTATCCGGCCACTTCGGATACCGAGAAGGTCTCGTTCAACCAGATCAACCGCAAGACCGGCCACCGGATCAAGTACCTCAAGGTCGACGCCGAGACCGGCGACGAGGTGACCTCCGAGGACATCGTCAAGGGCTACAAGGTCGACACCGACACCTATATCGAGGTCACCAAGGACGAGCTCGACGACATCGCGCTGGACTCCACGCACACGATCGAGATCGACGAGTTCGTGCCGAAGACCGATATCGACAGCCGCTATTTGATCCGCCCCTATTATCTCGTGCCTGACGGCAAGGTCGGCCACGACGCCTTCGCGGTGATCCGCGAGACCATCCGCACCATGGACAAGGTCGCGATCGGTCGCGTCGTGCTGACCAACCGCGAGCACATCATCGCGCTGGAGCCGCTCGAGAGCGGCCTGATGGGCACGCTGCTGCGCTATCCCTACGAGGTCCGCAGTGAGAAGGAATATTTCGACGACATCCAGGACGTGAAGCTGACCAGGGACATGCTCGACCTCGCCAAGCACATCGTCGAGAAGAAGTCCGGCGCGTTCGAGCCCGAGCTGTTCGAGGACCATTACGAGACGGCGCTGATCGACCTCATCAACAAGAAGCGCAGCGGTGCACCGATCGCGGCGAAGGCCGCGCCGAAGACCGGCGGCAACGTCATCAACCTGATGGACGCGCTGAAGAAGAGCATCGCCAGCGAGAAGGACATGGCGCCTGCGGCCAAGGCCGCCAAGGAGGCCGTCAGGGAGACCGTCAGGGGCAAGAAGCCGAAGAAGCGCGTCGAGGGCCAGCGCGAGATGCTGCTGCCGATCGCCGGCAAGGGCGGCAAGACAGCAGCAGCCAAGGAAGCGCCGCCCAAGAAGGCCGACAAGCCGGTGCGCGCGCCGGCGCGGGCGAAGAAGGCCGGTTAGACGCAATCCGCGTCTGCGATCGCGCCGTGATGTCTCCCCTCGCCGATCGGCCGGCCTGACATGCCCTGGTCGACGGCGTTCGACGATCCCGTTCGCGTAAGTCACAAGCGCAAGCTGCTGACGCTGCAAGACGCGGCGGACTACATCATGCAGCTGCCTGAGGACGCACAGCACGAGGTGCACTGGCAGACCGCCATCGAGACCTTGATCAACGCAGCCGAGACAGGCGGCGGCTGGGTAATGTTCGCCCGCATCGCGATGTTGCGGGCGCTGAATGCGGACGGCCGCGGCCGATGAGAGCCTTGGTTGTCATCCCTGGCAGGCATCTGTGCCGACCGTGACGAACAGGCTCAACAAACCGTTAATCGGCGCCCTCGTGTCCAGCACGACAGGGTATTCCTACGGGCGACAAAATTAACCGTTGGTTCCCCTTATGCGCAGCATGGTTCCGGCTCCGATCGAGCCAAGGTTCGCGTGCCCCCGTGCAGCAGGACGTCAGAAAGAACTACATCAGCATCGTGAACGACGCGCCTGAGCACCAGCAGGCGGCGAGCACGGCGCCGCGGCCGCAGCCGGGCACGATGAAGGACTTCGTCGGCCGTCTCGCGACCGTGCTGAAGCGCCGCCTCCCCGCTGCACCAGGCCCGACCATCACGCCCTGACAGGCGCACCGGCTTCCGCGTGTCCTTGCGGGGGGCTGTCGATTTGAATCCATTTGGATGGATCGATGGAACCTTAATTTAATGGATGCCATCGTATGTGACGGAGGCGCGACCGCCCGGGCTTCATTCTTCCGCCGCGCAGAAAAATCTATTCGATCTATTTACCAGTCCGAAAACGACGCTGCCACACATTGGATCGGATGAAGAGGAGTTGGCAATGACTTTGCTTAGGTCTTTCCTTGCCGATGAGACTGGCGCAACCGCCATCGAATACGGCCTGATTGCCGCCGGCATTGCGCTGGCGATCGTGACCGTCGTGAACAACACGGGCAGCCAGCTCCTCAACAACAAGTTCAACTCGATCAGTTCGTCGCTGAAGTGACGGCCGCCTCGTAACGGCCGCCCTGGCCTGAGGCGACGTCCCTGCACGCGCCGACTCCGGCGCGTCCGTCGACGCACGCTCCCTCCCCGATCTCGTCATTGCGAGCGATAGCGAAGCAATCCAGAGGCCTCCCGCAGAGGAATTCTGGATTACCTCGCTGCGATCGCAATAGCGGTGCGTGGCCCGTAACGCACTCAAAATCGTGTCCCGGACGCGACGCAACGTCCTTCAAGCAACCACATCCTCGCGCTCCCGCGCTTTGACGGCCTTTTGAGTCCTGATAGTCTTCGGCCCGGCGTGGTTCGACGGGCCATGCGCAATCATTGGACCAGAGCGATTTGAAGGATGCGGATGAGAAGCGTGACGCTCTTGGCTCTCAGCCTCATGTTTGTCGGCGCCTGGTCGCACGACAGCGCGAAAGGACAGACTTCGGTCGCGCCTCCGGTTTCGCTTGCTCCGCCCAGTGCATCGCCGCCACGCGCGAGCGCCAAAACTTCCAGAACTCCGCCGGCGACATCCGGCAGGGAGGCTTCGCCCCCTGTGATCGGCGGGCCTCCGCCGATGCCTAATCCGGCCGCCGACTACGACGGCTTCAGCGTAGGCACCGTCGACGACAATGACGCCTCAAGCCAGGTGACGCCGCCCGTGAGGTCACGCGCAGCAAAGGGCGCCAAGTCCAATTCCGCGTCCAATCCCGATACAAATGGCCTCGGCGGCCAGTCATCGGTCGATCAGGAAGACGAGGCGCTGAAACGAAAGCTGACGATCTGCAAAAACTGCAAATAGGACGTTTGTAGCCCGGATTGCGCTTCCGCCTTCGCTCTTCGAGCTACGGCGGACAAGTCGCTCTATCCAGGCTACGGCAGCTCGCTGCATGGCTGACCTACCGCGACCGTCGCCCACCCGTGCTTTACCCTCCTGTAAATTCCTGATCCTCTCTCCCCAATCGGCCGGAGCAACCGGCCAAGCCTGAGGAGAGAGACGCCATGAAGCTCGGCACCGCCATTGCGGAAATCATGAAGCGCGAGGGGATCGAAATCCTCTGCGGCTATCCGGTCAACCATCTGATCGAGCACGCGGCCAAGGCCGAGATCCGGCCCGTGATGGTGCGGCAGGAACGCGTCGGGGTGCATATGGCGGACGCGATCTCGCGGGTGACGTCGGGGCGTTCGATCGGCGCGTTCTGCATGCAGCATGGGCCCGGCGCCGAGAACGCGATGGGTGGCGTTGCGCAATGCTACGGCGAATCCGTGCCCGTGCTGGTGCTGCCGATGGGCTATCAGCGCCGGCTCGCGCATATCGAGCCGAACTTCAATTCCAGCGAGGCGATGAAGCCGTTTTCGAAATCGTCCGAGCCGATCATTTTAGCGTCCGAGGTCACCAACATTTTTCGCCGTGCCTTCACCAAGCTCAAGAACGGCCGCGGTGGGCCCGTCATTGTCGAGATCCCCGCCGACATGTGGAACGAGGAGGTGCCGGAGCCGCTGAACTACACGCCGGTGCTGCGCACGCGCTACGGCGCCGATCCTGTTCATGTGAAGGAGGCGGCAGCCCTGCTCGTCAACGCGAAGCGCGCCGTGATCTATGCCGGCCAGGGCGTGCACTACGCGCAGGCCTGGCCGCAACTGAAGCGGCTCGCCGAGCGGCTCGCCATTCCCGTCACCACCAGCTTAGGGGGCAAATCATCGTTCCCGGAAACGCATCCGCTGTCGCTCGGCTCGGGCGGCCTCGCGGTGCCGCGCGCGGTCCCGAAATTCCTCGCTGAGGCCGACGTCATCTTCGGCATCGGTTGTTCCTTCACCGAGACCAGCTTTGGCATCGCGATGCCCAAGGGCAAGACCATCATCCACTCCACGCTCGATCCGAACCATCTGAACAAGGATGTGGAAGCCAAGGTTGGCCTCGTCGGCGATGCCGGCCTCGTGCTCGATGCTCTGCTGGAGGAGATCGGCAAGACCGTCACGGCGGATCGCGACGCATCAGCGGTCGCGGCCGAGATCGCCGCTTCGCACAAGGAGTGGCTGGCGAAATGGATGCCAAAACTCACCAGCAATGACGCACCGCTCAGCCCCTATCGCGTGCTCTGGGACCTCCAGCACACCGTCGACGTCAGCAACACCATCATCACCCATGATGCCGGTAGCCCGCGCGACCAGCTCTCGCCGTTCTGGAAGGCGGTCGAGCCCCTCACCTATCTCGGCTGGGGCAAGACGACGCAGCTCGGCTACGGCCTTGGGCTCGCGATGGGCGCAAAACTCGCAAAGCCCGACAAGCTCTGCATCAATGTCTGGGGCGACGCCGCCATCGGGTTCACCGGTATGGATTTCGAGACCGCGGTGCGCGAGCGCATCCCGATCATGTCGATCCTGCTCAACAATTTCTCGATGGCGATCGAGTTGAAGGTGATGCCGATCTCGACCGAGAAATATCGCTCGACCGACATTTCCGGCGACTATGCCGCGATGGCGCGCGCCTTTGGCGGTCATGGCGAGCGGGTGACGAGGCCGGAGGACATCATCCCCGCGATCAAGCGCGGCATCCAGAAGACGAAGGAAGGCGTGCCGGTGCTGCTGGAGTTCATCACCAGCAAGGAGACCGAGGTGTCGCGGCCAGGGACTTGAGGCGGCCACAAGGCTGTGGGCGCTGGCTCCGGCCGCAGGAGATGTGATAATCGGGCTTGGTACCGCGTACGTCGCGGCGCTTAGCCGGATTATCAATGACCGCGCCTCCCCAGGACAAGGCCGCCGAGCTCGAACGGCAATTGCGATCCCAAGCGGCCGAGAATGCCCGCCTGCAGGCCGAGCTTGCCATTGCGCGCGACCGCCAGAACGCCAGCATGGAGATCCTGCGCACCATCGCCAACTCCTCGGGCGATGCTGAGGGCTCGCTGCAACAGATCGCGGAAGCGACCATGCATCTGTTCGGCGCGCCGAGCGCCACCATTCACATTGCGGAAGGCGACGGGTGGTCCAGGGTGATCCGGGTCGGTGACAGCTCCATGCGCGTCGGCGCCGGCGTGCCGCTCGCCCAGCTCAAGATCGGCGGCCGCAACATGCCCGGCACCATCGTGGCCGAGAACCGGCAGGTTCATGTCCCCGATCTCGACAATGTCGATCCGGCCATCGCCGACTGGCCCGGCATGCCTCACGCTCGCGCCGCCGGCACGCGTTCGATGTCCGGCTCGCCGCTGCGGCTTGAAGGCAAGGCGATCGGCGCGCTGATCGTCTACCGCGACCGCCTCGCGCCCTTCACCGATGACGAGATGGCGCTGCAACAGAGCTTTGCCGACCAGGCCGCGATCGCGATCGAGAACGCGCGCCTGTTCAACGAGACGCGGGAATCACTGGAACGGCAGACCGCGACCGCCGACATTCTGAAAGTGCTGGCGAGTTCGCCCTCCGACGTGCAGCCGGTGTTCGACGCCGTCGCCGCCAACGCCAACCGGCTGATTGGCGGCTTCTCCACCGCGGTGCTGCGCTATGTCGACGGCGCCGCGCACCTCGTGGCATTCACGCCGGGCGATCCGGCCGGCGATCGCGTGCTCCAGGCCTCGTTCCCGGTGCCGTTCGCGCAGTTCCCGGCGTACCAGCTCACGGCCCATGGTGAATCGGCGCAGCTGCCGGATACCGAGCTCGAGCCGGCGGCACGCGACATCGCGCGCGCCCGCGGCTTTCGCAGCATGCTGTTCACACCGCTGATGAGCGAGGGCGAGGCCAAAGGCGTCATCATCGCCACGCGGCGGACGACCGGCGCATTCGCCGAGCATCATGTGCGGCTGCTGCAGACCTTCGCCGACCAGGCGGTGATCGCGGTCAAGAATGTCAGCCTGTTCAACGCCACCCGGGAAGCACTGGAACGGCAGACCGCGACCGCCGACATCCTCAAGGTGATCGCGGCCTCGCCGGCGGACGTCACGCCGGTGTTCCAGGCCATCTCCGACAGTGCCAAGGCGCTGGTCGGCGGACATTCCTCCACCGTCACCCGCGTCATCAACGGCATGCTGCATCTGGCCGCGTTCACTACTGACAACGAGGCCGGCAACGCGGAGCTGCGTAGCTCGTTCCCAGCGCCGCTTGCGGCATCGGGCATTCACAGTCGGGTGGCGACGAGTGGTGAATACGCCTTCCGCAGCGACATGCAGAACGAGCCCGACCTCACGGAGGCGATGCGGGAGCTGGCGCGGACGCGAGGCTATCGCAGCATTCTCGTGATTCCGATGCTGCGCGACGGCATTGCGATCGGAACCATCGGCGTGACGCGCCGCGAGGCCGGCCCTTTCCCGGACAAGGCGATCAGCCTGCTCAAGACCTTTGCCGACCAGGCCGTGATCGCGGTCGAGAACACCCGCCTGTTCAACGAGGTGCAGGACCGCACGCGGGAGCTCGCCAGATCGCTCGACGATTTGCGCGCGGCGCAAGACCGTCTGGTCCAGACCGAAAAGCTGGCCTCGCTCGGCCAGCTCACCGCCGGCATCGCGCACGAGATCAAGAACCCGCTCAACTTCGTCAACAATTTCGCCTCGCTCTCGGCCGAGCTGACCGACGAGCTGAACGAGGTGCTTGCGCCCGTCCCGCTCGCCGACGATCTGCGCGCGGAGGTCGACGAGCTGACGGGGCTGCTGAGGGACAATCTTGGAAAGGTCGTGCAGCACGGAAGGCGCGCCGATTCCATCGTCAAGAACATGCTGCTGCATTCGCGCGAGGGCGGCGGCGAGCATCGGCTCAGCGACATCAACGCGCTGGTCGAGGAGAGTCTCAACCTCGCCTATCACGGCGCGCGTGCCGAGAAGCCGCTCTTCGACGTGACGCTGAAGAGCGAGCTGGACCCGGCGGCGGGTTCGGCCGAGGTGTTTCCGCAGGAGATATCCCGGGTGCTCTTGAACCTGATCTCGAACGGCTTCTATGCGGTGACCCGGCGCCAGATGGGCAGCGGCGCCGGTTACGTGCCGGTGGTGATCGCCGCGACCCGCGACCGCGGCGACAGCATCGAGATCCGCATCCGCGACAACGGCACCGGCATTCCGGAAGACGTGAAGGCGAAGATGTTCAATCCGTTCTTCACGACCAAGCCGGCCGGCGAAGGTACCGGTCTCGGGCTGTCGATGAGCCACGACATCATCGTGAAGCAGCACGGCGGCACGATCGACGTCGCGACAGAGCCCGGCGCGTTCACCGAGTTTACGATCCTGCTGCCTCGAAAGAGCAGCTTTCCGGACCCGACCAGAGGATAGCGTCGCTCGCGAGGTGGTTTCATGAATCCAGTGCGGCTCATTCGGCGACAATTGCTGTCGCTGTCCGGCGTCGGCCTCACGCTGGGTGCGCTGTTCTTCGCGGCCGCGCTGACGCCGACGCTGATCCCGCGCAGCTATCTCACGCAAGGCGCCCTCGCCGGCGGCTGCTTTGCGATCGGCTATTTCACCGGAATCCTGTGGCGCCGGCTGTGGCACTATCTCGAACTGCCCGAACCTTCGGCGCGCGCAAGATCAATTGCGAATGCACTGGCCGCAGCCGTCTGCTTGCTCGTCGTCATCGTCTTCCTGTGGCGCACGGCCGAATGGCAGAACTCGATCCGCGCCGTGATGAAGATGGCGCCGTTGGAGACCGCCCATCCGCTCAAGGTCTGCGTCATCGCCCTGATCACGTTCGTCGTGCTGCTGGCGCTGGGGCGGCTGTTCGCGCTTGTCGCCCGCTTTCTCGCCGCGCGCACACGACGCCTCGTTCCGCGGAAGGTCGCGAACGTGATCGGCGTGCTCATCGCAGCCCTGCTGTTCTGGTCGATCGCCAGCAATGTCCTGATCCGCACGGCGTTCAACGCACTCGATTCGTCCTTCCGCGAACTCGATGTTCTGTTCGAGCCGGAGCGGCCGCAGCCGACCGCAGCCGACCGGACGGGAAGCCCGGCATCGCTGGTGAAATGGACGGAGCTCGGGCGCATGGGGCGCCGGTTCATCGCCTCAAGCCCGACCGCAGCCGAGATCAGCGCCGTCACGGAAAGGCCCGCGCAGAATCCCGTGCGCGTCTATGTGGGGCTCGGCAGCCGCAACACCGCGCAAGCGCGCGCCAGGCTCGCGCTCGAGGAGCTCAAGCGCCAGCACGGCTTCGACCGCAAAATCCTGATCGTCATCACGCCGACCGGCACCGGCTGGATCGATCCGGCCGCGATGGATACGGTCGAATATCTCCACCATGGCGATGTCGCGAGCGTCGCGATGCAGTACTCCTATCTCAACAGCCCGCTGTCGCTGCTGTTTCAGCCCGAATACGGCGCCGAGGCGTCGCGCGCGTTATTCGCGGAGATCTACGGCTACTGGACGACGCTGCCGAAGGACAAGCGGCCGATGCTGTATTTGCACGGACTGAGCCTCGGCGCCATGAACTCGGAGAAATCCGCGGAGCTGTTCGAGACGATCGGGGATCCCATTGGCGGCGCGCTATGGAGCGGGGCGCCATTTGAGAGCCGCATCTGGCGCTCGGTCACCGCGAACCGCAATCCGGGATCGCCGGCCTGGCTCCCGGAATTCCGCGACGGCCGCCTCGTCCGCTTCATGAACCAGAACGGGCCGACGGTGCCGGCGGATAGGCCCTGGGGGCCGATGCGCGTCGTTTATCTGCAATATGCCAGCGACGCGATCACCTTCTTCGCCTACCGCGACGCCTATCGGGCGCCGGACTGGATGAACGCGCCGCGCGGGCCGGACGTGTCACCGGAGCTGCGATGGTATCCTGTCGTGACGATGCTGCAGCTCGCCCTCGACATGGCGGTCGCGACCGCGACGCCGATGGGCTTTGGCCATGTCTACGCGCCCGAGCATTACGTCGATGCCTGGGTTGCGGTGACAGATGTGAATGATTGGTCCGCCGAAGCACTCGCGAAGCTCAAGGAACAGCTCGCGGCGAAGGCGCGAAAGACGAACGCAAGTGATGCCGACGACGATCCCGATCGCGGCGGCTAACCCCTACTCCGCCATCTCCACCTGCTGCGTGACGGAGGGGCCGGCGAGTGGCCGCTCCTCCATCATGATCAGGCAGAGCGCGGCGGTGGTCATCAGCGCGGTGGCGGCGCCGAAGACGTAGCGGAAGGCGTGGCGCATGTCGTCGGAGGGAATTGCGATGGCACCCGCGGCGTGATGCTCGCCGGCCAGCGGAACGTCGGTGCCGAGCGCGATCAGCAGGATCGCCGCGAACGCTGCGACCGTGAACGAGGACATCAGCGAGCGGAAGAAGTTCATCGCGCCGGTGATGGTGCCGACTTGCGGGCGCGCGACCGAATTCTGCAGCGAGACCACGCAGACCGGAAATGTCGTGCCGAGGCCGAGCGCAAAGGCGGCCATCAGCATCAGCAAGCCCCACAGCGGCAAGGTGGTGACCGTGAGGGCGAGGCCGCACAGCGCGGCCCAGGACGTGCCGATGATGGCAACGCGCTTGTAGTGTTTTGCGCGCGCCATGGTGCGGCCGGCAATCGCCGCGCCGCAGGTCGAGACCGCCGCGAGCGGAATCAGCGCAAGGCCCGCCTCGCTGGCGCTGAGATGGTAGACCGACTCGTAGTAGAGCGGCAGCTGCACGGTGAGGCCCGTGATCGCACCGAGCCCGCAGCCCCCGGCTGTCATGGCGAAAGGCGCCACCGAACCCGTCAATAGCTTCAACGGCAGGAACGGCTCGTCGGCCCGCCGCGCGTGCCAGACGAAGGTGACCGCGAGCGCGACGGCGCCGCCCACCATCGCAAGCACCGTCGGCGAGAGCCAGGGATAGCGCGTGCCGCCCCAGGTCAGCACCAGCATGAAGACGACCGCAGAGGCCATCAGCAGCACGCCGCCGAGCCAGTCGACCTTGCGCTTGCGGTGGAACACCGGGATCTTCTTCATCTTCGGCAGCAGCATCGCGATGGCGGCGGCCGCGAGCGGCAGATTGATCCAGAAGATCATCGACCAGTGCAGATGCTCGGCGAACACGCCGCCGATGACCGGGCCCAAAATGCCGCCGACCATCCAGACGCTGGAGAAATAGGCCTGGTACTGGCCGCGCTCGCGCGGGGAGACGACGTCGGAGATCACGGTCTGCACGACCGGCATGATGCCGCCGCCGCCGAGGCCCTGAAGGCCGCGCGCCAGGATCAGCATCGGCATGTTCGGCGCGATCGCGCACAGCACGGAGCCGGCGACGAACAGGCTGAGCGAAATGATGATCATCACGCGGCGGCCGTAGATATCGCTCAGCGTCCCGAACACCGGTGCGACCGCGGTCGAGGCGAGCAGATAGGCGGTGATGACCCAGGAGAGGTTGGAGACGTCGTTAAACTGGCGCCCGATGGTCGGCAGCGCGGTCGCGACGATGGTCTGGTCGAGCGCAGCCAGGAACATCGTCAGCATCAGGCTGATCACGATGGTCCGGACCTCGTCCTGCGACAACGGCGCCGGCGGCGCGAGCGAAGGCGCGTCGTCGACGCTCAAGACCTCGCTGGGAAGGCGGGACAGCTCTTCGGCAATGTCGTCAGGCAAAGCCTGAATGTCGGCAGAACTGCTCTGCCGGTCGAACTTGTTCATCTCGATCGGAAGCCGTGAGGAGGCGCAAACGCCGCGGAGGATTCGTTCTATGCAGGCAATGTAGAGAGGAAAGTTCTTCTCAGGCAGGCACCGCGGCGCATGGGTGCATCCCGCCGCGGGGTCATCGCGATGACGTGATTCGACGTCGCAGGCGGGTCAGTCCTTCGGACGTCGCTTCAGGCGTGCCCGTTTCGGCAGCTGCGCCGGCCATTGCACGATGTGGTCCTCGAGCTCCTCGTCCAGGATCTCCTCCTCGCTGCCCTCGACCCGGCCGCGGACGGAGACGCCGGCTTCATGAACGGTGTTGGGATCGCCCGAGACCAGCGGATGCCACCAATAGAGGTCGCGCCCTTCGGCGACCAGCTTGTAGCCGCAGCTCGGCGGCAGCCAGTTCAGGGTGCGGACATTGGCCGGGGTCAGGCGGACGCAATCGGGAACCTTGGCGGAGCGATTCGGATAGTCTTTGCAGCCGCAGGTCCCGGCATCGAGCAGCTTGCAGCCGACATGGGTGAAATAGATATCGCCGGTATCCTCGTCCTCGAGCTTGTTCAGGCAGCAGCGGCCGCAGCCGTCGCACAGGCTCTCCCATTCGGCCGTCGACAGCTCTTCCAACGTCTTGGTTTTCCAGAAGAATCCTTCCTGGCCTGAAGGTCGTTTGGGAGCTGCGGTCATGCGCCTCAACAAGGGTTCGAAAGAGCTACGGCTCGTTCATCTACGGCGTGCGGCCGGGACGCTGCAAGCAACGCCCAATTGAGGCCCGTAATGAACCGGGGTCAATTAGGCCTGTTGTTCAAAATCGCGAGCCTGACCATTGGTTTATGGGCCCTGCTCGGCTAGAAGGAACAGCAAGTCCCCTCGGACGCGAAACCGGCGCCTTGGGTTTGTCGTAACATTCCCTCAAGACGTCTCGGTGCCGCCCCGGCCGGGTGCCTGAACGCTGTCGAACCGAGCCTCAAGGGTTCTAGGTGGTCCAGAACACACCATCCAACTGGAAGAGCCGCATCCGGAATTTCTTTCTGGACCTCGACGCGCGCATCGATTCCTCGCTGTTCTCCTCCGCCAAGGGCATCCGCGAGCTCTACGAGCGCTACTCGACCTTCATGGACCGCTTCTATGTCGGGCGGTGGAAGCGCTGGGTGTTCATCGAGCCGCTGTCGGAGGCCGCGACGCTGGGCCTCGGCGGCCTGGTGGTGATGCTCACCCTCGCCATCCCCGCCTTCCGCGAGACCGCGGACGAGGACTGGCTGAAGAAGTCCGACCTGGCGGTGTCGTTCCTCGACCGCTACGGCAACCCGATCGGCAGCCGCGGCATCAAGCACAACGACTCGATCCCGCTGGAAGACTTTCCGGACGTGCTGATCAAGGCGACGCTCGCCACCGAGGACCGCCGCTTCTACGAGCATTTCGGTATCGACATCGCCGGCACCGCGCGCGCACTCGTCACCAACGCCCAGGCCGGCGGCGTCCGCCAGGGCGGCTCCTCGATCACCCAGCAGCTCGCCAAGAACCTGTTCTTGAGCAACGAGCGCACCATCGAGCGCAAGGTCAACGAAGCCTTCCTCGCGGTCTGGCTGGAATGGCGCCTGACCAAGAACGAGATTCTCAAGCTGTATCTCGACCGCGCCTATATGGGCGGCGGCACCTTCGGCGTCGACGGCGCAGCCCACTTCTACTTCAACAAATCCGCGCGCGACGTGACGCTGGCGGAAGCCGCGATGCTCGCCGGCCTGTTCAAGGCGCCGACCAAATACGCGCCCCACATCAACCTGCCCGCGGCGCGTGCCCGCGCCAACGTCGTGCTCGACAACCTCGTCGATGCCGGCTTCATGACCGAGGGCCAGGTGTTCGGCGCCCGCCGCAACCCGGCCTTCGCGGTCGATCGCCGCGACGAGGCCTCGCCGAACTACTATCTCGACTACGCCTTCGACGAGATGCGCAAGCTGGTCGACACCTTCCCGAAGTCGTACACCGAGCGCGTCTTCGTGGTGCGCCTCGCGATCGACACCAACGTGCAGAAGGCCGCGGAAGACGCCATCGAGAACCAGCTGCGCCAGTTCGGCCGCGACTATCACGCGACGCAGGCCGCGACCGTCGTCTCCGATCTCGACGGCGGCATCCGCGCGATGGTCGGCGGCCGCGACTACGGCGCGAGCCAGTTCAACCGCGCCACCGACGCCTACCGCCAGCCCGGCTCGTCGTTCAAGCCTTACGTCTACACCACCGCGCTCCTCAACGGCTTCACGCCAAACTCGATCGTGGTCGACGGTCCGGTCTGCATCGGCAATTGGTGTCCGCAGAACTATGGCCATTCCTATTCCGGCTCGGTGACGCTGACGCAGGCGATCACGCGCTCGATCAACGTCGTGCCCGTCAAGCTGTCCATTGCCATCGGCCAGAAGGAACAGCCGAAGGCGCCGAACCCGGCCAAGCTCGGCCGCGCCAAGATCGTCGAGGTCGCCCGCCGCTTCGGCCTCAAGGCACCGCTGCCCGACACGCCGTCGCTGCCGATCGGCTCGGACGAAGTCACCGTGATCGAGCACGCCGTCGCCTACGCCACCTTCCCCAACCGCGGCAAGGCGGTGACGCCGCATTCGGTGCTGGAAGTGCGCACCGGTGCCGGTGATCCGGTCTGGCGCTGGGACCGCGACGGTCCAAAACCGCGACAGGCGATCCCGGCCTCCGTTGCCGCCGACATGGCCGGCATGATGAGCCACGTCGTCAGCGAAGGCACCGCGCGCCGCGCCGCGCTCGACGGCATTCCGACCGCCGGCAAGACCGGCACGACCAATGCGTATCGTGATGCCTGGTTCGTCGGGTACACCGGCAATTTCACCTGCGCGGTGTGGTACGGCAATGACGACTATTCGCCGACCAACCGCATGACCGGCGGATCGCTGCCGGCGCAGACCTGGCACGACATCATGGTCACCGCGCATCAGGGCGTCGAGGTCCGGGAAATCCCCGGCATCGGCATGGGCCAGAAGCTGCCGCCGCAGCCGACGGCAGCGCAGGCCAATGCGGCGCCGAAGGTGCTGGAGACCAAGCCCGGCCCGCCGCCCGTGCTGACCAAGCGCGGCGCCGACGTCCTGGTGCGCGTCGAGAAGCTGCTCGATGACGCCGCCAGGACCGCGACCAAGGCGGCTGCCGACGACGACAAGCTGGCCAAGCCGGCCTCGTCGACGAGCGCGCTCGCCTTCCCGCAGAACTACGCGGAAGAGAATGCGAATGCATCCGCTCCGCGCAAGAACTGATCGAAACCCGTGCGGCTGATCCTGATCACATTGACGGCCCTTTTGCTCGCGAGCGTGGTCGGCGTCGGCGCGACCTGGATGACGACGACGCGCGGCACCGAGATCGGCGCGCTGACCATCGGCCCGTGGACCGCCCGCCCCCGCACCGGCACCGCCGACGTCGATCCCTATTCGCGCGCCACCATCGTGCGCAACGGCGAGTTGCCGATCGGCACCGGTGACGGCGTCGCCTTCACCGCGACCGCCGACGAGAAGAAAAAGGCGCTCGACGGCCGCTGCGACGTCGTCGTCTCGGGCGTGACGCCGCCGGCGCGGTTCTGGACGCTGACGCTGTACGACCGCAAGGGCCACCTCGTCGCCAACTCGCTGCAGCGCTATGGCTTCACCAGCCAGGAGATCGTGCGGCAGTCCGACGGGACGTTCGAGATCCGCATCGCCTCGCGCTCGCGCGCCGGCAACTGGCTGCCGACCGGCGGCATCGAGCGCTACGCGCTGATGCTGCGCCTCTACGACACACCGGTCGGGGTCGCGACGCGCACCCAGCGCGATGCGCCGATGCCCACGATCAAGACGGTGGGCTGCTCATGATCCGCCTGATGTTCACCATCGTCGCGGGCGTGGTGCTGGGCCTCGTGGTCCATCTCGTCAGCGTGCTGGCGCTGCCGCGGATCGCGACACAGGACGCCTATTCGCGGCTGACGCCGATGACCAAGCTCAACGCCGTGACGCAGCTTCCCCTCGCCGATCCCAACAATTCGCCGATGCCGTTCATGGACCCGGCCTTCGCGATCGCGATCTGCCGCTACGACCTCACGGGCGGGCCGCTCAAGCTTACGGTGCCGGTGAGCCAGGCCTACACCTCGGTGTCGTTCTACACCCGCAACGAGATCGCCTATTACGCCATCAACGACCGCTCCGCCGGCAAGAAGGTGATCGAGCTCGACCTGATGACCGAGCCGCAGCACAACGAATTGCCTGAGGACGAAGAGATCACCGCGGCCGACCGCCTCATCATCGATTCCCCTGCTACCACCGGCCTGATCGTGATGAAGGCGCTCGCCGCCGAGCCTGGCCTGATGCAGCAGGCGCAAAACTCGCTTCAGGCTGCGACCTGCGCGCCGCAAACAGAGGCGCCCGCCAAGGCCGAAGCGCCGCGCGGACGGCGCTGAGCGCGGCCGTTTCGGCGAGCCGCAATACAAAAACTGAAAAACAACCCCATGCACAGTAGCGGGGGCATTGAAACTGTTAGCTAATTTGAACGACCGATCAGCAGCAGCGCGACCTCAGCGGCGAGACCATTTTGGCCGCCTTTGACACGTCGGGCAAAACACTGGCATGATGGCAACATCGAAAGTTCGTAACACCCGCGGCGGAGCAATCCGCCGCGTTTTTCATGTCGTAGCACAGGTTGCCGTGATCTAAGGATCACCGTCGTCCCCCGCCGCTCGAAAACGCAATCCACTGCGTCGGGTACCTGGCGGAAAGTCCCTGCCCCCAGTGTCAGTCCAAGCCTAGCTCAATATCTCGGGCGGTGCGAGTGCGCCCACTCGCGGGCATGCGCAATGGGCGCGCGCGGCGGCAGGATCGCGCGCAGCTTCTGCGTCGTCGGCAGGCTCTCCATGCGCTCCCGCCATCGACAGAAGGCCGGATATTTCGGGTACATGGCCTTGCCTTCCTCCGTCAGGCTGAACGCAAAGGTGCTTGGCAAAAGGTAGAAATCCGCGATCGAGAGTTCTGGACCGAGGAGGTAGCCCCGACCATCGGCGAGCTCGCGCTCGATGGCCACGAGTGCGTTCTCGACCTTGGGCAGTGCGTGCGCCACCACCTTCTCGTCGGATGCAATCCCGAGCTCGGGAAACACCAGCCGCTCGTGGGTCACATGGTAGATCATGTAGGGATAGACGTAGGAATCGACGACACCGATCCATTGATTCATGCGAGCCCGCGCGTGCGGGTTCTGCGGCGTCAGCCGTGCTCCCGCGAACACCTCGTCGATGTAGCCGACGATGGCGCGCGTCTCGTAGACGGTGAAGTCGCCGTGCCGGAAGATCGGAACGCGGTTGAACGGATGGAGCGCGAGATGCTCGCTCCTGCCCATCACGGGCTCGAGGTCCTCGAAGCGGTAGGCCACGTCCTTGTGGGTGAGGACGAGCCGCACGATGTTGACGAACGTGCTGCGGGGAAAGCCGTAAACGATGGTCTCGGACATCTTTTCTCCTCCCGGTTCGCTTGCTGTCGATCGGGCTCGATCAGCGCCAGAACGGCTTGTTCGCTTGCTCCAAGGCCTCTTCCCGGGTGAGCCCGAGATCGGCAAGGAGATGGGGATTGTCGGCAATCGCGCGAAGATCGTCGCGCTGATTTATCCGCTCGATACGGGCAAGCCATCTGCCGATCAACGCCTGCCATGAATTTTGTTTATGATCCGCAGCCGTCGCGCTGCGTCGAACTCGCGACGGAAAACCACGATCGGCAATAGGTATTGACATTTATTGCCTCCAACTCCCATGATTTCGTGTCGTGGCCGCCTGCATAGGGCCGGCAGGGCAAAGTCCGCAAAGCATCGTTTCTCGGGCCAGCCCCAATTTTTCTCATGAAGTCCCTCAGGAGGGTGCGTCATGCGCCCGCGTTTGCCACCGTTGAACGCACTAAAGGCCTTCGAAGCCGCAGCCCGCCACGAGAGCTTCACGCGGGCCGCCGAAGAGCTGTGCGTCACGCAAGGTGCGGTGAGCCATCAGGTCAAGGCGTTGGAAACGGAGCTCGCCATCAAGCTGTTCAGCCGCGAGCGCCAGCGCCTGATCATCACGGAAGCGGGCCGCGACTATCTCGCGGTGATACGCGATGCGCTGGACCGAATTGCCGCGGGTACGGAGCGGCTGTTGCAGCGACAAAACGCAGGCGTGCTCACGGTCAGCACGTCCCCGGATTTTGCCGCCAAATGGCTGGTGCATCGCCTCGGCCATTTCGCGGAAGCGCATTCGGGAATCGATCTCCGCGTCTCGGCAACGATGCATCACGTCGATTTTGCGCGTGAGGAGGTCGATCTTGCGGTCCGCCATGGCGATGGAAACTGGCCGGGCCTCGATGCCACAAGGCTCTGCACGGAACGGCTCTTCGCCGTATGCAGTCCCAAGCTGCTGTCGGGACGCCGCCGCATCGGCGGGGTCGCGGATATCCTGAGATTTCCCCTGATCCACCTCGACAGCAGATCCGACTGGGCAAATTGGCTACGTGGCGTCGGCATTGACGACGCCGATGTCACGCATGGTCCGGTGCTCAATCGCGCCAGCATGGTCATCGATGCCGCAATCAACGGCCAGGGCATCGCCCTGGCCCGCACGACATTAGGGGCCTGGGACCTGATCAATGGACGGCTGGCGCTGCCCTTCCCGGAGTCGGTGCCATTGTCGAAGAGCTATTGGATCGTCTGCCCCAAGGCGACCGCGTCACTTCCGAAGATTGCGACATTTCGTGACTGGCTGCTCGCGGAGGCCGCGAGCGACCTGCGCCTGCTTAAATCCGTCACCGGGACACCAAAGGCAGCGAGGCGGCGATAGGCCTCTTTCCGGCGATTTTCTCGTCCGCGGAGAATAGTCCGAGGTGGTAAGCCGCCGGGGCTTCGGCTGATATCAACGCAGTCCGAACGACAGTACCGATGCGATCAGCGACAATCCCGCGAGCAGCAAAAGCGCCAGCACGGTCCTGCGAAAGTTCTCATCGTTGATCTTGCCGAACAATTTGAACCCGGACCAAAGGCCGGCGACCATGAAGGGAACGCCGAGCGCATAGAGCACCAGCGTCTCCCTGGTGATGGTGCCGGCTACGGCTTGAGCGGTCGAAATGACAACGAACGCCACGAACAACACCGGCTGAAACACCGCGCGCTGCACGTCCTTGGGCCAGCCGCGCCATTGGCAGGAAATCGTCGAGATCACGCCGCCGAGCCCCGTCAGGCCGCCAAGCAAGCCGTTGGAAACGCCAATGGCGATATCGGCCCCGACTCCGATCTTCACCGGAGCGAATACGGGCTTCGTCAGGCCATAGATTGCGTAGAGCAACAGCAGGAGCCCCACACCAAATCGGAGGTAGCTGGGGTTCAGGTAGGCGAGAATGCTGACGCCGATCGGGATGCCGACGACAGTTCCGAGCGCGAGCGGCCAAGCCTTCCGAAGGTCGAGGAGATGTCGCAGCTTGAAGATGCCGTAGCCCTGCGTGAGCAAGCCGTAGCCTGCGATCAAGGTAGCGGTCTGCATCGGCGTGATGATGTGCAGCCAGACGCCCGACACCACGAGGCCCATGGCGAATCCGGAAAAGCCGCTGACGAAGCCGCCAGCGAGCGCGGCAAGTGCGAAGAGAGCGAAGACAGGTCCATCCATGGGTCGTCTCCCCAAGAACAATGCAGGCGAGCACTTGGATGGATATCCATCTGATGGGGAGGTCGCGGGTCCCCGCAATCGATCACTTGTTTACCTCAGCGTCCGATCCCCCATCGCCTCGAAATGCGGGCCCGCGCCTCTTTCAGGATTCCCCGGCGTATCGATCGTACAATTTGGCGGCGTTCTCCCAGCGAATGGCCTCCATGTAGACGTCGACATAGCGGGCGGCGGCAGCGCCGAAATCCATGTGATAGGCGTGCTCATACATGTCGAGCACCAGCACCGGCCGACCGCCGGCGAGCGTTGTCGTATGATCTGCGGCCCATTGATTGATGAGCCGCTCGTCACGGGGTGAATAGGCAAGGATCACCCACTCCGAGCCGCCGCCTTCGGCCTTGCCCATGGCTGCGAATTCCGTACGCCAGCGCTCGATGCTGCCAAAGTCGCGCGCAATCGCATCGGCGAGAGCGCCGCTCGGCCTCTCGGCTCCACCAAGACCGTCGAAGTAGATCTCGTGCAGGATCATCGAGTTCGTTGCGATCAACTCCTCGCGCTTCAGGCCGTTGATAAGAAAGTTCGGCGCCTTGGCGAAATCGAGCTCTGCGAGCTGCGCGCCAATCGCGTTGAGCCGCTTCACGGCCCCGCCGTAGTTGTTCTCGTAGTGGCTGATAAGAACCTTTTCGGAGATGCCGTTGATCGACTTCGGATCGAACAGCATCGGCTTGGCTTCGTAACGCATCGGGCGTCTCCTTCCCCCGATCTTTGGCTCAACTCTTCGTGCTGGCAGTCTTGTCCAAGGCCGCACGCAATCCTTCGGCGAGCTTGACGGCGTCGTCGTTCGCCCAGAAGTGCATGAAGAAAAGTCGCGGCTGCTCATCCAGCATGTGGCTATGCAGCGCGGTCACCTCGATGCCGTGCGTGCGCAGCGCCAGAATGACAGGGTTGACCTCGTTGCCCGTCAGCACGAAGTCGCCCGTGATGGCCGCCTTCCCGCCCCCGGTCGGCTGGAAGTTGATACCGATCGCAACGCCCATTGGAGCGACGGGGGTCAATGGCATGCCATCTTGCGTGATCGGATCACGTCGCTTCACGTTGAATTGGTAGACGCCTCCGTTGGCCTGTCCCTTGCTGCCGATAATCTGGTCGAGCTTCGCGGTGTCGAGATCCACGGCCGGCGGCGGGCTCGCCGGCGCTGCGACGGTCAATGGAGTCTTGCTTTCGGCAAGTGCATCGTGGATCGCAGCGGCGAGCTTGACCGGGTCCCCGTGCCCGGCAACATGCATGTAGAACGTCGCCGGACTCGCGCGCAGCAAATGATTGTGGATGGCGGTGATCTCAAGGCCATTCGCGATCATCTTCGCCATCACGGGATTGATCTCGGTTTCGAGCAGCACGAGGTCGCCCATGACCATGACGCCGCCGTGCCCAGGCTTGAACGCGACCCAGCCGCCGAGCGCCAGCGCCGGCTTGATCGTCACCCCGTCCAACGTCACGGAGAGATCGCTGCGGGGAAAGCCGTAGCGGTGGACGTCGTCCGAGACGGCGGGCTTGCGGCCCAGCGTCTCGTCAACCTTCTGCCAGTCGATGTTCTGCGCTTGAGCCGTCGAGACCGAGCCAAGGAGGCAGGCGCCGAGACCGATGAACGCGAAGAGTGTGTTTCTCATTGATGTGCTCCAAAGTCTTGAAGCAGCTGCGGCTAAGCACGCCCCGAGATTGATCGCATCGGCCCATCAAGCGGGAGGCCCAATCCTGGACGTCGCGCGAGCGTCGCCCGGCGCCGGGTATCAGGCGGGGGTCGGCTGAGACGTCCCCGTCAATGCGCGCATCGATAAGCGCCGGCGTATTCGCCGTGCCGATCAGTCTAGATAATCTGCCGGAAGAAATGGGGATGTATGATGCTGACATGCTGCGCCCTTGGTGATTAAGGACGCGATACTTGGGCATGTCGCCTCACGGGGAGATCGCACATCCCCGTAGCGGCGAATTAAAACCCGGATGGCCGAACTGTCAACCTGCTTAAGTCGGGGAATGCAGAAGTCATCGGAGGCACGTCGCGAGGATAGCACCGACGGTTTGGAACCTTTTGCACGTCGAGCAAAAGACCGGCATACCGGCAGCATCTAAAGTTCGTAACACCCGCGCGGAGCAATCCGTCGCGGTTTTTTTCATGTCGGAGCAAAGCGAGCCATGATCGAAGGATCGTCATCGTCTCCTGCCGCTCGAAGCCGAGTGGACGTAAGTTTGCAACGCCCGAGATTCTAGACTAGCCTGTTCCTCAGCCCCACGCCCTGCCGTAAGCAGGTGTGAAGCTCCCCGCCACGACGGATTGCGGGCAAGTCCAGTTTCGCGCACCAGCGCATTTTTTCCGTCGTGACCATGCGAAACAATTCCGCCGCGTTCGGCTCGGGCGCAATCATCGGTACCTTGGGCGGCCTCGTCGGGCTCGGTGGCGCCGAGTTTCGTCTGCCGCTGCTCATCAGCTTGTTCAGGTTTCGCGGTCTTGAAGCCGTGATCCTCAACAAGGCGACGAGCCTGATCGTGGTGGCCAGCGCACTGCCATTTCGTGCCCGCGCCGTTCCCTTTGCCGAAATATATGCGCATTGGCCGGTCATCCTGAACCTGCTGGCGGGCAGTCTTGTTGGCGCCTATGCCGGAGCATCCTGGGCGACGCGCCTCAAGTCCGAAACGCTCTACAAGATCATAGCCGTCTTGTTGCTGCTGATCGCAGGTGTGCTTCTGTTCGCACACGGCACTGCGGCAGCACCCGCCCCGGCGCTGACCGGCGTGTACCTGATTATCGCGGGCGTAGCGGCAGGCTTCGTGATTGGCATCGTGGCGTCGTTGCTCGGCATTGCCGGTGGAGAATTCCTGATCCCCACCCTGATCCTGCTGTTCGGCGCGGACGTCAAGCTGGCAGGCAGCCTCTCACTCGCGGTAAGCCTTCCGACGATGCTCGTGGGCTTCGCGCGCTATAGCCGCGATCAGAATTTTTCAGTGCTCCGCGCCAACTGGCAGTTCATGCTTGCAATGGCGATCGGATCGATCGTCGGTACATTCATCGGCGGCTTGCTGCTCGGCGTTGTCCCGAATTCGATTCTTTTGCCGGGATTGGCTGCGATCCTGGTCATCTCAGCCGTGGAGATATGGCGGCACGAGTAGAGCTGGCTCAGCCGTGATGCGTTCGATCCATCCGCGCCCAGAGCAGCGCGAACGGACCGAGCGCAATGCCGGCCGCAAGAACGACGAACGCCAGCAGCCAGCCGGTCGCGCTCTGTGGGCCGCCGGCGGCGTCGAGCGCGGCGCCGGTTCCCCAGGCTCCGACCGCCGACAGACCGAAGCCGACCGTCGAATGCAAGACCAGGGTCGCGCCGCGATGTTCGGAAGTCGCCGCGGCAGACATGCCGGCAGTCAACGCACCTGAATCGGCGGGCACGGTCAGGCCATAGGCGAGGAGCAGCAGTGCGAGCACCCATGCCGGCGCCGTCGCGTTGAGCCCGATGATAAGTGCGACGCAGGCCGACGCGATCATGACGACCGTGATCGCCCGATGGCGGCCGAATTTCAGCGCGGCCTCGTTGCCGAGGATGCTTGCGGGCATCGAGATCACCGCAAAGCAGAAGCTCAGCACGACGGGGCTCAACCAAGACGGCGCGCCCTGGTGCGCAACGACGAAGGTCCAGAACCCAACCAGCCAGGTGCGGATGCCGTAAAGCTCGAAGCAATGCGCGCCGTAGCCGAGGATGTAACCGAGCGCCTCGCGGTTGGCGAAGACGGGTGCGAAGTTGAGCAGGCGCCCCGCCTTCGGCGCGGGCCGCTGCTCCCGCATCAGAAGGCACGCGACGACCATGGCGACGGGACCGAGGCCGGTGACGAGGAAGGCGGTGCGCCACCCCCAGCGGTCGGCGATCAGTTGGGCGACCAGGAACGAGAGGCCGACGCCGACCGAGAAGCTCGAGGTGTACAGCGTAACGGCGCGCGAGGTGTCGCCGGCGGGAAGCCGGTCCGTCAGCGCCTTCAGGCCCGGCATGTAGGCGCCGGCAAAACCAAGTCCTGCAAGGGACCAGATCGCGGTCGCCGACCAGAACCCTTGCGCGAAGATTCCGAACGCTGCAGTCGCGAGCCCGCTGACGATCGAGCCCCAGAGCAGGACAATCCGCGCATCGATCCGGTCGGTCAACGTCGTCAGCACGGGCACCGCGAGCATGTAACCGAACGCATAACCGCTTGCCATCAGCCCGCCTTCGGCGGCGGAGAGGCCCCACTCCGGCATCAAATGCTGCGCCAGATTTGCGGACAAGGTCACATGCGGCAGCAGGTTGCCGACCTGCCCTATGCACATCACCGCAATCAGAGACCGGCCGCCGAGCTTACGAATTTTGTTCTCCTACCTGGAGCGGCGTTGAGTTTGCCCGCTCGGTGCGAAGCAGCAAGAGCGCGAAGAAGGCCGAGACCGAGACGAGCGCGCTGATCCACAGCGCACTGCTGCCGATGTGCTCCACCATCAGCCCCAGTGCGAGCGGCGCGGCGGCACCCGTCAGTCTAGAAGGCAGCGAGATCATGCCGACCCGCTTGCCGAATCCGGCCGGCCCAAACAGCGCCAATGGGAGTGTCCCACGGGCAATGGTGATGATGCCGTTGCCCGCTCCGTACAGCACCGTGAAGGTCGACGCGAGCAAGGGTCCGCCCATCACCAGCGCAACGACGCCAATCGGATTCATCAGCATGGCCAGCCTCGCCGAGAGCAGTGGGTGAAACCGGGCGAGCCATCCTGCTTCCAGCAGCCGCGCGCCGACTTGCGCAGGCCCCACCAACGCTCCCGCGAGCAGGGCCTGAGCCGGTGTCGCGCCGAACGCAACCAGCATGGTCGGCAGAATGGCCGAAATGCCCGAACTGACGAAGCTTGCTGCCGCGAACATGTAAGCCAGCAGCACCATCGCAAAGGTCTCGCTCTGGCGTCCGGATTGCTGGATTGCACCCGGCCCCGGTTGAGCCTGCTGGTCCAATGGGACGGCGCGCGGCAGCGAGAGATTGAGCGGCAACGCAACAGCGATATGGATCGCCGCCCATACCTGACAGGCGACGCGCCAGCCGTACTCCGACGCGAGCCAGGTCGTGAGGGGCCAGCCGAGCGTGCTGGCGAAACCGGCGATCAGCGTGATGCCGGTGATGGTTCGTCGTGCATTGGTACCGTAGATGCGCGCAAGCGTCGCAAAGGCCGCCTCATACAGGCCCATGCCCATGCCGATCCCGAGCAACGCCCAGGCCGCAATCAGCACGGCCACGCCATGGGCCACGGACAGCAGGAGCAGGCCTGCCACAAACACGAGGTTCGAAATGGCAAGCAGGCTGCGCCCGCCAAACGTATCGATGGCATGCCCCACGCGCGGGCCGAGCAGACCAGAGATGACGAGCGCTCCCGACAGCGCGCCGAACACGTAAGTCGGCGCGAGACCGAGATCGCGCGCAATCGGCGCAGCCAGGATGGCCGGAAGATAATAGCTCGACGCCCATGCAACCGTTTGCGCGGTGCCGAGCGCGGCGACGACGCCGAGCGCGCCTCGGGCTTGGCCCGCGAGAACTTGCTTCATGAACAACCGCACCCCGAAGCGCCGGCCTTCTTGGCCGTTTCGTCGGCAGCACAGCAGGCGGACAAATCCTGCTTCGCCGGCCCGCCGCAACATCCCGACGCGGTCCCGGCGGCCTCGACACCGCCACGCGTGCAGACGCCGGTCTCCGGCAGCACAAGCTCCACCCTCGCCGCCGCCTCCTTGTCGCCCGCGAGATCGGCCGCAATTGAGCGAACCTGCTCATAACCCGTCATCATCAGGAAGGTCGGAGCGCGGCCGTACGACTTCATGCCAGCCATGTAGAAGCCCGCTTCATCATGCGCGAGCTCGCGCGCGCCGTGTGGACGCACCGTCCCGCAGCTATGCTCGTTGGGATCGATCAGCGGCGCCAGAGCGACCGGTGCCTCGATGGCGGGATCGAGCCGCAAACGCAACTCAGACAGGAACGAGAAGTCAGGACGGAAACCTGTCGACACGATCAGTTCGTCCACGACCACGCTTCGCCCACCGCAACAGGACCCTGCCGCGATCTTGAGGCGGCCTTCGGAGTCCGAGAGGTGCGTGACGCCGAATTCGGTTTCGACCTTGATCTTCCCGGAGGCAACCAGTGCGGCGAAGGCACTGCCAAGTTCGCCGCGCGCCGCGAGTTTATCGTTACGGCCGCCGCCAAAAGCCTTCGCGGGATCGGCGCCGCGCAACAGCCAGACAGGCTGCGTACCCGGCACTTCGTCGGCGAGATGTACGAGATCGATCAGCGTGCCTACCGCTGAATGGCCCGCGCCCAAGACAGCAACGGTCTTGCCAGCATATCTGGAACGAGCGACACCCCGGACATCCGGCATGCCATAGGCGACACGGTCGCCGTATTCGGGCTCGCCGATCGCCGGCAAGCCATTGCGGCCGGCCGGATTGGGGGAGAACCAAGTGCCTGAGGTATCGATCACGGCATCTGCACGCAGAACCTCGGGCCCCTTGCCGTTCTGATAGCGGATTTCAAAAGGCGCCTGCTCGCGCCCCTTGGTCTTTGCCTTGTCGAAGCCGACGCGGCTGATGGCCGAGACGCGGCTGGAGGTCCGGATCACATCGCGTAGCGACGTTCGCGTCGCGAGCGGCGTCAGGTATCGATCAAGCAGTTCGCCGCCGGTCGGATAGGATTGCGGGTCCGGCGAATTCCATCCCGTCGGTGCAAGCAGGCGCGCGGCGGCCTTGTCGACATTGTACTCCCACGGCGAGAAGAGCTGGACCTGCTGCCACTGGCGGACGGCGTGTCCGGCTTCGGGTCCGGCCTCGAGCACAATGGGGGACATGCCGCGTTCGAGCACGTGCGCGGCCGCAGCCAGGCCGACCGGCCCTGCCCCGATAATGGCAACTGTCTTTCCGCCGCTCATTTCGCTACTTCCATTATTCTAGAATCATCGAATAAATCGGCCAAAAAAATCAGGCCGCCGTTTTGGTATCCTTGCATTCGGTTTCGTCCGCACAGCACTCCGACACCAGGAAATCCACCAGGCCCCGCATCCCGTCGTAATTCGCGTGGCAGACCAGGGTCGTGGATTCGCGGACCTGACTAATGAGCCCGACCGCAACCAGAGACTTGATGTGGTGAGACAGCGTCGATGCCGGGATCTTCAGCTTGTCCTGCAAGCGGCCGACGGGCATGCCCGGCTGTCCAGCCCGGACCAGGGCCCGATAGATCTGAAGCCGGGTCCGGTTACCCAGGGCTTCCAAGCGTACTGCTGCGTCATCGATCTTCATGTGCATAAGATGCGTCGATCCGCCCTCGCCGTCAACCGTATTTCTAGAATATTGGAAATATGGGAGAGACCGCCGCCGGCGGGGCGGCTTCAGCAGCACTTTCCGTTCTGCTGGATCGGCGGACAAGGAACCGATCCGTACGAACAGAAGACGCAGCAATCGCCGCTCGTCGGCTTGAGCCGGGTCCCGCATCCCTTGCAATCGTAGAAGAACTGACAGGCGTCGGTCGGCATGGTTTCGGCTGAGGCGTGATGACAGACCGGACACGTAATGACCGATTGGGTTTGCATTGCCGGCTTTCCTCGATCGCAAGACACAACGCATTCTAAACGCGGCGAGTTCGGAAATTCAATTGACGCTTTATCATCATTTCTATAAATCTGGATATATGGAAACTGAAGAAGCCGTCCTCGCGCTCGCTGCCCTGTCACAATCGACCCGCCTGGAGGCCTTTCGGACGCTGGTCCGACACGAGCCCGATGGCCTTGCGGCCGGCGACCTCGCACGTCTGCTGGAAGTCCCGCCGAATACGCTTTCGGCTCATCTCTCGATCCTGACGCGTGCCCGCCTCGTCACCTCCGAGCGACACAGCCGTTCGATCGTCTATCGCGCCAACCTTGCGGAGTTCAGGGACGTTGCGGTTTTCCTGCTTCGGGATTGCTGCGGCGGCCGGCCGGAGGTTTGCGAACCGGTCGTCGAGAGCCTTCAAGCCTGCTGCTCGCCAAAGCGAAAGGAGCGAAGCCGTGCCTGACCAGATGTACAATGTTTTGTTCCTGTGCACCGGCAATTCGGCGCGCTCGATCCTCGCCGAGTCGATCCTTCGCAAGGACGGAGCCGGCCGTTTTCAGTCCTTCTCCGCCGGCAGCGCGCCGAAAGGCGCGGTGCACCCACTGGCCTTGCGTACGCTGGAAAGCATGGACTACCCCGCCGACGGAATGCGCTCGAAGAGCTGGCTGGAGTTCGCCGCTCCCGATGCGCCAGTGATGGATTTCGTCTTCACCGTTTGTGACAATGCGGCCGGTGAATCCTGCCCCATCTGGCCGGGACAGCCGATGACCGCACATTGGGGTATCGAGGACCCCGCCGCAGCCGAAGGTACCGATCTGGAGAAACAGGCAGCGTTCGTCACCGCATTCCGCTACCTCAAGAATCGGATCGACACCTTTGTGAGCCTGCCGCTCAGGAGCATCGACAAGCTCTCCCTCGGCACCAAGCTGCGCGAGATCGGACGCTCCCAGGGCGCAACACATTCAACGCCGAAGGCCGGCTGATGGACAATTTCGACCTCTCGCGACGCCTCGCAGCCGAAGCGCTCGGCACGGGCATTCTCGTCGCCACCGTCGTCGGCTCCGGCATCATGGCCGAGACGCTGACCAAGGACGTGGCGCTGGCGCTTCTGTGCAATACCCTGCCGACCGGAGCCATCCTGGTTGTCCTGATCACCGTGCTCGGTCCGATCTCCGGCGCGCATTTCAATCCCGCGGTGACCCTCGTCTTCACCGGCAAGCGCGAGCTTCCGGTCAACGAAGCCGTGCTCTACGTGGTCGCGCAGATCGCCGGCGGCATCGCGGGAACGATGGCCGCGCATCTGATGTTCGGACTTCCCCTGCTCGATTTCTCGACGAAGGTTCGAACGGGCGGGCCGCAATGGTTCGCCGAAGCGGTCGCCGCCTTCGGTCTGGTCGCGACGATCCTGGCCGGCATCCGATTCCAGCGGACCGCGGTTCCCTGGCTGGTGGGCCTCTACATCACGGCAGCCTATTGGTTCACGGCCTCCACGTCGTTTGCAAATCCGGCGGTGGCCATCGCGCGGTCGCTGACAAACACGTTCTCGGGCATTCGTCCGACCGACCTGCCCGGATTCATCCTTGCGGAGCTCTGCGGAGCATTCGCCGGCATGCTGTTGATGAACTGGCTGCTCGGACAGTCGAAGTCGCGCGGCCCTGTCCCAATTGCGGAGACGACCCGATGAACGTCACGATCTACCACAACCCCGATTGCGGCACCTCGCGCAACACGCTGGCGATGATTCGACAGAGCGGCGCGGAGCCCACGGTCATCGAATATCTCAAGACCCCGCCATCGCGCGAAACGCTCAAGCAGCTGATTGCAGCGATGGGCATTCCAGTTCGCGAACTGCTGCGCGAGAAGGGCACGCCGTACAAGGAGCTCGGCCTCGCCGACCCCAAATGGACCGACGACCAGTTGATCGACCAGATGCTCGCGCATCCCATTCTCATCAACCGCCCGATCGTCGTGACCTCGAAGGGCACGCGCTTGTGCCGCCCTTCCGAAGCCGTCGTCGATCTCCTCGACAATCCGGTCGGCCGGTTCGTAAAGGAGGACGGCGAGGTGGTCGAAGCGCGCCAGGCAACTCACCGCCCCTAACGCTCCTCGGTCGGAATCCGCCGCGGGTTTTTCGCGCCGGAACGGAGGTCGCCATGAAGACGACCTCCGCTGCCGAGTCTATTCGGCGGCTTGCGACGCGCGCGCGGTCCATTCGTCAGCGGGAGCCGATCGTTCGCCCGACGGAAGCCCCCGTCCCTTCACCAAGCCGAAAATTGCGGGGATCACGACCAGCGTCAGCAGTGTCGATGACGTCATGCCGCCGATCATCGGCACCGCAATGCGCTGCATGATCTCCGATCCGGCCCCGGTGCTCCACATGATCGGCAGCAGACCGGCCATGATGGCAACCACCGTCATCATCTTGGGCCGCACGCGCTCAACCGCGCCCACCATGATGGCGTCGTGGAGATCCCGGCGCGTCAGTGGCCTCCCCTCGGCGCTGCACCTGGCCTTCACCTCGGCCAGCGCGTGATCGAGGTAGATCAGCATGACGACACCCGTCTCGGCGGCGACGCCTGCGAGCGCGATGAAGCCGACCGCGACGGCAACGGACAGATTGAAGCCGAGCCACCACATCATCCAGATGCCGCCGACCAGCGCGAACGGCAGTGACAGCATCACGATCAGCGTCTCGGTCATCGCCCGGAAGTTCAGGTACAGCAGCAGGAAGATGATCGTGAGCGTCACGGGCACCACGATCTTCAGACGGGCGGCGGCGCGCTGCAGATATTCGTACTGGCCGCTCCACACGACGTAGGTGCCCGCGGGAAACCGGATGCTCTCCGTCACGGCGCGTTGCGCGTCAGCGACGTAGCTTCCGATGTCGCGATCCCGGATGTCGACATAGATGTAGGTCGCAAGCTGGCCGTTCTCCGTCCGGATCGACGTCGGCCCGCGCGCGGGTTCGACCTTCGCCACCTCGCCGAGCGGCACGGCGCCGCCCGACGGCATCGGCACCAGGATATCGCTGGCGATGGCCTTGGGGTTGTCACGAAGGTCGCGCGGATAGCGCATGTTCACGGTGAACCGCTGCCGTCCCTCCACGGTCGTCGTGACCGTCTGACCGCCGAGCGCGGCCGCGATGGTGTCCTGGACGTCCTGGATCAGGATGCCGTAACGGGCGAGCGCCTCACGGTCGGGAACGATCTCGAGATAATAGCCGCCGATGCCGCGCTCGGCGTAGGCCGACGACGTGCCGAGCACGGTCTTGATGACGCGTTCGATCTGCTTCGCGAGCCGGTCGATCTCGGCGAGGTCATTGCCCATGACCTTGACACCGACCGGCGTGCGGATTCCGGTCGAGAGCATGTCGATGCGCGCCTTGATCGGCATGGTCCAGGCGTTGGAGACGCCCGGAAACTGCAACGCCTTGTCCATCTCGGCGATGAGACTGTCGACGGTTACGCCGGAACGCCACTGCTCCTTCGGCTTCAGATTGACGATCGTCTCAAACATCTCGGTCGGGGCGGGATCGGTCGCAGTGGCGGCTCGTCCCGCCTTGCCGTAGACCGAAGCGACCTCCGGGAACGACTTGATGATGCGGTCCTGCAGCTGCATCAGTTCGGCCGCCTTGGTGACCGAAATGCCGGGCAGCGTCGTCGGCATGTAGAGCAGCGTTCCCTCGTTCAGCGCCGGCATGAACTCGGTGCCGAGCTGGCGCGCCGGCCAGATCGTCACCGCAAGCACGACGAGCGAAGCCAGGATGACCAGCGTCTTGGCGCGCAGAACCCCCTTGATCACGGGACGGTAGACCCAGATCAGGAAGCGATTGATGACGTTCCTGCTCTCCGGGACGATCCTGCCGCGGACGAAGATCACCATCAGCGCCGGCACCAGGGTGACGGACAGCAACGCCGCGGCGGCCATCGAGAAGGTTTTCGTGAACGCCAGCGGGCTGAACAATCGGCCCTCCTGCGATTCCAGCGTGAAGATCGGCATGAACGACACGGTGATGATCAGCAGGCTGAAGAACAGCGCGGGGCCGACCTCGGATGCCGCGTCGATCAGAACCTGCACGCGCGACTGGTCGGGCCTCGCCCGTTCGAGGTGCTTGTGTGCGTTCTCGATCATGACGATGGCGGCGTCCACCATGGCGCCGATCGCAATCGCGATGCCACCAAGGCTCATGATGTTCGATCCCAGCCCAAGCAGCTTCATGGCGCCAAACGCCATCAACACGCCCACCGGCAACATCAGGATCGCGACGAGTGCGCTGCGGACATGCAGAAGGAACACGATGCAGACGAGCCCGACGACGATGCTCTCCTCGAACAGGGTATGCTTGAGGGTATCGATGGCCGCGTAGATCAGGTTCGACCGGTCGTAGACCGGCACGATCTCGACCGATTTCGGCAGGCTGCTCGCGATCTCCCTGAAGCGCTTCTTGACGTTTTCGATGACGTCGAGGGCGTTGACGCCGAACCGCTGCAGCACGATGCCGCTTGCGACCTCGCCCTCGCCGTTCAATTCGGCGATGCCGCGCCGCTCGTCTGGCCCGAGCTCGACGTTGGCGACGTCCCGCAGCAGCACCGGGGTGCCATTGCTCGTCTTCAGCACGATGTTGCCGAGATCGTTGATGCTCTTGATATAGCCCTTGCCGCGGATGACGTATTCGAACTCGGAGAGCTCGACGGTGCGGCCGCCGACGTCGGCGTTGCTGGCGCGGATCGCCTCACGTATTTTCTGCATGCTGATGCCGCGGTCGCGCATCCGCTGCGGGTCGAGGACCACGTTGTACTGCTTGACGAAGCCGCCGACGCTGGCGACCTCGGCGACGCCTTCGGCCTTGGCCAGCGCGAATTTCAGATTCCAGTCCTGGATCGTGCGCGTGTCCGCCAGGTTCAATTCCTTCGATACGACGGCGTATTGGTAGACCCAGCCGACGCCGGTCGCGTCGGGCCCGATGGTCGGGGTGACACCGGCGGGAAGCCTGGACGCCGCGCCGTTCAGGAATTCCATGACGCGCGACCGCGCCCAATAGATGTCGGTGCCGTCCTCGAAGATCACATAGACGAAGGAGACGCCAAAGAACGAGAAGCCGCGTACGACCTTCGATTTCGGCACGGTGAGCATCGCCGTCGTCAGCGGATAGGTGACCTGATCCTCGATCACCTGCGGCGCCTGGCCGGGATACTCGGTGTAGACGATGACCTGCGTATCCGAGAGGTCCGGGATCGCATCCAGCGGAAGGTGAACCAGGGCATAGAGGCCGGCGGCGGCCGCGAAGCCGGTCCCGAACAGCACGAGCAGCAGATTGCGCGCCGACCAGGCGATGATGCGGGCGATCATTTGTGATCTCCCGTTGCATTGCCAGGGCCGGCGTCGGAGGCTTGGGACGCCGCCTCGCCAAAACCCTTCAGCGCCGCCTTCAGGTTGCTTTCCGCATCGATCAGGAAGTTGGCGGAGGTCACCACCGCCTCGCCGTCCGCAAGACCCTGGCGCACCTCGACATAGCCGCCGCCGCGACGGCCGAGCTTGACTTCCCGCGGCTCGAAGCGCCCTTCCCCCTTGTCGACGAGGACAGCCTGCCGGCTGCCTGTGTCGAGCACCGCGCTGTCCTGTATCGCCAGGACGGGCGCGGCATCGGCCGTGTCGATGTCGGCATCGACGTACATGTCGGGCAGTAGCACCGCGTCCGGATTGGCGAGCTCGATCCTGATGCGAACGGTGCGCGTGTCGCGGTTCACCTGCGGATAGACGACGGCGATGGTCCCGGTGAAGGTCCGGCCGGGGAAACTGCGCGCGCGCACCGCGACTGACTGCCCCACCGCGATGTTGCCGAGATCGCGCTCGGCCACGTCGACCAGCGCCCAGACCACCGAGGTGTCCGCGATCCGGAACAGAACGTCGCCGGGATTGGCCCGCATCCCTTCGATCGCATTGCGTTCGAGCACGACCCCGTCGCGCGGCGCAGACCAGCGTATGGCGATGGGCGCGGTGTGCGTCTTGTCCATCTCCGCAATGACGGACTCGGGAACGTCGAGATTGACCAGCCGCTGTCGCGAGCCGCGGCCGTACATCTCGACACCGCCGACCGTCTTGGAGGTGATCGTCGCGAGATATTCCGCCGCTGCGGACGCCACCGCCGAACTGTAGATTTCCATCAGCGGCTGGCCGGCCTTCACGCGTGTGCCGGTCGTTACGTCGGCGACCTTCTGCACGAAGCTTTCGGCACGCATCGCGATCACCGACACGCGGCGTTCATCGAGCTGGATCGTGCCGGGCGCCTTCACCGAGACCCGGATCGAGCGCCGCGTGACGGGCTCGGACTTCACGCCCGCGCGTTGGATCTTGCCGGGCGACAGCTTCACCGTGCCGTCGTCGGTGTCGTCGCCTTCGTAAACAGCGACATAATCCATCCCCATCGGATCCTTCTTCGGGACGGTCGACGTGTCGGGCAGCCCCATGGGATTGCGGTAGTAGAGGATTTTTCGCGGCGAAGCCGCCTGCGCCTTCGGTAGCGCCGGCGCGACGGCCGCTCCATCGTCGTCGTAGACCGGCAGATAGTCCCGCCCGCGGTCGTCCTTCTTCGGAGCCGCAGACCAGAGCGGCGCACCGCTTGGATCGCGGTAGTAGAGCGGCGTTCGCTCCGCGGCAGCCGCAGCCGATGATATGTCGGCCTCAGCGAGCCAGCCCGCACCGTTCGAATGCCAGTAGTAGCCGGCCAGGACCAGGCCACCGCCCAGCGCAAGTGCCGTCAGGAGACGCAGCGTTTTCATGTCGTGTATCCGCGCGCCCGGGAGCGCGCGTCCGTGTGAAGGAAAAAGGGGAATGTCGGGCGCCGCCGGGCAGCGCCCGAACGCTCACTTGACCGCCGTGACGATCACCTTGCCGGTGACGGTCTCCGGTTCGCCCTGCACCTTCACGGACAGCGTCATCTGGTAGCGGCCAGCCATGGGCAGGTCCGTCTTGAAGGCGTACACGCCCGGCTCCCTGGACGGCAGCGGCGCGACCGCCGATTCCATCTCGGCCATCCCGTCCGGGGCCATGTCGAGGCGCGTCTTGAAGATGACCGCATCCGGTATCGGCTTGCCGGTCTGCTTGTTCGTCAGGCGAACGGTGAGCGTGACGTCTTCGCCCTTCTTCATCTGCGGAGTGACGGGCTCGAAGGCGTAGTCGCCCGCGCCCGCCATCGCGGCGGAAGCGGCAAGCGAAAGGGTGGCGGCGAGAGCCGCGGTGCTGATTTTGGAAAGCATTGTCCTGTCCTCATGAATTGATCTTTCGCCGTGGCGCGTGAAGCGCGCACGTCAGTCGTCGTCGCGAGCAGACCTGCCGCTCGCGTCTCGGGCTTTGCGAGATCAGATTCGAGGAGGTCGGAAAGGAGGACTGCCGCTGCGGAAGGAAACGACCTGATCCGGGGGAATAGCCATCGTGCTGGCCATGACGGCGAGACGTTCGAACGCCACGGGCCTGACTTCACCGAGCGCGATGATCCCACCGACGCAGCAGAAGCCCATCCCGCACTTGTAGCCGCCGCTATGGGAGCCCGTTCCCTTCATGTCGGGACAACAATCGTCCATCGACATGTCGGCATCGCCGCTCATGTGCATGGCCGCCTGCATGCCATCCGACGACATTGCGAGGTTCGCCGCGGACGCGCCAACCGGCAGCATCGCCAGGGATATGGCGATGGCGACTGCCAGGATGGTACGGACGAACTGCATCAATATCGACTTACCTTGTCGGGCCGGAACTCGGCCTCAGTAGCATATTCGGACACCAAAGGCAGTCATTGATCGTGGTCAAGCGTCCGTTACCCAGGCTCGCACGGAGGCCGGGTTGGACGTTTCGACGCAGCCCCTAGGACTATCGTGCAAAACAGCAACACAAGGCCACCATCGACCGACCGGCCCGTCGAACAGCCCGCGCGGATGTTGACGCGCTCATCCCCTGATGCCAGTTTCGTGATCGGTAGTGTCCGCAAGGACTCTTCAAGGGAATGCGGTGCGTCCACCTCAGTGGGCAATTCCGCGGCTGCCCCCGCAACTGTAGGCGGATAGCCGACGACCAAACGAACCACTGGAGCCCCGCTTGGGCCTCTGGGAAGGTGGTCGAAGGCGATGACCCGCGAGCCAGGAAACCTGCTACCAGCCATGGTCACGCGCGAACGCATTGGGCGGGGTGCCCTGATGTCGGACAAGTAGCCGGTGCATCCGCCGCCTGGGGCGAAGGTGGATGACTAAGGCAACCGCGGTGACGGTTTGTTTGCGTCGCCGCAGAGCGTTGTCGTGCAAAAACTTCATTTCCGTGCTGGCGCAAGGCCAGCGTTATCGCGTGCTTTCCTGATTACTCTGCTCTCGTCGGTGTCCTTGTCGTCCGCGGCGCTCGCGCAAAGCGCGGCGCAGGACAACCGCTCCCGGGAGGTCGGCCCGGTGATCGTGTCGCCGCCTGCGCCGCGACAGGCTCCTGCTGTCAGCCCCGGCACTCAGAAGCAGCGCGCGGCCCGGCGCGCCGCGGGACGCAATCGTGGCGCCCCTGCTGTCGCCGTTCCGGCCACGCAAGCTCCGAGCGGCCCGGTGCAGACGCCGCTCAACACGGCAGCCGTCACCGACGTCGGCTCCCGGCTCGGCATCACGGCGCGCGAGATGCCGGCGACCGTCGAGGTCATCAGTCAGCAGACGATGCAGGACCTGGGCATCCGGACCACGACCGACGTCGCCAAGGCTGCAGTCGGCGTCACCGGCGGCGATGCGCCCGGCGCGCCCGCCATCTTCTCGATGCGTGGCTTTTCCGGCGACCAGATCTCCACGCTCTACAACGGCATCCCGATCGGGCCGTCGACCATGACCGGCCGTCCCATGGACGTGGCTGGCCTCCAGCAGGTCGAGATCATCAAGGGACCGGACTCGCTGGTGGCGGGCCTCGGTGCGACCGGCGGCGCCATCAACTACGTGAACAAGGCGCCGCACACCGGACCAATCGTCAACGACGCCTTCACCTCCTACGATTCCTTCAACGGCTATCGCGCCGGTTACGGATCGGGCGGCAGCACGCTGATCAACGGCCTCGACTACCGCTTCGACATCAGCCATTTCAACAACAAGGGCTTTATCGACGACACCTATTCCAAGCTCAGCAACGTCTCGGGCCAGCTGAACTATCGCGTCAACGAGAACCTGAGGATCTGGGGCGCGACCGAATACAGGCAGGACAACGACCGCTTCTACTGGGGAACGCCGCTGGTGCCGGCGAACGCGCCGGGCATCGTGCCGACGTACGGCGTCGTCTCCGGCCTCTGGAGCAACTATTACCTCGGCGGCGGCACGCCGGTCCCGGTCACCATCGACGCGCGCACGCTGACCACGAACTACAACGTGCTCGACAATCACAGCGGCGCCAACGAGCTCTGGCTGCGCAGCGGCTTTCAATGGGACATCACCAACAACATCTCGCTGAAAAGCCAGGTCTATGGCTATGACGCCCACCGGCACTGGTTCAACAACGAGATCTCGTCGTTCGACCAGACCGTAGGCAATTTCGCAGGCGCGCAGAGCATCTACCGCGAGCGCCTGGCGCTCGATCACGCGCAGCGGCTCTACGGCAACATCACCGACCTCACCGTCAATTCCAATCTCGGCGGAATGGACAATCGCTTCGTCGCCACCGTGGCGGCGAGCAGCAACCAGTTCAACGTCTCGCAGGACACGCTGTTCTTCAATGACTACGTCGACCTCCTCAATCCGGACCGCGGCCTCTACGGCCCGCGCAGCGACGAGAAGATCTACACCCATCTCGACACCGCCTCGCTGTCGTTCGAGGACCGGCTCAAGCTGACCTCGACCTTTGCGCTGATCGGCGGCATCCGTTTTGAGAATATCGAGCTGTCGCGGACCCGCTTCGACGAGAATGGCCTCCTGAAAGCCAACTATCCTTTCTCGAAGACGTTCAATCCGGTCACCGGACGCATCGGCTACACCTGGGACATCGCGCCCGGCGTGATGCTTTACAGCCAGTACGCGACGGCAGCCGACCCGACGGTGGCGAACATCTTCATCCTCAGGCCCACGACGCCGCTGCTGCTCACGACGTCGCGAACCTACGAGACCGGCGTGAAGCTGCTGTCGGCCGACAAGCGCGCGGAGGCCACGTTCTCGGCCTTCGACATCGAGCGCAAGAACGTCTACGTCCCCGAAAGCGGCATCCTCTTCAACGTCGCCGGCAAGATGGCCTCCAAGGGCGTCGAGATTGCCGCCGCGGTCAATCCGGTCGCGGGCCTGAAACTATGGGGCAACGTCGCCTTCGTGCAGTCGCGCTTCATCGACTTCACCTATGTCGACGGCAATGGCGACTTCCAGTCCTATTCGGGCAAGACGCCGCCCAACGTTCCGAACTTCATCGCCAACGCCGGCGCCTCCTATCGCTTCGACACGAAGCTGCCGGTGGAGATCGGCGGCCTCGTCCGTCACGTCGGCGACCGCTTCAACTTCCAGGACAATCTGGTCACGATGGACGCCTACACGATCTTCGACGCATACGCGTTCGTCGACATCCCCAAAGCCTATTTCCCGGGCGTCGACCAGACCCGGATCAGCTTTCGCGTGAGGAACCTGACCAACAAGCTCTACGCGGCCTGGGGCGATCCCGGTTACACCGACCAGATCATCCTGGGCGCGCCACGCAGCTACGAGGTCGCGGCTTCGTTCAAATGGTAGTCGCGGATCACCTTGCCCGCGCCGTGGCGGGAGTTGTCACGCGACAGTAGGACGCAATCGCAAATCGATTGCGCCGTTGAAGCCGCAGGTCTCGAGAGCTATCGATCAACGAAACCTCGCTTCCATCGGGAGGAACGCATGAGCACCATCACCGGCGGTTGTCACTGCGGCGCGATCCGCTATCAGGTCGAGGGCGAAGCGATCGTGCACGCGCTGTGTCACTGCCGCGATTGCAGGCTTCACGCGGGCGCTCCCGTCGTCGGCTGGACGATGTACGCGGACGATGCCGTCAAGGTGACCAAGGGCGAGCCCAAGGTGTATCACTCCTCGGAACATGCCCGGCGGCACTTTTGCGGCGACTGCGGAACCGGCCTGTTTTATGTCAATGCCGACATGTTGCCCGGGGTCATCGACGTCCAGAGCGCGACCTACGACGATCCCGATGCCGTACCGGCGACGATGCACATCCAGGTCGCAGAGCGCCTTGGATGGATGGAGCGTGCGCACGAACTGCCGACATTCGACCGCTATCCTCCGCCACCGTAGCGGCGCGCGCGAAGCGTTCGCCATCTGGATGGAACCGCACAAACACCATCTTGCAACGGCCGGACGATCTCACGTAGATTGATCGGCGTGGGGACGAAGCAGACTCCCCGTGAGACCTCGGTCCAAGCTCTGCGCAGCACGCCATTCGTGGAGCTTGCGCATGGATACCGAACGCCACCCTCCTCTCCGCCCTACCGTTGCCATCCTCTCCCGCGGCGACGCTGCCGCGCGCCGGGACACGACGGCACAAAACAGCCGCTTCGTCCGCGTTTTCGAAGCACTCGCCGCGGTCGGCATCGAAGCCCGGCCGGTGATCTACGACGAGATCTTCGCCGACGCCGTCCGCGATCAACTGCTCGCCGTCGATGGCGTGCTCGTCTGGGTCGATCCGATCCATCAGGGCAAGACGCGCGAGGCCCTCGACCCGCTGCTGCGCGACGTTGCGGCGCAAGGGCCATGGGTGAGCGCACATCCCGACGTGATCCTGAAGATGGGCGTCAAGGACGTGCTCTACCGAACGCGTCATCTTGGCTGGGGAGCCGACACGCATCGCTATGACACCGCCGCAAGCTTCCGCGCCGAATTTCCTTCGCGCCTTCAGGCGAACGGTCCGCGCGTGCTCAAGCAAAATCGCGGCAATGGTGGCCAAGGGGTGTGGAAGGTGGAGGCCCTGCCCAACGCGGACGCCATGGTTCGCGTGCTGCATGCCCAACGCGGCAGCCTGCCCGAGGACATGACGCTCGATGCCTTGCTCGCCCGCTGCGAACCGTATTTCGGATGGGGCGGCTGCATCATCGACCAGGCGTTCCAACCCCGCCTGCCCGACGGCATGATCCGCTGCTACATGAGCGGCGCCAAGGTCGCGGGCTTCGGGCATCAATTGATCAAGGCCCTGATCCCGCCGCCGCCGGAAGGCCCCGACGCACCCGAGGCGCAGCCGGGCCCACGGATCATGCACGGACCCGATGCTTCGCAATTCCAGGCGCTCCGAAGATCGATGGAGGACGAATGGACGCCACAGCTGATGGACACGCTCGGCATCGACGAACCATCGCTGCCGGTGATCTGGGACGCGGACTTCCTGTACGGGCCCCGCAACGCCGCCGGTACCGACACCTACGTCCTGTGCGAAATCAACGCGAGCTCCTGCTTTGCGATTCCCGACGACGCGCCGGCGGCAATCGCCCGAACGGTGAAGCACCGCTTGCTCCGGACTCAGGCAGTGCGTTCGGGCGCATAACGCGGAACACTAGGCCGGCAGCCGTGCTGTGACGTCGTCCGATATTTCCGTGCACAACGGGCGGCGTTGACGAGGCCCGTGGTGGCGCGATCAACGCGCCCCGCACCGGGCAGCGCTGACGGGCCCGCGCCACCTCACGTCACAGGAAGCCGGTCGATATCCACGGTATCGCGGCAACCACGAGCGTGCCGATCAGCAAGGCCACGATATAGCCGACGATCGGCTTGATGCCTTCGTCGGGACTGATGCGGCTGATGGCGCAGGCCGCATAGTAGCCGACGCCGAACGGCGGGGCGAACAGACCGATGCCCATGGCGAGAACGACGACCATCGCGTAATGCACCTCGTGCACCCCGACCTGACGGGCGATCGGAAACAGCAGCGGCCCGAACAGAACGATGGCCGGGATGCCCTCGAGCACGCTGCCCAGAATCACAAACGCCACGATGGTGACGCCGAGGAAGACCGGTGTTCCGCCCGGCAGCGCCGTCATGAACTTGGCGAGCGATGCCGAGAAACCCGACTGAGTCAGGGCCCACGCCATCCCGGTCGCGGCACCGATGATCAGCAGAATCGCGCCGGACAGTGACGCGGTCTCCACCAGCATCGGATAAAGGCGGCGCCAGGAGAACTGGCGATAGATCAGAAGCCCGGTGAGAACCGAGTAGACGATGCCGATGGTCGACACCTCGGTCGCCGTCGCAACGCCCTCGACCACCGCGGCCCGGATGACGAAGGGCAGAGCCATCGCCGGAATCGCGATGACGAAGGCGCGGCCGATCTCGCGCCCGGTCGCGCGCTTCACATGCGACAGGTCTTCGCCGCGGTATCGCCACCAGACCACGGAGCAGAGCCCGATCGCCAGCACGATGCCGGGCAGCAGACCGCCGGTGAACAGCGCCGCGATCGACACGCCCGTCACCGAGCCGATCGTGATCAGCACCAGCGAAGGCGGGATGGTCTCGGTCTGGGCGCCGGTTGCGGCAAGCAGTGCGACGAGATCGCCGGGCTTGGCGCCCCGCTTGGTCATCTCGGGAAACAGCACGGGCGCCACCGCTGCCATATCGGCCGCCTTGGAACCCGAGATTCCCGACACCAGGTACATCGCGCCGACCAGCACATAGTGCAAACCGCCACGCACATGTCCAAGCAGGCTGGCGAGAAAGCCCACCATGGCACGCGCCATGCCGGTCATTTCGATCAGCAGGCCGAGGAACACGAACAGAGGCACCGCCAGCAGGATCAGATGGCTCATGCCTTCGTCCATGCGCCCGATGATGACCACATCGGGCGTGCCCGTCGTCAGCGCCAGATAGCCGACGGTCGCAAGACCAAAGGCAAACGCGATCGGCACCGCCGCAAGGACCATGGCGCCGACGATAACCACGAAGAAGATGAGCAGGTTGAGATTGCCGAGAGGCTTGAGCAGCGGTCCCGCCAGCACAAGCGCGGCGATGATCCCGGCGACGAGCGCTACGGCGGCCAGCAGGCTCCGCAAGCCGGCGATGCGAGCCAGCCGCAGAACTGCGGCGACCAGCATCAATCCGATGCCGACGGGTAACGCCGCAGCGCGCCAGCTGTTGACGATTTCCAACGCCGGCGTCGTGACGAACACCTCGTCGGCCGCGAACTCGTAAGCCGGGTGGATCACCAGCAGGAGAAACGCCAACGACGCCGCGGCGGCAACGACATCCAGGAACGCGCGGGCGTCGGGCCGAAGCATGCCGATGATGGCCGTCATCCGCATGTGCTCACCACGCTGGAAGGCAATCACCGATCCCAGCATGGCGAGCCACAGGAACAGAATGCCGGCGAGCTCGTCGGCCCAGATGATCGGAGCATGAAAAACGTATCTTCCGACGATGCCGGCCGACAACACGACGATCTCGGCCAGCACCAGGAGTGCCGCCGGGATCGCAACCACATGACCAAGCACCTTGTTGGCCCTGGCGGCCCACAGGTGCACACTTGATTGAGGTGCCGCCATTGCGGCACCCTGATCGATATTCGGCATATGGTTGATCGCGGTCATGACAGCTTGCCCGCCGCTTTCTCGAGCTGTGCCCAGGCCTCTTCACCGAACTTGGCCTTCCAGTCGGCATAGAAGCTCGTCTTCGCCAGCGCCTGCCTGAACGCGCCGCGGTCGACCTCGATGAACTGCATGCCCTTGGCGGTCAGATCCGAGCGCAGTGTGTCGCTCAACTTCGCGATGTCGGCGCGCTCGTCCTTGGCTGAGCGGTCGAACTCGCGTGTCACGATCTGCTGCACGTCCTTTGGCAGTTTTTCGAAAGCCCGCTTGTTGCCGAGGATCCAGTAATTGTCCCACACATGCCCGGTCAGGGAGCAGGTCTTCTGCACCTCGTAGAGACGGGCCGTCGCGATGATCGGCAGCGGGTTCTCCTGCCCGTCGACCACCTTGGTCTGCAGCGCCGAGTAGACTTCGTTGAAATTGATCGGCGCGGGTCCTGCACCAAGGGCCTGGAACAGCGACGTCAGATTGGGCGCGGCTGGCACGCGCAGCTTGAAATTCTTGAGGTCCTCTGGGGTCCTGATCTCGCGGCCCGACGATGTCACATGGCGGAAGCCGTTGTCCCAGGCGCTCGACACCGTCATGATCGGCGTCTTGGCGATCTGCGCGCGAATGTAGGTGCCAAGCTCACCGTCCATCGCCTTCCAGACCGCGTCATAGCTCGTGAACAGAAAGCCGAGGTTGACGATACCCGCCGCCGGAACCAGCGTCGCGAGGATCAGGGAGGAAAGATTGAAGAACTCGACGCCGCCGTTGCGCACCTGCGTCAGCAGGTCGGTATCGGAGCCGAGCTGGTTGGCCGGAAAGAGATTGATTTCGAGCCGCCCGCTCGTCGCCTCGCGAATGCGGTCGGTCGCCTCTTTCGCGCGAACGTTGACGGGATGGGTCGGATCCTGGCCGGTCGCGAGCTTGTAGGTGAATTCCGCGGCCGAAGCGGGACGCGTGAGAATGCCGCATAGCGGCACGGCCGCGCCGGCCATGAGCAACTTGCGACGGCTGAGGGTGATTGGCTTCCGCGGGGTCATCGTCTCCTCCTGTTGAGCATGGATTGATCTGTAGCGACGGCTTTCGCCGCCAGCTGTTGCTGCAGGCCGGCTCTCGATGCGCCGGCATTGGACAGCAGCTCTCGTTCTCCGCAGCAGCGCTGCGAAACATTTTGGCCCGATCGATCGTGAATGGTGGCTACGTGCGCCGCTAGCGCAGCCACTCCTTGATCTGCCGCTTCACTTCCGCGGTCGAGATGCCGTAGCGGTCGTGCAGCGTCGGCAGCGCGCCGGCGGCGAGAAACTCGTCGGGAAGCCCGATCTGCCGGAATGTCGGATGCACGCCCGAGCGCATCAGGAGCACTGCGACTGCTTCACCGAGGCCGCCGATCACGGTGTGGTTTTCGGCGACGACGACCAGGCGGCCCGGCTTGCCCGCCTCGCGCAGGATCGCCTCGGTATCGAGCGGCTTGATCGTCGGCACGTGCAGGACGCCGACGTTGATGCGGTCATCCGACAGGGCCTGGGCAGCCTCCAGCGCGCGCATGGTCATGATGCCCGAGGAGATGATCAAGACGTCGGCGCCGTCGCGCAGGAGCGCGGCCTTGCCGAGCTCGAAACGGTAATTGTACTCGTCGAGCACCAGCGGCACCTGGCCGCGCAACAGCCGCATATAGACCGGTCCGCGATGCGCGGCGATGGCCGGCACGATCTGCTCGATCTCGTGCGCATCGCAGGGGTCGATCACCGTCATGTTGGGCATCGCGCGGAACAGCGCGAGGTCCTCCGCGGCCTGATGGCTCGGTCCATAGCCCGACGTCAGGCCAGGCAGCGCGCAGGCGATCTTCACGTTGCGGTCTTCTTCCGCGATGGTCTGGTGAATGAAGTCATAGGCCCGCCGCGAGGCAAACACCGCGTAGGTCGTCGCGAACGGCATGAAGCCTTCGGCGGCCAGGCCCGAGGCTGCGCCGAACAGGAGCTGCTCGGCCATGCCCATCTGGTAGTAGCGATCGGGAAAGGCCTGCGCGAAGATGTGCAGATCGGTATATTTGCCGAGATCGGCGGTCATGCCGACGACGTCTTCACGGCTGCGAGCGAGTTTGACGAGCGCGTGACCGAAGGGCGCCGGTTTGGTGCGCTGCCCTTCCGCCGCAATCGAGGCGATCATGGCGGACGTGGTCAGCCGCGGCTTTGCGGACGGGGTCGATCCGGCGGACTTCATGACTGGTCTCCCGCGTTCAGTGCAGACAGCGCGAGCTGCCATTCGTGCGGCTCGACGCGAATGAAGTGGTTCTTCTCGCGCTGCTCCAGGAAGGGAACGCCCTTGCCCATCAACGTGTCGGCGACGATCATGCGGGGCTTCGCTTCCGGATGCGCCATCGCGGCATCGAAGGCACCCACCACCGCGTCGAGATCGTTGCCGTCCACCCGCTGCACGAACCAGCCGAACGCCTCGAGCTTGTCGACCAGCGGCTCGAACCCCAGCATCTGCTTGGAGGGACCATCGGCCTGCTGATTGTTGACGTCGACGACCCCGATCAGATTGTCGAGCTTGTGATGAGCAGCCGACATGATGGCTTCCCATTTGGAGCCCTCGTCCAGCTCGCCGTCCGAAAACAGAGTGAAGATGCGCGCTGCCGATTTCTTGCGCTTCAGCCCGAGCGCCATGCCGACGGCGATGCCAAGGCCAAGGCCCAGCGAGCCACCGGACATCTCCATGCCCGGCGTATAGGAGGCCATGCCTGACATCGGGAGCCGGCTCTCGTCGAAGCCGTAGGTTTGCAGCTCGGCCTCGGGAATGATCCCGGCCTCGATCAGGGCCGCATAGAGCGCGATCGCATAATGTCCGTTGGACAACAGAAAACGGTCGCGGCCTTCCCAGGCGGGATCTTCGGCGCGAAAACGCATCGCGTGAAAATAGGCCACCGCCAGCACATCGGCGATGTCGAGCGCCTGCGCGATGTAGCCCTGGCCCTGGACCTCGCCCATCAGCAAGGCGTTGCGGCGGATGTTGCGGGCGCGCTGTGCGAGCGTCGGCGCGTTTGCGAGTGTCGGTGTTGTCATGATCGTTTCTCCTCTCCTCCGCTCAGTGGATCAGCATGCCGCCGTTCACATCGATGACCGCACCGGTCACGTAGGCCGAGAGGTCGGAGGCGAGGAAGGTATAGATCCCGGCGACGTCGGCGGCCTCGCCGAGCCGGCCGAGCGGAATTCCCTCGAGGACCTTCGCCCGCATCTCGTCAGTGAGCTTGCCGGCGGTGATGTCGGTCCCGATCAGGCCCGGCGTCACGCAGTTGACGCGGATGCCATCGGGGCCGAACTCGCGCGCCATCGCCTTGGCGAGCCCGAGCACGCCGGCCTTTGCCGCCGAATAGTGTGGTCCGCCGAAGATGCCGCCGCCGCGCTGGGCGGAGACCGACGACATGCATGCGATCGATCCGCTCTTGCGTTTCTGCATGTGCGGGATCACGACCTGCGACAGGAACAGGATGCCCTTGAGATTGACGTCCTGGATGCGGTCCCAATCCTCGGGCTTGATGTCGAGGAGCTTCACGGGCTGGGTCACGCCCGCGTTGTTGATGAGGATGTCGATCTGGCCGAATTTCGCGATGACCGCCTCGACGGCCCTGATGCAGGTTTCCTTGTCGGCCACGTTGCAGGCGAGTCCGAGATGCGGCTCGCCGGCGCTGGATTCGATGCTGCGCGCGGCTGCTTCCGCCGCAGGGCCGTCGATATCGAGAATGGCGACCCGGGCCCCTTCGGCCGCAAAGCGGCGGGCGGTTGCAAGTCCAATGCCCCGCGGAGAGGCCGCTCCGGTAATGATTGCAGTCTTGCCGCGTAGCAGCATCTACTCCTCCCTGAATGGCTGTTGCCGGGCCCCCAAAAGGCGCCCCTGTTCTTGACCCGGTTGATTATGCCCCCGCCCGATTTCCCACAAACGCGCTGTTGTCTTGCATGGGTGAATTTGGTTCACTTGTCGGATGCTGCTGTCCAGTATCCCGATGTCGTCCATCCGCGCCTTCGAGGCGGCCGCACGCACCGGCTCGTTCCGGGATGCGGCGAACGAGCTTCATCTCACCCCGAGCGCGGTGAGCCACGCCATTCGCAAGCTCGAAAGCGCGATGAGCACCACCTTGTTCGAGCGCAGCGCCCGCGCGGTCCGCCTGACAACGGCGGGCGAGAACCTGATGCGTCACGCCGGCGCGGCGTTCGACAATCTGCGCCGGGGCATCGAAGAGGTCGCGGGCCGCGGACCGCAATTGCTGAGGGTGCACTGCGCCCCGAGCTTTGCGGCCCAGTGGCTCGCCCCGCGCCTCGCCCGCTTCATGGCCGCCGAGCCGAAGCTCGAGGTCCGACTCGCCGCCAACACGGAATATGCCCGGTTCAGCAACGACGATTTCGACATCGACATCGTGTACGGCCAGCCGAGGGCGGAGGGCGTCGAGGTCATTCCGTTGGGCGAAGAGACCGTAACGCCCTTATGCACGCCGGAACTCGCGAAAAAAATTCGCAAACCGAAGGACCTGCTCGACCAGGTGTTGATCCGCTCGGACGTGAAGCAGGTGCAATGGCATCAATGGTTCACGGCCAACGGCCTCGAAGCGCCGGCCATTCATGGCATGCGCTTCGATCGCAGCTTCCTGGCGATCGCGATGGCCTCAAGCGGCCTCGGCGTGACGCTGGAATCAACGCGGCTTGCCGAACGGGAAATCGCGACAAAGCGGTTGGTTGCGCCTCTGGCCGGACGTTCCGTCGACATCCGGTATGTCGGCCACCATCTCGTTTTTCCACGCGCAAGCCGGCAGCGTCGGCCGATCCGGGTGTTCGCCGACTGGATCACGCGTGAGCTTGCGGCCGGCGGCCTGGCTTCGACACCCTAATGCGCACCGCAGCGGCAGCTTTCATAGGCTACGGGATCGTGGCTGTTGACGATGCTCACGCGATCGCCGTGGTTCAGCTTCAGCGCGCGCAGCCGCGCCTGGTTGGCGATCCGCATCTTGCGATCCATGTCGCCGCGGCGCTGGAAATAACCCAGCATCAGCGGCACGCGCGGCGACGGGTCGAGCTGGGCGTGGTGGAAATAGCTGTCGCCGGCATGCAGCAGCCATTTGTCACCTGATCGCACCGCGATGCCGCAATGGCCGAGCGTGTGACCGGCGAGCGGGATCATCAGGATGTCGGCTTCCTTGTCGCCGAGCGCGCGCACGCCCTTGAAGCCGAACCAGTCCTCACCGGCCTCGCCATAGAATGTCCATCCGGGCCCATGGCTCCACTGCCCCGTGACATAGCGCCCTTCGGGCGGCGCGGGCTTGCGTAGCACCGCCATGTCGTATTCGGCGCGGTGGACGTGGATCGCGGCATGGGGAAAGTCCGGCACGCCGCCGGCGTGGTCGCGGTCGAGATGCGTCAGCAGCACGTGGCGCACATCGCCGGGTGAGTAGCCGAGCGCCTTCACCTGCTCGACCGCCGTCTCCGCCGGGTCCAGCCTTGGCGCGGTCTGGCGCAGCCATCGGCCACCCAGCCGATCGGGCGTTGCGATATCGCCGAGACCGATGCCGGTGTCGACCAGAGCGAGTCCGTCCCTCGTCTCGACCAGCAGGCAGTGGCAGACCAGGCGGGCGCGCTGGAACAGGCCGCCAGTGCCGTTCACCAGGCGGCGGCCCATGGGGCACATCGTGCCGGTGTTGAGGTGGTGGATTTTCATGGCGCGTTCCTGCTGTTGTGAGCAGGGCGTTCTTGCCACCGGGCGATCTATAGGTAAAATATTGAATATTGATACTATCTCTAGGCTTATCCTATGGACATCCGCGAGCTTCGCTACTTCGCCGCCGTGTACCGCGAGCGCAATCTGACCGCGGCGGCGCGCGCATGCTTCGTGTCGCAGCCGTCGATCTCGACCGCGATCACCCATCTGGAGGCCGAGCTCGGCACCACGCTGTTCATCCGGCACAAGAAGGGCGTCGCACCGACCGCCTCAGCCGAGCAGTTTCATGCGCTGGCCCGCCGCATCATCGACGAGGCGGACGCCGCGCGCAGCCTCTTCAGGAAGCCGAATACGAAGACCACCGTCACGCTCGGACTGATGCGCACGCTCGACATCCCCCGAACGATCGCGCTGCTGAAGCCGCTGACGGCGCGCACCGACATCGCGCTCCGCCTCGTCGGCAGCGACGAGCGCGCCGATGCGCGCATCATTTCGAAGAGCATGCTCCGCGCCGACGAGCATTTCGTCGCGCTGTGGAGCGAGCGCTATGTCGCCGCACTTCCGCCCTCGCATCCGCTGACGCTGAAGGAGAAGCTGCGGACCGCCGATCTCGCCGGCGTCCCTCTGATCGACCGCTGCCATTGCGAGCAAAGCGAATTCTTCGGTCGGAGCTCACAACGAAGGCAGACCGCGGCGATCGCGCAATCGGAGGATTGGGCGATGGCGCTGGTCGCGGCCGGCGTCGGCATCGCCATCGTTCCGGAAGGCGTGGCGCGCGGCAACCCCGACGTCGCGGTGCGCGAGATCGAGGTCAGGGTCAAACGCGAGGTCGGACTGGCCTACCGCGCATCAGTGCCGCTGGCGGACGCGCTGAAGGATTTTGTCGGGAAACTTCAGAAGCAGCGGCGCAAGCCGGATCCGGCCGGCCCACGGCGTAACAAGCGCAGGAAGTCCTAGCCCTTCGAGATGACTGCGCGGCCATAGGGCGGCTGGGCCGCAACCGGCGGATTGGCGGTCTGGGCTGCGAGTTCGCCGATCAGGCGGTCGGCATCGGCGGCCATGCCGTCGGGCGCCTGGATCACCAGACGCTCCAGCGCCCAGCGATAGGACGAGACGCGCTGCTCGAGGCACAGCTGCACCCACTGGATGATCAGCGAGTTTTCCCGCATGCGCGCGACCGCATCCTCCCTCTCCCTTGGCGAGAGCTCGGAGACGCGCGCCATGGTCGCATCGCGCTTCCTGTCGAGATCGATGACGCGGATCGCGGAGCCGAAGAACGGCTCGAAACGGGTGATGTCGTTGCGCACGTCCTCGATCAGCTGCGCATAGCGCGAGGAATGCGAGCGATGCGGCTCGTCGATCAGCGTGCGCCCATACATAGTGCGGTCGAACACGACCTTCTGCTGCCAGGGCGACGGCAGCGCCTTGTAGTCGCCGAATACGCTCTTCCAGGCGGGCCGCGACAGCGGCGGCTCGATCATGGGATAGGCAAGATCGCGAAGCTGGCGCTCCGCGTCGGTGAGCTGGAATTGGGACGACTTCAGGCCAACGCTGCCGGTGGCCTCGGCCCCGAGCCAGCGATGCATGTCGTCGCTGCGCATGTCAGCGCGGGTGCGGCCGAAATCGCCGCCGCTACACGCGCCGAGCGTCCCGCCAACGAGTGCGAGCAGGACGGCCGTTACGACAGGCCGGATCTGGCGGATGGCATCCGGCATTGCAAAAGCCGGATGCTAGCGGCGACGACGACGGCGCCCCGGCGCTGTGCCCTGCTCCGGCCCGCGATCGCCGCTGGTTTCTTCCGTCTGGCGCTCGATGCGGATCACGGGGAGGATCAGAATCGTTCCCGTTTCCGTACGCGGCGTGGCATCCCCCGACGAGCCTGCCCGGCGACCGGCCGGAAATTCGATAATGGTCCCCATATCAGCTCTCTATCAATTGCCGCGCGACCGAGCGCGCTGGTGCAACGTGCGTTCATTAAGATCAGTTCATGGTTAACGGGGTGTAAACGCGCCATCCGGACCGTAACTTCACGGGCGGCCTCCCGCGTCCCGTTGCGGGACGACAACACCTGAAATGATGGGGTCGACTTCACGCCTCGTTTTCCTTAACGAGCCTTTAAAGGAACCTGCGTTAGGCTCGCGGACGAGTATCTTTTCCAGGTCGCGTATCTCTCCATGACCAAGTCGCTGTTTCCCGGATTCGACGGGCTGATGAGCCTCTCCCGTCGCGAAGGCGTTGATGTTCGCCCGACGCTGCTGCGCGTGCTGACGGACCTCTATGTCCAGGCGCCCACCCACAGCGACGACGAGCAGCGCCAGTTCATCGAGCTTGCAACGCGGCTGATCGACCAGGTCGACGATGCGACGCGCGCGGCCGTCAAGGCGAAGCTTGCGATCTATTCGCAGACGCCCGTCCCGGTTCTGCAGAAACTCGGGCTGGTTGCGACCCAGGAAGGCCGCAGGGTTCCGCTCGCACGCGAAATTCGCAGCTCCCCGCAGGCGGCTTCGCCTGCTCGCACGCCGACCGACGCCGAGTTGCGCATGGCCGCCAACATGGCGATGCAGCCGAAGGAAGCGGCCGAGATCCACGACATGTTCTTCCGCGCCGATGCGACCCAGCGCGCGCTGGTCCTGCACAATCTGGGGCAGACCCCGCTGAAGGCCGCGCCGCGGATTCCGACCGTCCGCGCCAAGCGTGCGATCCAGATCCTGGAGATGGCGGCAATCGCCAACGATGTCGAGAATTTCACCTACGAGCTTGGCGACAGCCTGATCCTGCCCTCGCGCGTCGCAGCGCAGATCGTCGACGATGCCGGCGGCGAAGCGCTCGCGGTCGCCGCGCGCGCGCTCGACATGCCGAGCCCGAACTTCCAGCGCATCCTCCTGTTCTTCAAGCCGGAGATCGGCACGTCGGTCGATGCGGTGTACCGGTTGTCGCGGCTCTACGACCGGCTCAGCGACCGCTCCGCGCTGGTGATGCTGGCAGCCTGGCGCGGCTCGACGCTCGCGGTCACGCGCGCAAAATACCAGTCGTCGCTGCATGACAGCGAACGCCAGCGCGCGCGTGCGGGCGCCAGCCAGACCCGGCCGGGCGTGCAGCCGGGCTCGGCGCCTGCGGTGCGGACGGGCACCGACGGATCGGACCGCTAGGTCTTCGCCAATTCGAGGAAGTGACGGCCTTTGCGGTCCTCGGTCTCGACGATCCAGGCGTCCGGATCGAAGCGGATTTCCTTGGTGAGGCGCTCCTCGACCGCTGGCTCAGGCATCGGCTGCGCGGCAAGTGGCACGAAGAAGCGATCGACCGGCCGGCCGTCGTCATAGACGGTCTGCGGCGCCGGTACGTACAGCATCGCGTTGCCGTCGAGCAGCGACACCTTCACGAATACCGCGCCCGCCTCCTCGGCACCGCGACGACGCACCGCCCCGAACACGCCTTCGGTCTGGCACCGGCGCAGGTAGGCGGAAACCCAAATGTTTGATTTCAAACGCATGAAGAGCACGATAGGCCAGTGCTGCAATCAGCACCAGCCTTCGCACAACAATGACGCTTATTCGACGGGGTGGCCGATCGCGGCTCCGAGCTCGCGCAGCAGGCGGTCGGAGACCTGACCCGTCACCTGCATCTTGTGCTCGCGCTCGAATTTCTGGATCGCCGACTGCGTCTCTGCGCCCATCGTGCCCGTGATCTTCAAATTGCCATAGCCGTATTCGGACAGCGCGCGCTGCACGCCGGCGATACGCCGCGCGGCCGGACTCTGCTGCACGGGAATCGGCGCCGGCGGACGCGCGATGGCGACGGATTGCGGCGGCGCCGACGTCGTTTGCTTGACCAGATTGGTCATCGGATCGCCCGCACGCGGCATCGATGCCGTCGCCTCGACCGGCTTCTCGGGGGCCTTCTCGGCGGCGCGCTCGACAGGCTTGGGCTCGGCGCGGAATTCCGTCGCTCTCGGCTCCAGCGGCGAGGTATCGGCGCCGACGGGGCGCGGACGCGGCAAGGGGTTCGACAGCGGCACGGACGACGGCGCGGGAAGATTGATCACGGTGCCGAACATCGGCGCCGGATGCCGGCCGGTCTGAAGGAACAGCGCGTTGGCAACGATCGCACTGACTGCGGCGACGGCGACGAGACCGGCCAGCGTATCCTTGGGACTGTGCAGCAGGATGCGCATCGCAAGATTGCGCTCGGTCTCGACATCGATGACCGCGGCCTTGGCGCCACGGCGGCGCGGAGCGGCTTCGTCCTTGGCAGACTTCTTAGGCACTTTTCTTCACCAGAGCTGGTTGGTCGTGAGATTGGTCCTGAAGCTCCTGGCGCGGCACCGGTGTCAGCGTCGCGATCTTGCTCTCGGCCGCCATTCTATCGGACGTCTTGGCCTGCGGCGGCGTGTAGACGAGCGGCAATCTGACGGTGACGGAGGTGCCCTCGCCGAGCCTGCTTTGTACAGTCAATTCGCCGAGATGCAACGCCACCAGACTCTTCACGATCGAAAGCCCGAGACCCGTGCCTTCGTGTCGGCGCTGATAGGTCTTTCCGGCCTGGAAGAACGGCGCGCCGATGCGCTTGAGATCATCCGCCGCAATGCCGACACCGGTGTCGCTGATGCGCAGCGCGAGCTGCGATCCGGACACCGCGGCCGATACGGTGACCTGACCGCCGCGCTCGGTGAACTTGATGGCGTTGGCGACGAGATTGAGCACGATCTGCTTGAAGGCACGCGGATCGCCAGTCATGACGGGCAGGTCCTGCGGCGCATCGGTGATGAGGTCGATGCCGTTCTCCCGCGCCTTCAGCGCCAGCAGATTGCAGCAATGCATCAGAGAGGCGCGCGGCGTGAACGGTTCCGACGCAATCTCGAAATTGCCCGATTCCATCTTGGACATGTCGAGGATGCCGTTGACGACCGACAGCAGATGCTGGCCGGAATCGTTGATGAGCTGGGCATATTCCTTGCGCTGGGCCGCACCCAGCATCAGGGTCTGCTCCTGCGCGATCATCTCGGAGAAGCCGATGATGGCGTTGAGCGGCGTGCGCAGCTCGTGGCTCATGGTGGCGAGGAAACGGGTCTTGGCGGCATCGGCCGCTTCCGCGGCGCTGCGCGCCTGATCGAGCGCCTGCTCCGCGAGCTTGCGATCGGTGACGTCGCGCATCACGCCGACGACTTCCGCCTCGCGCGTGGCATCGCTGTCAATATCCTGGCGGCCGATATCCTGGTCGAGCGGCCGGCAGCGCATCTCGACCCAGATGAAATCGACCTGGCCACGCTCCGATCCGGCCGGCTCCCGCCGCAACCGGAACTCGACGCTACGCACGTCGCCGCGCGCGGCATCGGAGAGCGCGGTGAGATAGGCCGGACGATCGGCGACATGGACGCGGTCGAACAGGCCGTGGCCGAGCAGCTGCGCGACGGGCATGCCGAGCATGGCTTCCACCGCCGGCGAGATGAATTGCACAGCGCCGTTGCGCCGATGCCGCGAGATGACGTCGCTCATATTGCGCGCCAGCAGGCGATAGCGCTCTTCCTCGCGCAACAGCAGCGCAACGCTGGTGCGCGCGAGCGATTCCGCACCGAAGGCGAGGCCCGCGGCATAGAGCGTCGCCGAGGCGACGCCGAACGCCATCAGCACGCCGCGTTGTGCGGCGCTGGCGTCTCCAGCCGGCAGCCAGCCGAGCTGGCCGGCAAGAATCAGGACGCCGGCGCAGGAGAGCGCAAGCAGGGAGGCGAAGGCCGCGACGCGGCGCGAGGCCGACAACGCAGCTTCCAGGGGAACCACGACCAGCCAGATCGCGGCGAATGATTCGATGCCGCCGGTGGTGCCGGCAACCGCCATGATCAGGCCGGCGAGCGCCAGCGACGACAGCACATGGGCGCCTTCATAGCGGCCGGTGCGCGACAGGAACCATGACAGGAGAATGGGGGCGATCAGCCACGCGAAGGCGGCGACCTCGATCGCGCTCGGCGCGCCTCGCGTGGCGAGATAAACCGGGAATGCGGCAAACGCGGCCAGGCTGCCGAGCAGCCGCGGCGCCATGAAGGCACGATGGCGCGCTCGCGTCAGCGCGTCGTAACGCGCGGAGGGATGCAGCAGTGCATCGAGACAATCGCGGATGATACTCAAAACTGTCACGGGTCTCGCGCTTCGGCCCACTCGTCGAGAAGACGTGCCGGAACGCCTCCTTATCGTTGAGCCACCGTGTCAGAGCGACCTTAAACGAGTGCTAAGGCAATGCGGCCCGCCGCCGGACACTGTGTCATCGCGGAGATTTTTAGGCGATTTGACCACGTCATCATCGGGGATGGTGAACACAGGGTTTCACCAGTCCCCGCATGGTTTCGAATTGGTGGACAAGCGGCGCCACCGGAATCACGGGGCTCCGGCGTCAATCGAAAATTTACGACGTGGCTGTTCGGGAAGATTCTTGCGCAGATTTTCCGCGAATTAAGCGGAAGGCAATCACTTGCGATTTATCGAGAGTTGCTAGGTCCGGCGCCTCGCGGGCATCGCCGCGGCGGGATCTAACATACAGGTCGATAAGATGCGCTTTCTGCTCCGCATCACATTCTGGCTCGGGCTGGTGCTGGTGCTCCTGCCGCGGGACAAGACGCCCGAATCGGAGAAGCTGCCGCAGATCGGCGCCGCCGATGCGGTGCAGGCTGCGACCGCGGCCGTCTCCGACGTGACCCAGTTCTGCAAGCGCCAGCCGGCGGCCTGCGAGGTCGGCGGCCAGGCCGCGACGATCATCGGCCAGCGCGCACAGGACGGCGCGAAGAAAATCTACCAGATCATCAACGACAAGAAAGAGCAGCTCGAGAAGACCGACAAGAAGGCGCCCGATCATACCGGCTCGATCGCGCTGGCCGGCGAAGGCGATGCCGCCTCGGGCGAGGCGCCGCGCGACACCCTGAGCCAGGACGACCTCGCGCTGGAATGGCGCGGCCCTGCGGCGGCGCCGGCGAATTAGCGCCCAAACCCTATCGATTTCGCGTCTTCGCATCCTTATATTGGCCTGAACGGGAACATTGGGCCAGCATGACGACGATCGACGAAATCAGGGACAATTTCGAGCTTCTGGACGAGTGGGACGACCGCTACCGGTACGTCATCGAGCTCGGCCGCACCCTGGAACCGATGCCCGAATCCGAGCATTCGGCCGAGAACAAGGTGAATGGCTGCGTCAGCCAGGTCTGGCTCCAGAAGCTGGTCGATCGCGATGGCGGCGCCCCGATCCTGAAATATCGCGGCGACAGTGACGCCCACATCGTGCGCGGGCTGGTCGCGATCGTGCTCTCGCTTTACTCCGGCCGCACGCCGCAGCAGATCCTTGCGACCGACGCGATCGCGGTGTTCAACGAATTCGGCTTTCGCGATCATCTGACGCCGCAGCGCTCCAACGGCCTGCGCTCGATGGTCGAGCGCATCAAGACCGACGCGAAAGAGGCGCTCGCGGAAGCCACCTGAAGCGACTACTTCCGCTTCCGCTGCTGCTGTCCCAGTCCCATCTGCTTTGCCAGTTGCGAGCGCGCCACCGCGTAGTTCGGCGCGACCATGGGATAGTCGGCCGGCAGGCCCCATTTCTCGCGATATTGCTCCGGCGTCATGTTGTACTGGGTGCGCAGATGGCGCTTCAGCGACTTGAAGCGCTTGCCGTCTTCCAGACAGACCAGATAGTCCGGCGCGATCGACTTCTTCAGCGACACCGCCGGCTTGGCCGGCTCGAGCGGCGCGGTCTCGGCGCGGCCTGACGAGACGCGCACCAGGGCGCCATGCACCTGGCTGATCAGGTTCGGGATATCGGCCGCCGGCGTCGGATTGTTGCCGACATAGGCGGACACGATGCTGGCCGTCAGCTCGATGAAATTCTTAGCCCCGTTATCCGACATGGGCCCGACCTTTCCCTGACCTTGCGTCTCGCCGGAGAGACGACGCCTAAGTATTCCGTGTCAACAATACATTCGGCCGAAATAAGACGACTGACGAATATGAGCTGATTACTGACGAAGTGACAAGAACGATGGCGCTCTACTTGGACGCGGCGGCCTCAGGACCGCTGGTCGAGATGGGCGCGCAGTTCGTCGATCGAGGCGAAGCGCATCATGCCTTCCGGCATCTGCGCTTCGATCGAGCCATCGGAATAGAGCGAATAGGCCATGCCGTCGACGATACCCGATTTGAGCACGGTCACGGGCGCCTGCTCGACCGGCGTCGGTTCGGGGGGAGGCGGCGGCGGGCCGGGCTCGGTAAAGATCGACGGCGAGCGCGGCGGCGGGCGACGCCCGGCGGCCGGCGGTTCCGGTGGCCGCATACGGTCCGGCCTCGGCCAGGCATCGTCGAAGCCCGCCGGCTGACTCTCCGGGGCGGCCGGTTCCGTGGGCTCGTCATGAGGCTGCGGCGGCAAGCTCTCTGTCGCCTTCGCCTCCGCGCGCTCGCGCTCCTTGCGGGAGGACGAGGCGAACAACAGGTTGCGGCGGCGCGGCGCTTCCGGAGCCGCAGGCGGTGTCGGAGCTTCCGGCTCCGGCGGCGGTTCGGCGCGCGGACGCTCGCGCGCGGCGGCCTCGCTCTGCCACGGCGGCAGACCCGCGGCCGGTGGTGGCTCGGTTTTCGTCGCCGATGCCGGGAACGGCTCGGACACTGGCGCGCCAGGCACCGCGAGGCCCGGCAGCACGGGCCTGACCCGAACCTCGGCCGGCACGGCCGATCCGGCCAGCCGGCGGGCGATGCCCTTCAGTTCCACGACCACGACGTAGAGGCCGGCCAGTAACATTCCGGAGCAGACGCCAATGGTGCCGGAGATTATGAGGGTGCTGCCGAGGCTGGCCTCCCTAACGGTGAAGCCGAACAGGATCGTAAGGAGGCCCGCCAGGACGGCGAAAATCCCCACAATCAACAATGCCAAGCTCATCGAACTCACCCCTGGTCGCGCAGCCGTGCGCGACACCCGTTACGCCACGATACCGTCATACGGTGTTCCACGCCAACGGCGAATTAGAGCCTGCGTTCCTAAAGGGAAGGATATCAGGGACTTATTCACATTCCCTTCAGCTACGGCCCGCTACTTCTAAGCTGCTCTCAACTGTCTGGATTTGCTGCGTCGCATCAGGATTTTAGCCATAATGCCCAATTACTTGGTAATGGAACTGCGCTATAGGGATTCCGGGGAAGTGGCCCGCGGGCACCAGCAGGGCCAAGAGGGGATTCCGGGTCACCAATAGCCATGACATCCATCACGACTTCGGCGATCGACACGCCTCTGCGGCGCTCGGTTGAACGGACTTGCGACGATCTCGCCATGCTGGTGCTGGCTGCGGTCGCCGTCATTGCAGGCTTGACCTTCCGCGACTACGGGCTCGGCTGGGACGATTACACCCACGCTGAATATGCCGACCTGCTGCTGCGCATGTTCGGTTCCGGCTTCAGGGACACCGCGGCGCTCTCCTTCGCGAATCTCTACATGTATGGCGGCGGCTTCGACATGGTCGCGGCTCTCCTGCACAAGGTCATTCCGCTCGAGCTGTTCGAGACGCGACGCCTGCTCGGCGCCATGGTCGGCGTGATCGGGCTTGCGGTGACGTGGCGGCTCGGCCGTCGCATCGGCGGGCCCCTTGCCGGCCTTGCCGCGCTCCTGCTGCTCGCGCTCTGCCCGATCTTCTACGGCCACATGTTCATGAACCCGAAGGATGCGCCCTTCGCGGTGGCCATGATCATCCTGATGCTCGGCCTCGTGCGCCTCGCCGAGGAATATCCGCAGCCGTCGCCGCGCACGATCCTGATCGTCGGCCTGGGTGCCGGCCTCTCGCTCGGCTGCCGCGTCCTCGGCGGCCTCGCACTGGTCTACGCTATGATCGGCTTCATGCCGTTGTTCCTGGAGGAACTGCGCACCGAAGGCGTCCGCGAAGCAGCCCGCCGCTTCGCCCATGTCGTCTACGTGCTGCTGCCCGGCCTCGTGTTCGGCTACCTCGTGATGGGCCTGATCTGGCCGTGGTCTATCATGGAGCCCGGCAATCCCTTCGAGGCCCTGACCTATTTCTCGCATTTCTTCGAGAAGCCCTGGAAGGAGATGTTCGACGGCGCGATCGTGTCCGTGCCCGACATGCCCTGGTCCTATCTGCCGACGCTGTTCGCGCTGCAGCTTCCCGAGGTGATGCTGGTGCTGATGGGCGGCGCCGTGGTCAGTACCTTCGCCATGCTGCCGCGCCGCGAGGTTCCGGCGCGCCGCAAGACCATCCTCTTGATGCTGACGCTGGCGGCGACCCTGCCGCTCGCGATCGCGATGGTGAAGCGGCCGGCGCTGTACAACGGCATCCGCCATTTCGTCTTCGTGATCCCGCCGATGGCGGTGCTCGGCGGCGTCGCCTTTGCCTGGGCCATGGAGCGCCTGCGCACCAACCACCGCACCTGGCAGCCCGTCGTGCTCGCGACCTTCTGCTTCGGCCTCGCGCTGTCGCTGGCCGAGATGATCCGGCTGCATCCCTATCAATACACGCACTTCAACCACATCGCCGGCACCGTGCGCGGCGCCGACGACCGCTTCATGCTGGACTATTGGGGCCTTGCGCTGAAGCAGGCCTCGGACGAACTGCGCGAGCAGATCGTCGAGCGGCAGGAAGTGGCGCCGGGCAACCGCAAATGGAAGGTCGCGGTGTGCGGTCCGCAGCGCCCGGCCCAGGTCGCGCTCGGGCCCGACTTCACCATCGGCTGGGATTCCAACGCGGCCGATTTCGCGATGACGCTCGGCGAGTTCTACTGCAAGGGCCTCACTGCGCCCGTGATGGTCGAGATCAAGCGCGACGACGTGGTGTTCGCCCGCGTCTACGACATCCGCGGCCGCAGCATTTCCAGCCTGCTGTCGATCCCGGCGCCGTAGTAATTTTCTCCGGGACTTTTCGTGAGGCCCCGCATTTCGCGGAGCTGTCATTGGGCGGCGCTTCGCGCCGACCCGTTGGCTCCATGCGGGCTACGCGTGGCTGCTGCGATTTGACCGCCTTGCCGCCAGCCTCACCCGCGACTACGCTCCCTCCCCGCAACAACGATGTTCGGAGAGATAAGCCATGTCGCCAGCGGAAGCGCGCCTGAAGGAAGTGCCGTCGAACATGACGGAGGCGGAGTGGCAGCAACGGGTCAATCTCGCCGCCTGCTACCGCCTCGTCTCGCTGTATGGCTGGGACGATCTGGTCGACACCCACATTTCGGCGCGCGTGCCCGGCCCCGACCATCACTTCCTCATCAACCCCTACGGACTGATGTTCGACGAGATCACGGCATCGAGCCTCGTCAAGGTCGACCTGCACGGCAACCAGCTCTCCGAGAGCGAGTACAGCATCAACCCGGCCGGCTTCACCATCCATTCGGCGATCCACGAGGTGCGCGAGGACGCAATCTGCGTGCTGCATCTCCACACGCTCGACGGCACCGCGGTGTCGAGCAGCGCGGAAGGGCTGCTGCCGCTGAACCAGACCGCCCAGCTCGTCACCCACGACCTCGCCTATCACGACTATGAGGGCATCGCGCTCGACCACGACGAGCGGCCGCGGCTGCAGAAGGACCTCGGCGACCACAACCACATGCTGCTGCGTAACCACGGCACGCTGACGGTCGGCCGCTCGGTCGCCTCCGCGTTCGAGCGCATGTACCACCTCGAGCGCGCCTGCTCGATGCAGGTGCGCACGCGCGCGCTGGGCACGCCGGTCTACCCGGTCGAGGAGATTGCGATCGAGAAGAACACCGAGCTGCTCGCCAACCGCGACCGCGCCGAGCTGCGCGCCACCAACCTGGTCTGGCCGCCGCTGCTGCGCAAGCTCGACCGCGAGCTTCCGGGCTACCGGTCTTGAGATTTTCCGGATTTGGTGTAGGGTAGCGTTCAACGAACCTCTACGCCTTTTGGAATGAAACGCCGCCCAATTCCGGGCGGCGTTTTTATTTGCGCCGTCATTGCGAGGAGCGAAGCGACGAAGCAATCCAGACTGTGCCCGTGGAGGGATTCTGGATTGCTTCGCTACGCTCGCAATGACGAGGAGAGAGTCTTCGTAGGGTCGGCAAAGCGACTTGTCCGCCGTAGCTCGAAGAGCGAAGGCGGAAGCGTGCCCACCTCTTCTATCGCGATCGCGGACGAATGGTGGGCGCGGCGCTTTGCGCCTTTGCCCACCCCACGGCGCCGCGCTTATTTCACGTCCGCGAGCGCCGCGAGGATCCGCGCCCAGGAGCGGATGCCCTTCTGGAAACTGCGGAGGTCGTATTTCTCGTTCGGCGAATGGATGTTGTCGTCGTCCAATCCGAAGCCGACCAGCAGCGAGTCGAGCCCAAGCGTCCGCTTGAAATCGGCGACGATCGGGATCGAGGCGCCCGAGCCCATCAGCACGGTCTCCTTGCCCCACTCCTCGGTCAGCGCCTTGCTGGCGGCCGCGAGCGGTTTCATGTTCCAGTCGAGCGCCACCGCGGGCGCGGCGGAGTGATCGCCGAACTCGACCTTGCAGTCGCCGGGGATACGCGCCGTCACGTAGTCGCGAAAAGCCTTGCGGATCTTCTGGGGGTCCTGCCCTTCGACCAGGCGGAACGAGACCTTGGCCGAGGCATGCGACGGGATCACCGTCTTGGAGCCTTCGCCGATATAGCCGCCCCAGATGCCGTTGACGTCGCAGGTCGGACGCGAGGAGGCCTGCTCGATCAGCAGCCGGCCCTTCTCGCCGGCGGGGATCGACAGACCGATCGGCTTGAGGAACATCTCCGGCGTGAGGTTGAGCTTCTTCCACTGCTCCAGGATATCAGGCGGCAGATCCTTCACGCCGTCATAGAAGCCGGGGATGGTGATGCGGTTGTCGTCGTCGAACAGGCCGCCCAGGATTTTCGTCAGCACCCGGATCGGGTTCATCGCGCTGCCGCCGAACACGCCGGAATGCAGATCGCGATTGGCGGCGGTGATCTTCAGCTCTTCATAGAGCAGGCCGCGCAGCGACGTCGTGATCGCGGGCGTGTTGCGGTCCCACATGCCGGTGTCGCAGACCAGCACGTAGTCCGCTTTGAATTCGTCCTTGTTGGCCTCGATGAAAGGGACAAAGTTCTTCGAGCCGACCTCCTCCTCGCCTTCGATCAGGAAGGTGATGTCGATCGGCAGCGAGCCCGTCACTTTCTTCCAGGCGCGACAGGCCTCGACGAAGGTCATGACCTGGCCCTTGTCGTCCTCGGCGCCGCGCGCGACGATGATCTTGCGGCCGTCGGCATGGTCGGTGACGACAGGCTCGAACGGCGGACGGTGCCAGAGATCGAGCGGATCGACCGGCTGCACGTCGTAATGGCCGTAGAAAATCACATGCGGCCGTCCGCCCGCCCCGGTCTTGCCGACGATGGCGGGATGGCCGGCGGTCGGGCGGACTTCAGTGGCGACACCGAGGCTCGCGATGTCCTTGGCGAGATGCTCGGCCGCAGCCTTGCAGTCGGCGGCAAAGGCCGGATCCGCAGAGATCGACTTGATCCGCAACAGCGAGAACAGACGCTCCAGGCTGTTGTCGAAATCCTTGTCAATGTGATCGAGCACCGATTGAAGCTGCGCATTGGCCATGGTCGTATTCCTGACTTGTGAGTCTCAAGAGGTACCGGGTTTTAGCGCCGCCGCCGCCTCGGAGCCAGCCGCAACCGGCGGATGCCGGATGTGCCATGCGAGGCTACCTGCAAGAATGGCGGTCGCGACAAGGTTATTGCCCCAGGCCTGGATGACATTGGGAAACCACGGCAGCGACAGCAGCATGAGGATGCCGGCAGCGCCCAGCGCGAGCCAGGTTCCCAGCCGCACGTTCGGTCGCGCGTCGAAAGCGGCGCGATGCATCAGCACCGTCATCGGGAAGAACAGCCACATGAAGTAGTATTGCCGCGCCAGCGGCGATGCCACCGTCATCAGGCAGAACAGGATGCCGAGCTCCTCCGCATCCGAGCGCGCCGTTCGCCGCGCTTGCGGCGGCATCACCGCGAGGAAGCCGAGCCCGAGCAACGCCGACAACGCCAGCACGATCAAGTTCGCCGTCTTGTAATCGACATCGATGACATTCATCGTGCGCGGCGGCTTGTTGGGATCTTCCTGATTGTAGTTGATCGGGCGGACCAGGCGATGCGTGACGGCAATCAGGGACTGGTTGACCCACGACCAGTTCTGCTCGTCGCGCTGGCCAAAGCCCTTTTCCGAGCTCGTGCCGACCATGCCCTGATACCAGGTCTTGAGCTCGGCCGCGTTGCGCTCGAAGCCGCGGATCGGTGCAGGCACGACATAGAGAAGGATGCCGGTGAAAGCGACCGTCGCGACGGTGGCCGCCCACTTCCTGCGCCAGATCAGATAGGGCAGCACCGCGATCGGAAACACCTTGATGGCGGTGGCGAGCGCGAACAGGAAGCCTGCGAGCCAGGAGCGCTGATGCTGCAACGACCAGAAGCCCCACAGCATTATCGCCAGCAGCACGAGGTTCGGCTGGCCGAGGTCGAACATGTCGAACACGAAGGTCACGGTGACGATGGCCGGCAGCGCTTCGAGCCACGGGCCGGGCCTGCGGCCCGATCCCGTCATGGCATTGGAGAAGTTGCCCGTGTACCACCATGCCACCACGTTCAGGATCGACAGCACGACATAGAGCGGGATCTTGCCGAACCAGCTCGGGATCGCCAGCAGGATCGCCGGCAGCGGTGGATAGATGAATTCGAAATACTCGCCGATCTGGTCGGGATAGAGCGATCCACCGTGCAGCACCTGCTGCCCGGCCCAGTACCACAGCCCATAATCCTTGGTCTTGCCGTGGCCGAAGATCTCGGGAACGAGCACGTTGGCGGTCAGGAGGACGCAGCAGATCAGGAAGAGCAGATCGAGCGGCGCACGTAGCGACAAGGCTCTGTGCGGGCCAAGTTTGTCTGATAGATTCGGTGATGTCACATTATGTCCCGTCGGCAACAAATAGCACGTAGCAGACCGACGGACGCTTGGAGAACCCCCCTCACCTGAATTTATGGTGTTCGGCCTCGCCCGGCGTGCGGGGCAATCGCATCCAAATACTCGCGAGATCTCGTCATGCCCGGGACTGTCCCTCCTGCGCGGCCGAAGCCGCTTCGGCGAGGCGAGGCCCGGGCATCCACGTTCTTCGAGCTGCAACTAAGGCGTGGATGGCCAGGACAAGGCCCGGCCATGACGCAGTGGAGGCTTTAGTGCCTCAAATCCGGCTTCTCTGCCTACCTTCGCAGCAACCCGCCGAGCGCGCCTCGCACCAGGGTGCGGCCGATCGAGCCACCGAGCTGGCCGGCGACCGATTTGCCGAGATTGGCCGCCATCCCCCCGATAACCTGGTTGGTGACCGATCGCGTCATGTCGCGCGCAATGACCTGGCCCGTCGACAGACGGCCGCGCTTGACGTTGGTGCCGAAGATGGTGCCGACCATCGAGCCGATCTGGCCGAGGATGCCGCCGCCACCGCCATCGGCCGCACCGGCATCGGCAGTCGCAGCCGTGCCGGCAATCCGCTTCTGGATCATCTCGTAGGCGGATTCGGCATCGACAGCGGTGTCGTATTTGCCCTTCACCGGGCTCGCATCCATGATCGCCTTGCGCTCTTCCGGCGTGATCGATCCGATGCGGGCCGATGGCGGCCGGATCATGACACGCTCGACCATCGTTGGCGTGCCGTTGCCTTCGAGGAAGGACACCAGCGCCTCGCCCTTACCGAGCTCCATGATCACCTTGGCGGTGTCGAGCTTCGGGTTGGGCCGGAAGGTCTGGGCCGCGGCGGCGACCGCCTTCTGGTCGCGCGGGGTGAAGGCACGCAGCGCATGCTGCACACGGTTGCCCAATTGCCCGAGCACGCGGTCGGGCACGTCGACGGGGTTTTGCGTCACGAAATAGACGCCGACGCCCTTGGATCGGATCAAACGCACCACCTGCTCGATCTTGTCCATCAACGCCTTCGGCGCGTCGTTGAACAACAGATGTGCCTCGTCGAAGAAGAACACCAGCTTCGGCTTCGGCAGGTCGCCGGCCTCGGGCAGCTCTTCGAACAATTCTGACAGCATCCACAGCAGGAATGTCGCGTAAAGCCGTGGACTCTGCAGCAGCTTGTCGGCAACAAGGATGTTGACCATGCCGCGGCCGTCGCGGTCGGTCTTCATGAAGTCCTTCAGCGTCAGCGCCGGCTCGCCGAAGAATTTGGTGCCGCCCTGGTTCTCCAGCACCAGAAGCTGGCGCTGGATGGTGCCGACGGTGGCCTTGGTGACGTTGCCAAAACCCTGGGCCTCCTTCTTGATGTCGGCAAGCGGGCTTTCCTCGGCGTCCGCCCCCTTCTTGCCGGCATCCGGCACGATGGCATCGAGCAGCGCGCGCAGATCCTTCATGTCGATGAGGGTCAGCCCGTTGTCGTCGGCGACGCGGAAGGCGACGTTGAGCACGCCTTCCTGCACGTCGTTCAGGTCGAGCATGCGCGCGAGCAGAAGCGGCCCCATCTCCGTGACGGTCGCCCGCACCGGATGGCCCTGTTCGCCGAACACGTCCCAGAACACCGTCGAGAACTGGTCGGGCTGGAACGTCAGCCCCATCTCGGTGGCACGCTTGACAATGAAATCCTTGGCCTCGCCGACCTCGGAGATGCCGGAGAGGTCGCCCTTGATGTCGGATGCGAAGACCGGAACGCCGGCGCGCGCAAATCCTTCCGCCATGACTTGCAGCGATACCGTCTTACCGGTCCCGGTTGCACCCGTGACGAGGCCGTGGCGATTGGCAAGCGCCAGCGTCAGCCATGCCTGCTCGTCTCCCTTGCCGACGAAGATCTTGTCGTCGGTGTCGCCGAGCTTGCTGTCCTGTGCGGTCATGCTTCTCTCTGATCTCTCTGCCGTGTTTCGCCTATTGAAACTCGAATGCACCTGCTCCGTAGTTTAACGCATGTCGCGTGCGGATTAAAACCGTTCAACGCGCCCCGAGCATGCGACATTGTCGGAAACATACCGCCGACATCAGCCGAAAGTAGGAATGACGCGTTCGCACCGCGGCAATTTTTCGCTGAATCCATCTCCGCTCTTGCATCGCTGCAACACTTTTCGCGCCTTCGAGAGTGAATCGGAACCTTGCGTACGTTCATCGCTTGTATTTCACATCGCTCCGGATCAAGATCATTTCGGAAGCAATACTCGGGCATGCAAACCGGCTGAGGGGCGGGCCTTATGGACGAGCTGATCGGGCGGCTGGCGTCGAACGCCAGCATAGATGGTGCTGTGGCTGAAAAGACCGTCGGCATTATCCTGGGCTTCCTCCGCAGCGAAGGTCCTTCCGAGAACGTCGAAGCGCTGATCGATCAGATTCCCGGTGCAGAAGCGGCGATAGAAGCGTCCAGGAGCGGCGGCGGACTGTCGCGGCTGATGGGCGGCGGCCTGATGGCCGTCGGCACGCGCCTGATGGGCCTGGGACTTGGCATGTCCGAGATTCAGAACGTTGCCCGTGAACTTTTCCGCTACGGCCGAGACAAAATCGGAGCGGATCAGATGGGCAAGATCATCGCGGGGACGCCGGGCCTCAGCCAGTTCGCCTGAGCGACGCTTTTCATATCGAGTATCATGACATATCCGATCTCCGAGATTGAGGGCCTGCCAGCCTTTGCCGCCAACAAATTGAAGGCGCAAGGAATCCGCACGACCGACGCGCTGCTCGAGGCGGCCTCGACCGTGAAGGGTCGCAAGGCGCTCGCCGCCAAGACCGGCATCAGCGAGCAGCAGTTGCTGGAATGGGCCAACGTCTCCGACTACATGCGCATTCCCGGGATGGGCCGGGCCAAGGTCGGCCTCGTCCGCGCCGCCGGCGTCACCACCGTGCGCGAGCTCGCTTATCGGAATCCGGCACGGCTCGCCCAGAGCATGCGGGAAGCCAACGTGAAGAAGAAGCTCGTCCGCATCCTGCCCTCGGAAAAATCGGTCGGCGACATCATCGCCAAGGCGAAGAAGCTGCCGCCGAAGATTACGTATTAGGGCATCTCCCTCGGCATACGACCTGCCGCGTTAGCTCTCGGTGTCATACCCCGCGAAGGCGGGGTATCCAGTACGCTGCGGCTCCTCCGTATCACCGCACGGCCTCGGAATACTGGATTGCCCGCTTTCGCGGGCAATGACAGTGGAGGCGATCGATGCTCCGCGAACACATCGACATTCGCCACCTCCCACCTTGAATCCCCCCTCCCCGACCGCTAAAGCGGGCCGCATGAATGCCTCGCCCTCCCCATCCGTCCCGCCGGCCGGCTCGGCCGGGCCCGACGTGCTGCGGACGCTGCTGGAGCGGCCGATTCCGGCAGTGATGGGCGTGCTCAACGTCGCCCCGGATTCCTTCTCCGACGGCGGCGAGTTTATCGCGCCCGAGCTGGCGCTTGCGCGGGCGCGGGCGATGATCGAGGCCGGCGTCGACATCATCGACATCGGTGCCGAGTCCACCCGGCCCTACACAGGCGCCCGGCCGGTGACGGCGGCGGACGAGCTGGCGCGGCTGAAGCCGGTGTTGTCAGGCGTGGTGGCGCTGGGCGTGCCCGTGTCGATCGACAGCATGAAGGCTGAAGTCGTGGCCTTTGCGCTCGACCAGGGCGCTGCGATCGCCAACGACGTCTGGGGCCTGCAGCGCGACACCGGCATGGCACAGCTCATCGCCGCGCGCGGCGTCCCCGTCATCGTCATGCACAACCGCGAGACCGTCGATTCCGCCATCGACATCGTCGCAGACATGAAGGCGTTCTTCCTGCGCTCGCTCGATATCGCCGCCAAGGCCGGCATTGCGCGCGAAAAAATCGTGCTCGATCCCGGCATCGGCTTCGGCAAGACGGCCGAGCAGAGCATGACCGCGCTGGCGCGGCTGCGCGAATTCGACATGTTCGGCCTGCCGGTCCTGGTCGGCGCTTCGCGCAAGCGCTTCATCGCCTCGGTATCGCCCTCGGAGCCGAAAGAACGGCTCGCCGGCTCGATCGCCGCGCATCTGATCGCCGCACAGCGCGGCGCCAAGATCATCCGGACCCATGACGTCGCCGAGACCTTGCAGGCCCTGCGGGTCGCGAACGCAATCGAGAGCAAGCAATGACCGATACGATCTTCGTCACCGGCCTGTCGATCCACGCCCGCCACGGCGTGATGGATCACGAGACCGAAGTCGGCCAGCGCTTTGTCATCGACCTCGAGCTCTATACCGATTTGTCGGAGCCGTCGCGTAGCGACCGGCTCGCCGATACGGTGTCCTACGCCGAAGTCGTGGCGACCACGACGGCGGCGTTCAAGAACACCAACTACAAGCTGCTGGAGCGGGCGGCCGGCGCGGTCGCCGATGCCATCCTGTCACACTTCCCGCGCATCCGCGCCGTGAAGATCACCGTGCACAAGCCGCATGCGCCGATCGCCGCGATCTTCGACGACGTCGGCATCATGCTGACGCGTTCGCGGCATCCTTGATATGGCGAGCGTGCTGATCGCACTCGGTGGCAATGTCGGCGACGTTCGCACGACATTCCGCAAGGCGATCGCCCATATCTGCGGCATGGCGCAAGCCGCAATGATCGCACGCTCCTCGGACTACGCGACGCCGCCCTGGGGCGACGAGGACCAGGACCCCTTCATCAATGCCTGCGTCGAGATCGAGACCAGCCTCGATCCGCATGCGCTCCTGTTCGTGATGCAGAAGGTCGAGCAGAAATTCGGCCGCACACGGAACAAGGAGCGGCAATGGGGCCCGCGCACGCTCGATCTCGACATGATCGCCTATGACGATGTCAGCTTGCAGAAGCCCGACCTGACCTTGCCGCATCCGCGCCTGTTCGAGCGCGCCTTCGTGCTGGTGCCGCTGGCTGAAATCGCGCCCGACCGCGTGATCTCGGGCATACGTGTGCGTGACGGACTTGCCAGCGTCTCGACGCAAGGCATTGAGCGGCTTCCGGATACCGGTTAACCAAAAACAACCGTTTGCAGCGACGGCCGGCCGTGGCAATTTCGCCTGCGAACAACAAGATTTTTGGGAGCCCTTGGCCGTATGACCTCCGTGACTGACGACCTGCCGCTCGCGGCCGATTTTCCCAAGGCGACCGTCGACGACTGGCGCAAGCTGGTCGACGGCGTGCTGAAGGGCGCGCCGTTCGAGAAGCTGGTCGGCAAGACTTATGACGGCCTCAAGATCGACCCGCTCTATCCCCGCGCCAGGGGCGTTGCGCCCGTGGTGGGACGGCCTGCCGCTGCGCCGTGGCAGATCATGCAGCGGATCGACCATCCCGATGCGGCGCTCGCGAATGCGCAGGCGCTGACCGATCTCGAAAATGGCGCGACGGGGCTCGCGCTGGTGTTCGCCGGCGGCAGTGGCGCTCACGGGTTCGGGCTGGAACCTTCGGCCGATGCGGTCGCCAAGGTCTTCAAGGATATTCATCTCGATGCCGGCATCGGCATCGAGCTCCAGATCGGTCCGCAATCGCGGATGGCGGCGATCCACGTCGCGGAATATGTGAAGAGCAACGGCCTCGATCCCGCCGCCTGCAACATCCGCTTCGGGCTCGATCCGCTCGCGGCTGGCGCGGTGTGGGGTCACAGCCCCTACACATGGGACGAGATCGTTCCGGCCGTCACCGGCGCAATCAAGGGGCTCGCAGCGCTCGGCTTCAAGGGACCGTTCGCGTCCGCCGACGGGCGCTTGATCCACGATGCCGGCGGCTCCGAGGTGCAGGAGCTCGCGTTCGTACTCGCCTGCGGCGTAGCCTATCTGCGCGCGATCGAAGGCGCAGGCGTTCCGCTGGAGCAGGCGCAGGACATGATCTATGCGCGGCTCGCCGCGGATGCCGACCAGTTTTTGACCATGGCAAAATTCCGCGCACTGCGGCTGCTGTGGGCGCGCATCGAGACGGCGTGCGGGCTGACGCCGAAGCCGCTGTTCATTGCCGCCGATACGGCCTGGCGCATGCTGACGCAGCGCGATCCCTACGTGAACATGCTGCGCGCGACCATCGCGACATTCGCGGCCGGGCTCGCCGGCACCAACGCGATCACCGTGCTGCCGCATACGCTGGCGCTCGGGCTACCCGATCCGTTCGCGCGGCGCGTGGCGCGCAACACGCAAGCCCTGCTTCTGGAAGAAAGCAACCTCGCCAAGGTAGGCGATCCCGCCGCCGGCGCGGGCGGCATCGAGACATTGACCGCGCAGCTTTGCGAGGCCGCCTGGGCGCTGTTCCAGGAGAGCGAGAAAGCCGGCGGCGCCTTCGCCGCGCTTCAGCAAGGCCTGTTCCAGAGCAAGGTCGCAGCCGCGCGGAAGGCGCGCGACGCCAACATCGCCAAGCGCCGCGACGTGCTGACAGGCGCCAGCGAGTTTCCCAACCTGCATGAGCGCGAGACGGCCGTGCTCACGGCGACGCCCGTCGCGCTCGCACCCTATGGCGAACAGAAGTACAAGTTCGACGCGCTGCCGCCGATCCGGCTGGCGGAACCGTTCGAGGCGCTACGCGACAAATCCGATGCGGTGCTGAAGGCGCGCGGCGCGCGGCCAACGGTGTTTCTGGCCAATCTCGGCACACCCGCCGATTTCACGGCGCGGGCGACCTTTGCCAAGAGCTTGTTCGAGGCCGGCGGCATCCAGGCAATCGACAGCGAGGGCTTTGCCGATCCGGCCAAACTGGCCGCCGCATTCAAGGCCTCCGGCGCCGAGCTTGCCTGTCTTTGTTCCAGCGACAAGGTCTATCCGGAACACGCCGACGCCGCGGCGAAGGCCCTGCAATCGGCGGGCGCGCGACATATCTATCTGGCAGGCCGTCCGACCGATGCCGAGGCGGCGCTCCGTGCGGCCGGCGTCACGGGTTTTGTCTTCGCCGGAGGCGATGCGCTTGCGACACTGCAAGACGCCTACCGACGGATGGAGCAGGCATGAGCGAGGCGGGCAAACCAGTTTTCACCGGCGGCTGTCAATGCGGCGCGGTGCGCTTTGCGATTTCGGCAACCCCCAACAGGGTTTCGATCTGCCATTGCCGGATGTGCCAGAAGGCGAGCGGCGCGCCGTTCGCGTCCTTCGCCGACATCAACCGGACGGATTTCGCCTGGAGCAAGGGGCAGCCGGCGTTCTTCCGCTCCTCCTCGATCGCTGATCGCGGCTATTGCGCCGCCTGCGGCACGCCGCTGAGCTTTGGCCGCATCGACGGCGACCGGATCGAGATCATGACCGGCGCCTTCGACCGGCCCGACCAGCTGGTGCCGACGCGCCAATACGGAACTGAATCCCGCCTCGGCTGGGTGGTCGGAATCTCCAATTTGCCGAGCCAGACCACGCAACAGAATTACGGGCCGGAGAAGATGGCGACCATCGTCAGCCATCAACATCCGGATCATGATTGAGCGCCTAATGATATGGTTGAAACCATGAGCCGCATTCCTGATTTCGCCGACGTCGCCTTCGAGCGCATCGCTACCGCCGCGCCGTCAGGCAGCGCCGAGCCGTGGCTGACGCCCGAGGGCATTCTGGTGAAGCCCGCCTATGGCGAGGCCGATCTGGCCGGGCTCGATTTCCTCGAGACCTATCCGGGCATCGCGCCCTACCTGCGCGGCCCCTATCCGACAATGTATGTCAACCAGCCCTGGACCGTCAGGCAATATGCCGGCTTCTCCACGGCGGAGGATTCCAACGCGTTCTATCGCCGCAACCTCGCGGCAGGACAGAAGGGCCTCTCGGTCGCCTTCGACCTCGCCACCCATCGCGGCTACGACAGCGACCATCCGCGCGTCGGCGGCGACGTCGGCATGGCCGGTGTTGCCATCGATTCCATCTACGACATGCGCACGCTGTTCGCAGGCATTCCGCTCGACCAGATGAGCGTGTCCATGACCATGAACGGCGCGGTGCTGCCGATCCTCGCGCTCTATGTCGCCGCCGCCGGCGAACAGGGCGTGCCGCCGGAAAAGCTCTCGGGCACCATTCAGAACGACATTCTGAAAGAGTTCATGGTGCGCAACACCTATATCTATCCGCCCACGCCCTCGATGCGGATCATCTCGGACATCTTCGCCTATACCTCCACGAAGATGCCGAAATACAATTCGATCTCGATCTCCGGCTATCACATGCAGGAGGCCGGCGCGACGCAGGACCTCGAGCTCGCCTACACGCTGGCCGACGGCGTCGAATATCTGCGCGCCGGCCTTGCCGCCGGCCTCGACGTCGACCGCTTCGCACCGCGCCTGTCGTTCTTCTGGGCGATCGGCATGAACTTCTTCATGGAAGTCGCCAAGATGCGCGCCGCGCGCCTGCTCTGGGCGAAGCTGCTGAAGCCGTTCAACCCGAAAGACCCGCGCTCGCTGTCGCTGCGCACGCATTGCCAGACCTCGGGCTGGTCCCTGACCGCGCAGGACGTGTTCAACAATGTGATGCGCACGACGGTGGAGGCGATGGCGGCCACCCAAGGCCACACCCAGTCGCTGCACACCAACGCGCTCGACGAGGCCCTCGCCTTGCCGACCGACTTCTCGGCGCGCATCGCCCGCAACACCCAGCTCTTCCTGCAGCAGGAGAGCGGCACCACCCGCATCATCGATCCCTGGGGCGGCTCGTATTACGTCGAGCGGCTGACGCGCGATCTCGCCGCAAAGGCCTGGAGCCACATCCAGGAGGTCGAGGAGCTCGGCGGCATGGCCAAGGCCATCGAGGCCGGCGTGCCAAAGCTGCGCATCGAGGAGGCCTCGGCCAAGACGCAAGCCCGGATCGACGCCGGCAAGCAGGCGGTGATCGGCGTCAACAAGTACAAGCCGACCGACGAGACGCCGATCGACATCCTCAAGGTCGACAACACCAATGTCCGCCGCCTCCAGATCGACAAGCTGACGCGGCTGAAATCCGAGCGCAACCAGACCGACGTCGACGCGGCGCTTGCCGCGCTGACGCGCTCGGCCGGCGAAGGCAACGGCAATCTGCTCGCGCTAGCGATCGACGCGGCACGGGCGAAGGCGACCGTCGGCGAAATCTCGGACGCGATGGAGAAGGTGTTCGGCCGGCACCGCGCCGAGATCAAGTCCATCACCGGCGTCTACAAGCGGGAAGCGTCCAGCATGGGTAACCAGGTCGAGAAGGTTCAGGCGCTGATCGACGCCTTCGAAGAGGCGGAAGGCCGCCGGCCCCGCATCCTGGTCGCCAAGATCGGCCAGGACGGCCACGACCGCGGTCAGAAGGTGATTGCCTCGGCCTTCGCCGATATCGGCTTCGACGTCGACATCGGGCCGTTGTTTGCGACCGCCGACGAAGCTGCGCGGCAGGCGGTCGAGAACGACGTCCACATCCTCGGCGTCTCCTCGCTCGCCGCCGCCCATCTCACCGCAGTGCCTGAACTCAAGGCCGCGCTGAAGAAACAGGGCCGCGACGACATCATGATCATCATCGGCGGCGTGGTGCCGCCGCAGGACTACGACGCGCTCTATGCGGCCGGCGCAGAAGCCATCTTCCCGCCGGGCACGGTGATCGCGGAAGCCGCCGAGGAGCTGATCCGCAAGCTGAATGCCCGGCTCGGGCATAGCGAGGCGGCGGAGTAGATGGTACGCTGGCCGCATCACCGGCCGGATTGTCTCCATGACACGTGATGAGGTCATCGCTGCGATACGCCAGAACGCTGATGCCATCAAAGCCAAGGGCGTGTCGAAGCTCGCCATCCTCGGCACGCGGGACGGCGACGATTATCACCCGCACAGCGACATCGATGTCCTGGTCGAGGTCGAACCGGAGGCCTCTTTCTCGCTGCTCAACCTGATCGACGTCGAGCAGATCATCGAGGATGCGACCGGCCTGCAGGCGCAGGCGACCGTCCGGCGCTCCGCCTCCCCCCACTCTGCGCAGCAGATCGCAGACGACATCCTCGAAATATTCTGACGCTCACGTAAGGAGCACTCCCCTTGAAGTTCATGATCGGTTTGAGCGTCGCCATGGCGCTTAGCGCAACGTGCGTGATCCCGGCCCTCGCGGCGGACCCCAAGCCCGACGCCGTCGTCAAGACCAAGAGCATCGACGCCCGCGTCTTCCTCGACGACAAGATCAAGGCGGATGCATCGCTCGCAGCGGATTGCCTTACAGAAGGCAGGAAGTGGCTCGACAAGAACGCGGCCGAGGCCGCCGCCTCGCGCAAGGAAGATCCGCAGTTCTTCAAGGACGGCGGCTGGGATTTCGAACGCAAATATGCGATCCGCTCCGTTGTCGGCGATCGCTATGTCAGCGTCCTGCGCAACGACTACATGGACACTCATGGCGCGCATCCCAACTCGGACGTGAACACGATCCTGTGGGACAAGAGCGAGCACAAACGCATCTCGATCCGCCCGTTCTTCACCGAGACCGCCGACAACGGAGCGACCATGAAGGCGATGGTGAAGGCCGTGATCGCTTCGCTGAGAGTCGAGAAGAAGAAGCGCGACACCAGCGAGACCGCGACCGACGAGTGGTTCAAGAGCGTCGAGCCGAGCCTGCTCAAGATCGGCGCGGTGACGCTCGCGCCTTCAACCGAAGCGGGCAAGAGTTCCGGGCTCACCTTCCACTATCCGCCTTACGCGGTCGGCCCCTACGCCGAGGGCGAATATGTCGCCTTCGTGCCGTGGGAAACGCTGAAGACCTATCTCACGGCGGAAGGCATGCGCATCTTCGGCGGCGCGCGGCCGAAGGGCGACGCGGAAGAGCCGCAGTGATGATGTTTTGAGCAGCGACACATTGCTCACAGCGCTGTGGTAGCGCTACCTTGCAGCGGCGCCGCAAAGCCGACTAGAATGCCTTCATTGACAAGAGCGCCCGGTGTCACGGGCGCCGCTGGGAGGCATTGATGTCCAAGATTTCGCGCCGCACTTTTGCGGCCTCTTCCGCCGCGATTGCCGCATCCGCCGCATTCGGTCTCACACCCGCACGCGCACAGGCGTATCCGGCCCGGCCGGTCACCGTGATCGTGCCCTGGGGCGCCGGTGGCGGCACCGACGCGACTGCGCGCATTGTCGCAGCCCTTCTGGAAAAGGATCTCGGCCAGCCCTTCAACGTCGTCAACCGCACCGGCGGTTCAGGCGTGGTCGGCCATAGCGCGATCGCGACCGCGCAGCCGGACGGCTATACGATCGGCATGCTCACCGTCGAAATCTCGATGATGCACTGGCAGGGCCTCACCGAGCTGACGCCGAAGAGCTACACGCCGCTGGCGCTGATGAACGAGGACCCGCCCGGCATCCAGGTCTCCTCCTCCTCGCCCTACAAGACCGTCAAGGAGCTCGCCGAAGCCATCAAGGCGGCGCCTCCCGGCAAGTTCAAGGCGTCGGGCACCGGTCAGGGCGGCATCTGGCATCTCGCGCTGGTCGGCTGGATGCAGGCGATGGGCCTGCCCGCCAACCAGGTCGCCTGGGTGCCGTCGAATGGCGCTGCGCCCGCGATGCAGGATCTCGCCGCCGGCGGCCTCGACCTCACGACGTGCTCGGTGCCGGAGGCGCGCGCCATCATCGAGGCGGGCAAGGCAAGGAGCCTTGCCATCATGGCGCCGGCGCGCAACCCGATCTTCAAGGACGTGCCGACGCTGAAGGAGGCGATGGGCATCGACTACGCAACCGGCGCCTGGCGCGGCATCGGCGCACCGAAGAACCTGCCGCCGGAGATCGCAACGAAGCTCACCGCAGCGCTGAAGAAGGTCTACGACTCCGCCGAGTTCAAGGACTTCATGAGCAACCGCGGCTTCGGCACGGTGTGGGGCGATGCCGGTCAGTTCGCAAGCTTCATGGACAAGGGCGACGCCCAGATGGGCGAGGCGATGAAGGCCGCCGGCCTGAGCAAGGCGTGATCTGCACCTGCGATGCTCTGATCGCCTCTCACCGCTTGCGGGGAGAGGCCGGAATTCGCGCGAAGCGCGGGTTCCGGGTGAGAGGGACTCTCCACGAGTCCAATTCTCACCTCCCCCCTGGAGAGCCCCCCTCACCCCAACCCTCTCCCCGCGCGCGGGGAGAGGGAGAATACCTCGCATAGGATTCTCACATGCGTCTTCCCGACTCCGTCACGGGATCGTTTCTCGTCGTGCTCGGCGCGGCGGCTGCCTATGGCGGCTGGATTCTGCCGCCGGTGCCGGGGCAGCCGGTCGGTCCCAACGTATTTCCGCTCGTGATCGGCATCGGGCTCGCGCTGTGCGGGCTCGCGATCGTGTTCGGCATCGGCCATTCCTTCGAGGAGGAGGAAGAGCTGGTCCCGCTCGAGGACGGCCAGGTGGCGGCCGCGCCGCCGCCGCAGGGGAAGCTCTACGGCCTGCGCGCCCTGCTGCCGCCGGCGCTGCTGCTGTTCTACGTCGCCGCCGCCGACCGGCTCGGCTTCATCATCACCGCGGCGATCATGGTCTACGTCACCTCGACCGCGCTCGGGGCGAAGTGGAAGCTGGCGCTGCCGCTCGCGGCGCTGTCGCCCTTCGCCATCCACCTCATCTTCGGCAAGCTGCTGCGCGTGCCGCTCCCCGCCGGCCTGCTGCCGACGCCCTGGTGATCCCATGCTCAAGACCCTCATTGAAGCGTTCGCGCTGATCTCCACCTGGGAGGTCATCATCGCGATGTTCGCAGCCTCCGTGTACGGCCTCGTCATCGGCTCGCTGCCGGGCCTGTCGGCGACGATGGCGACCGCCCTGCTCGTCCCCGTCACCTTCTACCTCTCGCCGATCGCAGCGATCGCAACCATTGTCGCGGCCTCCTCGATGGCGATCTTCTCCGGCGACATCCCCGGCGCGCTGCTGCGCATTCCCGGCACCCCCGCCTCGGCAGCCTATGCCGACGAGGCCTACGCCATGACGCGCAAGGGCCAGGCCGAGCTGGCGCTGGGAGCCGGCGTCTGGTTCTCCGCCGTCGGCGGCATCGCCGGCGTGCTGTCGCTGATGATCCTGGCGCCGCCGCTCGCCGAGATCGCGCTGTCGTTCTCGACCTTCGAATATTTCTGGCTGGCGCTGCTCGGCCTGATGTGCGCCACTTTGGTTGCGCGCTCGTCGCCGGTGAAGGCGATCGCGGGCATGTTCCTCGGCCTGCTCGTGTCCTGCATCGGCATCGAGAACCCCGGCGGCGTGCCGCGCTTCACCTTCGGCATCACCGATTTGTTCGGCGGCATCGAGCCGATCCCGGCGCTGGTCGGCGTGTTCGCGGTGGCACAGGTGATGCGCGCGATGCTGACGCCCGAGCCGCCGCCGCTGCCGCGGCGAAAATTCGGAAGCATCATGGCCGGCCAGTGGAAGCTGACCAAGAAATATCACTGGCAGATGACGCGTGGAAACATCATCGGCATCATCATCGGCGTGCTGCCCGGCGCCGGCGCCGACATGGCCGCCTGGGTCTCCTACGCGATGTCGAAACGCTTCTCGAAGGAGCCGGAGAAATTCGGCACCGGCCACGTCGAGGGCCTGGTCGAGGCCGGCGCCAGCAACAACGCCAGCATCGCCTCGGGCTGGGTGCCCTCGCTGCTGTTCGGCATCCCCGGTGACACCATCGCCGCGATCGCGATCGGCGTGCTCTACATGAAGGGCCTCAATCCCGGCCCGACGCTGTTCACCGAGAAGGCGTCGAGCATGTACGCGATCTATCTGATGTTCATCATCGCGAACATTTTGATGATCCCGCTCGGCATCGCCATGATCCGGATCGCCGCCTACATCCTGCTGGCGCCGCGCTCCGCCATCATGCCGATCATCATGCTGTGCTGCGCGGTCGGCTCGTTCGCGATCGGCAACAACATGTTCGGCGTCGTCACCGTCGCCGCCTTCGGCATCATCGGCTATGTTATGGAGGCGAACGGCTATCCGGTGGCCGCGATGGTACTCGGCATCGTCATGGGCACCATGGTCGAGCAGGCCTTCGTGACCTCGCTGATCAAGTCGGACGGCAGTATCCTGCCGTTCTTCGAGCGGCCCGTCGCGGCGATCCTCGCCGCCATGGCGATCGGCGCGCTGCTCTGGCCGGTGCTGGTGTGGATCTGGCGCAAGGTGAAGCCGGTGCAGACGGCAGCGGCAACGACTCGGTGATATCGGGCGAGCGGCCCTCGCCTGCCCCGCCGGAGCGTTGTAAAGCAGGGCATGACTGAGAAGAAGGCCTCGCTGGACATCAAAACCCTCGCCCGCGACTTGCGCTCCGGCAGTCGCGCAGCCCTCGCCCGCGCCATCACGCTGGTGGAAAGCCGGCGCAGCGACCATCAGGCGCTGGCGCGCGAACTGGTGCAGAAGTTGCTGCCCGACACCGGCAAGGCGGTTCGGGTCGGCATCACCGGCTCGCCCGGCGTCGGTAAGTCCACCACCATCGATGTGCTCGGGACGTATCTCATCGAGCAGGGAAACAAGGTCGCGGTGCTCGCGGTCGATCCGTCCTCGGCACGCAGCGGCGGATCGATCCTTGGCGACAAGACGCGGATGGCGCGGCTGTCGGCCTCCGACGACGCCTTCATCCGTCCCTCGCCATCGTCAGGCACGCTCGGCGGCGTCGCCGCCAAGACGCGCGAGGCCATGCTGTTGTGCGAGGCCGCCGGCTTCGACGTCGTGCTGGTCGAGACCGTCGGCATCGGCCAGTCCGAGACCGCAGTCTGTGACATGACCGATTTTTTCCTCGCACTGATGCTGCCGGGCGGCGGCGACGAGCTGCAAGGCATCAAGAAGGGCCTGGTCGAGCTCGCCGACATGATCGCGATCAACAAGGCCGACGGCGACAATCTCAAGCGCGCCAACATCACCGCCGCCGACTATCGCGGCGCACTGCATATTTTGGCGCCGCGGTCCGAGCATTGGCACCCGCCGGTCGAGACCTATTCGGCGCTGACCGGCGACGGGATCGCAAAACTCTGGCAGAAGGTTCTGGATCACCGCAAGGCGATGAACGCGTCCGGCGATTTCGCTGCACGGCGGCGCGAGCAGCAGGTGAAGTGGATGTGGTCGATGCTGGAGCAGCGCATGCTGGCGCGGCTGCGCAGCGAGGCGTCGGTGCGGACCAAGGTCAGGAAGATCGAGGCTGAGGTGGCCGAAGGCCATCTCACGCCGGCACTCGCCGCCGAGCAGATTTTGGAGTTGCTGCAATGAGCGAAAAGCTCCGCATTCTCCTCACCGGCTTCGGACCGTTTCCCGGCGCGCCCTATAACCCGACCCAGCCGCTGGTCGCGCGGCTGGCGCAATTGCGCCGGCCGGCCCTCGACGATGTCTCGCTCGCGAGCCACATCTTCCCAGTCACCTATGCCGCGGTCGACCGGCAATTGCCTGATGTGCTCGCGAAGCAGAAGCCGGATGCGCTGCTGATGTTCGGCCTCGCCGCGCGCACGCCTTACCTGCGCATCGAGACCCGCGCGCGCAATGCCGTCACCATGCTCTGGCCCGATGCCGCCAACACCCGCTCCAGCAAGCGCGGCATCGCCGGCCATGCGGACGCGATGACGTTCGGTCCGCACACGGCAAGGCTGCTGCGCGCCGCGCGCCTCACCGGCATCGACGCGCGCGCCTCGCGCGATGCCGGCGCCTATCTCTGCAATTATCTGAGCTGGCGCGCGATCGAGAATGTGAGGGCGGGCGGACCGCAGCTTGCGGCGTTCATCCACATTCCCCTGCTCGCGCGCAGCGGCGCGGTGCGGCGCAAGGGCGCAGCCCGGATTACGCTCGACGAGTTGGTTGATGCCGGCGAGGCCATGCTGATGGAGATGGTGGGATTGGCAAGGAAGCAGCGGAACACTCAGATTTCGTAGGGTGGGCAAAGGCGCGTAGCGCCGTGCCCACCAAACATCCGCATTCGTGTAACAATGGTGGGCACGCTACGCTTTGCCCACCCTACGGCACCTTGCTCTGGGTAAACATTTAACCCTACCGCGAACAATCCTCACCGTCCCAGCCACCCTGCGCTACCTAGTCGGTCGCGGACCTCCCGCGTCCGCCGAAGGATGCGTCATGGACCTCAATCGCCGTCATCTCATCGGAGCTTCGACCGCAGGCATCGCGGGCGCCCTCGCCATGCCGGCCGACGCCGCGCGCGCGGCGCCGCTGACATCCCTGCTCGGCCGCGATGCCACGCAATACGGCGTGCGGCCCGCCAGCAGCGACGACCAGACCCGCGTGCTCCAGCGCGCCATCGACGACGCTGCGCGGGCCCAGATGCCGCTGGCGCTGCCACCCGGCATCTATCGCAGCGGATTGCTGCGGTTGCCGAATGGCGCCCAGCTGATCGGCGTGCGCGGCGCGACAAAAATCATCTTCACCGGCGGGGCCGCAGCGATCCAGAGCGACGGGTCGGACTCGATCGGCCTGACCGGCATCGGCTTCGACGGCGGCGGCATTCCGCTGCCGACGCGGCGCGGACTGATCCATGTCCTCGGCGGGCGTGACGTCCGCATCACCGATTGCGAGATCGCCGGATCCGGCGGCAGCGGCATCTGGCTCGAGCAGGTGTCCGGCGACATCTCCGGCAACATCTTCACCAACATCGCGGTGACGGCGGTGGTCTCGTTCGACGCGAGAGGCCTCAGCGTCTCGCGCAACACCATCATCGGCACCAACGACAACGGCATCGAGATCCTGCGCACCGCAATCGGCGACGACGGCACGCTGGTCACCGATAACCGCATCGAGGACATCAAGGCCGGTCCCGGCGGCTCGGGCCAGTACGGCAACGCCATCAACGCGTTTCGCGCCGGCAATGTGATCGTGCGCGGCAATCGCATCAGGAACTGCGATTACTCGGCGGTGCGCGGCAATTCGGCCTCGAACATCCACATATCAGGCAACAGCGTCAGCGACGTGCGCGAGGTCGCGCTCTATTCGGAGTTTTCGTTCGAAGCCGCGATTATCGCCAACAACACGGTCGATGGTGCCGCCGTCGGCGTCTCGGTCTGCAATTTCAACGAAGGCGGCCGCATCGCGGTGGTCCAGGGCAACATCATCCGCAATCTGATCCCGAAGCGGCCGATCGGCACCGCCCCCGACGACGATGCCGGTGTCGGCATCTACATCGAGGCTGACAGCTCCGTGACCGGCAATGTGATCGAGAACGCGCCGTCCTATGGCATCGTCGCCGGCTGGGGCAAATATCTGCGCGACGTCGCGATCACGGGCAATGTGATCCGCAAGGCGCTGGCCGGCGTCGGCGTCTCCGTGGTGTCCGGCGCAGGCACCGCGCTCGTCAACAACAACATGATCTCGGAAACCCCGCGCGGCGCCGTGGTCGGGCTCGATCACGCCCGTGCAGTGACGTCGGATCTGTCGGCCGACGGCGCACAGCGCTTCGCACAGCTGATGGTCGGCGGCAATGCGGTGCGGCGGTAGCTGCGCCGTTGGCAGACGGGCCGCACATCCTTCGAGGCTCCCCACGCGGCGCATTGCGCCACGTGTCTCGCACCTCAGGATGACGGGGCGAGAGGCGGAGCTTGGGTTCGACAACGTCACGCTGTTCGACGACACACTCAAAAGTTGCTCCGCTAAGCATTGACAACAAGCACAGCGCCGTCATCCTGAGGTGCGAGCCGTGCGGTGCGGAGCAGCGCACGGGGAGCCTCGAAGGATGATGTTGTGGGCATCTATGTCTACATGCTGCGGTGTGCGGATGGCTCCTTCTATATCGGGAGCGCTACCGGCGAGGACGTGTCGAGACGCGTCGACGAACACAATGCCGGTGCCTATCCGGGATACACCTATTCGAGACGGCCAGTGATCCTGATGTGGTCGGAGTATTTCGATCGGATCACCGACGGCATTGCGGCTGAGCGACAGCTCAAGGGGTGGAGTCGCGCCAAGAAGGAGGCGCTCATTCGCTCGGATTGGGGATCGGTAAGCCAGCTTGCGCGGCGGCGGGCGGGGGCGCCGAGGTCCAAGAAGTAAGCGTCAGCGCGGCGGCAGACGGGCCGCGCATCCTTCGAGGCTCCCCACGCGGCGCATTGCGCCACGTGTCTCGCGCCTCAGGATGACGGCGCAAGAAGTCGCGGCGACCGTCTTGAATGTCCGCCTTAAAACGCGTTCCTCAGCAGCGGGTACTTCGCTTGCAGGCCGTCGAGGCTGAAGGTGAATTCGACGACGCGCTCGGGTGCGGCGACGATTTCGGCGGCGGGCGGGGCGAACTGCGGCAGAAGCGTTGCCATTGCAGCAGGCGTGGCGGGGGGCGCCTTCACGGCAGGTGCGGCGAACGCCGCCTTCACGGCAGGCGTGGTGAACGCCGCCATTGCGGCAGGCGCGGCGACCGGCGACCTCACAGGGGGTGCGGTGAGTGGCGCCCGCACAGCGGGAGCCTTGAGCGGAGCGACCGCGGCGGGCGCAGTGAACAATGCCACCGTAGCAGGCGTCGCTCGCGGCGCGAGCGGGGCTTCGGTGATTTCGGCAAGGACCTCCGGCTTGGGCGCGAGCCTGGCCGGGACGGCGGTCTCCGCGGCGATGTGGACGGCCTTCGGCCGCACGGTCTGCGCCTGTTGGTCGCGCGGAAACACGCGGGGCATGGTCGCCGGCGACCAGCCGAATACGGGCGAGACACTCGCGGCCGCCGCGGCCACGTCACTACCGGTCGCGAGCGCGCGCCAGGTCTGGACGGCGCGCTTGGCTTCCTGGATGTTTTCGAGGAATGCGATCTCGGAGTGATAGCGTCGCCACCGTCCGGTCTCGAACATTTCGGAGAGATGTTCCAGCCGCTGCTCGGCGAGAGCGCACCAGCGTGCCGCAATGTCGCGGCCACGCGCCACGTCGCGAACAGCCTCTTGGCGATGTGTCATAAACCAGCCCGTTGGGAGAAAAATACGGACGCGACGCAACGCACACGAATCAATTTAGACGCGACATGAATATTTTGTGGAAAAGTTTTGACTTGTCCAGCAACGACACGCCGGTCGTCGTCAATCACCGTAGTCGTGCGGACAATTGCTGTGTTTTCGAGTCAAGCTTCGCACAAGCATAACCGGACTGCGGGGCGACTCGCGGACGCCGACAAGGGGCGCCGCCACGTTCGCTCAACCGGAAGCTGATCGCGCCGAGCGGTTCAAGAAATCAGACGCCTGAAAAGAAAAGACCCGTCCGGGGGGACAACCGGACGGGTCGAGCCATATGGGCGCTTGGGGTGGATGGGCGCTCGCGCCTGATATGACTTATGGGGAGGGATGACCGCTCCCACATAATTTGGTCGTGGCAGCCGGCTGAACGTTCAATGCGGCGTTCGATTTCTTGGCCCTCGCACGGCGCGCAAAGTTGTCGCAGCCGCTATCGCGTCGCCGGCCTATCCACCTGAGAAATCGTGGATTTATCGTCTGCACTCGACAGCGAGGGTTGTTCGATCGCGCGGATGCCAGGCTCGTCGCGACGCTTCTCGGCATCTTCACGTTTTGTTGTACCGGACGCAGCCGCAACAGGCGTCGCGCTGTCGGCGGGAACGGCCATCACCGCGGCAAACGCGTCGGCCTCACCGTCGCCGAAGAGATCATCACGGCCGGGTGAGCCGAGGTCGCGCGCGGTCTTCGCCAGCGTCATACGCAGCGCCTCCGGCTTGAGCGTGTAATTGCGCTCGAGCAGCAGCGCGGCGACGCCGGAGATATAGGCGGCCGAGAACGAGGTCCCCGAGGTCATCTGGTACTTGCCGTCGGGCGCCGGCAGGAAGATGTCGACGCCGGGCGCGGCCAGCGCGATGTAATTGCCGCGGTTGGACGCCGAGAACAGCTTGTCCTGCTGGTCGGTCGCGCTGACCGCGATCACGTTGGGATTGGCGGCCGGATAGAGCGGCGGCGATTTGGCGCCGGCATTGCCGGCGGCCGCGATCAGCACCAGCCCGCGGGCGGCGGCCGCCGCGATGGCGCGCTCGATCACGGCGTCCTTCGGACCGGCAAAGCTCATATTGACGATCTGCGCGCCGTGCTCGGCGGCGTAATTCAGCGAGCGCAGGACGATGTAGGACGAGCTCTGGGCTCCACCCGTCGAGCCGCCAAAGGCGCGGATGGCGATGATGCGCGCCTCGGGCGCGCTGCCCATCAGCTTGGCATGCGCCACGATGGCGCCGGCAATGCCGGTGCCATGGACATGCGGGCCCTCGGCGCTGCCGAGCGCATCAAAGTTGTCGGCGATGGAATGGGCGAGCTCGGGATGTTGGGCGTCGATTCCGGAGTCGATCACGGCAACCGTCACGTTGGCACCGTGCGCCAGCGTATGCGCTTGCGGCAGGCGCAGCCTGGCCAGCGCATATTGCGCGGGATCGCCCTCGGTCGGCACCGACGATTTCTGATCCTGGAGCACGTAGCGGAAGTTCGGCTGGACCGAGCGCACGCTGCCGTCGGCGGCGAACTCACGCCGCACCGTCTCGGAAGGCCGGCCGTCCGTGATGCGGAACAGGCCGAACGTCGCCCCGATCAGCGGGAAATTCTCGGATGAGACACGCGTCAAGCCGTGGCGACGCGCAAGCTCGTCGGCTTCGGTCGCCGACAGCGCGCCGTCGATCTCGGCCACGAATTCGTTGGCGAAGGTGCGCAAGTCGACGGCGGCCGGCGTGCTGTTGCCCCGCCCCTTGCCGGCGCTCTTCTTGCCCGATTTGCCCGCGCCATCGCCGCCTGCGCCCGGCTGCGCCAGGCATTCGCCGTCGGCGTCGCGATAGGGGGCGGTGCAGGCCGGGTACAGGTTCGGCGAATAGCGCGCATAGGGCAGCACCGGTCTCATCCGCGCCGTGGTGGTGGTACGCGGGATAGCAGGGATAGAACGCGGGCCGGGGCCGACGCCGACAGCCCGCGCACCAACACCGGGGCTGACGCGCGCGGCGATGCTGGGCGAGATGGTCGGGGTGCGCGTGGGGACGCTGATCGTCGGCGTGCGCATGATCGCCTGCGCCTGCGCAACCTCGACGCCGAGACCGGCGAGCAGGAGTGCAGCTCCGACCGATGAAGCGTAGGCCCCGGCTCGCGACTTACTCTCGGACTTGCGCGTCATCGGTGCAGCGGCGCCTTACGGCGCCGCAACGGCGAGGTTGACGAACTTCTCGCGCGACATCCTGCCGAGCAGCGAGGCGAGCTCGTCCCGGCCCATCGCCTTGTCGAACTGGAGACGGAACATGCCGCCCTTGGCATCGCCGATGATCGAAGCCTGGTAGCTGTCGAGTAGCGCGGTGATGTCGGCGACGCGCGCCTCGGGCGTGAAGCGCACCAGCGCGCGCGCAGGTGGAGCTCCAAGCTCACGCGTGATCGGCGCGCCGACCGACAGCGAAGCGGTCTCGAAGGTCGCGGGCTGGGTCTTCATCAGCACGGCGCCGATGATGCCGGCCTGGAGCAGCAGCGCGATGGCACCCAGGCTCGCCGACCAGGCCAGCGTACGCGGCGACAGGCTCGAGAAGAAGGTCGCGATGCGCGCCGAGAGCGGCAGCGAACCGACCGGCCGCGCCGGCTCGGCGTCGATCGCGGCGAACAGCTTCTGCATCGCCCGCGCCGACGGAGCCCCTAAGCTCTCGTTCAGATGGATGGTCTCTTCGTACTCGCCGCGGATCGCGGCATATTGCTTTGCAAGCGCCGGATCACGCGCCAGCGCTTCCTCGACGCGGCGAGCGTCACGCGCGTTCAGCGTACCGGCGGCGTGCCAGGGCAGCAGCAGTTCAATTTCACTGGGCTCTTGCTCCAGCATCTTTTTGCTCAATGCCATCATGGCCAGCCTCGCTCAACGCCGGCTGCCTTCAGCAGTTCGGCCAGTTTCTTGCGCGCATAAAACAAGCGCGTCTTCACAGTGTTCTCCGGAATACCAACGATTTCGGCCACCTCTTCCACGGATTTCTCGTGGTAGTAGACGAGATCGACGATTTCCCGATGGTCCGGCGAGAGGCCCGTCAGACACTCCCGCAACGCTTCACTGGTATCCTTTTTCTGCACCGCGATTTCCGGATCGTCAGACGAATCCTCGATCGCGTTGGCAGCTTCGTCGTCCAACCCAACGTCCTTCCTGCGCCGGAGCGCAGACAGGGCCTTGAATCGGGTGATTGCCAGCAGCCAGGTGGAAACGGCGGATCGACCCTCGAACTTGCCGGCTTGACGCCAGACGTCGAGAAACACCTCGCTGATGAGGTCTTCCGCCGCCTGCTCGTCCCGCACGAGCCTTAGCCCGAACCTGTAGACCCTGACATGGTGCCGCCCGTACAGCACCTGCATGGCGAGCCGGTCACCTTGAGCGATCCTGGCGATGAGGACCTCGTCCGAAGCCGCCTGTGTCACGCTCAATGCCCGTCTCGCAAAGTTGGTCGGGTCGGCGCGGCGGACGGTTCGACGGGCGGGGCGAAATTCTTCAGCCTACCGCAGTCACACGGGGGTCTGTGTGATCTACCCCACATACGCGAATTTTCCTTTTGCCACCCGCGGCGGTTGGCCGGCTCGCTCGATAACGGTAACATAGTAATGAAGCATTCCCTGCGCAATGCCGTCCGGCGCGGACGGCCCGACATGATGGAACCATAGCAGCCCTGCACGACGTATGTCTCACCAAGCCCTGCTTTGGCTCGACCCCGTCGCCAACGATGCCTAATCGCCGGCAAATTTCCCCGCCGGCCGCTGTCACCCTGTTGCTCGCTGCACCGTTTGGATTCGATTTCGAAGGATACCAAACCTAAAGGCTTGCCGCGTAGATTTTTGGGCGACATTCACCCTTGGCGGGACAATGAGCACGGCCGCGACGACCTTACCGGAGAGGAATGCCGCTGAGGTCGCGGATCTCGTTCTCATGCCCGACGCGGCTGCGCCCGAGGTGCGAGCGCGCCGGGTTCGGCAACGCCGGCAGATGTATGTCGGCCAGGTCGCAAGCTACTCGTTCGGCGCCTTCGTGCTGCTGATCTATGCCCATGACGGCGTCGTCCCGATGAGCGTTCCGTCGCTGTTCTGGATCGGCGGCCTGATGATCATCGGCATCTTCGTCGTGATGTCGGAGGCCGGCGTCGGCGACAGGCACAGCGACCACTATCTCACCGTCTTCCAGATCTCGGCGCACATGGCGCTGCAGTTCATCTTCCTGGTGTCGGTGCCGACCCTCGGCATCGCCTTCATCAGCGTGCTGTTCCTGATCTTCGCCTTCGGCACGCTGCGCATGACCTCGGCGCAGGCGATGTTCACCTGGGCGATCGCGACGACCTGCCTCGCGGCCGTCTTCCTCGCCTCCGACCTGCCGATCGGCATGCCAGTCGCCACGAAGCTCCAGCGGACCGCCTCGATGCTGTGCTTCGTCCTGGTGATCGGCCAGTGCGCCTTCCTCGGCCTGTTCGGTGCCACACTGCGAAAGGTCCTGTACCGGCGCAGCATCGAGCTGAAAGCCGCCTATCAGCGCATCGAGGAGCTCGCCGAGCTCGACGAGCTCACCGGCTCCTACAACCGCCGCTGCATCATGCGGCTGCTCGATGCAGAGGTCGAAAAGTCGCAGCAGGCGTCCGCACCTTGCGCCATCGCGCTGATCGACCTCGACTGGTTCAAGCGCATCAACGACGCCCACGGCCACCCCGTCGGCGACGAGGTGCTGCGCACCTTCGCCATCACCATTTTTGCAAATATCCGCCCGGCCGACTTTTTCGGCCGCTATGGCGGCGAGGAATTTCTGCTGCTGCTGCCGGGCACCGACGGCGGCGCGGCGGGGCGCATGCTCGAGCGGCTGCGCGGTATCGTCGCCGATCTCGACTGGAGCGCATTTTCCCCCGGCATGCGGGTGACGATTTCCGCGGGCGTCGTGACGCTGCGCGACAACGATACTGCCGACACGTTTCTCGCACGCGCCGACAGCGCGCTTTATTCCGCCAAGGCGCAAGGGCGCAACCGTATTGCAACGAGCTGACTAATCCATTTTCTCCTGGCTGCGCAGAAGCCGCAGCCGGACCGAACGCTCCAGGACAGGGCCATGAGATCGAAATCCGAAAAACCATCCGAGAACCTGCTTGAGGAATTGCAGACCGCGCTCTCGCACGGCACCGTCGCGCGCCGGGTCGAGGCCCTGCGCCGCGTCACCGATCTCTTCATCAACAATGCGGTGGATTATTCCGACGAGCACATCAGGGTGTTCGACGACGTGTTCCAGTGCCTGATCGAGCAGATCGAGGCCTCGGCGAGAACGCTGCTCGCCAACCGTCTCGCGCCGATCGCGGCCGCGCCGCCCAAGATCATCCGCACCCTCGCGCTCGACGAGGTGATCGAAGTCTCCGGACCCGTGCTCTCGAAATCGGAACGGCTGGACGAGGCGACCCTGATCGAGATCGCGCGCACCAGGGGCCAGGCGCATCTCAAGGCGATCTCGCTGCGGCGGGTGCTGTCGGAAGCGCTGACCGACGTGCTGGTGGCGCGCGGCAACGAAGACGTCGTGCAATCGACCGTCAGCAATCCGGGCGCGAAGCTCTCCGAGGGAAGTTTCACCGACCTCGTCACGCGCGCCGAACGCGACGATGACCTCGCCACCTGCATCGGCCTGCGGCCCGACCTGCCGCGCCATCACTACCTGAAGCTGATCGCCAAGGCGTCCCTGAGCGTGCGCAGGAAGCTCGAGACCGCGCATCCGGAGCTCGCGGACGAAGTGTCCAGCGTGGTCCAGGAAGCGACCCAGCGGGTCCGCGCCGCCGCCATGACCAGGCAGACCGAAATGGCGCGCGCACTGGTGAGATCGCTGCACGAGGACGGTCGTCTCAACGAGTTTCAGGTCACCAGCTTCGCCGAGCAGGGCAAGTTCGACGAGACCAATGCAGGGCTCGCGGCGCTCGCGGGCGTGGCGGTCGAGACCGCCGAGAACATGATGATCGAGAGCCGCAACGAGGGCGTGATGGTCCTCGCCAAGGTCGCGGGCATGCAATGGTCGAGCGTCCGCGCGATCATCGCCATGCGCGAAAAGCTCTCGGGCGGCTCGAAGACCGACATGCTGACGCTGCGCGATGCCTACGAGGCCCTGCGCTCATCGACCGCGCAGCAGGTGCTGCGCTTCCACCGCATGCAGCAGGGCACGACGCCGGTGGCGTGAGGCCGGCACCGCTAGTAGCGCAAGACTTTCGAACCTGCGTAGGCGCCGATCGCGGTCACGAGTGCCGTCGCAATCGTATACCAGGTCGCGACGAACAGCGGCGAGTCGTCGGTGCAGTGCGAGGCGTAGAGCGTTGCGGCAAGGCCGGCCGACAGCAGGCCGGCGAGCGCGCCGGCGAGTGCAGGATGCGACGGCGCGCCGTGGCGCAGGCCGAACAGCGCGCCCGCAAGCAGCGGCAGCGACATCGCGGGGATCGCGAGCATGCACACCCGGGAGTTCTTGCCCACCAGCCGCATCGTCATCGGCATCGCCGGGGCCATCATGGTCTCGCTGCCGATCGCAACCGCAAGCAGGCCGACGGGAAGCAGCAGCAGCCAGCCCCAACCGCGCATCAAGGCTTCGGGCCGCGACAGATGCAGGCTGACGATGATCGCGGGGATCGCAAGCGACAGCGTGACCGCGAACTTCGTGTCGAAGAACGGATTATGCATCGCGGTCATCACGTCGGGCCGCACGCCAAGAAAGCTGGCGAAGATCAGGATCGAGAACGGCGCCGCCACCAGCAGCGCCATCGTCAGCACGGCGCCGACGCGCGGCGCGCGATGGGCGTTGTCGGCCGCGAGCGAGCGAATGAGTTGATCGGTATCCATGACTAGTGGTCCCGCAGTTTGGCAGTCAGCGCCGCAAGTCCGCGATGCAGCGCGACCCGCACCGCACCCTCGCTCATCGAAAACTTTGACGCCGTGTCCTTGATCGAAGCGCTGTCGACGGCGATCGACTGCAGCACGTCGCGCTGGCGCTGCGGCAGCGTGTCGAGCTGCGTTGCGACCTCGGCCGCCGAGGCCGTCTCCTGCGGCGCCTCGCCCGGCAGCGTCTCGGCGAAATCGTCGATGTTGACGAAGACCCGCCGGCCCCGCCGCCGGAGCGCATCGATCAGCTTGTTGCGCCCGATCGCAAACAGCCACGGGGCGAAGGGGGCTTCGCTGTCCCAGGTGTGCCGCTTCAGATGCACCGCCAACAAAATCTCCTGCACGATATCCTCGGCCTGGTCGGGAGGCTGCCCGGCCCGCGCCAGACCCCGCCTCGCGGCAGCGCGCAGCACAGGCGTGACCGCCTTCAACAGGCGATGATACGCCGCATCATCGCCTGCCATGGCCGACCGCATCAGGCCGGTCCACTCGTCCTCACGTCCGCGCACGCGCCCTCACCATGCAATTCGGCAGCTCTTTCAGTTTGTTACGCCGGCACCCGAAAGATCACGACTTCGTGATCTGCGCCGTGCCTCGCCACGCGATGCGGCCGTCGAAGCCCGCGACGGCTCATAACACCGATCGGTCCCGTCCGCATCCGGCGGCCGGTTGCGAGGCGGCGGTTTGCCCCGCTTTTGCCCGGGATAGCCCGAAGATTCCCATTTTTTGCCCCGCTGTGGTCACGCCCCAGGGGCTCTGTTCGGTCCCGGGACAGGCGGAATTGGGGAGATCGTCAACATGATGAAAGCCAGCGGGCGCGCCGCACTGATTCTTCTTGCCGGCCTTTTCGTGCTGGTCGGAACCGCTGCACAGGCGGCACCGAGTTCAGCCGCAAGCAGCAAATCGGACAGCGCGAGCAACCAGGCCGACGCAGTCAAGCCGAGCAACCAGCGACGCCATGCATCGCGCCACCGCGACAGCGGCAAGACGGCGCAGAAATCCGACGACAAGGCCGACAAGAAGGACGGCGCGGCGAAGGCCGAAAACGACGTGCCGGCCTTGAGCCAGATGCCGCCGGCAGTCGCCAACGCCAACGCGCAGATCGCCGCAGCCGATACGCCGACGGCTGCCGCGGCCTCCGCGTTGACCGGCCGCGCCAACGACAACGTTCAGGCTGCAGCCGATAATACCACCGCGCCGAATGACGAGGCTCAGGTGGTGGCGCCCGATCAGCTCAACGACATCGACCGCGCCCTCCAACAGGACCCGCCGGCACAGAAGGCGGTGATCGCCGCAACCGACGCGCGGCCGGCGCCGGTGATGGCGAGCAGCCACAACTCGGCCTGGGACCAGAGCTCGCTGATCGGCAAGATCTTCATCGGCGTCGGCACGCTGCTGACGCTGGCGTCTGCCGCACGCATGTTCTTCGCTTGATGCTTGGCCTGGTTTTTGGCCTGATTTTGGGGTGAGGGACCTCGTCCGGAACGCGCGTCTCGCCGCGCGTTCCGGACGGCCTCGTTCCGACAGCTTTTCGGCCCTTGAAGCCCACCGCGCCAGCGGGCACATTGCCCGCCCAATCAAACGCGTGGGTGGAGCATGAGCACGTTCGAACACATCATCGTCGAGAGCAAAGGCGCGGTCGGCATCATCAAGCTGAACCGGCCGAAGATGCTCAATGCGCTCTCCTTCGGCGTCTTCCGCGAGATTGCCGCGGCCGTCGACGATCTCGAGGCCGATGACGCCATCGGCTGCATCGTCGTGACCGGCAGTGAGAAGGCCTTTGCCGCCGGCGCCGACATCAAGGAGATGCAGCCGAAAGGCTTCATCGACATGTTCTCCGAGGATTTCGCCGCGATCGGCGGCGACCGCGTCGCGCGCTGCCGCAAGCCGACCATCGCCGCGGTCGCGGGCTATGCGCTCGGCGGCGGCTGCGAGCTCGCCATGATGTGCGACTTCATCATCGCCGCCGACACCGCCAAGTTCGGCCAGCCCGAAATCACGCTCGGCACCATTCCCGGCATCGGCGGCACCCAGCGCCTGACCCGCGCGATCGGCAAGTCGAAGGCGATGGACCTCTGCCTCACCGGCCGCATGATGGATGCGGCGGAAGCGGAGCGCTCAGGCCTCGTCAGCCGCATCGTGCCCGCCGACAGGCTCATGGACGAGGTCATGGAAGCCGCCGAGAAGATCGCATCGATGTCGCGGCCCGCCGTCGCCATGGCCAAGGAAGCGGTCAACCGCGCCTTCGAGACCACGCTCGCCGAAGGCATGAGCGTCGAGCGCAACCTGTTTCACGCGACCTTCGCGCTGGAGGACCGCTCCGAGGGCATGGCGGCGTTCATCGAGAAGCGCAAGCCTGTCAACAAGAACCGGTAATGCCCGCGAGCGGTCAGGCTGGTGTAAGGCTTCGCCGCCCTGGTGCAGAAACCCTGTGACGCACCTGCAACAAGCACGGAATAGATGGGGGTTTTCCCCGCGGCAGTTTGCCTGCGGGACCCCGGCTGGTTAAACAGTTAAGAGGCCACCGTCGGCGGGGGCGGACAGCCGGGGTTTAGCAGGATTACATGATTGGGCGTGCCGCCAGAGTTGGTCGCGTGATGACGCGGCATCGATCGGGCGTGGGTCCTGTGCTTGCGACATGGACCACGCTGGCGCTCTGTTGCGCCCTGCCCTCCGCCGCATGGGCGGAAGCCCTGCCTGAGGCGCTCGCCAAGGCCTACCAGACCAACCCGCAGCTCAATGCCGAGCGCGCGCGGCAACGCGCCACGGATGAAAACGTGCCGCAGGCCCTCGCCGGCTACCGGCCGCAGATCGTGGCAAGCCTCAGCGCCGGCCTGCAATCGGTGCGCAATTTGCTGCCCGACAACACGATCCAGACCGCCAATCTGAAGCCGTGGATCATCGGCGTCACCGTGACGCAGACCCTGTTCAACGGGTTCCGCACCGCCAACAGCGTCCGCGCTGCGGAACTTCAGGTGCAGTCCGGCCGCGAGGCGCTGCGCAATGTCGGCCAAGGCGTGCTGCTCGACGCGGTCACCGCCTACACCAACGTGCTGGCCAACCAGTCACTGGTCGAGGCGCAACGCTCCAACGTCGCGTTCCTGCGCGAGACGCTCGCCGTCACTCAGCGCCGCCTCAACGCGGGCGACGTCACGCCGACCGACAGCGCCCAGGCCGAGGCGCGGCTCAGCCGGGGGCTCGCCGATCTCAACGCCGCAGAAGTCGCGCTGGCGGTGAGCCAGGCGGTATACGCGCAGGTGATCGGCAATGCGCCATCGCAGCTTCGGCCCGCCGAAGTCGTCGACCGCTATCTGCCGAAGAGCCGCGAGGATGCTCTGACGACGGCGATCCGCCAGCATCCAGCGGTGATGGCGGCGGGCTTCGACGTCGATGTCGCCTCGACCAACATCCGCGTCGCCGAGGGCGCGCTGCTGCCGAGCGCCAGTCTTCAGGGCAGCGCCAGCCGCAGCCGCAGCAACGACCCGACGCTGAGCACCATCGCCGAAGACCAGGCCTCGATCGTCGCCAACGTCACCGCGCCGATCTACGACGGCGGCCAGGCCGCCGCACAGACCCGACAGGCCAAGGAGATCACGGCGCAGAGCCGGCTCGTGCTCGACCAGGTCCGCAACCAGGCGCGCACGGCGGCGACCAGCGCCTGGGTCGCCAATGAGGGCGCCAAGATCACGGTCTCCGCTTCCGAATCAGAGGTGAAGGCGGCGACCGTCGCGCTCCAGGGCGTGCAGCGCGAGGCCGCCGGCGGGCAGCGCACGACGGTGGACGTGCTGAACTCGCAGGCCGATTTGATCCAGGCCAAGGCCCGCCTGATCGGCGCACTGCGCGACCGCGTGATCGCCTCCTACACGCTGCTCAGCGCCGTCGGCCATCTCGACGTCAAGACGCTCAGTCTCAACACGCCGGACTATCTGCCCGAGGTGCATTACCAGCAGGTCCGCGACGCCTGGCACGGCCTGCGCACGCCGTCGGGGCAGTAGTTTCAAATCGTCTGGCCTGATGCCGATGAAGAGCTGCCGCATCCATCTGATGGGAGCTTCGGGCTCCGGCGTGACGACGCTCGGTCGCGCACTCGCCGGCCGGCTTGCGCTGCCGCATCACGACAGCGACGATTATTTCTGGCTGCCGACCGTGCCGCCCTACCAGACGACGCGCCCCGCCGCGGAGCGCCTGCGCCTGATGCGCGAGATGTTTCTGCCGCGCCGCGACTGGGTGCTGAGCGGAACCGTCACCGGCTGGGGCGACGAGATCGTCCCGTTCTTCGATCTTGTCGTCTTTGTGACGACGCCGCGCGAGCTTCGCTTGCAGCGCCTGCGCGGCCGCGAGGCTACGCATTTCGGAGCTGATGCCGTCGCACAGGGTGGCTGGCGTCATGAGGAGACGGAGTCGTTCATCGAATGGGCCTCGCGCTACGAAGCCGGCGATCGCGAGGGCCGCAGTCTCACAAAAGATGAAGCCTGGCTCGCGGGCCTGCCCTGCCCGGTCGTGCGCATCGACGGCTCACGCCCGCTTGCGGATCTTGTCGAGCAGCTATGCAGCGAAGCGGAGCGGTTACCCGGCTGATGTGATATTGTTCCGGTCCCACCTCAAAAATAACGAAGCAGGGAGAGAACCATGCTCAACCGACGCAGCGTCCTGCTTGCCTCCCTTGCCGCCGGAGTAGCCATGACCAACAAAGCTCACGCCCGTGCGGCGCAGCCCGCGACGCCGGTCGATTTCGACGTTCCGGCCCATGCCTGCGACTGCCACACGCACATCCATGGTGACGTCGAAAAGTTTCCGTTCTTCGCCGGGCGCGTCTATACGCCGGAACCGGCAAGCCCCGAGGAAATGGCGGCGCTGCACAAGGCGCTGCATATCGAGCGCGTGGTGATCGTGACGCCGAGCGTCTACGGCACCGACAACTCCTCCACCTTGTTCGGCATGAAGGCGCGCGGCGCGACAGCGCGCGGGGTCGCCGTGATCGACGACAAGACGACCGAAGCCCAGCTCGACGCGATGCAGGCGGACGGTTTTCGCGGCAGTCGCATCAATCTCGCCACCGGCGGCGTCAGCGATCCGAATGTCGGCCGCGCGCGTTTCTCGGCCGCCGCCGAGCGCATGAAGGCGCGCGGCTGGCACGTGCAGCTCTACACCACGCTGCCGATGATCTCGGCGATCAAGGAGCTCGTGCTGGCTTCGCCCGTGCCGGTCGTGTTCGACCATTTCGGCGGCCTCGAGGCGTCGCTCGGACTGGAGCAGCCGGGATTCTCCGACCTGATCGCGCTCGTCAAATCCGGCAAGGCCTATGTGAAGATCTCGGGAGCCTATCGCTCGTCGAACCTCGCGCCCGACTATCAGGACATGGTGCCCTATGCCCGGGCGCTGATCGCGGCGAACCCGGACCGCATCGTCTGGGGCACCGACTGGCCGCATCCAGATTCCAGCCCCGTCGAGGGACGCAAGCCCACCGACATCGCGCCCTTCTATCAGATCGAAGACGGCCGGCTCCTCAACCAGCTTCCTGTGTGGGCGCCGGATGCGGAGGTGCGCAAGAAGATCCTGGTCGACAATCCCGCGCGTCTCTACGGATTCTGAGGCGCGGCGACGGCGCGCGATCAGCGCGCGCGGCGGGAGAAGAAGGAGATCAGGACCGGCAAGGTCACCAGGATCACGACCGGCGCGAGCATCATGCCGGTGACGACGACGACGGCGAGCGGCTTCTGCACTTGCGAGCCGATGCCTTCGGACAGCGCCGCCGGCAGCAGGCCGACGCCGGCAACGACGCAGGTCATCAGCACCGGCCGGAGCTGCAACTCGCCGGTGCGTATCACCGCGCTCATGCGGTCCATGCCTTCTTCGATGAGCTGGTTGAACTGCGACAGGATGATGATGCCGTCCATGACCGCAATGCCGAACAGCGCGATGAATCCGATCGCGGCGGAGACGCTGAACGCAGTGCCGGTGATCAACAGCCCGAGCACGCCGCCGAAGATCGCCATCGGGATCACGCTCATGGCAAGCAGCGTGTCGGTCATCGAGCCGAAATTGAACCAGAGCAGCACGCCGATCAACGTCAGCGAGATCGGCACCACGATCGACAGCCGGCGGATGGCGTCCTGGAGATTGCCGAACTCGCCGACCCAGTCCATGTGCGCGCCGGGCGGCAGCTGCACCTGCTCGGCGACCTTCTGTTGCGCCTCGCGGATCGCGCTGCCGAGGTCGCGCTCGCGGACCGAGAACTTGATCGGCAGATAGCGTTCCTGCTGCTCGCGATAGATGTAGGCGGCACCGGAGACGAGGCTGATGGTGGCGACCTCGCTCAGGGGAATCTGCGTGACGGTGCCGTTGGGGCCAGGCGCGCCGATGCGCAAATTCTGGATCGCCTCGGCGCTCCTGCGATATTCCGGCGCGAGGCGGACGATGATCGGGAAGTGACGATCGGAGCCCGGCTCGTAGAGATCGCCTGCGGTATCGCCGCCGATCGCGACCTTGATCGTGGCGTTGATGTCGCCGGGCGCGAGCCCATAGCGCGCGGCCTTGGCACGGTCGATGTCAATCTGAATGGTCGGCTGCCCGAGCGAGGTGAACACCGCGAGGTCGGTGACGCCCTGCACTGTCGCCAGCACCGACTTGATCTTGTTGGCGGTGTCGGTGAGCGCCTGAAGATCGCTGCCGAACAGCTTGATGGAGTTCTCGCCCTTCACGCCCGAGACGGCTTCGGAGACGTTGTCCTGGAGATATTGCGAGAAGTTGAATTCGACACCTGGGAAGCGATCGTCGAGCTGCTTCAACAGCTGCGCGGTCAACTCCTCCTTGTCGTGCGTTCCCGGCCATTGGCTCGCGGGCTTGAGAGGGGCGAAGAACTCGGCGTTGAAGAAGCCGGCCGCGTCGGTGCCGTCATCGGGGCGGCCATGCTGCGACACCACGGATTCCACCTCGGGCCGGGCACGGATCAGCTTGCGCATCTCGTTGACGTAGGTGTTGCCTTCCTGAAGCGAGATGGTCGGCGGCAGCGTGGCGCGGATCCAGAGATTGCCCTCTTCCAGCTTGGGCAGGAATTCCAGGCCGAGCAGCCGGCTGAGCGCCACCGTCATCAGCACGAGACCGACGGCGCCACCAAGCATGATGCCGCGGTTGGCGACGGCCCAATTCAGCACCGGCATGTAGATCCGGTGCAGGATCCGCATGACCCTCGTCTCGGTCTCCTCGAGATGCGCCGGCAGGATGATCGCGGACAGCGCCGGGGTCACCGTGAACGTCGCAAGAAGCCCGCCGGCGAGCGCATAGGCATAGGTGCGCGCCATCGGCCCGAAGATGTTGCCCTCGACGCCGGACAGCGTGAACAGCGGCAGGAACGCCGCGATGATGATGGCGGCGGCAAAGAAGATCGAGCGTGACACGTCGGCGGCGGCGCTGAGGATGGCATGGCTCTTCATGCCGAACAGCGTCTCGGGCGACATCTGCTCGGATTCCGACACGGGCGTCGTCTGCGTCAGGCGGCGGAAGATCGCTTCCACCATGATGACGGTGGCGTCGACGATGAGGCCGAAATCGATGGCGCCGACCGACAGCAGATTCGCGGATTCCCCGCGCAGCACCAGGATGATCACGGCGAAGAACAGCGCGAACGGAATGGTGGCGCCGACGATCAGCGCGCTGCGGAGATCGCCGAGGAAGATCCACTGCAACAGCACGATGAGCAGGATGCCGACCACCATGTTGTGCAGCACGGTGTGGGTGGTGAGGTCGATCAGGTCCCCGCGATCGTAGATGCGCTCGATGCGCACGCCGGGCGGCAGGATGCTGGAGTCGTTGATGGTTTGAACGAGCTGGTGGACGCGCTTGATGGTTGGCGAGCTCTGCTCACCGCGGCGCATCAGGACGATGCCCTGCACGATGTCGTCGGAATCGTCGAGGCCGGCAATGCCGAGACGGGGTTTTTGACCGACAGTGACGGTGGCGACGTCCTTGACCAGCACCGGATTGCCGTTGGTCTGCGAGACCATGGTGTTGGCGAGGTCGTCGATGGAACGGATCAGGCCGACGCCGCGTACCACGGCCGATTGCTGGCCGATATTGACGGTGTTGCCGCCGACATTGACGTTGGAATTGCTGACCGCCTGGAGCAATTGCGGCAGCGTCAGGCCGTTGGCGACGAGCTTGTTGAAATCGACCTGGAGCTCGTAGGTCTTGCTCTTGCCGCCCCAGCCGGTGACGTCGATGACGCCGGGCACGGCGCGGAAGCGGCGCTGCAGGATCCAGTCCTGGATGGTCTTGAGGTCGAGCACGCTGTAGTTCGGCGGACCGACGAGGCGGTAGCGGAAGATTTCGCCGATCGGGCTGAGCGGCGAGATCTGTGGCTGCACATTGCCCGGCAGCGGCGCGAGCTGCGCCAGGCGGTTCAAGACCTGCTGCTGCGCCTCGTCATACGTATAGGCGAAGGAGAACTGCAGTTTGATGTCGGAGAGGCCGTAGAGCGAGATGGTACGGATCGTCGTGAGGTTCTTCAGACCCGCGACCTGGGTCTCGATCGGAATCGTGATGTAGCGCTCGATCTCCTCCGCCGACAGGCCCGGGCTCTGCGTCACGATGTCGACCATCGGCGGCGTCGGATCGGGATAGGCCTCGATGTTGAGCTGGTTGAACGCGATCACGCCGCCGATCAGCACGGCGACGAACATCCCGACCATCAGGAAGCGCCGGTTGACGGCAAGGGCGACGAGACGATCCATTCAGGTCTTCAATTTTCTTGGGTCGTCGATCAGCTACCGGACGCCGCGCGGTCGATGAACAGGCTGCCCTTGGTGACGACCTGCTCGCCTGGCTTCAGATTGCTGGTAACCTCGACGAAATTGCCATTGATGAGGCCGATCTTGATCTGGCGCAGCTCGACCGACTTGTCCTCGCGCGCGACCCAGATGCGGACCTTGTCGGCCTCATAGATCAGCGCCTGCTTCGGCACCGCCGGCGCGGCACGGTCGCCGGCCGAATAGATCGTGACGTTGGCGAACATTTCCGGCTTGAGCAGGCCGTCCTTGTTGTCGATGGTCGCGCGAACCAGCAGGCGGCGGGTGTTGGGATCGATGGCGGCGGCGACGTAGCTGATCTTGGCGGTCAGGGGGTGGCCCGGCAGCGCCATCACGTTGACGCTGATGTCCTGGCCGATGCACACCGCGGCCGCATCGCTCTCGCGCACGAAGGCGGTGAGCCAGACCGTGGAGAGGTCGCCGATCACGAAGACCGGATCGCTGGCGCCGGAATTGACGTATTGGCCCGGACCGATCTTGCGCTGCACGACGGTGCCGGAGATCGGCGAATAGATCGTGATCTCCCGATCGATGACGCCCTTGTCCTGGAATGCCTTGATGGTCTCGTCGGTGAAGCCGAGGATGCGCAGCTTGTTGCGCGCGGCTTCCAGCGCCGTCCCCGAGGAGCGCACGTCGTTCTGCGCCTGGACCTGGGTCGTTTCGGCCTGCTGATAGTCCTTCAGCGGAATGGCGCGGCCCTCATAGAGGTCCTTGGCGCGCCTGAACTGGATGTCGGCAAGATCGATCGCAGACTTCGCCTTGTTCTGCGCGGTCATCGCCGCGATGAAATCGTTCTGGGCCTGCACGGTGTCGGCGGCCTCGATCGTGAACAGCGGTTGACCTTGCTTCAGCATCTCGCCCGGCTTGGCGAGCAGCTTGGTCACCCGGCCCGCATAGGGCGAGAACACCGGCGTCGAGCGATCCTCATCGACCGCGACCTTACCCTCGGTGACATATTCGGCCCGGAAGGTCTTGGCCTTGACCGGCTCGATCGTCAGCGTCGCCCACTCGGACGGCGTCGGCGTGAAATTCTGCGCATTCCTGCGCGACTGGCTGGAGACCTCGGAGTGGCTCTTTTCCTTGGCACCCGCACGCAGGAAGCCATAGGCACCGGCGCAGGCGAGTGCCAGTAAAACTACGGATGTGATCACCCGTTGTTTTGTAAACACCTGCAATCGCTTGGTATTTTCAACTACCATGGGGCCCGGTCAAGTCTGCGACGATCTCGGCAGACGCCTGCCTTATCGGTCGCGCTAATAGTGCTGAATTGGGATTTCAAACAACCTAAAAAACGCCAGCCACCTTTCCGTTTGCGTTAAAATATTGCATCGCGTCAGCTTCACGTCAGTTTCAAGCCGGCCATTGTGACGGATGACTACCGAGCGGCATCGCCGGGCGGCTCCATCGCGCCGGCGTGGTCGACAGCAGCGCGGAATGGCGCACCGCCTTCAACGTGCCGAAGCCAGATGGCACGGACTCGATGAATGCAGCATGTACGGCCTCGCCCGTAAGATCCGGGGTATCCAGGCCGCCATCGAGCCGGCCGAGATTCCACAGCCAGCGTCCGGTCTGCGCCAGCGACACGCGCACGTGCCAGCTCCCGCCCTCGCGGGCCTGGCGTGCCTTGGCCATCATCGCACCGAACGCCATCAGATAGCCGGTGGCATGGTCGAGCATCTGCGCCGGCAATTCCTTGGGACCGTCGATGCCCGCGGCCTGCCCCTCGGCGTGGTTGAAGCCCGTCGTGGTCTGCACCAGCGAATCGAAACCGCGCCGCTCCGCCCAGGGGCCGGCATGGCCATAGGCCGACAGCGTGACATAGACGATGCCGGGATTGATGTTCGCTGCATCCTCCGGCGCGAACCCGAGGGCTGCAAGCGCGCGCGGACGATAGCCTTGCGAGAAGATGTCGGCGCCCTTCAACAGCTCGCGCAACTGCGCCCTGCCCGCCTCGCTCTTCAGTTCGACCAACGTGGTGAGCTTGCCGCGGCCGGTGTCGATGGTGAGCCAGGGAATGGCCGGCAGCTCCGGCCCCGAGACGAGCAGCACATCCGCGCCGTGCGCAGCGAGCGTGCGACCGGCAACGGGGCCTGCGATGACGCGAGAGAGATCGAGCACGCGCAGGCCGGAAAGCGGACGATCGCCGTTCGACGATCCCTGCGGCCATGGCTTGGGCGGGGCCTCGCCGATCTTCTCGATCGAGACCAGCGGCAGTTCGGCGAGCGCGCGCGCCTGCGGCAGCGCGGACCATTCGTCGTAGGAACGCATCAGGGCGACAACGCCGCCCGCGGCATAGGCCGCAGTTTCAAAATCCTCGCCCTTCCATTGCATCAATGCGGCCTGAACCTTGTCGCGCTCGGGCTCGCAACCGAGCACGTTGCAGACCGCGTCGCGATGATGCGGGAAATTGGTGTGGCAACGGACGAAGCGGTTGTCTCCGGTTTTGTAGACGCCGGCGATAGCGTCCCAGGCTGGCGGTGGCGGCTTGTCGTCGAGGCGCAAATAACGCTCCGAACGGCATTCGGCGACGGCGTGGCGCATGTCGACGGAGACGTCCTGCGGCTCACCGCTGCGCAGTCTCCAGATTTCGGCGGCGGCGAGACCGGCGGCGGCGATCGTCGTCTGCCCGGCGACGGCGACGCGGAACGAGGACGGAATTTGCGGCTCCTCGCCGGTCAGCCGCACGCGTTCGAGCGCGGCCTTGTCGCCGCCGATGGAGGTCCAGAGATCCTTGAGAATATCGGCGGGGCTTTGCATGACCGCTTCTCTCCCTTTCAGATTTAAGCATGATCTTTTCGGAAATCCGCTGCGCATTTTCCGGATCATGCTGTAGTTTTCGCGACCATGTCATGATCGCAGAAAGGAATGCAATGGCCGCCGTAGATCCCCTCACCGCAGGCGCCGTGTTTATCGCAACGGCGGCCACCGACGCAGTCTATGTCATGTTCACCTCGGCCGTGATCGCGCGCAAGCGCGTGCCGGCGGCGAACTGGAGCGCGGTCTGGTACCTGCTCTCCTCCTACGCCGTGATCAGCTACACCGAAAACCCGTTCTATGTCGCTTTCGCGGCGATCGGCTCCTGGGCCGGCGCCTACGTGTCGCTGACCTTCCTGCACCGCCCGCCCGGCGGCCCGCCGGTGGGGGCGGCACCGGAGTGAGGGAACCGCCTCTCCGCGTCGTCATTGCGAGGAGCCCTTGCGACGAAGCAATCCAGACTGTCTCTGCGGATGCATTTCTGGATTGCTTCGCTACGCTCGCAATGACGAATTGGAGAGTTCAGCATGTCTCTCGAAACGGCTACACTCTTTGCACCAACAAAAAGGAAAACCAAACAATGGATCTCGGTCTCAAAGGCAAGAACGCCATCGTCCTCGGCGGCACGCGCGGCATCGGGCGGGCGATTGCGGCGACGCTGGCCAGTGAAGGCGCCAACGTCGCGGTGTGCGCGCGCAACGCGGATCAGGTCGCGGCGACCGTCACTGAACTCAAGGAAAGCGGGATCCGCGCCAGCGGCGGTCCGGTCGACGTCACCGACGGCGCGGCGCTGAAATCCTGGATCGAGACTGCTGCAAAGGAGCTCGGCGGCGTCGACCTGCTGTTCGCCAATGCCGGCGCGATGGCGCAGGGCCACGATGCGGCGTCCTGGGAACAGAACTTCCGGCTCGACGTGCTCGGCGCCGTGCATGCGTTCGACGCCGCGCGGCCGTTCCTCGAGGCCAGCGGCGAGAAAAGCGGCGATGCCGCCTTCGTCATCATCTCCTCGATTTCGGCGGCGCAGGCCGATCTCGCCAGCTCCTACGGCCCGATCAAGGCGGCGCTGATCCACATGGCCAAGGGATTGGCGCGGCAATACGCCAAGAAGAAAATCCGCGTCAACGTGGTGTCGCCCGGCACGGTCTATTTCAAGGGCGGCGTCTGGAACGTGATCGAGCAGAAGATGCCGGAGCGCTACAACGACGCGATGAAGCGCAATCCGACGGGCCGCATGGCAACGCCGCAGGAGATCGCAAGCGCGGCGGTGTTTCTGGCAAGCCCGGTGTCGGGGTTCACCACGGGCTCCAATCTCGTCGTGGACGGCGCGATCTCGAACCGGGTGAATTTTTGAGACGAGCACACTGTCGTCGCCCGGCTTGACCGGGCGACCCAGTATTCCAGAGACGGCTAGGCTAGAGCCGAGGGGCCGCAGCGTACTGGATACCCCGCTTTCGCGGGGTATGACACCGAGAGTGTGACACGGCCCGGCTCAACAAGCTCGTCATTGCGAGCGCAGCGAAGCAATCCAGAGTCTTTCCGCGGGCGGCAGTCTGGATTGCTTCGCTGCGCTCGCAATGACGGTGTGGCGACATTCTGCGTCACATCCTCAATGAAAATCCCGCGATGGCGGCAGGATGCGGACGTTGCGGGGGTGGCGGATTTTTTGCGCCGGCATATCCGCGTGGGCCCGGGGATCGTCGTTGAGGGGCTCGATCAGGTCGGCGCCTGCCGGCACCGGATGCTTGCGGCTCAGCGTATCGTTGGCAAGACCGACCAGATCGTGCGAGCGGTCGACCATGCGCTGGGCGATGAGATGCGTCACCTTTTCAGGGCTGCTCTGGATATAACCCTCGACCAGGATGAGGCGCGCGCCCATCACTTCCTTGCGGTACTGCTCCATGATCTTGGGCCACACCACGACATTGGCGATGCCGGTCTCGTCCTCCAGCGTCATGAACACAACGCCGCTGGCGCTGCCCGGCCGCTGCCGCACCAGCACCACGCCGGCGCAGCGGACGCGGCGCCGCTCGTTCTCATGGCTGATGTCCCTGCAGGCCACGACACGCTCGCGCGTGAACATCTCGCGCAGGAACTCCATCGGATGGCCTTTGAGTGAAAGCCGGATGGTCTGGTAGTCGGCGACGACCTGCTCGGCGCGTGGCATCACCGGCAGCGGTTTTGCGTGCTCGTCCGGCTGCTCGCGCGCGATCGCCGCTTCGAACAGCGGCAGCGGCACGTCGTCGGGCAGCCGCCGCACCTGCCACAGCGCCTCGCGGCGGTCGAGGCCGAGCGAGCGGAACGCGTCGGCATCCGCGAGCAGGATCAGCGCACGCTTGGGCAGCCCGGTGTCGCGGGCGAAGTCTTCGAGCGAGGTGAACCGCTGGCGGTCGCGAGCCTTGATAATGCGGTCGGCCCAGTCTTCCTGAGTGACATAGACCTTGCCCTGCCGCTCAGCCTGCTGCCTCTTAAGCTCCTCCTCATCCGGATCGAGCCAGTGGAAGCCGTCGATCTGGCGAAAACCCAGACGGACGGCGCAATATCCGTCGTCCATATTCTCCAGCGTATTCTGCGCAAAACTGCAGGACACGTCGATGTCGCGCACCTCGACGCCATTCTTGCGGGCGTCGCCGACGATCTGCGCCGGTGCGTAAAAGCCCATGGGCTGCGAGTTCAGCAGGCCGCAACAGAACGCATCGGGGTGATGATATTTCAGCCATGACGAGATGTAGACGAGCTGCGCGAAGCTCGCGGCATGGCTCTCCGGAAAACCGTAGGAGCCAAAGCCCTTGATCTGGTCAAAGCAGCTTCTGGCGAAGTTGGCATCGTAGCCGCGCGCGACCATGTTGCCGATCAGCTTCTCCTCGTATTGGCCGATGGTGCCGACATTGCGGAAGGTCGCCATCGAGCGGCGCAGGCCGTTAGCCTCCTCGGAGGTGAATTTCGCCGCCTCGATCGCGATGCGCATGGCTTGCTCCTGGAACAAGGGCACGCCTTTCGTCTTGTGCAGCACCTTGTAGAGCTCGTCCGCGGGACCGTGTTCGGGTGATGGCGAGGGATAACTCACCTTTTCCTGGCCGTTCCGCCGCCGCAGATACGGATGCACCATGTCGCCCTGGATCGGCCCGGGGCGCACGATCGCGACCTCTATGACGAGGTCGTAGAAGGTCCGCGGCTTCAACCGCGGCAACATGTTCATCTGGGCGCGGCTCTCGACTTGGAACACGCCGAGCGATTCCCCAGCACACAGCATGTCGTAAACCTTGGGATCGTCCTGAGGGACACTCGCCAGAACCCAGCGCTTGCCCTTGTGGTAGTCGATCAAGTCAAAACATTTCCTGATACAGGTCAGCATGCCCAGCGCGAGCACGTCGACCTTCATCATGTTGAGCGCGTCGACGTCGTCCTTGTCCCACTCGATGAAGGTGCGGTCGTCCATCGCGGCGTTGCCGATCGGCACATAGGTGTCGAGCCGGTCCTGCGTCAGCACATAGCCCCCGACATGCTGGGAGAGATGGCGCGGGAATTCGATCAGCTCGGTCGCAAGCTCGACCGCGAGGTTGATCATGGGATTGTTGGGATCGAGCCCAGCCTGCCTGACCTGCATGTCGTTGAGGCCCTTGCCCCAGCTTCCCCAGACGGTGTCGGCGAGCGCGGCGGTGACGTCCTCGGTCAGGCCCAGCGCCTTGCCGACGTCGCGAATGGCGCTGCGCGGGCGGTAATGGATCACGGTCGCGATGATCGCGGCACGGTGGCGGCCGTAGCGGCGATAGACATATTGCATCACCTCCTCGCGCCGAGAATGCTCGAAATCGACGTCGATGTCAGGCGGCTCCAGCCGCTCCTTGGAGATGAAGCGCTCGAACAGGAGATCGACGCTGGTCGGATTGACCGAGGTGATGCCGAGCACGTAGCAGACCGCCGAGTTCGCCGCCGATCCCCGCCCCTGGCACAGGATGTTCTGGCTGCGCGCATAATGTACGATGTCGTGCACGGTGAGGAAGTAGTGCGCGTATTTCAGCTCGGCGATCAGCGCGAGCTCTTTCTTCAGGGTCGCGCGCAGCTTGTCATCGATGTTGCCGCCGAAATATGTCTGCACGCCCGCCCAGGTCAGATCCTCCAGATGCCCTTGTGCGGTCTTGCCTCGCGGCACCGGCTCGTCCGGATACTGGTATTTGAGCTGGTCGAGCGTGAAATCGATCTTGCCCGCAAAGCGCATGGTCTCCGCGATCGCCTCGGGAAAATCGCGGAACAGCCGCGACATTTCGCGTGGCGTCTTCAGGAAGCGCTCGGCATTGGCTTCGAGCTTCCGCCCGATCGCCTCGATCGTGGTTTTTTCCCGGATGCAGGTCAGCACGTCCTGGAGCGGACGGCGGCCGGGATCGTGATAGAGCACCTCGTTGGTCGCGAGCAGCGGCACGTTTGCTTTGGCGGCGAGATCATCGAGCCGCGCCAGGCGGCGGCGGTCGTCGCCGCGATAGACCAGGCTCGCCGCCAGCCACACGCCCTCGGCGCGGCTGTCCTTAAGCTTTGCGAGAACATCCAGCGCCTGCTCGGGCTCGAACCGATGCGGCAACGTCAGGACCAGGAGCTGGCCTTCCGCAAACTCAAGAAGATCACCGAAGGTGAGACGGCACTCGCCCTTCTCGATCCGCGTGATGTCATCGCCGCGCTTGCCTCTGGTGAGGAGCTGGCACAGCCGGCCATAGGCGGCGCGGTCGCGCGGATAGACAAAAATGTCGGGCGTGCCGTCGATGAAAACAATGCGCGCGCCGATCAGCAATTTCGGCTTGTGCAGCACCTTGTCATTGTCGAGCTCCTTGTAGGCGCGCACCACGCCGGCGAGCGTGTTGTGGTCGGCAATGCCGATCACGGGAATGCCGAGAATGCTCGCCTGATGCACATAGGCGCGCGGATCCGAGCCGCCGCGCAGGAAGGAGAAGTTGGTGGTGATGCCGATCTCGGCATAAGCAGGCGTGTTCATGCGAAGAGACCGTGCACATACCAGTTTGGAGGAATGGGTTTGCCTTCGTCGTCGAACACCTCTCCTTCGTAAAGACCGTCGCGAAAGATCCAGAAGCGCAGGCCTTCGGCATCCTCGATGCGGAAATAATCCCGCGTCAATTGCTTGCCGTCCTGCCGCCACCATTCCATCGCGATGCGCTCGGGCCCTTCCACCCGCACCACCGCATGCAGCGCGCGTCGCCAGGTGAACTGATGCGGCGGGCCGTCGGGCACGGTCGCGAACGGCACCTTGATCGGCTCCGGTCTGTCGAACAGCCGCAGGGGGCGCAGCGGCGGCTCGCTCTCGGCGCGCGCCGGCCATTCGGCCTGCATGGCCACGGCGAGATGGTGCTGGGCAGGCGCGGCCAGCACCGCACATTCGGGGATATGGGTATCCTCAGGCAAATGCACGACGACGCGCTTTCCGCCGATGCGCGCGGCGATGCGGTCGATCAGCGCGGCGAGCTCGTCATTGTCATGGACATGGGCGTCGAGATCGCGCTGCTCCTGCACCACGATCTCGGTGCGGCTTGCCGACAGTCGTACCATGTCGAAACCGAAGCCGGGATCCAGCGGATCGGCGAGCGCATCGAGGCGCTCGCGAAACAGCCGGTCGATGACTTTGCTTTGCGTGACCGGCCGCCCGGTCTCGACCATGATCGCGCGCACCACGCCGTCGGTACGAAAGAAGGCGGCTTCCAGGCGCCGCGCGCCCTTGCCCTGCTTCTCCATGGACGCGATCAGCGTATCGGCCAGCCGCGACAGCGTCATCGCGATCATGGTGTCGGTGGCGATCGGTTCGGCAAAGCGCTTCTCCACGATGTAATCCGGCAACGGTTTGCGCGGATTGATCGGGGCATCGCCATGCCCCTGCGCATGCGCGAGCAGCGTGGAGAACCGCGCGCCGAACCGCGCCGTGATCTCATGCGGCTCGCGCGAGGCGACATCGCCGATGGTTTTCAGACCGGCGCGGCGCAGGCCAGTGGTGATGGCCTCGCCCGCACCGAGCGCAGACACCGGCAGCCGGCTGATTGCCGCCGCCTCCCCGCCATCGGCGACGATGGTGCCGGAGGCCTGCCGCGTCAGCGTGCGCGCGCAGACCGAGGTGCCGGCGATCGCCGCGCTGACGGCAAAACCCTGACGGGCGAGTGCGCGGACGAAGGTCTGCAACAACGCAGCCTCGCCGCCGAACAGATGCGCGCAGCCGGTGATGTCCAGAAACAGCCCGTGCGGCGGATCGAGCGCCACCAGCGGCGTGAAGCGGTCGCACCAGTCGGCGACGTCGCTGAGCGTCTTCGCATCGGCCACAACATCGGCGTCGAACACTTTCAAGTCCGGACACATCGCCCGTGCATTGGCCAGGGGCTGGCCGATGTGCAAGCCGAGGCGCTCGGCGGCTTCGTCCAGCGCATGGATCACCAGCGCATTGTTGTCCTTGATGACAACGATGCTCGGATCATTGGTCTTACCCAGCGCGCCGAAGAACCGCTGAATCCGATCGATGGGCAGGCGCGGCAGCCACAGGCTGAGGATACGCCGACGGTTCACTGAACTGGCACTCATCACATTTCCATTCCATGATCCACCGGCCGCACGGGCCATGACGATTGCGCAAGAGCTCGGCATCGAAGCGCGGCGCGCCCCAGGAACTCCATGCCGGGCCCGGCGGCGAATGCGCCGCGCGTAACATCCACCGTGTCTCCGCGGTCGAGGGCAAAGGCTGCGCGGCCATCCGCAACATCAGGCCGGTGACGCCGGAAGATTGCGCGGCCAGCGTCAGCTTGCGGCTCGCCACGAGATCGAACTGCCGCGTCTCACCCCAGAGCTCGAGCACGACGGCGCCAAGCGCGTCGCAGGCGAGCGCATCGGCCGAGGTCCGCAGCGCGCTCTCGACATCGGCGGCACGCACCATCACCACGCGGCGCGGATCAAGACCGATCTCGGCAAGCCCGCTCATCGACAGCGCGCCGGTCTCGAGTTCCGAAAAATCCTGCCGCACCCACAGCAGCGGCCGGCGCCGCGAGACACGCCCCGCAAGCCCCATGACAAAACCCGTCGCAGCGGTTCCCTGCCGGCCCTCGCAAAACACCTCGTGGATCACCGCGCGCGCGAGCCCGCCCTTCAGCGCGCTGTCGACCTCGCCGTGGCCGAGCGCGACGCGATCGTGCTGATGCACGACCTCCGCCGTCTCGATGCGCTCGATCTGGCCGCGCAAGGTCGCAAGCGCGTTCATCCGTGCGCCGCTCATATACGCCGCTCCTTCAGAGGTGATTGCCGAGGTTCTCAAAAATAAGAACCTGCGGCTGGCTCATTTGTTCATGATATGTTCTAATATAAAGCTAACAGCGGCCGGGGAGTCAATCGAATTGGTGCTCATCCGGATTCGTAAGCTGAATCAAAGGGATCCCACGATGGACGTACAACGCAAGCTGGAGATTCTGGCTGATGCCGCCAAATACGACGCGTCGTGCGCCTCCAGCGGTACCGAGAAGCGGGATTCCAGCGATGGCAAGGGCATGGGCTCGACCGCGCCGGGCATGGGCATCTGCCATTCCTACGCGCCGGACGGACGCTGCATCTCGCTGCTCAAAGTGCTCCTGACCAACGCCTGCAACTACGACTGCCTTTATTGCGTCAACCGCGCCTCCTCCAACGTGCCGCGTGCCCGCTTCACCATCGACGAGGTGGTCAAGCTCACGCTCGACTTCTACCGGCGCAACTACATCGAGGGCCTGTTTCTCTCCTCCGGCATCATCCGCAGCCCCGACTACACCATGGAGCAGGTGGTCAGCGTCGCGCGCAAACTGCGCGAGGAGCATCACTTTCGCGGCTACATCCATCTCAAGACCATTCCCGAGGCCGACGACGCGCTGATCGCGGAAGCCGGCAAATATGCCGACCGTCTCTCCATCAACATCGAAATGCCCGAGGAGACGAGCCTGCAGCAATTCGCACCGGAAAAGGATGTGCGCGCGATCCGCCGCACCATGGGCCGGCTGCGGCTGAAGCTCGACGAGGTCGAGGAAGGCCGCAGCGCGAAGACGAAGGCCAGGCCGCAGCGTTTTGCACCGGCCGGGCAAAGCACGCAGATGATCGTCGGCGCCGACAGTGCCAACGATCACACCATCCTGCACACCAGCGCCAATCTCTACGGCTCCTACAGGCTGAGGCGCGTCTACTACTCCGCCTTCAGCCCGATCCCCGATGCGAGCCGCGCGCTGCCCCTGCGCGCGCCGCCGCTGCTGCGCGAGCACCGGCTCTACCAGGCCGACTGGCTGATGCGGTTCTACGGTTTCGACGTTGCGGAGATCGTTGACGACAGCGCGATGCTGCCGCTCGACATCGATCCGAAGCTCGCCTGGGCGCTGCGCCACCGCGACCGCTTCCCGCTCGACGTCAACCGCGCCAGCCGCGAGGAGCTGTTGCGCGTGCCCGGCTTCGGCACCAAGGCGGTCGAACGCATCATCGCGACACGACGCACCACCACGATCCGCCTCTCCGATCTCGCGCGGCTGCATGTGCCCCGCAACAAGGCGCTGCCGTTCATCGTCCTCAGCGATCACCGCCCCGCGCCGCACCGCCTCGACGAGGCGCGGCTGATCGAACGGTTCAAGCCGAAGGCAACACAACTGGGGTTTGGCTTCTGATGCAGTACATCACCCTCGACACCGAAACCGATTTCGACGGCTGGCGCAAAGCCGCACGCAGCCTCGTGCTGCATCATGTGCCGCCAACCGATGTCACCTGGACCGTGCAAGGCGGCGAAGCCGAGTTGTTCGCACCGCCCGCGCCGTCTCCGATATTTGAGGTGAACGACGGCACCTTCAACGTCTCGGCAAAATTCGTCGAGCTCGCCAAGGCCGCGATCCTGCATCGCGATCCCGAGCGCTTTGCGATCCTCTATCGCCTGCTCTGGCGATTGAAGGACAATCACGATCTCATCGAGGTCGCGACCGATCCTGATGTCGCGCAAGTCACCGCCATGGCAAGAGCAGTCCATCGCGACGAGCACAAGATGCATGCCTTCGTGCGCTTCCGCGAGATCGGACGCGAGCGCGCAGCGCATTACGTCGCCTGGTTCGAGCCGGAGCATCACATCGTCGAGCTCGCCGCGCCGTTCTTCGCCAAGCGCTTTGCCGACATGCCCTGGTCGATCCTGACACCCGATCTGTGCGCGCATTGGGATGGCCACGCGCTCTCATTCACCCCGGGTGTGAGCAAGAACGAAGCACCGGGCGAAGACCGGCTGGAGGAAACCTGGCGGCGCTATTACGCCAGCATCTTCAACCCGGCCCGGCTCAAGGTGAAGGCAATGCAGACGGAGATGCCGAAGAAATACTGGAGGAACCTGCCCGAGGCGTCGATCATTAAGCCCTTGATCGAGGACGCCGAGCGCATGACCGGCGCCATGATCGCCAATGCCGCAACCGATCCGCACAAGCCCCAGAAGCGGCCGGAGGCTCCGATGCCACGCAAGCTGGCTGCCGACGATCTCGAAGCGCTCCGCGAGGAGGCCGCGCACTGCCGCGCCTGCCCGCTCTACAAGGACGCGACGCAGACCGTGTTCGGCGAGGGCCCGAAAGACGCGACCATCATGCTGGTCGGCGAGCAGCCCGGCGACAAGGAAGACCTCGCCGGCCATCCGTTCGTCGGCCCGGCCGGCCAGATGCTCGATCGGGCGCTTCAGGAAGCCGGCGTCGACCGCAACAAGGTCTACGTCACCAACGCGGTCAAGCACTTCAAATTCGTGCCGCGCGGAAAGATCCGTCTGCACCAGAAGCCGGCGACGCCGGAGATCCGGGCATGCCGGCAATGGTACGAGCGGGAAGTTTCGGCAATCCAGCCCGAGCTCATCGTGGCGATGGGCGCCACCGCCGCGCAAAGCGTGTTCGGCAAGATCATCCCGATCGGCAAGACCCGTGGCCGGCTCATAGACCTGCCCGACGGCCGCAAGGCGCTCGTGACGGTGCACCCGTCCTATCTGCTGCGACTGCCCGATCCGGAAGCCAAAGTGCTGGAATATCAGCGCTTTGTCGAAGACCTGAAGATTGCCGCCGGTTTGCAGAAGAAAGCCCCGCGCGCCGCCTAAATACTGGCAAATACTGGAGGGAAAGCGACTTTACGACGCAGTTGTCATCCAGCCTTCAAATCCATCGCGGACAATAGCCCTTCAAATTAGTTAAGGGGCGTCCAAAAAATGACAGATGTTGCATTCGACCGTGCGGTAGGCGATCCGACGCCTGTCCAGCCGGCTTCCAGGCCCAATCTCGACAAGGGTTTTAACCCGCTCACGATGATCCTGTTCTTCGGCATCCTTGCCGCAGGCCTGCTGTTCGTTGCCTACAGCATCTATGTCGACGTCAACGCGACCGGCACGAAGGTGACGACCTTCCTGCCCTACATCCTCTTGTTCGTCGCGCTGCTGATCGCGCTCGGCTTCGAATTCGTCAACGGCTTCCACGACACCGCCAACGCGGTGGCGACCGTGATCTACACCCATTCGCTGCCGGCTGAATTCGCGGTGATGTGGTCGGGCTTCTTCAACTTCCTCGGCGTGCTGCTGTCCTCCGGCGCGGTCGCGTTCGGCATCGTCTCGCTGCTGCCGGTCGAGCTGATCCTCCAGGTCGGCTCCAGCGCCGGCTTCGCCATGGTGTTCGCACTCTTGATCGCCGCGATCATCTGGAACCTCGGTACCTGGTATTTCGGCCTGCCCGCCTCCTCCTCCCACACGCTGATCGGCTCGATCATCGGCGTCGGCATCGCCAATGCCGTCATGCGCGGCCGCGACGGCACCTCGGGCGTCGACTGGAGCAAGGCCACCGAGATCGGCTACGCGCTCCTGCTGTCGCCGCTGTTCGGCTTCATCTGCGCCGCCGTGCTGCTGCTGTTGCTCAAGTTCATCGTGCGCAATCCGGCGCTCTATGCCGCGCCCGAAGGCAACAAGGCGCCGCCGCTGTGGATCCGCGGCCTGCTGATCGCGACCTGCACCGGCGTCAGCTTCGCCCACGGCTCGAACGACGGCCAGAAGGGCATGGGCCTGATCATGCTGATCCTGATCGGCACCGTGCCGACGGCTTACGCGCTCAACCGCGCGCTGCCGGAGAGCCAGGTCGCCCAGTTCCAGAAGGTCTCGGACGCAGCCTCCAAGGTGATCGCGGCCAAGGGCGCCGGTCACTCGATCATCGGCGATCCCCGTCCTGCGGTGACGCAGTACATCACCTCGCACCACATCAGCGAAGGCACCTACCCCTCGCTGTCGGTGCTGGTGAAGGATGTCGGCGACCAGGTTGCGAAGTACGGCTCGCTCAACAAGGTACCGGCGGAAGTGGTCGGCAACACCCGTAACGACATGTACCTGACCTCGGAAGCAATCCGCTTCCTGATGAAGGACAAGGAAAACGACCTCAACAAGGAAGAGGTCGCGACCTTGAACGCCTACAAGGGCGGCCTCGATAGCGCCACGAAGTTCATCCCGACCTGGGTGAAGGTCGCCGTCGCCATCGCGCTCGGCCTCGGCACCATGGTCGGCTGGAAGCGCATCGTCGTCACCGTCGGTGAGAAGATCGGCAAGACCCATCTTACCTACGCACAGGGCGCCTCCGCCGAGCTGGTCGCCGCCGCCACGATCGGCGCCGCCGACGTGTTCGGCCTGCCGGTCTCGACCACCCACGTGCTGTCGTCGGGTGTCGCCGGCACCATGGCCGCGAACGGCTCGGGCCTGCAGATGGCGACCATCCGCAACCTGCTGATGGCCTGGGTGCTGACGCTGCCCTGCGCGATCGCGCTGTCGGCCACGCTCTACGTGATCTTCTCGCGGATCTTCTGAAGCCGATCACGCGCCTCAAAGACAAAGGGCCCGTGCGATGCACGGGCCCTTTTCGTTTGTGCTTCGGGGGTCGGCGTTAAGACGCCGCGAGCGATTCCTCGACCAGCTTGACCCAATAGGACGTGCCGAACACGATCGCCTCGTCGTTGAAATTGTAGGCGGGGTGATGCAGGCCGGCGCTGTCGCCGTTGCCGCAGAAGATGAACGCGCCGGGCCGCGCTTCCAGCATGTAGGCGAAATCCTCGCCGCCCATCAGCGGCGGCATCTCGTGCACATTGGCCTCGCCGGCAACGTTCCTGGCGATGCGCCGCGCCACCTCGGTCTCCGCAGCGTGGTTGTTCACGACAGGGTAGTTGCGCTTGTAGTGCAGGTCGATCTTGGCGCCGGTGATCTGCGCCACGCCCGCCACCACCTCGTGCACGCGCTTCTCGACTAGCTTGCGCACCTCCGGCGACAACGTGCGGATGGTGCCCCTCAGCGTTGCGGTCTGCGGAATGACGTTGCGGGCGTTGCCGGCGTGAAATTCGCAGATCGAGATCACGGCCGATTCCAGGGGATCGACGCTGCGGGCGACGATCGACTGCAGCGCGGTGATCACCTGCGCGCCGACCAGCACGGAATCGACGCATTTGTGCGGACGCGCGGCATGGCCGCCGAGGCCCTCGATCATGATGTCGACCTCGTCGGTCGCCGCCATGATCGGGCCCGGCCGGATCGCGAACGAGCCGATCGGAATGCCCGGGCCGTTGTGCATGCCGTAGACCTGCTCGATGCCGAAACGCTCCATCAGGCCGTCCTTGACCATGGCCGCGCCGCCGGCGCCGCCCTCCTCGGCCGGCTGGAAGATCACGACAGCATCGCCGGCGAAGTTGCGGGTCTCGGCAAGGTAGCGGGCCGCACCAAGCAGCATCGCGGTGTGGCCGTCATGGCCACAGGCGTGCATCTTGCCCGGAGTCTTGGAGGCGTAAGGCAGATTGGTCTGCTCGTCGACGGGCAGCGCGTCCATGTCGGCGCGCATGCCGATCACCTTGAGCCCGTCGCCGGCCGGCTTGCTGCCCTTGATCACGCCGACCACGCCGGTCTGCCCGAGGCCGGTCACAACCTCGTCGCAGCCGAACTCGCGCAGCCGGTCCGCAACGAATGCTGCGGTGCGGTGAACGTCGTACAGCAGCTCCGGATGCTGGTGGATGTCCCGGCGCCAGGCCTGAATATCGGGTTGGAGGTCGGCGACGCGGTTCACGATGGGCATGGAGGGTCTCAAGCCTTGTTGGGAATACAGGACTGTCTACCATGCAAGCACCAGTCCACCTAACTCCCGCGGATCGAGGGTCCCCTGTGCTCTCGTCATGGCCGGGCTTGCCACCAGCTTGTCTTGGCCATCCACGTCTGACTATTAGGACGGAAAGCGCGTGGATGCCCGGGACAAGCCCGGGCATGACGCCTGTTTGGGTGGAAGCAGAATGCCGAGGCGCCTCGAAGGTGAGTTTGACTACATTGTCGTCGGAGCCGGCACGGCCGGCTGCATCATCGCCAACCGCCTCTCGGCCGTATCAGGGAATCGCGTCCTCATTCTCGAAGCCGGCGGCGACGACAACTGGATCTGGTTCCACATTCCGGTCGGCTATCTCTTCGCGATCGGCAATCCGCGCTCGGACTGGATGTTCAAGACCGAGGCCGAGCCCGGTCTCAATGGCCGCTCGCTGGCCTATCCCCGCGGCAAGGTGATCGGCGGCTCTTCGGCGATCAACGCCATGATCTCGATGCGCGGACAGGCCGCCGATTACGACCACTGGCGCCAGCTCGGCATGACCGGCTGGGGCTATGACGACGTGCTGCCGCTGTTCAAGAAACTCGAAGATCACTTCCTCGGCGCGAGCGAGCATCATGGCACCGGCGGCGGCTGGCGCATCGAGGCGCCGCGGCTGTCATGGGCCGTTCTCGACGCCGTCGGCGACGCCGCCGAGGAGATGGGCATCAAGCGCATTCCCGATTTCAACACCGGCGACAACGAAGGCACCAGCTATTTCCACGTCAACCAGAAGCGCGGCCGGCGCTGGTCGTCGGCGCGCGGCTTCCTCAAGCCCGCACTGAACCGCCAAAATCTGCGGCTCGAGAAGAACGTGCTGGTCGATCGTCTCATCATCGAGCAGGGCCGCGCCGTCGGCGTACGCTTCATCCAGAATGGCGAGGTCATCGAGGCGCGTGCCAAGCGCGAGGTGATCCTCTCGGCAGGCTCCATCGGCTCGGTGCAGGTGCTGCATCGCTCCGGCATTGGTCCCGCCGACTGGCTGTCGCCGCTCGGCATCGACATCGTGATGGACAAGCCCGGAATCGGTCGCAACCTCCAGGACCACCTCCAGCAGCGCGCGATCTACAAGGTCGAGGGCGTGCGCACGCTGAACGAGACCTACTACAATTTGTTCCGCCGTGGCCTGATGGGGCTCGACTACGCCTTCCGCCGTCGCGGTCCGCTGACCATGGCGCCGTCGCAGCTCGGCATCTTCACCCGCTCCGACGCGACGCGCGCCCGCGCCAACATCCAGTTCCACGTGCAGCCGCTGTCGCTCGACAAGTTCGGTGATCCCCTGCACCGCTTCCCCGCGATCACGGTGAGCGCCTGCAATCTGCAGCCGACCTCGCGCGGCACGGTGCGGCTGCGCTCGGCGAGCGCGGACGAGAAGCCGATCATTGCGCCGAACTATTTGTCGACCGACGACGACCGCCAGGTCGGCGCAGACGCCATCCGGACCACGCGGCGACTGATGCAGCAGAAGGCGCTCGCCAAATATCGCCCGAGCGAATATCTGCCCGGCCCCACCGTCGGCGACGACGATGCCTCGCTCGCCAAGGCCGCCGGCGACATCGGCACCACCATCTTCCATCCCGTCGGCACCGCAAAGATGGGCGCGGCGAATGATCCGATGGCGGTGGTGGACGAGCGGCTGCGTTTCTACGGCCTGAGCGGCCTGCGCATTATCGACGCGTCGATCATGCCGACGATAACGTCAGGCAATACCAATACGCCGACAGCGATGATCGCCGAGAAGGGCGCGACGATGATTTTGGAGGACGCGAAGTAGCGTCCCGTCCCCATGATCAATCCACATCGCTTCTCCATTGGCCCCACTGACGCGCAGATCGCGATGCTGCAATGGGGCGAGAGCGGGAGGCCGCCCGCGCTGCTCGTGCACGGCACCGGTTTCGTCGCCGACGTCTGGGACGAGGTCGCGCGCGAGCTTGCATCGACCTGCACCGTTTACGCGCTCGACCGCCGCGGCCACGGCGCGAGCCACAAGCCCGATGCCTATCATTTCCTTGATTATGCCGAGGATGTCTGCCGGGTGATCGATGCGCTCGATCTGCGCGACATCTACGGCATCGGCCACAGCGCCGGCGCGACCGATCTCCTGCTCGCGACGAAACTTCGGCCCGGACGCTTCACGCGCCTGTTCGTGATGGAGCCGACCGTGATGGACCCGCGCGCGGCGCGGCCCGGAGGCTTGAGCGAAGACTCGCTCACCCGCGTCCAGGGCACGCTGCGCCGGCGGGCCGAATTCGACAGTGCCGACACCGTGTTCGAGCGCTACCGCACAGCGCCGGCGTTTGCCGATTGGACCGAACCATCGCTGCGGGCCTATGTGCGCCACGGCTTCGTGCCGCTGGAGAATGGCGGGGTTCGGCTTTGCTGCACGCCCGAGATCGAATTCGCAATCCTGCGTCCGATCTACGAGGCGATGGAGCAGGTTTATGTCGGCGATGTCCGCGGCAATCCGTTTGTCTCGCTCACCGAGATCGACTGCCCAGTGCGCGTCACCACCGCCGCGAAGTCGGGGCCGATCTACAAGGAGATGGCGCGACGCGCCGTGTCGCTGATTCCGCGTGTCAGCACGCTGGTCTTCGCGGGCGCCGGGCACTGCGTGGCGCAGGAAGTGCCGGAGCGCGTGGTGGCCGCCGTGCGGGAGTTCACAGAGTAGGTCTCGCGCCCCGGACGCGCTGCAGCGTGCAACGCTGCTGCGCAGAGCCGGGGCCCAGACAACCCGAGCCGCGTGGGTCCCGGCTCTGCGGCGCACCGCCATAACGCGTCGAAGACGCGCGTGAACGCGCTTTTGGGCGCTGCACCGCGTCCGGGACACGAGATCCCCACCTCACGAAAACGTCATCGTATCCGGGAATAAGCCTCCCCCTCCCTCAATCACCTCCCCGAAGCCCAATTCCGGGCGAGAGGAGACGTGCGATGAGCGGACACGATCACGGGGACGGCGTCAGCCGCCGCAAGGTGCTGGAATGCATGACCTGGGCCGGCACCGGGGTGCTCTGGACCATCACGGGCGGCGTGCCGCGCTCGCTCGGTATCATCGATTCCGCGCAGGCCGCCACGGCAGCCGCGCCCGGCATGACCTTCCTCCAGATCAGCGACAGCCATGTCGGCTTCGACAAGCCGGCGAACCCCAACGCGCTCGGCACGCTGGAGGAGGCCATCAACAAGATCAACGCAATGCCGGCAAAACCCTCCTTCATGATCCACACCGGCGACATCACGCACCTGTCGAAGGCCGCCGAGTTCGACAATGCCGACCGCATCATCTCGCAGAGCAAGCTCGACGTGCACTACGTGCCTGGCGAGCATGACTTTCTCGACGAGGAGGTGAAATTCTATCGCGAGCGTTACGGCCGCGGCACCAAGGGTGCAGGCTGGTATTCGTTCGACGCCGGCGGCGTACACTTCATCGGCCTCGTCAACGTCGTCGACCTCAAGGGCGGCGGTCTCGGCAATCTCGGCGCCGAGCAACTCGCCTGGCTCGAGGACGATCTGCGCGGCAAGTCGAAATCGACACCGATCGTGCTGTTCGCGCATATCCCGCTCTGGACGGTCTATCCCGAATGGGGCTGGGGCACCGAGGACGGCGGCCGCGCGCTGGAACACGTGAAGGGTTTCGGCTCCGTCACCGTGCTGAACGGCCATATCCATCAGGTGATGCAGAAGGTCGAGGGCAACGTCACTTTCCACACCGCGCGCTCGACTGCGTTCCCGCAGCCGGCGCCGGGGTCCGCGCCCTCGCCCGGACCGATGAAGGTCGAGGACGCAAAGCTGCGCGGCATGCTCGGCGTCGCCAGCATCAACTTCAAGCAGAACGAGCAGCGGCTCGCGATCATCGACACGCCGCTGCAGGGTTGATCCAAGATTGAACGGAAAAAGGCTGAACGGAAGCTGACAATGAAAACACTCAATCGCCGCGACTTCGGTGTCGCCGTGGTCGCGGCCATCCTCTTGCCCGCAACGACGGCCCGTGCCGACGACGACGACATGGAAGTGCATATCGACAATTTCGTTTTCCAGCCGGCCGAGTTGAAGATCAAGCTCGGCACCACCGTGACCTGGACCAACCGGGACGACATCCCCCACACCGTGGTGTCGGCCGGCAAGTTCAGGTCCAAGGCCCTGGACACCGACGACAAGTTCTCGTTCACCTTCACCAATGCGGGCGACTACAAATATTTTTGTTCGTTGCACCCGCACATGACGGGGATGATCAAGGTTGAGTAACGTCTCAAACCAAGGCATCAACGTCTTGCCCGGCCGGTGGTCCCACGCCGGCCGGGCTCGTGTGCCTTCCGTCACACACGGGGACGAAACAAACAGGGACGAAACAACGCGACGCGCAGAACAAGAGGCAAAGCGAGGAGCGATGCCCGCCAACGACGATTTGCAGAAGGCGCAGCGCTTCCGCGAAGCCGCGCTGCCCTATCTCGACGACGTCTACACGCTCGCGCGCTATCTGCTGCGCGATGCCTCCGACGCCGAGGACGCGGTGCAGGAGTGCTATCTGCGCGCGCTGAAGCACTTTGACAGCTATCGCGGGCCGGCGATGAAGCCCTGGCTGTTCGCGATCCTGCGCAATGTCTGCAACGCCGAATATGCGCGGCGCGCGCACAGGCCCAGCGCGATCGAGGATACGCCCGGCGCCGCCGAGCAGACGCCGATCTGGCAGGAGAGCGAGGCGAGCCCCGAGACCGAGGTGCTGCGCAGCCGCGATGCCGGCGCCATCCGCAAGTTGATCGACGCGCTCGCCGAACCGTTCAAGGAAACATTCGTGCTGCGGGAGATCAACAACCTGTCCTATCGTGAAATCGCCGAGGCCGTCGGCGCCCCCGTCGGCACCGTGATGTCCCGCCTCGCCCGCGCCCGCGCCATGCTGCGCGCGGCCTGGACGGCGGAAGAGGAGCACTCGAGATGACCTGCGACGAAGCAAAAATCCTGCTTCACGCGCTGCTCGACAACGAGCTCGATGCCGGCCACGCGCGCGAGGTCGAAGCCCACATTGCCAGCTGCCCGGACTGCGCCGCGGAGTTTGCCGCGCAACGCGAGATGCAGCGCGTGCTCGCCGACACCGATTTGCGCTATGCCGCGCCGGCTAGCCTGCGCGCCCGGATCGAAGCCTCGCTGCCACAGCCGCAGCGCCGGCAACCGACCCGCCGCTCCGTGCTGCGCGGCTTTGCGATGGGCTCGGCCGTCTCCGCGCTCGCCGCCTCCGGCGTCGTCGCCGTGGTGCTGCGCCAGGACGACCAGCAGCGCATCCTGTCGGAGGTCGTCTCCGCGCATCTGCGCTCGCTTCAGGCCGGCCATCTCATCGACGTGGTCTCCACCGACCAGCACACCGTGAAGCCGTGGTTCAACGGCAAGCTCGACGTCGCCCCGCCCGTGATCGATCTCACCGCGCAAGGCTTCACGCTGGTCGGCGGCCGGCTCGACTATATCGACGCCCGCGCCATCGGCGCCGTCGTCTACAAGCGCCGGCAGCACGTGATCAATTTGTTCGTATCGCAGACATCGAACGCGGAATATCGCGCGCCGAAGACCGAGACAATGCAGGGCTTCAACTGCCGCCGCTGGGGCAATCGCGGCCTGAACTTCTGGGCCGTCAGCGATATCGGCGCCGACGAGCTCGCCGAATTCGTCGACAAGTTCGAGGCGGCGATGAAGGCGAATGTGGAGGGGTAGCTGAAACCAGCGTCATTGCGAGCGGAGCGAAGCAATCTAGCCCGCATCCGCAGAGGCATACCGGATTGCTTCGCTTCGCTCGCAATGACGATTGCTGAGATAGATCGGCGAATTTACGCCGACCGCCGCACCGCGTTGTCCACCAGCGTCTTGCCGAGCGACCAGATCGCGCCGGGGACCTTGTGGCTGCCGGCGATGACGTCGTCGAAGGCGCGCTCGATCCAGCCGCAGTCTTCCTCGGTGATGGTGAGCGGCGGCAGCAGCTTGATGGTGTGGCTGCCGTGACCGGCGACTTGCGTGAGGATCTTGTGGTCCTTGAACAGCGGCACGGTGATGAGCTGGCAGAACAGGCCCTTGTTGGCAGCTTCCAGCACGTTCCAGGACGCCCGCAGCCGCAGCGACTTCGGCGGGCCGAACTCGACGCCGATCATCAGGCCCTTGCCGCGCACTTCCTTCATCAACTCGTAGCCGGGCACCATGCGGGTCAGCGCGAGGCGCAGCTCGGCGCCGCGCTTGGCGGCGGACTCGATCAGCTTCTCGGACTCCATGACGTCGAGCGTCGCGATGCCCGCGGCCATCGCCAGATCGTTCTTGGAGAAGGTGGAGCCGTGCACCACGGCGCGGTCCATCTGATTGAAGATCTTGTCGAAGATGCTCTTGCGCGTCAGCACGGCGCCGACCGGCACGTGTCCGCCGGACAGCGACTTCGACAGCAGCACCATGTCGGGCTCGACGTTCCAGTGCTCGACCGCCAGGAAGCGGCCGGTGCGGCCCATGCCGGTCTGGATCTCGTCGGCGACGAACAGCGTGCCGTATTTCTTGCAGAGTGCGGCAGCGCCCGGCAGGAACTCGTCGGTGGGCATGTTGACGCCCTTGCCCTGGATCGGCTCGACGACGAAAGCCGCGACCTCGCGCGAGGCCAGCGCCTTTTCGAGCGCGGCGAGGTCGTTGAACGGAATCGAGGTGCAGCCGGGCAGCAGCGGCTCGAAGCCGGTGCGGAAGTTCGAATCACCTGTCAGCGACAGCGCGCCGTAGGTCAGGCCATGATAGCCGTGGGCGCAGTAGACGATGCCGGGACGGCCGGTGGCGCCGCGCGCGAACTTGATCGCGGCTTCGACGCATTCGGCGCCGGAATTGGCGAAGAACGCCTTGTCGAGATAGGGGACGTATTTCAGCAGCCGCTCGGCGAGCACGCCGGCGAGCACCGAGACGTCGAACTGGACCAGATTGGGCAGGTCGGCATCGAGCACGCTCTTGAGCGCCTCGCGCATGACAGGGTGATTGCGCCCGATCGCGAACACGCCAAAGCCGGACAACAGGTCGAGATAGCGCGCCCCCTCGCGATCGTAGAGGTACTGCCCCTGCCCCTTCTGGAAGCCGACATCGTAGCCGATGGTCTTGAGAACCCGAACGAACTGTTCGTTCAGATACCGATTATGCAGGGTGCTGCGCTGGGCCTGACGGTCCGCGAATAGCTGAGACATGTCTGGATTTGGGCTGTGCATCCGCTACATACTTCGCTTGAGGGCCGGCTCGTCAACTGAAAAGGGACCGTTACCGAAAACGGTCTGTGCGGCCTTTTGCCCTTTTTCGGACCATCTTCGCAAGCACAGCTTTAAACCATGTTGCACTGCCAAGGAACTATCATGCGTTTAGCCCTTTACACCGGACTAATACTGGCTGGTGGTTACACCTGCCTGACACCCGCGCTCGCCGCCGATCCCACCGGCGACTGGCGGGTCGCCGACGCCGTCGCCAACATTCGTGTCGCCCAATGCAATGGCAGCATGTGGGGCGCGGTTTCCTGGGAAAAACAGCCCGGCGGCCGCGATGAATACAATCCGGATGCGTCGAAAAAGACCAGGCCGACGCTGGGCATGGCGACCCTGATCGACATGAAGAAGAAGCCCGGCGTCGATCAGTGGGAAGGGCAGGTCTACAACGCCAAGGACGGCCAGCTCTACAGCGCAACCATCACGACCGTCGGCACCGACCAGCTCGAAATCAAGGGCTGCGTGATGGGCTTCCTCTGCGGCGGCGAGACCTGGACCCGCGTCGCCCCGCCGATTCCTTTGAGCACCGCCAACGCCATGGCCAAGGGCGCGCCGAAGCCCACCGGCGCGGCGCCGAAAGCCCAAGGCAACAACGGCGGCACCACAACAGCCGGCACGACCGGCGCCAGCGCCACAGCGCCGGCCCCTGCCCCCGCAGCCCAGAAGACCGCCACCACCACCGCCAAGCCCGGTCAGAAGAACGCCGCCGACCCGGTCGGCGACATCTGCCTACTCCCTGAGATTGCGGGGTTTGCCCATTAGGGCCGGCTGGAACAGCAGCACTGCGGCAAGCGTCGTCACCAGCGAGAGTGCGAGCAGCTTGCCCATGCTGGACGTTCCGGGGTGGCTCGACAGCCACAGGCTGCCGAACGCGGTCGCCGTCGTCAGCGCACTGAAAAAGATCGCGCGCGTCAGGCTGGTCTGGAGCAGGTTTGTCCTGCCAGAGCGCCAGGCCACGACATAATAGATCTTGAAGGCGACGCCGACGCCGAGCAGCAGCGGGAACGCGACGATGTTGGCGAAGTTGAGCGGCAGGCCGATCAACACGCAGATTTCGAGCGTGACCGCGCCGGCGACCAGCAGCGGCACGAGCGTCATCAGCACGTCGACGAACCGCCGCAGCGTGATCCAAAGCAACAGGCCGATCACCAGCAGCGCGTAGATGCCGGCGTGGATGAACGCCTTCACCACGGTGTCACCGGATTTCAGGATCGAGACCGGCCCGCCGATCGCGGTCGGCTCGGCAGCGAGCACGGCCGCTGCAAACTTGCGCAGCGTGTCGTTGTCATTGGGATCGCCCTTCGGCTGCGCCTCGACGCGGATGATCCCGTCCTTGCTCTTCCAGGCGCTGACGAGCTCGGGGGGCAGTGAGGCCAGGGTGACCGGCCCGGCCTGCATCGCGTTCCTGAGCTGGTCGAACGCGATCTTCAGCGGCGTGACGAACACGTCCTGCGCCTTGTTCCGCGTGGCCTCGTCGCCATTGGCGAGCTTTTCGAGCGCGTCGGCCAGCCGGCGCGAGGCGACGGCGCCCGGGCCCTTCGTGTCACCGGCGGTCCGGCGCAGATTGTCGACCGAGGATTTCAACGCCTCGACGTTTTCCTTGTCCGTTGGCGCAGCGTCGACCTGGTCAGGATTGAGCGCGGGGTTGAGCACCTTGGCGCCCTGCGCGAGCAGCTTCAGCTTTGGCGCCTGGTCGGTCGGCACGAAGCTGTCGAGCGACATCACGCGCAGCACCTCCGGCACCTTCTCCAGCTTCGCCTCGACCTGCCTCGCCTGCTCCTCGGACGTGGTCATCACGTTGATGGCATTGGCGCCGGTGTTCGGATCCTTGCGCAAATCGAGGAAGGTCGCGATCGACTCGGCCTTCGGGTTGCGCAGGTTCATCGGGTTGAAGTCGAACTTCAGGAAGTAGAGCAGCGGCAGGCCGGCGAGCGCCAGCAGCAACGTGCCGCCCACGACCAGCACACGGTGCTTCTCCAGAAAGTAATCGAGCGGCGCCAGGAAGGCATAACCGACGGGCTCCTGCTCACCGGGCGGGTTCAACAGCTTCAGCATTGCGGGCAGTACGGTGATGCTGGAGAGGAACGCCACCAGCATGCCGACGCCGGCGATCTGGCCGAGCTCGGAGATGCCCTTGTAATCGGTGGGCAGGAAACAGAGGAAGCCGGCGGCGGTCGCCATTGCCGCCAGCGACAGCGGCACCGCGGAGCGCTTGGCGGCAAGCACCAGCGCGCCGGAGAGATCGTTGTGCTTGTAGCGCTCCGAGCGGTAGCGGACGCTGTACTGGATACCAAAATCGACGCCCAGTCCCACGAACAGCACGGCGAACGCGATCGACAGCAAATTGAACGAGCCGACCATCATCAGGCCGGCAGCGGTCGTCAGCGCAAGGCCGACGAAGAGATTGACGAACACCGCGAAAATGATCTTCGACGAGTGCAGCGCCATCCACAGGATGAGCAGCACGACCAGCACAGTCCCGACGCCGTTGACGACGGCGCCTTCCTGGACGGTGGCGTATTCCTCGTTGGCGATCGGGACCGGACCGGTCAGTCGCACTCGTGCCTGGTACTTGTTCGCAAAATCCAGATCAACTGCCGCCTTGCGGATCGCGTCGGTGGCGCCCTTGCCGGGCTCCAGCGCGTTGTAGTCCAGGATCGGCTTGAACTCGATGAAGGCGCGCTTATCGGAATCCGTCAGCGGCTCGTCGCTGACGAGCTCACGCCAGGAGAAGCTCGCTTTGCCCTTGTTGAGCACGGTCTCGACCGTTTGCGCGATCTGATTGAAGGGCCGCGCGGTATTGTCGAGCTTGACCTGGCCGCGCTTGACGCCGGCAAGTCCCGTCTCCAGCGCGCCGGTCAGGCCGCGGATCGAGGGATCACCGGCCATGATCTCGACCAGGGGCGCTGCGGATTCGAACTGGCTGGTGATCTTGCCGACCTCTTCGGTCGGCAGGAACAGCAAGCCGTTCTTCTCAAAGAACTCGCCGGTGCCGAGCTGCTGCATCGACTGGAAGTCGGTCTTGTTGTCCTTCAGCTTGGCGAAGAGCGCATCCGCTGCCGCGGTCGCCATCTCCGGCGTCCTGGCCTCGACGACCGCGAGAATCGTCGCGTCGCGGTCGAAGGCACGGTCGAATTGCTGGTCGCGCTGGCGCCAGTCCAAATTCTGGGCAATCAGCGAATTGATGTCGGTGTTGATGGCGAAATGCTTAGACGTGTAATAGCCCGCCCCGACCGAAAGCAGGAGCCCGAGAACGACGACGAGGGAGGCAAACCGGGTGCAGGCCCTGACGATGGCAACGACTACGCTTTGCAGCATCTTTTCTTTCTGCGGTTAACAGCTTGCCGGAAACGCCCGCTGTTTATCGGAGTTCCCCGGCGAAACCTATTGCTGTTTTGAGTGGTTCTCGCCGCACGAAGGTTCGAGGTAAACGGCGACAGACCTAGGCAAAATCATGCGGGGCGGTCGGTATAGCCGGTGACTTGAGGCGGGAAAGTGGCGAAGCGGTGAGCACAAATGTCGCCATTTTGCTCAGAGCGCATGCCCTATTATAATACCGCGGATGCGCACGGTAACGGAACCAGGGTTTCATCCGGTCTTTCCTTTTTGCCGATTTTTTGACACAAAGTGCTGTGCCTCCATGCGCCGGGGCCCAGGTAGGGTGGGCGGTTACCGCGTGCGCGAAACCAATGGTGCGGTTATTGCAACTCATTGGACAGTATCGAAGTGCCGCCGGGGACTTGAGAAGCGGATTGGTGCAAATTGCGTGATGGGCGTCCTATGGAAGTTTATCTAGCGCAGCCGCGCGGCTTTTGCGCGGGCGTGGTGCGTGCGATCGAGATCGTGGAACGGGCGCTGGAGAAGTACGGCCCGCCCGTCTACGTGCGCCACGAGATCGTGCACAACAAGTACGTGGTCGAGAGCCTGAAGAACAAGGGCGCGATCTTCGTCGAGGAACTGTCCGAGGTTCCGCCGAAAGCCGTGACCGTTTTCAGTGCCCATGGCGTCGCCCGCAGCGTCGAGGAAGAGGCTGCCGCGCGCGACCTTCCGGTGCTCAATGCCACCTGCCCCCTGGTCACGAAAGTTCACAATCAGGGGAAACGCTACATCTCCAGGGGCCGCACCCTGATCCTGATCGGCCATGCCGGCCACCCCGAGGTCGAGGGCACGATGGGCCAGGTTCCCGCCCCGGTGCTGCTCGTCCAAAGCGTTGAAGAGGTTAAGGCCTTGACGCTGCAGGCAGATACGCCAGTGGCCTACATCACCCAGACCACCCTGTCGGTCGACGACACCAAGGACATTATTGCGGCCCTCCAGGCCCGCTTTACAGATATTCAAGGCCCGGATATCCGGGATATCTGCTATGCGACACAGAACCGCCAATCTGCGGTAAGGGACTTGAGCAAGCTGGTCGACGTGATCTTGGTGGTGGGCGCTGCCAATAGCTCGAACTCGAACCGGCTCCGCGAAATCGGCACTGAGGCCGGCGTCGCGAGTTATTTGATTGCCGACGGCAGCGCGCTCAATCCGGAGTGGTTGAAAGATGCCAAGAGCGTCGGCGTCACGGCCGGCGCTTCGGCGCCTGAGGTACTCGTGGATGACGTGATCGAAGCGATGCGGCGGATCGGACCAGTCAAGGTCTCGGTGCTGCCGGGCCGCGAGGAAAACATCGAATTCCGGCTTCCGGCCGAACTGGCTGCGAGCTGACCCACCCGAATTCCTAGCCCAGAAAGAAACTTGTAATGGCTATCCCCTTCTTCAAGGAAATGCGTATCGGCGGCTATTTGCTCAAGCAGAAACTGCTTGGCCGCAAGCGCTATCCGCTCGTGCTGATGCTGGAGCCGCTGTTCCGCTGCAACCTCGCCTGCGTCGGCTGCGGCAAGATCGATTATCCGGATGCGATCCTCAACCGCCGCATGACCGCCCAGGAGTGCTGGGACGCGGCCGACGAGTGCGGCGCGCCGATGGTCGCCATTCCCGGCGGCGAGCCGCTGATCCACAAGGAGATCGGCGAGATCGTGCGTGGCCTGGTCGAACGCAAGAAGTTCGTCTCGCTCTGCACCAACGCGCTGCTGCTCGAGAAGAAGCTCGACCTGTTCACGCCCTCCCCGTACCTGTTCTTCTCGGTGCATCTCGACGGCCTGAAGGACCATCACGACAAGGCCGTGTCGCAGAAGGGCGTGTTCGACCGCGCCGTCTCCGCGATCAAGGCGGCCAAGGCGCGCGGCTTCACCGTCAACGTCAACGCCACCATCTTCGACGGCCATCCGGCCGAGGAGATCGCGAAATTCCTCGACCTCACCGTCGAGCTCGGTGTCGGCGTCTCGATGTCGCCGGGCTATGCCTATGAGCGTGCGCCGGACCAGGAGCACTTCCTGAATCGCACCAAGACCAAGAAGCTGTTCCGCGACGTCTTCGCGATGGGCAAGGGCAAGAAGTGGAACTTCATGCATTCCGGCCTGTTCCTGGACTTCCTCGCCGGCAACCAGGAATACGAGTGCACGCCGTGGGGCATGCCCGCGCGCAACATCTTCGGCTGGCAGAAGCCCTGCTATCTGCTCGGTGAAGGCTACGCAAAAACCTTCAAGGAGCTGATGGACACCACCGACTGGGAAACCTACGGCACCGGCAAGTACGAGAAGTGCGCCGACTGTATGGCCCATTGCGGCTACGAGCCGACGGCTGCGACCGCTGCCATCAGCCACCCGCTGAAGGCGATGTGGGTGTCGCTGCGCGGCATCAGGACCACGGGCCCGATGGCGCCCGAGATCGACATGACCAAGCAGCGTCCGGCGCAGTACATCTTCTCGGCGGAAGTGCAGAAGCGCCTGTCGGAGATCCGCAAGGACGAAGCCGCCGCCGCGCAGGAGAAGGCCGCGCGGAAGGCGTCGACCGCCGCGTAGTCACAACGCAGTCCTGTAGCCCGGATGGAGCGAAGCGAAATCCGGGACGGTCCTCCGTATTGCAAAACCCCGGATTGCGCTCCGCTCCATCCGGGCTACGGACACAAAAACAAAAGGCCCGGTCGCGCGACCGGGCCTTTGTCTTTTACTGAATCGAGGAAGTCGCTCAGGCCGCCTTGGAGACCAGGGCCTCGCTGTCGACGAGCTCGGTGCCGATCAAATAGTCGCGGCAGCCGCGCAAGCTACGCAGCGCGCGGTTGAAGTCGATGCCGGTCGAGACCAGCGCATGCAGCGTGGTCGGATTGCGCACGATGCCACGGAGCACGGCGGCGAGATCAATCTGGCCGTTCGGCTTGATGGCGGCGCGGGCGAGCGCCGGCAGCGCGCGATGGGCGGGATCGCTGATGACGCGGACCGCGGCAAAGGGCAGCCCCGCCTCGGCGGCGTAGGCGGCCGCGATGTGGCTCTCCATGTCGACGGCGGAGGCGCCGGTTTCCGAATGCAGCGCCGCCTTGCAGGACCGCTTCGTAACCACCTCCTCGGCGCCGGCAAGGCTGCCGCGCACCACGCGGCGGCGGCCCGACGTCAGGCGGTCGATCAGGTCGTCGCCGAGCGACAGGCCCGCGGCCCAGCGGGTATCGCCGGAGAGCACCTCGGTCGCCAGCACGACGTCGCCGGAGCGCAGCGTCGGGTCGAGCCCGCCGGCCACGCCGAACGAGATCACGCCGCGAATCGTCTCGGGATCCACCACCGTCAGCAGCGCCCGCAACTGGGTCGGGCTGCTCGACGAGCAAATGACCGCCATTCCGGGCCCAGCCGCGATACGGGCCTCCTGAACCAGTCCAGTCACGATCAATATCGGCCGCGGGTCGATGGCATTACCCACGGTCAGATAGTCCCCCGTCCCCAAAGTCACATCCCGACCCCTACCACCCTGCTGTTGGTGTTCCGCAAGTTCCGATACCGCGCCAACGCCCACAGCGGGAAGAACTTCGGGTAACCGTGATAACGCAGATAGAATACACGAGGAAAGCCTGTGGCGGTGTACCGCTGCTCGTCCCACAGTCCTTTTTTGTTCTGTGTTGCAATCAGGTACTCCACCCCGCGGGCGACGGCCGGGTGATCAACCTCGCCAGCAGCCATCAGGGCAAGCAAGGCCCATGCCGTTTGCGAGGCGGTCGAGGGAGACGCCTCCCAGCCCTTGTAGTCGAGACGGTAGCTGACGGCGGCCTCGCCCCAGCCGCCGTCCTTGTTCTGGATCGAGGCCAGCCAGTCGGCGGCTTTCCGAATCATCGGGTCGTTATGGCGGACGCCGGCCATGTTGAGGGCACAGAGCACCGACCAGGTTCCGTAGATGAAGTTCATGCCCCAGCGGCCGTACCAGGACCCCTCCGGGTGCTGGGTCTTCCTGAGGTAGGCGACCCCGTCGGCCACATGCTTGCTGGACTTCTCGGTCTCGCCGAGCTGGGCCAGCATGGAGATGCAGCGCGCGGTGACGTCCTCGGTCGGCGGATCGAGCAGCGCGCCATGATCCGAGAACGGGATGTTGTTCAGATAGTATTCGAGGTTGTTGACGTCGAAGGCGGCCCAGCCGCCGTCGTCGCTCTGCATGCCCTCGATCCACTCCCGGCCGCGGTCGATCGCGGCGTCATAGCCGGTCGCACCGTGCTCGCGTCGCATGCGGTCCATCGACATCACCACCACCGCGGTGTCGTCGAGATCGGGATAATAGGCATTGTTGTACTGGAAGGCCCAGCCGCCCGGGCGTACGTCGGGCCGCTTCACCGCCCAGTCGCCCTTCACCTCGAGCTCCTGCTTCGGGATCAGCCAGTCGAGGCCCTGCTTGGCCGCAGGCACGGCTATGTCACCGCCGGCTTCCAGCAGCGCGTGGGCGGTCAGCGTCGTGTCCCACACCGGCGAGACGCAGGGCTGGCAATAGGCCTCGTCGCCGTTGAACACGAGCAGCTTGTCGATGCCGCGGCGCGTGACCGCGCGCGGCGGATAATTCTCGTCCTTGCCGAGCGCGTCATACATCATGACGATGTTGGCCATCGGCGGATAGATCGCGCCCATGCCGTCCTCGCCGTTGAGCCGCTCCTCGGTGAAGGCGAGCGCCGCGTCGATCGCGCGCTGCCGCAGGCTCTTCGGAAACATCGGCTCGATCACGCGCAAAATGCCGTCGAGCGCGCGGAACAGCACGAACCAGGCCATGCTCTGGTGCGGCGCCTTCGCGGTCATGCCGATCGAGCGCGGATCCTGGAGAAACAGCTCGTCGATCCCGACGCCCTTGGGATTTTTCGCCAGCGGCTTCAGCGCGGCAAGAACCATCAGCGGCACCATGGTGGTGCGGGCCCAGTAGGAAATCTTGTTGATGTGGAACGGCGACCAGAACGGCAGCAGCACGATCTCGATCGGCAGCACCGGCACCGCGCGCCAGGTCATCACGCCGAACATCGCAAGCAGGAAGCGCGTGAAGACGTTGCTGTTGATTGCGCCGCCGCGGGCATGGATCGCCTCGCGCGCACGCACCATGTGCGGGGCGTCGACGGAATCGCCGATCATCTTGAGCGCGAAGTAGGACTTCACGCTCGCGCTCATGTCGAACTCGCCGTCATGCACGAGCGGCCAGCCGCCATGGGCGCCCTGCACGCGGCGGAGATAATTGCCAATCTTGGCCTCGAGCACGGCGTCCACGGGTTCTGCGAGATAATGGCGCAGCAGGACGTATTCGGCCGGAATCGTGCAGTCGGCCTCGAGCTCGAACACCCAATGGCCGTCGGATTGCTGGAAGCCGAGAACGCCTTGCGTCGCCGACGCAATGCTCGATTCCAGGACGCCCGATTCCAAGGCTTCGCGGCTGGTCGCGTTCACGGCATCCATGTCGCTCGATTGCTCCGATAGTCGATTGAAGTTTGACCGGGACAATGCCCGTCAGGGCCGCTTTGCGGCCAAAACCAGATCGGCGGCGCGATCACCGGACCGCACCGATCCCTCGATGGTTGCAGGCAATCCCGTAGCAGTCCAGTCGCCGGCAAGAAACAGGTTTTTCAGCGCAGTGGCCGGCCCCGGACGCAGGGCATTCTGGGCCGGCGTGGCCGCAAATGTGGCACGGCGCTCGCGCACGATCTGCCAGGGGGGCAGCTCGCCGGACACCCCGCCCGCCTTGCAGACGTCGTTCCAGATCGCCTGCGCGAGTTCCTCGCGCGGCATGTCGACCAGGCGATCGCCATTGCTGATGGTCACGGAGAGCCGGTTCGGGAACGCGAACAGCCATTCCACGACGCCGCCGATCACGCCGAGGATCGGCGCCGAGCCCGGCGGCGGTTCAAAGCGGAAATGCGCGTTCACGATGGCGCGGAATTCGGTCGGCGTCTTCAGCCCGGGCAGCAGGCTCGCGGCGGCACGCGGCGGCACCGCCATCACGACGACATCGCCCTCACTGAGCTGGATCACATCCTCGCCGCCGAAATTCAGCGCGCTGGCCTTGCCGTCACCGGTCGTAAACGAACGCAGCTCATGGCCGAGCTGAACGGTGTGGCCACGCTCCTGCAAGAACTTCACGGCAGGCTCGATCAGCACGGCGCTCAAGCCGTCGCGCGCAATCAGCGGCCGGCACGCCTGTCCGCCGGCAAGCAGCGTCTCGCGCACGATCGCGCCGGCAAGCCCGGCCGAGCCCTCGGGCGGATCGACGTTGAGCGCCGCAAGCAGCAGCGGCTGCACCAGCCGCTGATACAGGATGCCTTCGCAGGGAATGGACTTGCCGACCAGCGTTTCCTCCGACGCCCAGATCAGCGGCGCCAGCTTGAGATAATCGCTGAGCCCGGTGTCGGGAACGCGGCGGCTCTCGTCGAGCACCCAGGTCGGCAGCCGGCCATCGCCAAGATCGATCTGCCAGCGCTGCCCGGTCTTGATGTCGACGAACGGAAACTGCGCGCGTTCGGGACCGACGAGGCCCGCCTCGGTGCCGATCGAGCGGGCATAGGCGCGCGCATGGCTGTTGCCCGACAGCAGCAGATGATTGCCGTTGTCGATGGTGAGATTGGTGGCGCCGTCGAAATAGGAACGGCAGCGGCCGCCGACCTGATGCGTCGCCTCGTGCACGGCGACCTTGAAGCCGGCATTGGCGAGCCGCACGGCGGCGGAGAGGCCGGAAATTCCAGCACCGATGATGTGAGCTGTCTTTTGCATCAGATGAAAGCGTAACGGAGCAGGATCAGGATGCGCGTGACCTTCGACACACGCACCGGCTCGCGCGGCGCGTTGAAGCCGCGCGCGATCAAGAGGTCCAGAATGGAATGGTAGTACTTCGACATGATCCGCGGCGCGCGCACGGCGCGGCGCTTGTTGCGGTTCATGATCTCGTCAGACTTCTCGAAATGCGCCTTCGCACGCTGCGTCAGCGGCTGGCAGACCTTCGGTAGCGCGCGCTCGGTGATCACGCGGTTCGGGTCGTTGGAGGTGATGCCGGCATGCAGCAGCGCCTCGCGCGGCAGGTAGAGCCGGCCGAGGCCAGCGTCCTCGTCGATGTCGCGCAGGATGTTGGTGAGCTGGAGCGCGCGACCGAGATGGTAGGCGAGCTGGATGCCGTCTTCCTCGGGCAGGCCGAACACCCGCACCGACAGCCGCCCCACGGCGCTGGCGACGCGATCGCAGTAGAGATCGAGCGTCGTCATGTCGGGCGCGCGGATGTCCTGCGGCACGTCCATCTCCATGCCGTCGACGATCGCAAGGAAATCCTCGCGCTTGAGGCCGAAGGTCTTCACCGAGGCGACGTAGTCCTTCAGCCGCGGCGGCGGATGGCCCTGATAGAGCGCGTCGATGTCGTTGCGCCACTCCTGAAGCGCGGCGAGCCGCTCGTCGCGCGGGCCGTCGGAGTCGGCGATGTCGTCGACCTGTCGGCAGAAGCTGTAGATCTGGAACATCGCTTCGCGCTGGTCATGCGGCAGGATGCGCATCGCAGCGTAGAAGGAGCTGTTCGATGCGGTCGAGCCGTAATTGGCGCTGGGCGAGGTCGCCTCAAGCGTCATGTGCAGTCCCCGGTCTGGAAATGGCCTTGCGTCCGATCGCGCGGCGGCCGACTTCGCCGATCATGCCGGCGACGCTGAAAATGAGAAGCTCGAACTTGTTCAGATGCACACGCTCGCGCAGGGGATCGCGCACCTTCAACAGACGCACGATACGATCGGCATAGGCCTGGATCACCGCGACGTCGACGCCGAGGCGGAAATCCCGGATATCCGCGCTCAGCGACCTGCCCTCGTCGAGCAGGGCTGCGTTGCGCACGGCGAGCGCCTGAAGGCAGGCCAGCATCGCCGGCGGCGACTGCGTCAGCCCCAACTGCTCGACCGAGGCGCCACTCGCGGCCAGCGCGTCGCGCGGCAGATAGACGCGATTGAGCTCGCGAAAATCCTTGCCGCAATCCTGGAGGTGGTTGTTGATCTGGAGCGCCGCACAGAGCGCGTCCGAGGCCGCCCAGGTCGACGTGCTCTCGCCGTGGACGTCGAGCATGAAACGGCCGACCGGCATCGCCGAGTAGCGGCAATAGTGGATGACCTCGTCCCAGTTCTCGTAGCGCAGCTTGGTGACGTCCATGCGGAACGCGATGAGCACGTCGAGCGCGTGGCGCGGCGCCATGCCTCGCTCGGCCAACGCCCGCCGCAGAATGACAGCTTCGGCCTGAGTGTCGCCCTCGCCGAGCAGTTCCGCCTCGAGCAGGTCGAGATAAGCGAGTTTCTGGTCGGGCGGCAGCGTCGCGTGATCCGCGATGTCGTCGGCGGTGCGGACGAAATTGTAGTACGCCAGGATCAGCGCACGATGGCGCGGATGAATGATCCAGGACGCGACGGGAAAATTCTCGTCGCGGTCACCCTTGCCGGATCGCAATTCGCTCGCAGAGGTCATCGAGGGCTGGTTTACAATCGTTTGGACAGGAAGGGCTTTTTCGCTCGCGCGGGCTCATGCCGACGATGCCGCCGCGGCCCCCATATAGGGGAATACGGCCGCAAAACCAATCCTGTCTCTCGATGGCTGCCCTTCCGGATCCGGCCCGAAAAGGCGGCCCCGGGGCCGCCCTTGGTAGGCCAGTGGCCGAGCTTACTGGTTGTGGGTCTTCAGGACCTGGTCGCAGGCCTGCGAGATCTTGGCCCGGTTCTCCTTGAGGCAGGCCAGGATGGTGAAATCGCCCTGGTCGATGACCGGGCGGCAGAACTTCTGCACATCGCGCGTGCAGGCCTTCTGTTCCGCGTCCGTGCCGCGTCCTGCCTGGGCGAATGCCGCCGTCGAAAGGGATGCCGACAGCAGGGTGAGAGCGACGAGAAGCTTACGCATTGTATTCCTTCATTCTGACGGCAGAACCACACCGATCCCGGACAGCAAAGGGCGGACGACCGGAACGGATTGTTCTGATGGCAAGTCGCCGCGGAACGTGCGGCCTCGGAGAAGGCACAAGCACTGGCAAATGCGGCCAAATTGGCGCCACAGCCACCAAATCAGGTCTTCCCTCGCTCTTCATTGGCAGATGTAAGAGATTGATACTACGTCATAATTCTGGCACACCGCGTTTTGATGCGCACCTGTTGCAGAGCTGCATCTCTCCGCCCTGCTTTTGCCGCCAGAAACACACCGAAACAGAGAGAATCGCGCAGCCTGACCTGGCGCGAGGGCGTCGTGAACCGCCGTCCCTGGCCGTCAGGCTTTGAACCAGACACAGGCTCGGAACACTAAACTTTCGATGTGGCGAGACGTTCATCCTAAGCGAACGTCGTTCGAAAACGGGATATTCAAAATGCAATTCTTTGGGCGATCTGGACAGGCAATCAAGGCGGCCGGCATCGGGGCTGCGCTGCTCTTCTCAGTCTCGGCAAGCCATGCTCAGTCGTCCGGACCGTTTGCAGGTTTCGACGGTGCGTGGAGCGGCACCGGCACGGTGTCGCTGTCCGATGGCAGCACCGAGCGCATCCGCTGCAAGGCCGACTACAAGGTCGCCGGCACCGGTCTCAGCCTCAAGCAGGCCCTTCACTGCGCGTCCGACAGCTACAAGTTCGACCTCACCAGCGACGTGACGAGCCAGGGCGAGCGAATCTCCGGCAACTGGAGCGAGACCAACCGCAACATCTTCGGCAATCTCCAGGGCACCGCCGGCGGCGGCCAGATCGAGGTGTTCGTCGAGGCCAACGGCTTCGCCGCCAACCTGTCGCTGCGCACCAACGGCACCAAGCAGACGGTGCAGATCAGCTCGAAGGGCGAGATCCGCGGCGTCAACATCACGATGACGAAGGGCTGACGCCCTTCCCAGCGGATAAGGAACACGCCCCCGGTTCTCGCGAGCCGGGGGCTTTTTGCTGACATTGTTGCGGACATGGACCCAATTCGCAGACAGCTGCTCAAGGCCGCCGGGCTCTTCGTAACCAGCCGCGCCTTCGCCAATGACCAGCAGGGTACGAGCATGCAGCCTTCGTCGGTAAAACCGCGTCACGTGCTCTGCTTCCTCGGCAAGGACGAGAGCCTGCTGCATCCGCCGAAGGCGGTAGCCAAGACAATCGCGGATTTCAACTTCGAGATCGACCGCACCTATTCGCAAGCCAAGCCCGATCCGCACATGGAGCGGTCGTTCGGCGTGTGCTGGGACCGCGTCTTCCCGAAAGCCTGGTCTGCCGCGGACGAAGCGGCCGTGGCCAGCCACAAAGCGGTGCTCTATCTGCTGAGCCCGCCGCTGGAGCAGCAGAAGGCAGTCGCCTTTTCGGCAGCCGCCCTGCGCATCGTCGAGGAGATGATCGAGGCCGGTGCCACCGCCGTGAAGGGCGAAAGCGCCGGCGTTGCCCACGGCCTCGAGCGGTGGCGCAGTCTCGGCGATCAGGCACGCAAGGGCGCAAAGACCAGTCAGGGGCTTGGCATGACCCTCGCCGTCGCCAAGGCGTGTCGTCTTGCTTTCGCCAAGCGTCCGCTCGGCGGCGATCGCTATTACGAGACCGTCGGCTATCACCTCGTCGGCTTGCCGGAGATCTATGTCGCGAAATCGCGCGGCAACGAATGGTCGGCGGTGATGCTCATGGAGGAGCTTGCCAACGCCATGGCCGAGAGTGGCATCGAAGCGACGCTACGCGACCGCAAGCTTATGCTCTCGCGGGAGCAGGACTACGCCGAGGACGATTTCAAGTTCAATCCGTACGGGATCGTCCGGGTCGAGGCGTGAGCAAGGGGCGGCGTATGCCGCCGCCCGCTCAGATCGCGGGCTTGTCCGGGCCTTGCAGCTTGGCGTGCAGGTTGATCAGCCACATCGCCGTCGGCCGCAGGATGAAGAGATCGGCGACGAGCGCCATCACCATCGAGAAGGCGCTGAGCCAGCCGAACAGCCGCAGCGACGGCAGGTCGGAGAACACGGTGACGACGAGACCGCAGGCCAGCACCAGCGTGGTCAGGATCAATGCCGGGCCGACCAGCACGGTCGCGCGCTCCACCGCGAGCGCCGAACCGACGCCCGGCTTGCTCTCCAGCCTGAGGCGATTGAGGAAGTGGATCGTCGCGCTTAAGCCCAGGCCGAACGAAACGGTCAGCGCGACGACACTGGCAAATTGCAGCCCCTCGCCCATCGCCCACAGCACCGTTCCCGACATCACCACCGGGAAGATGCCCGGCAGGATACAGGCGAACATCACGACCCAGGAGCGGAAGGCAAGGCCGATGAAGATCGCGACGAGCGCGAATTCGACAGTGAGCCCGCGGTTGAGCTTCTCGATCATGCCGGCCGAGTTGCGCGCGGCAATCGCGGCAAGACCCGTTACCGCGATCTCGTAGCCGGGATGCTTCTTGCGGACGGCGTCAAGTTCGGAATCGAGCTTGTCGACGATCGGTAGCAGCTGACTGGAATCCTTGTCCGGCACGCGGCCTGCGACCACGACGGCGTCCTGCTCGGCGTCGATGAAGCGCCGGACCAGATGCTCGGGGATGACGTTGACATATTCCTTCAGCGTCGCGACGTCGGCGCTGCCGGCCTTGTCCGCGAGCCAGCGACGCAGGGTCTCGAGCGACCAGACGTTGCCGACACCGGCGGCTTTCTCGACGGTCGCATGCACGTCCGCGATGGTCTGGAGCGTCTCCGGCGAGTAGAGCGTCTCACCCTTGGGGAACTGGACCAGCACGTTGACAGGGTTGGCGCCGGTGAGCTTGGCATCGAGCCGGTCGCTGGCGGCAACCGCCTGGCGCTTGTCCGGCACCTGGTCGGCGAGCCGGTAGCGCGGCTCCAGATTGGCGTAGATGACGCCGAGGCCCGCGACGAACAACACCGCAATCAGGCTGAACAGGCCGGGACGACCCACCATGCGGACCGCGATCCAGTAGCAGAAATTACGCAGCGCCTGGACGCCGGCATCCGCGCTCTGGAACTTGGAAGCAAAGACTTTCTCGTTGCGCACCAACAGCACGCCGAACACCGGCACCAGCGACAACACCGCGACCAGCGCGATGATGGTGGCGGCCAAGCCCGCCTCGCCGAACTTGCGGATCAGGTCGGAGTCGGAGAACTGGAGCGCGATGAAGGAAATGCCGGCGGTGCCGTGCGTCAGCACGCAGGCTGGGCCCACCACCAGCACGGCGTTCTTGAACGCGGTGAACTTGTCCTGGCCTGCGATCAGCCGGTCGCGCGCAGCGAACGTCAACTGCATCGAGTCCGAGAAGCTGATCACCATGATGAGCGGCGTCATCACGTTCAGGAACATGTTGAGATTGAAATTGGCCCAGCCGAGCGCACCGAGCGCCAGCAGGATCGCAATCATCGGCGGGAACGCCGCCGCGACCATGAACGAGATCTTGCGGAAGAAGATGATGGCGATAACGCAGCCGGCGAGGATGCCGAGGATGTTGTAGGTCAGCCCGTCACGCTCGACCGCGTTGCGGATCTCGAGCTGCATCACCGGCACGCCGGAGAGCTGCACGTTGAGGCCGGTATTGCCGAGGTCTTCCTTCATCAGCGCCCGGATGTCGCCGACGGTCTTGGTCAGCTTGCTGGAGGCGACCACCTCCGGATCGAGCGACAGCACGATCAGCGCCAGCGTGCCGTCGTCCGACAACAGCTTGCCGCGGATGATCTCGTTGTTCTTGACGGTCTCGATGAACTTGTCATAGGCCGCGCCCTCGGGCAGTTCGGGCGGGAACAGCGCCGCCGGCAGCCTGCCCGGCGCCGGCGCCTGGCGCGCCGAGAACAGCGAAACCAGGCCACGCGTGCCTTCGACCAGCTGCATGTCGGTGACGAAGTCGCGCAGCTTCTCGAGGTTATTCCGTGCCAGGAGGGTCTTGCCCTCGACCACGACGAGGACGTCGAATTCCTCGGCCGGGAACTTCTTTGTCACCGCTTCATACTGGCGGAATTCCGGCGTGTTGGACCGGAACAGCTGCGACAGCGAATCGTCGATCTTGATCCGGTGAATGCCGAACACGGCACCGACGATCAGGGCGAGCAGAACGATGCAGGAGACGATCGGCGCCCGGACGGCGATCAGCCCGATGCGCTCGAGCCCGAAGGCGATCGAGGACGTCGGTCCCTGCTCGACCTTGTCGACATGAACCTCATTCTCGCGGTGCTTTTCGAGCATGCCTTGTCCAGTTCCTAATCGGCTCGGGTCTGTGAGCTTATTGCGTCCCGCGAACGGCTTGAAAATGCCATACAGATGGGAGGCTTGCCCTTTGAAAATGCGCGGAAAATCGCCGCGAGGGGTTTAGCAGGTCCAAACGCCCTCTCGCAAGCGCGCGCAAGCGCACAAATTGGATCAACATGCGGCGATTTCGACCCTTGATACCGGTCATTCCGGCCGGATCGTCCCGATTCGAGCGGGAGGATCGCCGCTCTCGTCTTTCAGCGCCACGCCGGTGGCCTCCCGCGCCAGCCCCTCGCGAACAAGCCAAGCGATTTTGAAGGCGGCCTCGTCATGGCTCAACCCGGCCTTGTGGACGTTCGAGACGCAATTGCGCTCGGCATCGGTGCGGCCCGGCTTCGGTGCGAAGGTCAGATAGGCGCCGAGGCTGTCGGGCGCGGACAGGCCCGGCCGCTCGCCGATCAGCGTCACCACCATGCGCGCACCGAGAATGGCGCCGATCTCGTCGCCGAGCGCGACGCGCGCGCCTGAGGCGACAACGACATGTCCAATCGCGACGTCGTTCCCTTCCGCAAGCAGCGGCAGCAGGCGAGACACCAGCGCCACCGCATGGGCGTGGACCGCGGCCGACGACAGGCCATCGCCGATCACGAGCGCGAGCTGGCACGGTTCCGAGGCATGTCGTGCCAACAATTCGACCGAGCCGGCATCGAGCTGTCGTCCCAGATCCGGCCGCCGCAAATAATCCCCGCGGTCGACCGCCTGGCTCCGCGCCTCGGTGACGATAAGGCCAAGCGCGCGGAGATCTGCGACCAGACGCGGCGCGTCGAACACTGCATGCACGGCATCGCGGGCGCGGGCATGGTCCAGCGTGAAATCCAGCAAGGCCCTTGTCGGTACGCTCGCGCCGCTGCGGCCGAGCGCGACGCGCGCGGGCGTGAGCGACCGCAGATCGAGGGTCGGGCGGCGCGGGACGGCCGGATCAGACATGTCGCGTCATTCGGCGGGAACGGAGGCCTCGCGCAGGCGGATCGAATAGTTCGAGGCGTTTTGCCTGCCGCTGGACGCCGCGCGCGCAAAGGTGATGAGATGGTGCGCGATCAAGGTGCAGCCGATCAGTCCCTCGAGGTCGCCGCGCTTGATGCGCCCGAGCGCAAATTTCCAGAACACGCGCCTGTAGTCGCCGAGCACACCGACCTTCCAGAAGATGTTGCGCAGCATGACGAGCCCGCGCCGGATGTTGGGCCAGGTCTTCATCTCGTCCGGCGTCGGCATCTTCAGGCGGTGCACATAGACGTTGTCGCATTGATACTGGAAGCGCGCGTAGACCTTCTCGGGCTCGTAGGCGACGCCCATGGCGTGCTTCCAGGATGCGACGACCTCGTCATAGGGCAACAGGAAGTCGACGTTGGAATCGCGGCCGTCATCCTCGATCAAGCGTCCCTCGCGCTCCAGACGGTCCCACAGCGGCGTCTTCGGCAGCGCCTGGAGCAGGTTGATCGTGAGCAGCGGAATCCGGGACTCCTCGACGAAGGCAAGCAGCGCCTCCGAGGTGTTCGGCTTGTCGGTGTCGAGCCCCATGATGATGCCGGACACGACCTCCATGCCGTAGGAGTTGATCGTTTGCACGCCCTCGAGGATCGGGACCATCATGTTGTGGTCCTTGTGCATCGCCTTCAGCGCGTCGGGATCGGGCGTCTCGATGCCGCAGAAGATGGTGATGAAATAGGCCTCGCGCATCTTTTCGAGGATCTCGGGCCGCTTGGCGATGTTGAGCGTCGCCTCGCAGGCGAGCCGCACCACATAGCCGGTCCGCTTCTGCCATTCGATCAGATGCGGCAGCAGGTCCATCGCCGCCTTGCGGTTGCCGATGAAATTGTCGTCGACGAAATAGACCGTGTCGGTCATCCCGCATTCGCGCAGGCGGTCGAGCTCGGCGATGATCTGCTCGGGCGACTTGAGGCGCGGATTGCGGCCGTAGAGGCCGGGGATGTCGCAGAACTCGCACTGATAGGGGCAGCCGCTTGAATATTGGATGCTGCCGAGGAAGTATTTCTTCACGTCGGCGAGTTCGTAGGCCGGGATCGGAAACTCCGTCATCGGCACGCGGTCCTTGGTGGTGAGCACCACCTGCTTCCCGGGACGCGACGTGTCGCGCGCCAAGATCTCGAGCAGCTGATTGGTGGCGTCGCCGAGTTCGCCGACATGGAGATAGTCGAAGGACGGATAATAGTCCGGGCAGGCGCTGACGGAGGGACCGCCGAGCGCGACCGGGAGATCGAATTCATGGGCGCGGCGGCAGATGTCGTTCATCTGCTGGCGCTGGATGTGCATGCCGCTGACGAAGACCGCCTCCGCCCACGCGAACTCTTCGTTGGTCGCGCGACGGAGATTCTCGTCGACGAACTTGACCTCCCACTCCTCGGGCAGATAGGCCGCGAGCAGCAAGAGCCCCTGCGGGGGCATGAAGGCGCAGACGCCGTCGGTCAATGGATAGGAATGCTCGAACGTCCCGAACGACGAGGTGTACCGGGGAAACACGCACAGAATCCGCCGGGCCGTACCGTTACTTTCAGCTCGCATCAAAGCTCCCCCGCCACGGTCGACATAGCTGCGGAAATTGCCAGCCAGACACATAGCGTAATGCTGTCGCCGGAATTTCTCAATATTGTGGCAGGACCATAATTCCGAGAGGGACCAATGGTTTCCTCAAGCCGCCGGGCGCTCCCGCCGCGTCACGCGATCAGCCGTGAGGCAAAATCGGGCAGCAGGCCTGCGTCGCCGGCAAGACGGAAATCGGCGCCCGTGATCCCCGACTGCACCAGCCAGTCGTCGAATTCCGGCGCGCGGCGCAGGCCGAAGACGTCGCGGACATAGAGCGCGTCGTGAAAAGACGTCGACTGGTAGTTCAGCATGACGTCGTCGGCCCCGGGGACACCCATGATGAAGGTGACGCCGGCGGCCGCCAGCAGCGTCAGCAGATTGTCCATGTCGTCCTGGTCCGCCTCGGCATGGTTGGTGTAGCAGATGTCGATCCCGAGCGGCAGGCCGAGCAGCTTGCCGCAAAAATGGTCCTCCAGCCCGGCGCGGATGATTTCCTTGCCGTCGTACAGATATTCCGGGCCGATGAAGCCGACCACGCTGTTGACCAGCAATGGCGCAAAGGCGCGGGCGACCGCATAGGCCCGCGCCTCGCAGGTCTGCTGGTCGACGCCGTGATGGGCGCCCGCCGACAGCGCCGAGCCCTGGCCGGTCTCGAAATACATCACGTTCTCGCCGACCGTGCCGCGCTTCTGCGACAGGCCGGCCTGCTGCGCCTCCTTCAGAAGCGCGAGATCGACGCCAAAGCTGCGGTTGGCGGCCTCGGTGCCGGCGACCGACTGGAAGACGAGGTCGACCGGCACGCCCTGCCCGATCAGCGACAGTGTCGTCGTGACATGGGTCAGCACGCAAGCTTGCGTCGGGATCTTCAGCCGCGCGATGATCTCGTCGAGCAGCCGCAGCAATTGCGCGATGACAGCGGGATCGTCGCTGGCCGGATTGATGCCGATGCAGGCATCGCCGGCCCCTAGCAGGATGCCGTCGAGGATCGAGGCGGTGATGCCCCTGGCGTCGTCGAAGGGATGGTTGGGCTGAAGCCGCGTGCTCATCCGCCCCTTCAGGCCGATGGTGTTGCGAAAGGCGGTGGTGACCTCGCATTTCCGCGCCGCCAGGATCAAATCCTGGTTGCGCATCAGCTTTGAGACCGCGGCCGCCATTTCCGGGGTGATGCCGCCTGCCAGCCTGCGCAAAACCTCGGATGTCGCCGCGTCCGACAGCAGCCAGTCGCGAAAGGCGCCGACCGTCAGCGAAGCCACCGGCGCGAATGCCCTGGCATCGTGGCTGTCGATGACGAGGCGGGTGACCTCGTCGGCTTCGTACGGGATGACAGCTTCCTGCAAGAACTGCCCGAGCGGGACGTCGGCGAGCGCCATCCGGGCCGCGATCATCTGCTCGGCGCTTGCCGCGGCAATCCCGGCCAGCCGGTCGCCGGAGCGCGGCGGCGTCGCCTTGGCGAGCAGGTCGCGCAGGTCCGGGAACGTGTAGGTCGTGGCGTCGATGGTGTGGCGGTAGACCAAAGGCCCCTCCGGGTTCATCGGCCAGTGGCCGACATCAGCGCGATCCCAAATTATACCCAGATCAAGACACTGAAATATCTTACCTTTCTTTTGACTAAGGACGAAGTAGCCGGGCCACGGCGTTAAGACGGCGTCCATCTTCATTCTGCATAGTTTTGCATCAATTTTATACGACCGCGCTCTCCGGCCACTACCGGCCATTGGGGCCTCTGAAAAGCATGACAACCGACCGTTCTGGGAATGCCACGGGGGTGGCAGGCCGTTTCACGCTTGCGATCAAGCTCTACGCGATCTTCGCGCTGTTCGCGCTGCTCACGGCGGCGATCGCGATGCTGTCCGACTACAACAGCCGCCGCAGCGCCGAGTTGACGAGCGCGATCGAGACGGCGAACGCCGCAGCGCTCAATGTCGAGCGGGTCAACTCGCTGGTCTACGCGGTCGTGATGGAATCGCGCGGCGTCTACATGTCGACCGAACCGGCCGTCGTGAAGAAATACGGCGAAGGCCTGCTCAAGTTCAACGCCCAGATCCTCGATGTCGTGAAGCGCTGGGAGACCATCGTCAAAGCCGACGATGCCGAGCAGTTCGCCACGTTCAAGAAGCGCATCGAGCAGTTCGTCGAGTTCCGCAAGGAGCTGGTGCGCCGCGGTGTCGAGATCAATGCCGCCGCGGGCCGCGAATGGGGCGACAACGACGCCAATCGCGCCGTGCGCTCGGCGCTGAACAAGGATCTCGAGGCGCTGTCCAAGGTCTATGCCGAGCGCGCCAGGCAGATCGCGCACGAGACCGAGACCAATCGCACCCTCTCCTTCGTGCTGACTTGCCTCGGCGGCGTGGCGCTGGCGCTCGTCGTGATCGGCATCGTCATCATCGCCCGCTCGATCGCCCGCCCCCTCTCCGCCATCACCGCGACCATCGAGCAGGTCGCGGACGGCGCCGAGAATGTCGTGGTGCCGCACTCTGACCGCGCCGACGAGATCGGCGCGCTGGCACGCGCCATCCAGATCTTCCAGGACGCGATGGGCCGCAACCGCAATCTCGCCTCGCAGGTCTCGCAGGACTCCGCCGCGCGCGAGCAGCGCGCCCGCCACATCGAGCAATCCGTCGACGCGTTTCGCGAGGCGATCGGCGCGATCATGCGCGGCCTCAGCGACAACGCCTCCGTCATGCGCGAGACGGCACAGACCATCACCCGCGTCACGGCGGATGCCAACAGCCGCGCAGGTACTGCAGCGAGCGCTACCGAGCAGGCCTCGCACAACGTCACCGCGGTGGCAGGTGCGGCCGAGGAGCTGTCGGCGTCGGTGGTGGAGATCGGCCGCCAGGTCCGGCAGTCCGCAAGCGCGGTCGAGCAGACCGGCCAGCGCACCGAAAAATCGATCTCCGAGATCGAAAGCCTCGCGGCCGCCACCCAGCGCATCGACGGCGTGCTCAACCTGATCCAGGCGATCGCCGAGCAGACCAATCTGCTCGCGCTCAACGCCACCATCGAAGCCGCGCGCGCCGGTGACGCTGGCCGCGGCTTTGCCGTCGTCGCGCACGAAGTGAAGGCGCTGGCGGGTCAGACCGCCAAGGCGACCGCCGAGATCGGCGAGAACGTCTCGATGATCCAGGCGTCCACCCGCAACGCGGTCGATGCCGTACGCGAGATCGGCGGCGCCGTGCGCGAGATCAACGATGTCACCTCGGCCATCGCCGGCGCCATCGGCCAGCAGGACGCCGCCACGCGCGAGATCTCGTCCAACGCCCAATCGGCCGCGCAGGGCAACGAGACCCTGGTCGCCAACATCACCTCGCTGCGCGACGCCATCGGCGAGACGGACACGGCGGCAGCCTCCGTGCTGACGGCGGCGAGCAGCCTGACGGAGACGGCGGACACGCTGTCGCGCGAGGTGGAAAAGTTCTTCCAGAACCTGCGTTCGGGAGCGGCCGACAGCCGTATCGCCAAAGCCGGATGATGAAGGCGAAATGATCGGGCGCACCCCGGCGCCATGAGGCCGGCGGCAGGCCTGCCAGAACCAAAAACTGAAAAACAACCCCATGCACAGTAACCGGGGCCAGCGATATCAATGGCTTGGCTTCACGCTCGGGCGATTGCTGATTTTACGAAATCGCTTTGACTCGTCGGGCAAAACACTGGCATGATGTCATCGTGGCGGCGCTGGCGTTATGGAAGCCGGACGCCTGGGTTACCTGCGCGGCTTCAATTGCGCACGCTAAAGTCGATCGTCAAATTTGGATGACCCGGAGCCAGCGAAACCCAACATGCGGAAGGCCCAAATTGTCGTTCTGATCATCCTGTTCTCGTGTTTTGCCTACCTAGGGATCACAGGAGAGGGACGAGCCAGGATCATCGCTGTTGTGACCGCAATCGCATTTGCGGCAGTGGCTTACGGCTCCTTCTTGCAGGAGCAAATGTACCGAAAGGCTCTCAGGCCCGGAGCGTCAATTTTCTCCCTGGAGACGATGTTTCGCGCGACGTTCACGCGAGAGTTTCTCTATTCCATTGTGTTGTTTCTGGGATTGCTTGCATTCGTTGGCTTCATCATCGCCATGGATGAGCTGGGTCAGCTTCAGTAGACTTGTGTTTGCGGAAGGAGGCGCCAGAAGCGGCTACCGACGGTAAAGCAGGCCGAGCGCTTCTTCCACGCACTCCTCGAGACTGCGCCGTGCTGTGTCGACCGTAAGATGATCGCGCTCCCACGGAGCGTAGGCTCGGCCGACGACCGCATTCCAGCCGGGCAACGACAGCCCGGCAATGTCGGTCGATCTTGTCTCAATCCTGCGTCGGTGCTCGTCGGCATCGCTGCACGCCACCTCGATCCAGACGATCTCGGCGCCAGCCTTTCGCGCGGCGATTTGCCAGCCTTCCCGCGCCTCCTCGCAATCATTGACGCAGTCGGCAATCACGTCCAGGCCGAGGGCGAGGTTGTCTGTCGCGACGGCCTGAGCGGCGCGATAGGTCCAGTCCAGCAGATCAGCCGGTGCAGTACCGGATGCCCAGATCGCTTGATCCATCGAATCGATCCGCAGCCAGACGGCTCCGGTACGCCGCGCCAGAACCCGGGCAATGCTTGACTTGCCGACCCCCGGCAAACCAGCAAGCGTGATGAGTCTCGCCATTGCACACCCGAATTGCGTTGGATCGGCCCCTTAGGGACGTGACGTCGGCCACCACGAATAAGCGGCAAAGCAAGCGAAAGCGGCTATTAGCCACTGCAGCCCGACAAGCACTGCCATCGACAGCTCACATCGAACGAGACGGGACTATCATTCCGAGCTGGATGGATCGACCAATATGCGAACGCGGCCGTCGGCATCCGCGACTTCGCGATAACGGCTCAACTCCGCCTTGAGGTCGGGATCCGAATTGGCCCAGGCCAGCCAATCGAACGGCATTGAGCTCAGCAGATAGGTATCCACGAGAATCACATTCGGACGACCGGCTCGCAGGTCCGCCAACAGCAGCCGCCGCTCGAAATTGATGATGCCGTCCAGTTTCGCTCGCTCACTCTCAGGCAGTTGCGAGCTCTTCTGTTGGAGCATCGAGCCGGCCGCCAACGCCTGCCCACACGTGTTGCCCGCCCAGGTCGCATTGATCTGACGGACGAGCGGATGCCCGAGAGCGACGTGATCTCCGATCGTGATCAGCCGCGGATGCTTTGCAAGGGCCAGGATACGCCCCTCCAGTGGCGGGAACGGCCGCACCTGAAGGGACAAGCGGGAGCCGATGCACACAATCGCAGCAAGGGCGCAGATCATGACAGGCAGGCGCAACGTCTTCGTGCGAGCCTGCAGCAATGGCGCGGCACTCGCAAACATGCAAAGCGCAAATGCCGTGTAGGTCCAGCCCTTGCCCTGGATGATGAAACTCGCCGCTCCGCCAACCGCTGCGGCCAGCCACGGCGTTGCGCCGCCTTCCCATTTGAAGTCCTGCGGCGCCAACAGGCGCACGAGGCCGACGGAAGCGACCAGCATAACGGCCGGGAAGAAAAGCAGATCGCTGAAATCCATCCTCAATGGCACATAAGCGGCAGCGACCATCGGGGCAAAGGTCAACAGATAAGCCGGAAAGAAGATGGCGAGCACCGCTGCGTAGCCGATGACGACAGCAGCGGCCGCACACGCTTCGGGGGTGAACAAGGGTCTGATGGAACGTTGACGGAGGACGCAGAGGATGATCGGCAGGCCGACCACGAGGGTAAGGTAGGGCTTCAGGCTCATGGCCAACCCGGCACCCAGTCCCGCCAGGATCGCAACCGGTCCGGGCGCAAGCCCGCGCCAGCGGATCGCAGCGATGGCGACGAAAGGCGTCATCGCAATGACGGCGATGTGTTCACGCTGTCCGAATACGGCGCTGGGAAAAATTGCGAACAGGAATGCGAGCGTGCACGCCGTAATGCTCCTCTCGTCGGCTTCCAGCTTTGCCGCCGCAGCGGCACGATCGATGATGACGAGTGCGGCAACGATCTCGATCATCACCAGGATGATCACGATGATCTCGGGGGCAATGCCGGTGATGCGCGCAAGCTGCAACGCCGGCATGTACAAATAGACCGACAGCGGCGGATTCAGTTCGAAGACGTCGACACCGAGCTTTCCGCCATCGAGAACTTTCTCGCCTTCGGTCAGCAGGCAGCTCAAATCCGCGTTGAGAACGACAGGCATTTGGACGAGCAAGGCCATCAGCAGGATCGCCGACACGATGATCCAGCGGTAGCTCATGCTAAACGTGCTTCCTGACATGGCCAGGTGCGTGACCGCCTCTTTTGACGCCGGCAAAGGCCCTCTCCTCGAACGGAAGCGGTCTAGTCTCTCACCCGTGCGCGAACCTGCCGCAGCGCGCACTCGGCGCCACTTTCAATCGAGAGTCGTTACTATTGTGCTACAATGATCTGAAACAATGCCGCAACGACCTGAAACAGTGCCGTTTCATGGTTAAATGTCAGGTCGAATGGCGAGACGCCGGGGTTGCGCGCGGCATCCTGCGCGCCGTTATGAGCGTTCATCCCACGTCAAGGTACACGCGCCCCTGGAGAGGGTCAGGCCCTACCCCATCACGCCGCCGCGCTTGATCAACTCCTTGCCGACGGCAGCGAGATGCACCTGATCGGGCCCGTCACCGATGCGGATGAAGCGGGCATAGACGTACGCTCGCGCGAGGAAGGTGTCCTGCGAGACGCCGGCGGCGCCGTGGATCTGGATGGCGCGGTCGATGACGCGGGCGGCCATGCTGGGCACCACGATCTTGGCCGCGGCGATCAGGTCGCGCGCGGCCTTGTTGCCTTCGCGGTCCATCTTGTCGGCAGCTTGCAAGGTGAGCAGCCGCGCCTGCGCGATCTCGCAGAAGGAGTGCGCAATGTCCTCGCGCACCGAACCCTGGTCTGCGAGCGGCTTGCCGAAGGCCGTGCGCGACACGGATCGCTGGCACATCAATTCGAGCGCGCGCTGGGCGCAGCCGATCAGCCGCATGCAATGGTGGATGCGGCCGGGGCCGAGCCGGCCTTGCGCGATCTCGAAGCCGCGGCCCTCGCCGAGCAGGATGTTCTCGGCCGGCACACGGACATTCTCGTAGACGATTTCGGGATGGCCGACCGGCGCGTCATCGTAGCCGTAGGTCAGCATGTCGCGGACGATGCGCACGCCGGGCGTCGCCTTCGGCACCAGGATCATGGATTGCTGGCGATGGCGATCGGGATCATCGGGCGCGGTCTTGCCCATCACGATCAGGATCTCGCAATCCTCGTTCATCGCGCCTGACGTGAACCATTTGCGGCCGTTGATGACGTAGTCGCCGCCGTCACGCTTGATCTCGCACTGGATGTTGGTGGCGTCGCTGGAGGCGACCTGCGGCTCCGTCATCGAGAAGCCGGAGCGGATGCGCCCCTCCAGAAGCGGCTTCAGCCAGCGCTCCTGCTGCGCCGGCGTGCCGTAATTCGCCAGCACCTCCATGTTGCCGACATCAGGGGCCGAGCAGTTGAAGATTTCGGGCGCCCAGAGGATGCGGCCCATGATCTCCTTCACCGGCGCATATTCGAGATTGGTCAGGCCACTATTGTTAGGGTCTTGGCCGTGCTCGCCTGACAGGAACAGGTTCCAGAGCCCCTGCTCCCGCGCCAACCGCTTCAGGTCCTGGAGGACCTGCGGCGTCTTGTAGCGTGTGGCCTCCGGCTTGACCTGCTCGTAATAGAGCTCCTCGACCGGCTCGACATGCGTCCGCATGAACTGGCGAACGCGCTCCTGCAGCTCCAGCGAACGGGCGGAGTGTTGAAAGTCCATGGTGGTCTCCTGTTCGCTGCGCTTAGCTCTTCCCTTCTCCCCTTGTGGGAGAAGGTGGCGCGAAGCGCCGGATGAGGGGTTCTCTCCACTCGCACAAGCAGTCGTGAGGAGAGACACCCCTCACCCGGCTGCGCTTCGCGCATCCACCCTCTCCCACAAGGGGAGAGGGTGCACCGTCTCTGTGGCCGCTTTACTACCGGTGTCGTAGGGTGGGCAAAGCGAAGCGTGCCCACGTTTCTGTTTCGGTGTTGGATCGGTGGTGGGCACGGCGCAAGTGCGCCTTTGCCCACCCTACGATTCCGAGTTCGCGGAGAGAACGCCCCCTCACGTGCCGCGCAGCAGCTCGCTCGCCACGATCCAGTCGTTGCCGTCGAACTGGAGCATGTAGCCGTCCTTGATGGGGCGGAAATCCTGCGGTGTGGTGTTTAGCGTGATGCCGGGCAACAGAAGCGACAGCGGCACGTTCTTGAGGTTCGCCGCCTGCGCCATGATGTTCTCGCGCGTCAAATTGTCCTTGCACTGCTTGAGCAGGACCACCAATGCCTCGGCGACGGTGTAGCCGTAGAGGCCGGCGACGTTGTTGATGTCGGCATTGGGCAGGCGCTTCTTCATGAAGTCAATATAGGCCGTCATCGACGGGTCGTCCTTCGGCTGCTCGACAAACGGCTTGAGCGAGCCGAGCGACAGCACGCCCTTGCCGGCATCGAGACCCGCAGGGACCATGACGGTCGCCTTGTTGGCGCAGCCGCTGGCGAGGAAGCGCGTCGGCTGCCAGCCGACCTCATGGGCCTTGCGGATCGCCTGCGCGCAGGCGCGCGGCGTCACCGAATAGATCATGAAGACATCGGCCTTGGTGTTGGCCAGTGTCAGCACCTGTGAATCGACGGTGGGATCGGTGACCTCGAAGCTCGAGGCCATCGCGAGTGCCTTGTCGGCGTCGGCACCAAGCGCTTCCTTGACGCCGCGAAAATACTCCTTGCCGGCGTCGTCGTTCTGATAGAGCACCGCAAAGCGCGCGTTCGGGTTCTTGGCGCGGGCATAGGCGACATCGATCGCGGCCTCGCTGGTGTAGTTCGGCGCCCAGGGCAGCGCCATCGACCACGGCATGTTGGCGGGATCGTTCCACTTCGAGGCCGAGCTGATCAGGAACAACTGCGGCACCTTGTTGCTGTTGAGGTATTTTGCGATCGCCGAGCTCGGCGCCGTGCCCATGGTCGCGAAGATGAAGGCGACGCCGTCGCCCTCGACCAGGCGTCGCGCGGCTTCCATGGTCTTCGGCGGCGAGAAGGCGTCATCGAGCGACAAGAGGTTCAGCTTGCGGCCGTTGACCCCGCCCTTCTCGTTGACCTCGTCGAAATAGGCCGAAATGACCCTGCCGGTGATGCCGAGCGGCGACGCGGGGCCGCTATAGGGCATGGTGTTGCCGATCTTGATCTCGGTGTCACTGACACCAGGACCGTAGGACTTTTGCGCGGAGACGGGCGTGGACAGGCAGGCGGCAGCCAGCGCTGCGGCCAGGACCAAAGCGGCTCTCATGGTTTCTCCCCGGTGATGATCGTCCACGCGAGGCGACCGCGCGGCGTGCTGCTTTTTGCCAGCACGTCAGATCAGCGGAGTTCCGCAAGATGGTCTTGCGTCGAGTTGCTGGTTCATTCGACGTCTCGTTTCGAACCTGCGTATGAACGCCGCAGCAGGGCGAACAGGCTGCCGCCGGTCGCGGCTCCAACGAGATAGACAACGAGGGTTTGGAGCGCGAGCGGCAGACTGAGATTCATCTTGAAGAAGGAGATCGTGACCGTGTCGAGATTCTGCACAGCGAAGACGATGGTCGCTGCGGCGAAAAACACGATCACGGCGAGATGAAACCAGCGCATGACAATCCCTCAGCGTCGCCCGACGCGCGATGAAATCTGGATGAACCGTCATCGCGCTCTTGGGCGACCACGGTCCTTCTCCGGATCAAGCCTTAATGGCGCCGCCGCAGGCTAAAGCCCAGACTGACCCAGCCGGCGCCGGCCATGATCAGGTCGATGCCGAGGAACAGGCCGAGGATATAGACGCTGTTGACCGGCCAGCGCGCCAGGATCAAGAGCCCGAGCAGCAGGGTGATGACCGCAGACAGCGCCACCCACACCCACGGGCTTTCCCTTTTCATGCTGAAGGCGAGAAACAGCCTGACGGCGCCCGAGGCCAGCAGCGACGCGCCGAGGAACAAGGTGAGCAGCACCGCGGCGAACAACGGGTTCTCGAAGGTCAGGAAGCCCGCGACGATATAGAGCACGCCGAGCAAGGCCCAGATCAGGAACTTGCCCCAGCTCTTCATCTGGAACGCGCCGATCACCTCGGTGACCCCGGCGATGATCATCATCACACCAACCACGAGCACGCTCGCCACCGTCGCCATCATCATGCTGCCGAGCGCGATGAAGCCGGTGATGAGATAGACGACGCCGAGGGCGACGATCCAGCCCCACTTGGCGTGCAGCGCAGCAATGCCGGACCCAAGACCCAAGTTTGGAGACGTATCCGAAGCACTTGTCATGACGGCTACTCCTGCATGCGAAGTCCCAAGGCACATCTCAGGATAGCACGAGCCGCGCCGGGACAACAGCCAGTAGAGCAGCCCCCGCGGGAGCCCCCATTGACTTAAGTCAAGAGCGGACGGGGCGCCTCACGCGCGCGAGCGCTCCATGTCGAGCTCGGCCTTGAGACTATCGAGATCGCGATAGATCGAAGCAACCGCCAGCACGCGCCCGCCCTTGCGATACTTCAGCAGGCAGTCCCTGCCGTCGATGCTGCCGTCGATGGCGATGTCATCGAAGCTCTCGGCATGGCCGACATAGTTGATCGGGACATCGTAATGCTGGGACCAGAAGAACGGCACGGCGTCGAAACGTTCGCGCCTGCCGAGCATGTTGCGCGCCGCGGCCTGGCCCTGCCGCTCCGCCACCACCCAGTGCTCGACGCGGATGTTCTGGCCCGAATGCGGATCGGGCCAGCGCGCGATGTCGCCGGCGGCGAAGATGCCTGATGCGCTGGTCTCGAGATACTCGTTCACGCTGATGCCGCGATCGATGGCGAGCCCCGCCTGCTCGGCGAGCGCAAGGCGCGGCTTGACGCCGATCCCGACCACGACCAGATCGGCCTCGATCACGCTGCCGCTCTTCAGCGTGGCGCGTTTGCCGTCGAGCTTTTCCACGGTGTCCTCGAGGTGAAAGTGGACGCCGCTCTCTTCATGCAGCGCGCGGACGAAATCGCCCATCTCGGGGCCGAGCACGCGCTGCATCGGCCGCTGCTCGGGGGCAACCAAATGCACCTCCAGCTTGCGCGCCCGCAAGGAGGCCGCGACTTCGAGGCCAATGAAGCTGGCGCCGATCACCAGCGCGCGCTTCGCGCTACCCGCCGCCTTGATGATGGCGCGGCTGTCGGCAACGGTGCGCAAGGTGTGCACGTGTGCCTGGTCCGCGCCCGGAATCTGCAATTTGACCGGCTCGGCGCCGGTCGCGAGCAGCAGCCGGTCGAACGGCAGCTTGTCGCCATTGCCGAGCGTGATGATGCGCGCCTTCGGATCGATCGCTGCAACATTGGTGTTGAGCCTGAGATCGATGCCCGCGTCCTGATAATAGTCCTCGCCCCGCAGCGGCAGCCAATCCTCGGGTGCACTGCCGGCGAGGTAATCCTTGGAGAGGTTCGGCCGGTCGACCGGCATCGCGCCGTCATCGCTGAGCATGGTGATGGCGCCGGCAAAGCCCTCGCGCCGAAGCGTCTCGGCGGCCGCAAAGCCGGCCGCGCCGCCGCCGACGATGACGAATTTTTCCGGCGTCGGCGCGCTGCGATGTGACGCTGCAGGCTGCGGCATCTCGCGCTTGCGCTGAACCGAGATCCTGTCCTGGTCGCGCGTGACCTCCCAGACCGCCAGCGCGTTCAGCGCCGGCGGGCGGGTGGCCTCGCCCGTGCGCAAGGAGAAGCAGGCGTGATGCCAGGGGCAGCGGATCGTGTCGCCGACGACCAGCCCTTCGGCGAGCGGACCGTGATAGTGGCTGCAGGACGGCTCGATCGCGAAGATTTCGCTGCCGGCCTGCACCAGCAAGACGTCTTCCTCGCCGACATGGCCGAGCAGCTTACCGTCCTCGAACGCGGTCAGCAACACGCCCCTGGTGAGGTCCGGCCCGCTCGGCGTCTTGTGCTCGGTCATGGTGTCGTCTCCTTCAGCTCGGCCCGCGCGGATCACGCGTCCGAATTGGCCAGCCCCAACAGCTCCTGACGTGTCAGCGCGTTGTCACGGAACACACCCAGCATGCGGCTGGTGACGAGATCGGTTCCAGGCTTGTGCGCGCCACGCGTGGTCATGCAGTGATGCGTCGCCTTGATGATGACGCCGACGCCTTCCGGCTTCAGCACATCGTTGATCGTATTGGCGATCTGCGCGGTCATCTTCTCCTGGATCTGGAGGCGTTTTGCGTAGATGTCCACCACCCGCGCAAGCTTGCTGATGCCGACGACGCGACCCTGCGGGATATAGGCCACCCAGGCGCGGCCCACGATCGGCGCCATGTGGTGCTCGCAATGGCTTTCGAAGCGAACGCCGCGCAGGACGATCATCTCGTCATAGCCTTCGATCTCCTCAAAGGTCTTTTGCAGGATTTCGGTCGGATCCTGCGCATAGCCGGAAAAATACTCTTCGAAGGCGCGCGCAACCCGGTCCGGCGTGTCGTGCAGACCGTCGCGCGCGGGATCGTCGCCCGCCCAGCGGATCATGGTCCGGACCGCCTGCTCGACCTCGGCCCTGCCAGGCCGTTCGCCTGGCAGCTGCGCCACCGCGACGCCCTCCAACCTGCGCGCATGTGAATTCATCAATAGCCTCCCTGCAATGAGCCGCGCACATCTGGCGGTCCCTCAGCTTGGACGGCTGCAATCGGAAAAGGTTCCCGAAGTCGCGAAAAATCGGGCGCCCCGGGCGGCAGGGCGGGAAAGCCGGGCTTTACGAGGCTGCTTTCCGCACGTCGAGCACGGCTTGCGCCCATTCGGCGGGCCGCTCCTGCGGCAGGTTGTGGCCGGCTCCAGTGAAGACACGCCGTTCGAAGAAGGCTTCGAACCTGGGCGCATGATGGGCGGTGCCGGGATTGACGCCATCGCTGTCGCCGTCGACCGCGATCGTCGGGACACGGATCGGCGGCTGCGCGGCGAGCTTGGCCTCGATCGCGGCATAGGCGGGATCGCCTTCGACCAGCCCATAGCGATGACGGTAGGAATGGATCACGACATCGACAAAATCAGGATTGTCGAACGACACCGCACTTTTCTCGAACATCGCGTCGTCGAAGCCCCATTTCGGCGACCACATCGCCCAGAGCTGGCGCGCAAAGCCGCGCCGGTTGCGCTCCAGCGCACGCCGGCCACGCTCGTTGTGGAAGAGATATTGATACCAGAGCGCCGCTTCCTCCGGTGGCGAAGCCGGCTCCATCGCGCGCGCGATGTTCTGGATGTTGTAGGAATTGCCGGAGACAAGGGCGATCACGCGCTCGGGATGCAGCACCGAGACCACGCAGGCGGCGCGCCCGCCCCAATCGTAACCGCCGAGGACCGCGCGTTCGATGCGAAGCGCATCCATGAAGGCCAGCAGATCGGCGCCGAGCGCCGCCTGCTCACCGGAGCGCAGCGTCGCGGCGGATCGGAACCGCGTCGGCCCGTAGCCGCGCAGCCACGGCACAAGCACCCGCGCGCCCGCGTCCGCGATCAGAGGCGCGGTTTCGGCATAGGCGGTCACATCATAGGGAAAGCCGTGACCCATGATGCAGGGCCAGCCATTCGGCGCGCCGTATTCGAGATAGGCGATGTCGAGCATATCCGTGGTGATGGTTTTTTGTTTCATGATTTACTCACGGAGTTGAGAGGCGGTAGCCTGGATGGAGCGCAGCGCAATCCGGGATCGCGGATGCAGGCGTCCCCGCATTCCGCTTCGCTCCATGCGGGCTTCGGGGGCTATTTCTGCGGGCCTGACAGCGAGATCTCGCGTTCGGCGCGGAACACATTGCTGTAGAGATTGGCGATCCACTGCCGGCCGATCTCGGTCTTGTTGAGATAGCTGATCTCGGTCTGGATGTGCGGTGCGACGCTGTTCCAGTAGAATTGTGGATAGCGGTTCACGATGTCGGCCGGCGAGTCGTAGCCGAGCTGGCGGTTGATGCCGACCTCTTCGAACTCGTAATAGAGCGCGTTGGCCTTGCGCAGATAGTTGGGATCGCCGAGCTGGCCGATGAAGTCGGCGGCGCGCAGGATCGAGGCTTCGTCGTCATACTCCTGGCCTTCACGGGCCGGGAAGCGGGTGCCCTCGATGGCGCGGGCGACGCGCTCACTGTCGATACCGCGGATCGGTGGCAGCCGCCGCCGCACGAAAAGCATCGAACGATCAACGTGATACATCATCAGACTGGCATCCGACGCGCCGCGCGGCAGCGACACCTTGGTGCCGGCCTCGTCGACCACGAAACCGTCTTCGTCGTCCTCCGGAAACAGCCCACGAACATAGCCGATGTCGTGCGCAAGGCAGGCGATCAGGATATGGATGTAGTCCTCGGCATCGAGGTGCGTGTGCAGATTGCGGCCAAGCATGATCGCCTGGGCCGCCAGCGTCACCAGCATCGTATGCTCGATATTGTGATAGAGCGCGTCGCTGTTGCCGATGCATTCCATCGCGGTGCGCGTCGAGGCCTCCACCACCCTGGCATAGGAATCGTCGTACCTGCGACGCATGAACGAGCCCAGCAACTTCTCCAGGGATTCAGCCGCCAGTCTCGGTAACGTCATCATGGATGCAGCCCCGCTTGTCGGTGGTGTCCCACGCCAGCTCCCGACGTCTTATTCGTGTCCTCAACGCAACGGCCAGCATAGCCCATCTTGGGCCAAGTGACCAAACGCCGGGACGAATTTACGGAAATATGTTGCTGTTGTGCCCTGCGACATCACGGTTGCGGTCGGGGCGCGACACAGCCTGGCCGGGCCCCGCGAGACCGCTTTTATTCCACCAGCAGCACGTCCACGGCGACGCCAAGCTTCTGCTTCGGCGAGCCGACGATGATGCCGTCGACCGGCGAGACGTCGGAAAAGTCGCGCCCGACCGCGAGCACGATGTGATCGTTGGCGACCAGCAAATCATTGGTCGGATCGAAATCGACCCAGCCAAGCTCAGCCCCGCACCACAGCGACACCCAGGCATGGGTGGCATCGGCGCCCTGCAAACGCGGCTGGCCCGGCGGCGGAATGGTACGGAGATAGCCGCTGACATAGGCTGCCGGAAGGCCGAGCCCGCGCAGCCCTGCGATCATCACATGGGCAAAGTCCTGACAAACGCCGTGGCGCTTGTCGAAGACCTCGCCAAGCGGCGTCGAGATCACCGTCGCCTTCGGATCGTAGCGGAATTCGGTGCGGATGCGATGCATGAGATCGGTCGCGCCGGCGAGGATCCCTGCGCCGGGCGCAAAGCTCGTGGCCGCATAGGCGCTGACGGGGTGCAGCACCGGCACCAGCGGGCTCGCAAAGACATAGCCGACCGGCGAGGACGGCCCGAGGCTCGTCGCTTCAAACGCGATGTCGCGGATGCTCTCCCAGGGCGGGCTGACGGCATCGCGCGCCGGCGGTTTGCGCGAGACGGACACGCGCGAGCGCGAGTCGATGCGCAAGTTTCGGTGCGCGGTTTCGATCACCACGCTCTCGGTGAGCGTGCCGAAGAAGTCGCGGCGGACGTGGCGCTCGGACGGGCGTGGCCGGATCTCGACCCTGTGCGAGATCGGCTCCTGACCGTCGCCGTTCTTCGGCTCCAGCCGCAGCGTGCAGCGGGCGAAGCTGACCGGACTCTCGTATTCGTAAGTCGTGACGTGACGGATGTCGTAGATCACGCCAGCCCCGTCAGCTTTTCCGGCCGGCTCGCATTGGGGCCGTGCGGGAAGTAGTGCAGCCCGATCGCCTCGGCGAGGCTGAGCAGGTCCTGTTCCAGCGAGAACAGGGTCTTGACCTCGAGCTTCTCGGCTTCCGCGGTGGCCAGCATGGACTGCACCGCCACCGCGAGCCGCTGCGGCTGCTCGATCAGGCCGTGCTCCTTCAGACTCGGGAGCGAAGCGATGTGCTCGTTCAGCGTCGTCACCTGGAATGCGACCGAACGCGGATTGTAGCTGTCGAGCACCGCGAGGTCGCGCACCGGCGCCAGGATCGGCGCCAGCAGATAGCGCGAGCGGTAGGTGATCTGGGAATCCACCAGTGTCAGCAGGATATCGAGATCCTCGTCGCAGGCCTCGTCATAGGCGAACTGGCGCGCGAAGCGCGTGGTGTTGATGGCGCGCTCGGTGCGGCGGCCGATATCGAGGAAGCGCCAGCCGGCGGCGCGGTTCATGTTCTCCTGCGCCAGCCCCGCAAGGCTCGCAAGCTCCTGCAAGGTCAGCTCGGCCGCGCTCAGCACATCGTCGTCGTCCTCGACCTCGTAGGCGAGGCGATCGGCCATCTCGGTGATGACCTGCCAGGCGTCGGGCGACAGCCGCTCGCGCAAGGATGTCGCCGTGCGTTGCGCTGCGCGTACCAGCGACAGCGCCGAGCCGAAACGCTCCGGGCTCTGCAGCGCTTCGGCGACGATGCGCCCCGGCGCAGTGCGCGAGGCCTGCGAGATCGCGCCCCAGGCCACCAGCAGGCGCTGGATGCGGTCGGCCGATTGCAGCGAGGCCGCGGTGCCCTTGTTGGGCCCGCTCGGCGAACCCAGCGCGCGCACCAGCCGCAGCGTTGCCTCCGCGCGTTCGAGATAGCGGCCGAGCCAGAACAGATTGTCCGCGGCGCGGCTCGGCAGTACGCCGGCGATGCGGCGGATCCGCACCTTGTCGGTCGCGGGCAGCAGCGTCGCGATCGAGACCTTCTTGTCCGAGACCACCCAGACGTCGGCGGCGCGGGCGCCGTCGCCCATCGACACCGCGCGCGCATCCGCCTGCTCGGCGATCCGGCAGAAGCCGCCGGGCATGATGGCCCAGCCGTCGGGCGTCGCGGCCGCGAACACGCGCAGCACGAAGGGACGCGGCGTGAGCTGGCCCTGCTCCCACACCGGCATGGTCGAAAGCCGCACCATCTCCTGGCCGACATAGTCCATGCCGCGCGCGCTGATGGCGTCGACGAGACGCTGGCGCCCGGCGGCGTCGAGCTCGCTCGCGAGCACCGGGCCATTGCTGTCGAAGCCGGGAACGCCACGGCGGTAGGCGCCCTCGATCGCGACCTCGTCGAGCCGTGACAGCACTTCATCACGCGCGATGCGCTGGCCGCACCACCAGGTCGCGATATGCGGCATCTTCAGCTCTTGCCCGAGCAGGCGGCGGCTCAGGGCCGGCAGGAAGCCGAGCAGCGCGCGCGCCTCCAGCACGCCCGAGCCCGGCATGTTGGCGACGACGACGCCGTCCTTGCGCAGCACGTCGATCAGGCCGGCCACGCCGAGATGCGAGGACGCATCGAGCTCGAGCGGATCGAGCGAGTTGGAATCGACCCGGCGCAAGAGCACGTCGAGCCGCTTGAGGCCGGCGACGGTGCGGATGTGGATGCGGTTGTCGCTGACGGCGAGATCGTCGCCCTCGACCAGCAGGAAGCCGAGATAGCGCGCCAGCGTCGCGTGCTCGAAATAGGTCTCGCTGAAGCTGCCCGGCGTGAGCACGCCGATGCGCGGCTCGTCGCGATCGGCGCGCGCGCGCAGGCTGTCGCGAAACGCCTCGAAGAACGGCGCGACGCGCGGCACGTTCATCGACTTGTAGAGATCGGAGAAGGCGCGCGAGAGCACCAGGCGGTTCTCCAGCGCATAGCCCGCGCCTGAGGGCGCCTGCGTGCGGTCGCCGAGCACCCACCAGCGCCCGTCGGGCCCGCGGCCGACATCGGCCGCATAGAGCGAGAGATAGCGCCCGCCCGGCGGCGGCACGCCGCAGACGGGACGGAGATATTCGGGACTGCCGGCGATCGCGGCGGCCGGCAGCGCGCCTTCCGCGACCAGCCGCCCCTCGCCATAGATGTCGCGCAGCACGAGCTCGAGCAGCTCGGCGCGCTGGGTGATGCCGGCGGACAACTGCTTCCAGTCGGCCTCGTCGATCAGCAGCGGCAGATGACTGATCGACCACGGCCGGTCGGCGCTGTCGCCGGGCGCACGGTAGGTGACGCCGGCCTCGCGCAAATGGCGGTCGGCCATGCCGAACCGCCGTTCGATCTCGTCCGGCGCGAGCGCGCCGAAGGCGTCGAAGAAGCGGCTCCAGACCGCGCGGGGAGCGCCGTCGGGCCCCAGGAACTCGTCGGGGATGCCGGGCAGGCGGCTATAGTCGCGGACCCATTGCGCGAGGCGGCGCTGGCCTTCGCGCTGACCTTGCGCCTTACCCGTCTTGTCGCCCTGCTCGGCTGCGCCCTCGCCCATGCGCCTCTCCCTGCCCCACCATCATTCTCATTGCAGGAGCGGGGTCCGCAAGTCGAGGGTCAGCGGAAACTCATTTGTGCGTTCCTCGGGCGGGGGCTGCATCGGACCCGGCGTATGGCCGTGGTCCTGGAAGCGCGCCAGCCGCCGCGCCTCGGCCTCGTAGGTGTTGACGGGCTTGGTGTCGTAGCTGCGGCCGCCGGGATGGGCGACGTGATAGACGCAGCCACCCAGCGAGCGGCCGTTCCAGGTGTCGATCAGGTCGAAGGTCAGGGGCGCATGAACGGGGATGGTCGGGTGCAGGCCGGAGGCCGGCTGCCAGGCCTTGAAGCGGACACCGGCCACGGCCTCGCCTGAGCGGCCGGTCGAGTTCATCGGCAGGCGGCGGCCGTTGCAGGTCACGATGTGGCGGCCCTCGACAAAGCCCTCAGCTTTCACTTGAAGTCGTTCGACCGAACTGTCGACGTAGCGCACCGTGCCGCCGGCCGAGCCCTCCTCGCCCAGCACGTGCCAGGGCTCCAGCGCCTGACGCAATTCCAGCGTCACGCCGCCATGATGGACGCGGCCGAAGGCGGGGAAACGGAATTCGAGCTGGGCCAGATACCATTCCGGCTCAAAGGGATAGCCGGACTGCTTCAACTCAGAAAGCACGTCAAGAAAATCCTGCCAGATGAAGTGAGGCAGCATGAAGCGATCATGCAGCGCAGTGCCCCAGCGCACGAACTTGCCTTGTTGCGGCTCGCGCCAGAATTTTGCGATCAGCGCGCGGATCAGCAACTGCTGCGCCAGCGACATGCGCGGATCGGGCGGCATTTCGAGCGCGCGGAATTCGACGAGGCCGAGCCGGCCTGTGGAGCCATCCGGCGAATAGAGCTTGTCGATGCAGATCTCGGCGCGATGGGTGTTGCCGGTGATGTCGACGAGCAGATGGCGGAACAGCCGGTCCACCAGCCACAGCGGCGTCTGGTAGCCCGGCGGCGGCACATGCGAGAGCGCGATCTCGAGCTCGTAGATGCTGTCGTGGCGCGCTTCGTCGATCCGCGGCGCCTGGCTGGTCGGGCCGATGAACAGGCCGGAGAAGAAATAGGACAGTGACGGATGCCGCTGCCAGTACAGCACGAGGCTCTTCAAGAGATCAGGCCGGCGCAGGAACGGCGAGTCCTGCGGGCTGGAGCCGCCGACCACGACGTGGTTGCCGCCACCGGTGCCAGTGTGGCGGCCGTCGACCAGGAAGCGGTTGGCGCCGAGGCGTGTCTTGCCGGCGTCCTCATAGAGCCCGACGGTGATGTCGACCGCCTCGCGCCAGCTCTTGGCCGGCTGGATGTTGACCTCGATGACACCAGGGTCGGGCGTCACCTTGATCACCTCGATGCGCGGATCGAACGGCGGCGGATAGCCTTCGACGTGAACCTGGATCTGCATCTCCTCGGCGGTCGCTTCGAGGGCCGCGACCAGCTCGAGATAATCCTCGATGCGCTCCACCGGCGGCATGAAGGCGCAGAGCACGCCGTCGCGGACTTCGACCGACATCGCGGTGCGGACGGGGACGGACGTGTTGAGATGCTCGGGCGCGACCTGCGGCGGCGATTCCGGGCGCGCGGCGAGCGTGAACACCGGCAGCTTGCCCCGCGGCTCCAACGGATCCTGCTCGACGATGTAAGGATATTGGTTGGGCGGGATGTAGCCGAGCGAGCCGATCGGCAGGCGCAAGCCCAGCGGTGAATCGCCCGGCATCAGGAACAGATGATTGCGCCGGAGTTGCCAGCGCTCGCTGCGCCAGCGCGGCGGCGCGTTCCAGCGTTGCACCGGCAGCACGAAGCCACGCGGCGTGTTGAGGCCCTCGTCGAACACGCGCGCCATCCGCGCGCGGGCTTCGGGATCGGATAATTTGGAGTCGGACGGATCGACGTTGAGGGGAAGCTCGGCTTCCTTCTGGAGCCAGTACGCGGTGTCCTCATAGGCTGGGATGACGTAGCCGGGATCAAGTCCGAGCCGCGCCGCCGCGCCCTCCACGAATTCCTGGGCGTCCTTGACCTCGGCGCGCCGCGGATTCTCGATCCTGGCGATCAGATCGGCATTCTTCCAGATCGGTACGCCGTCCTTGCGCCAGTACAGGCCAAAGGCCCAGCGCGGCAGGCTTTCACCGGGATACCATTTGCCCTCGCCGAAGTGCAGCAGGCCACCCGGCCCGAAGCGCGTGTGCAAGCGGCGGATCAGATCGTCGGCGAGCGCGCGCTTGGTCGGGCCGACGGCCTCGGTGTTCCATTCCGCCGCTTCCAGATCGTCGACGGAGACGAAGGTCGGCTCGCCGCCCATGGTCAGCCGGACATCCTGCGCGGCGAGATCGCCGTCGACCTGCTCGCCGAGGTCATTGAGCCGCGTCCAGGATTCGTCGGAGAACGGCTTTGTAATGCGCGGCGCCTCGCGGATGCGCTTCACGCTCATGTCGAACTCGAACTCGACCTCGGCAAAGCCGGCGCCGCCGGAGATCGGCGCCGCCGAACGATAATGCGGCGTGGCCGCAACCGGGATGTGCCCCTCGCCCGCGAGCATACCCGAGGTCGCGTCGAAGCCGATCCAGCCCGCGCCGGGCAAATAGACTTCGGCCCAGGCATGCAGGTCGGTAAAATCGTTCTCGACCTCTGGCGGTCCCTCGATCGGATCGATGTCGGGGCGTATCTGAATGAGATAACCGGAGACGAAACGGGCCGCGAGACCGAGATGACGGAAGGTCTGGATCAGGAGCCAGGCGGAGTCGCGGCACGATCCGGCACCGGAGGAGAGCGTCTCCTCCGGCGTCTGCACGCCGGGCTCCATGCGGATGATGTAACGGACGTGCTTCTGAAGCTCACGATTGAGATCGACCAGGAAGTTGACGGTGTTCGGGGCTTCGTGCGGGATCGTGTCGAGAAATTTCGCGAACAGGCGATCGGGCTTGATGGTCTCGAGATAAGGCGCGAGCTCGGTCTTCAGATCCTTCGAATATTCGAACGGAAAGCTGTCGGCATAGGGCTCGACGAAGAAGTCGAACGGGTTGACCACGGTCATCTGCGCCGTGAAATCGACCTCGAATTTCAGCTCGGTCGTCTTCTCCGGAAAGACGTAGCGCGCCAGCCAATTGCCTTGCGGGTCCTGCTGCCAGTTCACGAAATGATTGGCCGGAGTGACCTTGAGCGAATAGCTCAGAACCGGCGTGCGCGTATGCGGCGCCGGCCGCAGCCGGATGGTCTGCGGGCCAAGATCGATCGGGCGGTCGTATTTGTAGTGCGTGACGTGGTGTAGTGCGACGTAGATCGACACGGGGTGCGGTGCTCCAGCAGCTTTTTTGAGCAGAACACCGGTTCCGGGTGGGATCAAGCACTAACAACGGGCACGGGTTGCCTACGCCGCGGGCTGATCTGCGAGTTACACTTGCCGAAGTGATCTACCTATGATCGAATGAACCATTGCCTGCACAAGCCGCGCCCGACGCGCCGCTTTGCGCATGATGGACTCTCCCGTTCGTAATGGTTGCCGCGCAACGTATCGACGCGTGGCGCGGCCTGAAAGAGGAGATGTGTCCGATGAGCTTTCTGGTCAGATTCCCGCGGGCTTCCTATCGCGCCGACGCGCTCGATGGTTTCACGGTCACGCCAGGTTTCACACCGGGAAACGCGCAAGCCATGATGTGGTTGTCGCAGCTCGCCTACGAGACCGACGACCGCGACAAGGTAGACGATATCCTGAAGGCACTGGGGCTAGAGATGCGCGGCTTCGGTGCCGACACTCCCGCTACAGGTTTGGTGCCGCCAAAAGCCCGCTTCATTGTCGCCGTCGGACGCGGCACGACTTTCGTCACACTCTCCGGCACCGATCCGCTCAGTATCAAGGATTGGATCACCGACTTCACCCTCGCACCAAGTCAAAATGTTCTTCACAAGGGATTTGCCGAAGCCGTCGATGCAGTCCGATCAGACATCGAAGTCGCGATCAGGAGTGGCGGCGCCGGACAGCCGCTCTTCTTTACTGGACACAGCATGGGCGGCGCCTTGGCAAATATCGCAGCACTGCGGGCGTTGGATGCTGGCCTACGGGCAACCGCCATTTACACGTTTGGCGGGCCGCGAACCGGCGGTCAGGATTTCTTTGAAGCCTACGAGCCTCTCAGCGAAAGCACGTTCCGGCTCGTCAACGGTAACGACATCGTCCCGGCCGTTCCACCCAGCCTGCGAGGCAACTTCCGCCACGTCGGCCGAATGCTGCGTTGCGCGTCTGGCTCGACCTTCGCAGGTCAGGTGCCGGCGTCGAAAGAGGGAAACGACCCCAGCTTCAACCTAGTCGGGCTTGGTACCCTTCTTACCGGAGGCAATTTCCACCTGAAGATCCCAAGCATCGAGGAACTCAGCGACATCGACCCGCGGACGCTCGACCAATCTAACGTACTGCCCGGCTTCGTGCGCGACCATGTTCCGGCAAGCTACTTCCGGGCGTTGTCGGTCACCATTCCGTAACTGCCGCGTAGCCTCACATCGTCGCCCCTAGCACCCAGGGCGCGAATTCGGCACCGCCGAAATCGAAGCTTTCGCTCTTGGTCGGCTGTCCGGACGCCGTCTTCAGGATGAGTTCGAAGATGCGCTGGCCGCATTGCTGAACGCTCTCCTCGCCTTCGAGGATGGTGCCGCAATTGACGTCCATGTCCTCTTCCATGCGCTTGTACATGGGCGTGTTGGTGGCGAGCTTGATCGAGGGCGCCGGCTTGCAGCCGAACACGCTGCCGCGGCCGGTGGTGAAGCAGACCAGATTGGCACCGCCGGCGACCTGGCCGGTCGCCGCGACCGGATCGTAGCCGGGCGTGTCCATGAAGATAAAACCCTTCTTGGTGATGGGCTCGGCATAGCGCAGCACATCGACGAGATTGGTGGTGCCGGCCTTGGCCATCGCGCCGAGCGATTTCTCCAAAATGGTGGTCAGGCCGCCGGCCTTGTTGCCGGGGCTCGGATTGGCGTTCATCTCGGCGCCCTCGCGCTCGGTGTATGCGTCCCACCAGCGCATGAGATCGACCAGCTTCTCGCCGACCTCGCGGCTGACGGCGCGGCGCGTGAGCAGATGCTCGGCGCCGTAGGTCTCCGGCGTCTCGGACAGGATCACGGTGCCGCCGTGACGGACGATGAGATCGCTGGCAGCCCCAAGCGCCGGATTTGCGGATACGCCGGAATAGCCGTCCGAGCCGCCGCATTGCAGGGCCACGGTCAATTCGCTCGCGGCGACAGTCTCGCGCTTGACCTTGTTGGAGTCCGCGAGAGCTTCACGCACGAAGGCAATACCCGCTTCGACCGTCTTGCGGGTGCCGCCGACCTCCTGGATGTCCATCGCGCGCAGGCGGCCGGCGAGCTTCTGCTCCTCCATCAGGCCGCCGATCTGGTTCACCTCGCAGCCCAGCCCGAGCACGATGACGTGGGAGAAATTGACGTGACGCGCATAGCCGCCGAGCGTGCGGCGGAGCAGCGCCAAGGGCTCGTTCTGCGTCATGCCGCAGCCGGTCTTGTGGGTCAGCGCGACCACGCCGTCGACATTGGGGAAGTCAGCGAGCGGATTGTCGCCGGTGAACGGATTCTTCTTGAAGACGTCGGCGACGAGGCTTGCGACATGCGCGCTGCAATTCACCGAGGTGAGGATGCCGATATAGTTGCGCGTGGCGACGCGGCCATCCGGGCGGCGGATGCCCTCGAAGGTTGCCGGCAGATCGAAGTTCGGCGTCGGCTTGACGTCGGCGCAATAGGCATAGTCCTTGGAAAAATCGCCCATGCCGCAGTTCTGCGTATGCACGTGCTGGCCCGGCGCGATCGGCACCGTCGCAAAGCCGATGATCTGGCCGTAGCGCCTGACCGGCTCGCCCACTGCGATCGCCTTGATCGCGACCTTGTGGCCGGAGGGAATGCGCTCGACCGTGGTCACGCCGTCGGCAACCAATGTTCCCGGCGGCAGGCTCGCGCGCGCGATCAGCACGCCATCATCGGGATGGAGGCGAATGACGGGGCTGATGGTCATGGCAGGTCTCCTGTATCAAAACTATCGTGCCCCGGACACAGCGCAGCGTGAAACGGTGCGCTGCTGAGCCGGGGCCCCATGTGTCGTTTCTTTCGCAAGCAACTGGGTCCCGGCTCTGCGAAGCGGCGCTAGGCGCCGCATCGCGTCCGGGACACGAGATCAGGCCTTCCCGGCCGAATCCTTGCGGGTCGCGTTGACCTGCATCTTGGCGTAGGTCGTCATCAGGCCGACTTCGTTGGACAACGTCACCAGCTTGAAGCCCATGTTGATCGCACGCGCCGCGCCTTCCGCGCCGCTGCAATGGATGCCCGGGTTGAGGCCGCGCTTGGCGCATTCCTTGATGATCTTGTCGTAGATCGCGAGGATCTCGGGCTCGCTGCGGTCGAGCTTCGGCTCGAGGCCGTAGGAGAAGCCGAGGTCGGACGGGCCGATATAGACGCCGTCGATGCCCTCGACGTCGAGGATCGCTTCCATGTTCTCGACCGCGGTCCTGGTCTCCATCATCGGCAGCAGGATGGTGTCGGCATTCGCGGTCTTCTGGTAGGAGCCCGCGGTGCCGTACATGCCGGCGCGGATCGGGCCGTTGGAGCGGACGCCCTGCGGCGGATACTTGGAATACGACACGAGGTTTTTCGCTTCCTGCGCCGTGTTCACCATCGGGCAGATCACGCCGTAGGCGCCGCCGTCGAGCACCTTGCCGATGATGCCGGGCTCGTTCCAGGGCACGCGGACCATCGGGGTCACGGGATGCTTGTCCATCGCCTGGAAGCACTGCACCATCGAGAGATAGTCCTGCACGCCGTGCTGCATGTCGACGGTGACGCTGTCGAAGCCGCATTGCGCGATCATCTCGGCCGAGAAGCCGGAGGGAATCGCGAGCCACGCGTTGACCACGGCCTTGCCCGACTTCCAGATTTCCTTGACCTTGTTCGCCACGTTGCCTTCCTTCTTTTGTTGCTTGGACCGTTGTTTGGACCTTCGTCACCATGACGAGCGCCGCGACAGCACGGCTCTGCTGTTACCGCGAACCGGGGCTCCGCGCTACGCTCGCAATGACGCAAGACCTATGCGGTCGCCCGCTGGATGCTGACTTCGCTGACGCCGACCTCGCGGGCGGTGTTCACTATTGCCGCCCAGGTGCCATCCGGCAAGGGGATGCCGTTCTTGGTGCGCTCGGCCCGGGTTTTCCGCTCGGGATCGCCGGGAATCAGCACTTGATCGACCCCCGCCATCGGCTTGGTGGCACGGATGAAGTCCGTATAGCGCGATACCTCTGCGTCGAACACATGGGAGGTATCGATCACCTTCGGATCGACATAGAACGCCAGCATGCCGTTGGCGAAGCGGCGGCCGCCCGAGGTGGCCCCGGTTCCGGTCAGCGCGCCGCCGAGCAGCTCGCACATGAACGCAAGGCCCGAGCCCTTGTGATCGCCGAAGGCGCGGATGGCACCGGTGCCCTTGGTGTGATCGCGCGGGCCTTCCGGCGTGAAGGGACCGTAGAGCACGGTCGGGTCCTCGCTCAGGGTCCCGTCGGCATCGACCAGCGCGCCCTTCGGCAGCTTCTTGCCGCCGCGGCTTGCGACCAGCACCTTGCCTTCGGCGACGACCGAGGTGGCAAAATCCAGCACGATCGGATCCCGCCCCTCACGCGGGATGCCGACGCAGTAAGGCGCGGTGGAGAGCCGCTTCTCGACGCCGCCGAACGGCGCCACCAGCAGCGAGCCGGCGGCATTGACGAAATGCACGGAGACCAACCCTTCGGCGGCGGCCATCTCGGCCCAGTCGCCGACGCGGCCGATATGGCCGGCATTGCGCAGCGCAACAGCGGCAAGGCCCGCCTTCTTGCATTTCTCGATGCCGATCCTGACCGCCTGCGGCGTCACGGTCTGGCCGTAGCCGAACTTGCCGTCGACCACCGCGAGCGAGGGCGTGTCGACCACGACCTCCGCCGTCTGGTTCGGGACCACGAAGCCGGTCTTCAGCCAGCGGATGTAGACGGGCACGCGGATCACGCCATGGCTGTCATGGCCGGTGAGATTGGCCGTGGTGAGATAGGTCGCGATCCGCTTGGCCTCCTCCGGAGAGGAGTCTGCGTGACCAAACACCTCGCCGACGAAGTCGATGAGGTTCTGGACCTGGATCGTGACCATGGACAAACTCCCCGGCTATTGTTTGGGCATGATCTTCTCGGAAAACCGCTGCACACTTTGCGCTAACGCGGCCCTCCGGGTCCGGATCATGCCCTAAGCATTCACCTTGGCATGGCCGCCGAGATAGGCGGCGCGGATCGCTTCGTTGCCCCAGAGCGCGTCGGGCTTGCCACCCAGCACGATGCGGCCGGTTTCGAGCACATAGCCGTAATCGGCCACCGACAGGCCCATGCGCGCATTCTGCTCGACGAGCAGCACCGTCGTGTTGCGCCGGATCTCCGAGATGATCTTGAACACGGCCTGCACGATGACGGGCGCAAGACCAAGCGAGGGCTCGTCGAGCAACAACAGCCGCGGCTTGGCCATCAAGCCGCGCGCAACCGCCACCATCTGCAACTGGCCGCCGGACAGCGTCCAGCCGAGCGCGTTGGTGAACTTCCGGATGTCAGGGAACAGGTCGAACATCGCGTCCGCCTCCCGTGAGATCTCCGAAGTCGGCGCCCGGCGATTGGACGCGCCGAGCATGATGTTCTCTTTCACGGTGAGACCCGGGAATACCCTACGGCCTTCCGGCACGTGCGAGATGCCCATGCGGACGATCGCTTCCGGACCAAGACCTGCGATCGACTTGCCGTCGAACAGGATGTCGCCGGAGGTCGGCTTGGCGAGGCCGGAGATGGCGCGCAAGGTCGTGGACTTGCCGGCGCCGTTGGCCCCGAGCAGCGTCACCACCTGACCCTGCTCCACCGCGCAGGTCACCCCGCGCAGCGCTTCGATCTCGCCGTAGCGCACCACCAGATTGCGGATTTCGAGCAACGGCATCATTCGCTCCCGAGATAGGCGGAGACGACGTCGGGATGACGCAGCACGGCCAGGGATTCGCCGTCCGCGATACGGCGTCCGAAGTTGAGCACGGTGATGTGCTGGGCCGCTTCCGAGACCAGCGTCATGTCGTGATCGATGATCAGGATGGTCAGGCCCTGCGCCGCGATGCGCTTGAGCAGCTCGTGCAGTTCCAGCTTCTCGGTCGAGTTGAGGCCGGCAGCCGGTTCGTCGAGCAGCAGCAGCGTCGGGTTCGAGGCCAGCGCACGGGCAATCTCGATCAGCCGCTGATGGCCGTAGGAGAAGCTCGAGATCAGCTCGTTGGCGCGGCTGCCGAGGCCGACGAAGGTCAGCGCCTCCATCGCCCGCTCGGTCAGGGCGTCGTCGCCCTTCCCGACCATGGTGTTGCCGGGCCGCTCGGCGCCGATCTCGACATTCTCCAGCGCCGTCATCGAACGGAACAGGCGAATGTTCTGGAACGTGCGGCCGAGACCAGAAGCCGTGCGCTGATGCGGCGGCATGTGGGTGATGTCGGTGCCATCGAGCACGATCTTGCCGGCTGTCGCTTCATAGAGACCCGAGAGCACGTTGAGCGTCGTGGTCTTGCCCGAGCCGTTCGGCCCGATCAGCGCATGCACACCGCCGCGCTTCACAGCGATGTCGACACCGTCGACCGCCTTCAGGCCACCGAAATGCTTCGACAGGCCGGTGACTTCCAGCACCGTTTCGCCGCCGATCGTCGCCGGCTTCAATTGCAGGGCAGCCGCTGCCGGCGGCGCCTTGATCTTGGCGCGCCAGCGCGTGAAGGCGTCCGCAACAAAGCCCCATATGCCGTCAGGCATGAAGCGGATGATCAGGATCACGAACAGGCCGTAGATCGCGAGATACAGGCCCGGCACGCTCTTGAGGAAGCGCAGCCATTCCGGGATCAGGATCAAGAGACCCGTGCCGATGGCAGAACCGATCGGCGAGGCCACGCCGCCGAGCAGCGACATGGTCAGGAACACGATCGATTCCGCGAAGGAGAACTGATCGGGGCTGACATAGGCGAAGCCGCCGGCGAACAGGCCGCCCGCGAGCCCGCCGAGCACCGCGCAGAGCGCGAAGGCGTAGATCTTGGTGCGGAAGACGTCGATGCCGTTGACGCCGGCCGCAAGCTCGTTGTCGCGCACGGCGCGCATGGCGCGGCCGAGCTTGGTGTCGGAGAGATGCCAGACCAGGTAGCCGACGATCGCCAGCATCGCGACGCAGAAGGCGAGATAGCTCTGCGACGACTGGAACAGGTCGGGACGCTTGATGTTGGGGACGCCGTCGGGACCGCGCGTGAGCCAGATCGCGTTGATCATCACCAGCGTGACGATCTGCTGGAACGAGATCGTCACCATCGCAAGATAATGACCGCCGAGCCGCAGCGTGGACATGCCGAGGAACGCGCCCGCGAGCAGCGAGATCACGCAGCCGCCGACGAGACACAGCCAGAAGCTGAGCTGCAGATCCGTCGTGCCCATGCCGACCGCATAGGCGCCGAGCCCGAAGAACGCCGCCTGCGCCAGATTGATCTGGCCGCACAGGCCGAGCACGACCGAGAGGCCGAACACCGCGATCGAGAACGTGGTGGCCTGCAGCAGGATGTTATGGACGTATCCGTCGAAGCGCATGTTGGCCGCGAGCGCGACCAGGATCGCCGCGCCGATGAAGTACGGCAGGTGCCGGATCACGAGCGGTTTCGAACGGATGGCGGGCGCCGGGATCGGCATGTTGTCGCTGGGTGCGCTCATGCCTTTTCCGCCACGCGTTCGCCGAAGATGCCTTGCGGCCGGAAGATCAGGAAGGCGACCAGCACCAGGAAGGCGAAGCCGTCCTTGTAGGGCACCGAGATATAGGCCGCACCAAAGGTCTCGATCACGCCGAGCGCGAGACCGCCGATGATGGCGCCGGCAACGTCGCCGAAGCCGCCGATGATGGTGGCCGCGAACGCCTTCAGCGCGATCGTCGAGCCCATCTGGATCGAGACGAACAGCACGGGCGCGACGAGGATGCCGGCAAGTCCGCCAAGCACCGCCGAATAGATGAAAGTGATCATGATCATGGTGGAGACGGAAATGCCGAGCAGCGAGGCCATTTCCTTGTCCTGCGAGGTCGCCTGCAGCTTCTTGCCGAGCAGCGTCTTCTCGAAGAACCAGAAATTGAAGATCACGAGACAGATGGTGACGCCGATGATCAGCAGATACTGGCTGTCGAGATAGACCGGGCCGACCTGAATGCCCGGCGTCTCAAACCAGCCTTCCAGCACCTGCGGCTGCGGGCCGTAGATCGCGAGCACGGAATTGGCGAGCAGGATCGAGGCGCCGATGGTGGCGATGATCACAGGCAGATAGGTGCGGTGGCGCAGCGGATAATAGACGCCGAGATTGAAGATGACACCGAGCAGCGCCATGCCGAGCAGCGCGACGATGAAGGCCGCCCAATAGGGCAGACCGGCTTCGACCGCGACGACCATCAGATAGGCCGCGACCATGGAGAATTCGCCCTGGGCAAAATTCACCACATTGGTGGCACGGAAGATCAGCACGAAGCCGAGCGCGACGAGCGCGTAGACGGCGCCGATACCGATGCCGGTAAAAAGGAGTTGTAGGGCGAGATCCATGACAAGCTTCTGTTGGAGGTCGGATGCGTTCGCCGAAAGACGGTTCGACCTCCCCGATCGAAATCGGGGAGGCCGCTTCAACGTCAGTCGTTGAACTCGATGTGCTTGTCGAAGACGATGTTGCCCTTCTCGTTCTTCACGATGTTGTAGCCGTGGAGACCATCGCCGTTCTGGTCGAAATTGTATTCGCCCTCGGCACCCGGGAACTTCTTGATCGCGAGGATGGCTTCGCGGACCTTGGCCGAATCGGTCGTGCCGGCCTTGTTGATGGCCGCCGACAAGACGCTGATGGCGTCGAAGGTCCAGGAGCTCTGGTTGTCGGGCGCGACCTTGACCGCATCACGGTAGATCTTGCCGAACGCCTTCGAGCCTTCGCTGGAATTCTCGGCATAATCGGCAACGCCATATGTATTGTACAGCGCGGGACCCGCGAGTTTCAGCGCGGTGATGTTGACGATCGAGGGCGAGCCGACCCAGGGAATGTTCACGCCGAGCTGACGGAGCTGCCGGGCGAAGATGCCGAGATCGTTCTCGAAGGTGAAGTATGAGCCGAGAATGTCGGCACCCGACTGCTTGATCGCGAGCACGACCGGGGTGAAGTCCTGGCTCTGGTTGGCGTAGCCTTGGTCGAGCACCGAGGGGGCACCGAGCTTTTCGAGCGCGGCGGTCAACGCCTTGCCGCCGGCGGTGCCAAAAGCGTCGGTCGAGTGCAGCACGGCCCACTTTTTCTTGCCGAGCGTATTGACGCCGTATTCGGCGATGACGCGACCGGAATAGCTGTCATTGGGGCGGCAGCGGAACAGCCACTGATTGCCCATGTGGGTGAGGTTCGGATCGGTGCCGCCGATCATCACGGGCTTGCCAAGCTTGATCACGTCGGGCGCCATCGCGTGCACCTGGGTCGAACGGATCGAGCCGAGGAACCCGACGATGTCGGACTGCGCGGCGAGCTTGGAGAAAGCGAGCACGATGCCGGGATTGGTGGTCTGGTCGTCCTCGACGATCAACTCGCCTTGTTTTCCCAGGATACCGCCGGCTTTGTTCACAGCTTCGAGCGCGAGCTTGGCGCCCTTGATGGCGTAACCGCCGGATTCAGCGGCGGGACCGGTGACGGGCGCGCACATGCCGATCTTGATGGTGGCGCCTTGCGCATGCGCGCTCTTGATGAGGTATGGCGCGGCAATGCCGGCAGCAATTCCGGCCGCGAAGTCGCGTCTCGTCAGTCTCATTCATTCCTCCCTGGGGCCGGGCATCCTTGTCGGCCCTTCTTGGTCTTGGCTCTATCGCTGAATACAGAACCGGATGCTACTTACGAATTCTGCCGATACGAGTAAATTGATATTGCGCCAACATCGACTAACTGCGCAGAGCGCGCACCCAATAGTGATCAACACCCGCGACGGCTGTCTATTCTCGGCGATTTCTCACGGCATTTTTCACGCATTTCGCGGCGATCGCGCTGCCCACGCATTATGCAATGATGACAGTCATGCGTAGTTGGAAAGTGATCATGCAAATTTGCCGTTACGTTTCATCCGTGACGTCACTCGCGCCCGTGGAAGCGAGACACGATTCCAACTGACCGAGCATCTCCTGCAGTTCGGCGAGCTTGCGCGCGCCGAAGCGTTGCGTGATCTCGGCGTAGATCGCTTCCGACGATGGGGCGACCGCGGCCATCAGCTTCACGCCCTCCTTCGAGATCGAGACCATGCTGCGGCGCTGGTCCGCCTTGGCGGTCTTGCGCTCGATCAGATTGCGCGCCTCGAGATCGCGCAGGATGCGCGACAGGCTCGGGCCAAGGAGAAATGCCGTGCGCGCAAGCTCGGTCACCTCCGCGGCCTCGATGGCTGCCAATGCGCGGAGGATGCGCCATTGCTGCTCGGTCAGGCCGTGCTCGCGCAGCTTGGGACGAAATTGCCGCATCACCGCTTCACGTGCCCTGAGCAGCGACATCGGCAGCGAGCGCGAGAAGTCGCGCATCGGCACCTGCCGTGCGGCGGGCTCGCTTCCGTTCGCGGGATCAGCCGGTCTCTTCGCCATGTCGTCCTTTCAAGCCGCAAAATGTTTGCAGTGCAGCAAACCCAAATTGTGTTTGACGCATTCACTTAACATGTTAAGTATCGCCGGGCACCACGATTTGTAAGATCACAGATGGCGCTTTCCAACGACGATATCCAAGCTTGCGCGAACCGTCTGCACCAGGCGGAGAAGACCCGCACCCAGATCCGGCAGCTCTCGCAGGATTTTCCGGGCATTACCATCGCTGACGCCTACGCGATTCAGAAGGCCTGGGTCGACCTCAAGCTCGCGGAAGGCCGCACCGTCAAGGGCCACAAGATCGGCTTGACCTCGAAGGCGATGCAGAGCGCGCTCAATATCGACGAGCCGGATTCCGGCGTGCTGCTCGACGACATGTTCTTTGCCGATGGCGGCCTCGTCCCGACCGAGCGCTTCATCGCCACGCGCGTCGAGGCCGAGCTCGCCTTCGTCATGAGCAGGCGCCTCGCGGGGCCGGACTGCACGATGTTCGACGTGCTCAACGCCACCGATTTCGTCGTGCCGGCGCTGGAGATCCTGGACACGCGCATCGAACGCGTCGACCCTAGCACCAAAGCCACGCGAAAAATTTTCGACACCATCGCCGACAACGCGGCGAATGCCGGCATCGTGCTCGGTGGACGGCCGATCCGCCCGCTGGACGCGGACCTGCGCTGGATCGGCGCGCTCTGCTTCAGGAACGGCCAGCTCGAGGAGACGGGCCTTGCCGCGGGCGTGCTCAATCATCCCGCCACTTCCGTTGCCTGGCTCGCCAACAAGATCGCGCCGCTCGGCCTTGCGCTGGAGCCCGGGCAGATCGTGCTCGCCGGCTCCTTCATCCGTCCGATCGAGACCCGCAAGGGCGACACAATTCAGGCCGATTATGGCGCCTACGGCTCGGTGAGCTGCTACTTCGCTTAGACCAACAAAAAAACAGGGAGTGAAACCGCGATGCCGCATTTCACCATCGAATATTCGGCCAATCTCGATGGCCGCCTCGACATCGGCGCGGTCTGCGAGGTGGTGCGGAAGGCGGCGGTCGAGACCGGCATCTTCCCGCTCGGCGGCATCCGCGTCCGCGCTGTCAGGTGCGAGCACTATGCGATCGCGGACGCGCGACAGGACTACGGCTTTCTCGACATGGTGCTGCGCATCGGCGAAGGCCGCGACCTTCCCACGCGTCAGAAAGCCGGCGAGCACGTCTTCCAGGCGCTTTCAAAACATCTCGATCCCGTCTTCGCCGCCAGCAAGTTCGCCCTGTCGTTCGACATGCAGATCAACGACAAGGACACCAGCTGGAAGCGCAACAACATCCACGACGCCCTGAAAGTGGAGGCTGCCCATGGATAAGCCCACGCCGAAAGCCGATGTATTCCAAGCCAACCGCGACCGCGCCGCGCCGCTGCTGAAGAAGCTGCGGGCCGACGGCATCGGCCACATGATCGACGGCAAGATCGTCGCCTCGATCTCCGGTGAGACATTCGAGACGAAGTCGCCGGTTGACGGCGCTACGCTTGCGAGCGTCGCGCGCGGCAACGCCGAGGACATCGACGCCGCAGCCACCGCCGCTGCGCTGGCCTTCAAGTCCTGGCGCGACATGGGGCCGGCGATGCGGAAGAAGCTGCTGCACCGCGTCGCCGACGCGATCGAGGACAATGCCGACGACATCGCCGTGCTCGAATGCATCGACACCGGCCAGGCCTATCGCTTCATGGCCAAGGCCGCGATCCGCGCTGCCGAGAATTTTCGCTTCTTCGCCGACAAATGTGCCGAGGCGCGCGATGGCCAGAACACGCCGAGCGACGAGCACTGGAACGTCTCGACCCGCGTGCCGATCGGCCCCGTCGGGGTGATCACGCCGTGGAACACGCCGTTCATGCTCTCGACCTGGAAGATTGCCCCTGCTCTGGCGGCGGGCTGCACCGTCGTGCACAAGCCGGCCGAATGGTCGCCGGTGACAGCCGCTATTCTCGCAAGGCTCGTCAAGGAAGCCGGCGTTCCCGACGGCGTGCTCAACACCGTGCACGGTTTTGGCGAGGAGGCCGGCAAGGCCCTGACCGAGCATCCCGCCATCAAGGCGATCGGCTTCGTCGGCGAGAGCGCGACGGGATCGGCGATCATGGTTCAGGGCGCGCCGACCTTGAAGCGCGTGCATTTCGAGCTCGGCGGCAAGAACCCGGTGATCGTGTTCGACGACGCCGATCTCGACCGCGCGCTCGATGCCGTCGTGTTCATGATCTACTCGCTCAACGGCGAGCGCTGCACGTCGTCGAGCCGTCTGCTGATCCAGCAAGACATTGCCGAGACATTCATCGAGAAGCTGACCGCGCGCGTGAAAGCGCTGAGGGTCGGCCATCCCCTCGATCCCGCCACCGAGATCGGGCCGCTGATCCACGAACGGCACCTGGCCAAAGTCTGCTCCTATTTCGACGTCGCGCGGCAGGACGGCGCCACGATTGCGGTCGGCGGCAAGGCTTATGACGGCCCCGGCGGCGGACACTACGTCGAGCCGACCTTGGTGACCGGCGCGAACGGCAAGATGCGCGTGGCGCAGGAGGAGGTGTTCGGCCCCTTCCTCACCGTGCTGCTCTTCAAGGACGAGGCCGACGCCATCGAGATCGCTAACGACACCCGCTACGGCCTGACCGGCTATGTCTGGACCAACGACGTCGGCCGCGCACTGCGCGTTGCCGACGCGCTGGAGGCCGGCATGATCTGGCTGAACTCGGAAAACGTCCGCCATCTGCCGACGCCGTTCGGCGGCATGAAGGCCTCAGGCATCGGCCGCGACGGCGGCGACTACTCGTTCGACTTCTATATGGAAACCAAGCACGTCTCGCTGGCGCGGGGCACGCACAAGATTCAGAAATTGGGAATCTGACGCTCGTCGAGCCGAGGGGAAACGCCGATGCCCGTACCGCAACACATCTTCGAACCGCCGTTCAACATCATCCGCTCCAGCCACGTCGTGCTCGACGTGACCGACCTGAAGCTGAGCCGCGAATTCTACGAGACCACCGTCGGCCTGCATGTCGAGGATGCCGACGACAAGGTCGTCTACCTGCGCGCAGCCGAGGAGCACCAGCATCACTCGCTGGTGTTGCGCAAGGCGGCGGTGCCCGCCTGCGCCCGGCTCGGCTTCAAGGTCGGCAACGACAAAGACCTCGACAAGGCCGCCTCCTTCCTTTCGGAGAACGGTCTCTCTTACGCCTTCGTCGACCAGCCTTTCCAGGGCCGCACGCTGCAATTCACCGACCCCTTCGGCTTCCAGATCGAGCTCTACGCCGCGATGGACCGCCGCCCGCATCTGCTTCGCCGCTACGATCTCTACAGGGGATGTCATCCGCAGCGGCTCGACCATTTCAACGTCTTCGCCGCCGAGGTGCAGGACACCGTTGAGTTCTACGCGCGGCTCGGCTTCCGTCTCACCGAATACGCCGAGGAGGATGGACCGAACGGGCGCATTGCGGCTGCCTGGATGCATCGCAAGGGCAATGTCCACGATTTTGCGATCACCAACGGCAAGGGCCCTCGCCTGCACCATTTTGCGTACTGGACGCCGACAGCGATGAACATCATCCATCTCTGCGACGTGATGGCCTCGCAAGGCTTCGTCAAGAACATCGAGCGCGGCCCGGGACGCCACGGCATCTCGAATGCGTTCTTCCTCTACGTGCGCGACCCTGACGGGCACCGCCTCGAACTCTACACCAGCGACTACTTCACCGGCGATCACGACCACGAGCCGCTGCGCTGGTCGCTGCGCGATCCACGCCGCCAGACGCTATGGGGCGCGCCGGCGCCGCGGTCCTGGTTCGAGCAGGGCTCGCCGTTCAGCGGGCAAGCCGTGCGTGAGCCGAAGTTCGTCGCCGACGTGCTGGTGGCGGATTGATGCCGGTGACAAGCAAAATAACTCTCCCCGTCGTCCCTGCGAAAGCAGGGACCCATAACCACAGGGAGGAGTTTGGCGAAGGTTGGTCGTTCGGGATTGTCATCGCACGCTATCGATAGATCACGCGGTATGGGTCCCTGCTTTCGCAGGGACGACAAGAGAGATAGATTGCCTATGAAGCTCCCTCGCCTCGCCACCTATTCCGTCAAGGGTGAAACCAGGTACGGCGCCGTCCTTGAGGGCGGCATCGTCGATCTCTCCGCACGCCACGCAAAAGACTATTCGACGCTGCGCGAGGTGATCGCGGCCGGAAAGCTCGTGAGCCTTGCCGAAGAGGCCGCCAGTCGCGCGCCGGATCATGCGCTCGGCGATATCACATGGCTGCCGCCGGTGCCCGCGCCGGAAAAGATCATCTGCATCGGCGTCAACTATCCCGACCGCAATGCCGAGTACAAGGACGGCCAGGAGGCACCGAAATATCCGAGCATGTTCATGCGCTCTCCCCGCTCCTTCGTCGGCCACGACACACCGCTGGTGCGCCCGCGCGCGTCAGCGCAGCTCGACTACGAAGGCGAGATCGTGCTGGTGATCGGCAAGCCCGGCCGGCACATTGCGGAAAGTGCCGCGCTCGATCACATCGCGGCGCTCACGCTCTGCAACGAAGGCTCGGTGCGCGACTGGCTGCGCCATGCCAAGTTCAACGTCACGCAGGGCAAAAACTTTGATTCCAGCGGCAGCCTCGGCCCGTGGCTGGTGCCCTACACCAGGGAAGCGCAGATCGCCGACATCAGGCTCACCACGCATGTCAACGGCGAGCTCAGGCAGGACGACCGCACCAGCCGGCTGATGTTCCCGTTCCGCTATCTCATCAGCTATATCTCGACCTTCGCAACGCTCGTCCCCGGTGACATCATTGTGACGGGCACGCCGACCGGTGCCGGTGCGCGGTTCGATCCGCCGCGCTATCTGACGCCTGGCGATGTCATCGAGGTCGAAGCCGAAGGCATCGGCATGCTACGAAATGGCGTCGTCGACGAAGCCTGACAACAATCGAAATGGAATAGTGCAATGACCACCCTCACCGGCGGCGAAGCGATCGTAAGCGGCCTTGTCGCCCACGGCGTCGACACCGTGTTCGGCCTGCCCGGCGCGCAGGTCTACGGCCTGTTCGACGCCTTCCACCAGGCCCAGCTCAAGGTGATCGGCGCGCGGCACGAGCAAGCCTGCGGCTACATGGCGTTCGGCTATGCGCGCTCCAGCGGCAAGCCCGGCGTGTTCAGCGTGGTGCCCGGCCCCGGCGTGCTCAACGCCAGCGCGGCGCTGCTGACCGCCTACGGCTGCAACGAGCCGGTGCTATGCGTCACCGGCCAGGTGCCGACGCAGTTTCTCGGCAAGGGCCGCGGCCATCTGCACGAGATGCCGGACCAGCTCGCCACCTTGCGCACCTATGTCAAATGGGCCGACCGCATCGAAACGCCCGGCAACGCGCCGACGACCGTATCGCGCGCCTTCCAGGAAATGACGTCCGGCCGTCGTGGCCCCGCCTCGGTCGAGATGCCCTGGGACGTCTTCACCCAGCGCGCGGACACCTGTGCCGCAAAGGTGCTGGAGCCGCTGCCCGCGCCACTGCCCGATCCTGATCTGATCACCCAGGCGGCCGCGGTGATCAGGAGCAGCAAGGCGCCGATGATCTTTGTCGGCAGCGGCGCGATCGAGGCGCGCGACGAAATCCTCGAGCTCGCCGAGATGATCGATGCACCCGTCGTCGCCTTCCGCAGCGGGCGCGGCATCGTCTCCAACGCGCATGAGCTGGGGCTCACGATGGCTGCCGCCTACAAGCTATGGCCGAAGACCGATCTCATGATCGGCATCGGCTCGCGGCTGGAGCTGCCGACCATGTCGCGCTGGCCGTATCGGCCCGACGGGTTGAAGAGCATCCGCATCGACATCGATCCCGTCGAGATGCGGCGCTTCATCTCCGACACCGCCATCGTCGCCGATGCCAAGACCGCGACCGCCGATCTGATCCAAGCGGTCAGCAAGGCCGGCTACAGCAAGTCCGCCGGCCGCCGCGCCGCGATCCGCGAGGCCACCGCGACCGCGCTGGCAGAGATCCAGAGCATCCAGCCGCAGATGGCGTATCTCAACATCCTGCGCGAGGTGCTGCCGGCCAACGCGATCGTCACCGATGAATTGTCGCAATTCGGCTTCGCCTCCTGGTACGGCTTTCCGATCTACGAGCCGCGCACCTTCATCACGTCGGGCTATCAGGGCACGCTCGGCTCGGGCTTCCCGACCGCGCTCGGCGCCAAGGTCGCCAATCCCGACAAGCCGGTGGTGGCGATCACCGGCGACGGCGGCTTCATGTTCGGCGTGCAGGAGCTTGCCACCGCCGTGCAGTTCAACATCGGTGTGGTGACGCTGGTGTTCAACAACAACGCCTATGGCAATGTCCGCCGCGACCAGCGCGAGCGCTTTAACGGCCGCGTGGTGGCGTCCGATCTGGTCAACCCGGATTTCGTCAAGCTCGCGGAGTCCTTCGGCGTTGCCGCCACACGCGTCACCGCGCCGGACCAGTTCAAGACAGCGATGGAAAAGGCGCTGGCCCATGACGGGCCATATCTGATTTCGGTGGAAGTGACGCGGGATTCGGAAGTCAGCCCCTGGGCGTTCATTCATCCGCCGAAGCCGTAAACGAAGCATCGTCGCACCGAGACTCTTCCCTTCTCCCCTTGTGGGAGAAGGTGCCTTCCCGAAGGGAAGGCGGATGAGGGGTCTCTATCCGCGGAGACAAACCCCTCATCCGTCTCGCTGCCGCTTCGCGTCAGCGATCCACCTTCTCCCACAAGGGGAGAAGGAAGGTCAGCGCGTCCGGCGAAACGTCAAATTGATCCGCTTCCGCCCGAGCAGCGCGTGCTCGCCATCGGCGAGCGGCGCGACGCCGTGATAGGCGAGCCTGCTGGGCCCGCCCCAGACGACGACGTCGCCATGGACGAGCCGGAAGCGGCGTGGCTTGTCGCTGCGCGCCAGGCCGCCGAACAGGAAGGTCGCGGGCAGCCCGAGCGAGACCGAGACGATCGGCGCCGAATAATCCAGCTCGTCCTTGTCCTGATGCAGCGATAGCCGCGTGCCGGGCTCGTAGCGATTGACGAGGCAGGCGTCGGGCGCAAAGCCGGTGAACCCGCCCTGCTCCGCCGCGCGCCGGGCCAAATCGCGCAACACCGGCGGCATCGCGGGCCAGGGCGCGCCGGTTCGCGGATCAATGGGATCGTAGCGATAGCCGGTGTGATCGGTGATCCAGCCGCGCTCGCCGCAATTGGTCATCGCCACCGACATCAGGTGGCCGCCCGGCGTGGTCATGCGGCGGAACGGCGACTGCGTCACGATCGCGCGCACGGCGGCGATCAACTCGCTCTCGATCGGCCTGACGAACCCGCGCAGCAAGACGGCACCGTCGGCGATCTCCTCGCGCGACGGCTGCGCCTCGGCGGCCGTGTCGAACAGATCACCCGTCAATCGCAGCGCTCACTTGGCATCATGGAAGATCACACCCAGCGTGTGGCGCTGGCCGGACCTGATCCGGCTGACGCCGTGGCGGAGATTAACGCGGTAGGTGCCGCGTGTCCCCTGCACCGGGCGGTGATGCACGGCGAAAGCGACCGCATCGCCCTGCATCAGCGGCACGACCTCGGCGCGCGACTGCATGCGCGGGCGCTGCTCGGTCAGCACGAACTCACCGCCGGTAAAATCGCGTCCCGGCTCGGTCAAGAGGATAGCGACCTGGAGCGGAAACACGTGCTCGCCATAGAGGTCCTGATGCAGGCAGTTGAAATCGCCCGTCTCGTATTGCAGCAGCAGCGGCGTCGGCCGCGCCTGGCCTGCCTCGTGGCAGCGCTTGAGGAACGCCGCGTGCGCGGCGGGATAACGGATATCGATCCCCATCGCCTCGTTCCAACGATTGGCAACGCCCTGAAGATGGGCATAGAGCGCCGGGCGGAGCTCCGCGATCAGATCGGGCAGCGGGTAGGAGAAATATTTGTACTCGCCACGGCCAAACCCGTGGCGGCCCATGACGATGCGGCTGCGGAAATTCGCGTCGTCCGGGTAGAGTTCGGCGACGGCGTTGCACTGGTCCGGCGTCAGCAGGCCCTTGAGGACGGCGCAGCCCTGGGTGTCGAGCTCGCTGGTGATTTGAGGCCAGTCGAGGGCATCGACGTGGGCGGCGAGGTCGACGGCCGACTTATGAGGCGATTGAGGCGATTTGCGTGCTGTTGCTGTCATAGCTACGACTTTCGCAAGATCGATCCGCCCGCCGCCACCCGATTCCCGATTATCTCCCCGTCATTGCGAGGAGCCCTTGCGACGAAGCAATCCAGACTGCCTCCGCGGAACCAGCCTGGATTGCTTCGCTGCGCTCGCAATGACGGTGGGGAGGCGCCTCAGCCCCGCACCGGCAGCGTCGTCACGTCATACCCGTGCTTGATCGTCCGTTTCAGCACCGGATCCTCGAGCTCGAACTCGAACCGGTCCGCCGGGCGGATGCCGCCCTTGGCAGCAAAGGTGCCGCCGAACATGGCGCAGCCGTCGGGGAACTTGCCACTCTCAAAGCCGCGCGCGATCAGGTCGGCGACCGGCAGCATCGCTTCGAGCGTACCCTCCTGGTAGAGCACGCGCTCGCCCTTGATGGTGGCGTAGGAGCGCAGGATCATCCTGTCCCAATGACCGATGACGTCCTCGAGCTCCCAGAGCGTGGATGCGACCGGCTTGTCGCACATCTGCTTGGAGACCGTGACGTTGTAGGCCTCGACCTTGCGGTCGGTATGGTCGGAGCCGCAGCCGACGAAGATGCGGCCCTGCCAGCCGATCAGCACGAATTCGACCTCGCCGGAGGAATCGCCGCCACAGCATTCGATGCCGTCTTCCTGGGTCAGCCGGCGCGCCGAGGCGCGGTAGTAGATCGGCGTCGAGGCCGGCGGGGCGATGCCCATCTCTTGCAGCTCGGCGATGTGCTTGTCGCGCGCGACGGGATCGCGGCCGGTCCAGCCCGCAATGACCATCTGGTCGATCGCCAATGTCAGCGGCGTGGTGGTGTCCTGGGCGTCAACGGTGAAAGTCAGGTCAAACACGAATTACGGCCTCCATGCCGGCAGCAAGCTCGAAAATACGACGGTCAGATCCGCCCGCGCCCGCCAGCATCAGGCCGACGGGAACGTCACCCTCGCGATGCGCGGGCAGCGAGATGGCGCAGCCGTCGATCATGTTGATGAGGGTGCAATTGCGCAGCGCCCGCAGGTTTTCCCTGGTGAACGCCTTGTCATCGGCGAGATCGGAAATCTTCGGCGGCGTGTTGGCGGTGGTGGGCAGCACCAGCGCGTCATAGGGCGCGACGCGCGCATTGACGCGCGCGATCAGCGAGCGGCGCTCGTTGAGGAGATCGATGTAATCGGCAGCGCTCTGCGCCTCGCCGCGCATGATGCGCACGGAGACCCTGGGGTCGTAGACGTCGCCCTTGGCCGTGATGAGGTAGCGATGCCAGGCATAGCTTTCGGACGCCGCAAAGCCGCCCTTGGCGTTCATCGGGCCGATGTCGTGAAATTCGGCCATCTCGATCCGCTCGATGATCGCACCGTGATCGGCGAGGCTCTTGAGCGCGCGCTCGAACGTCGAGGCCACGTCCGCATCGAGATCGTCGAGCGCAATCGTGGTCGGCACTGCGAGCCGCATGCCCTTTACCGGACGCGGCTTCAGCGGGACGATCGGCTCGTTCGCGAGCACGGCATCGAGAATGGCACAGCAGCTGACCGACCGCGCCAGCGGCCCGATGCTGTCGAGCGAGAAGGACAGCGGCACGGAGCCGTCCAGCGGCACGCGGCGCTGCGTCGGCTTGTAGCCGACGATGCCGTTGAAGGCGGCCGGAATCCGGCAGGAGCCGCCGGTGTCGGTGCCGAGCGCGGCATGCGCCATGCCGTCGAGCACGGACACCGCGGCGCCCGAGGACGAGCCGCCGGGCACGTGTCCCTCGGCCCGGTTCCAGGCGCCCTTCGGCGTGCCGTAATGCGGATTGATGCCGATGCCGGAATAGGCGAACTCGGTCATGTTGGTCCGCCCGATCACGACGAAGCCGGCCTTGCGCAGCCGCGCCACCGTCGCGGCGTCCTGATCGGCCGGCGCAGAATCGTCGAGCGCGCGGGAGCCGGCGCGGGTGACCTGGCCCTTGATGTCGAAGAGATCCTTGATCGAGACCGGGATACCGGCATAGCGCGACGGCGCCGCCTTGACCTTGCGCAAGCCGTCCATCGCATCCGCGGTTGCGAGCGCGGCGTCCTTGTCGACGTGGATGAATGTGCGCTGCCCCTCGCCGGCCGGGTCGGCGATCCTGGCGAGGCATGCCTCGACCAGCTTGCGGGAGGTCGTGCGGCCGCTTTCGAGGTCGTCGGCGAGTTTCGCCAGTGTCGGAAAATCGGGCATGTCTGTCTCACGGAATATTGCGCGCGCAATCTATAGCGCCGCCTCGGTTCGACACAAGCATTGTGCGCATGATGGCATGCATGCGCATTGCTGGACCGTTGACGCGCCATGGTCGATTGTCGCATCAAGATCGAAACAGGCAGGCGCGAAGCCCAGGCCTTTTCAAGAATTGCCTTTGGGAGGGTTTTCCGACATGGCCGAACCGCAGCGCGCGCGCCCGAAACCGACGCCGGAGACCCAGCATTTCTGGGACGGCACGAAAGCGGGCGAATTGCGTTTGCAGCGCTGCGACGCCTGCGCGCATGTCTATTTCCCGCCGCGCCCGTTCTGCCCGTCCTGCGCCTCGCGCAAGGTCAGCATCTTCAAGGCGAGCGGCAAGGGTTTCCTCTACAGCTACGTGATCAATCATCGTCCCGCCGCTCCCGGCTTCACGCCGCCTTATGCGATCGCGGTGGTCGAGCTTGCCGAAGGACCGCGGATGATGAGCAACATCATCGACTGTCCGCAGACGCCGGAGGCGCTCGAGCTCGACATGAAGCTCGAAGTCGCCTTCCAGGCGCTCGACGACAAGATCACCCTCCCCGTGTTCCGTCCGGCGAAGGGATAGGCCATGCGCAGCAACCAGGTTGCCGTCGTCGGCGCGGCCGAGACCACCGAACTCGGTGTCATCCCCAATATGTCGCAGCTCCAGCTCCACGCGGATGCGGCGCTCAACGCCATCGCGGATGCCGGGCTGAAACTCTCCGACATCGACGGCTTTGCCACCGCGGTCGAAACGCCGCAGCAGGTCTGCCATTACCTCGGCATCAAGCCGACCTGGGTGGACGGCACTTCGGTCGGCGGCTGCTCGTTCATGCTGCACGTTCGCCATGCGGCGGCGGCGATCGAGGCAGGTCTCTGCAAGACCGTGCTGATCACGCATGCCGAGAGCGGCAAGTCGATGATCGGCAAGGCGCCGCGCTCGATCCCCGCCGACAGCCTGCAAGGGCAGTTCGAAGCGCCGTTCGGCGTCTACGGGCCACCCAGCATGTTCCCGATCCCCGTGCTGCGCTTCATGAAGACCTACGGCATCACGCATGAGCAGCTCGCCTCGGTGGCGGTCGTGCAGCGGGAATGGGCTGCCAAAAATCCCCGCGCGATGATGAAGGACCCGATCACGGTCGCCGACGTGCTCCACTCGCGCATGATCGCTTATCCGTTCCGGCTGCTCCAGTGCTGCCTCGTCACCGACGGCGGCGGCGCGCTGATCATGACCTCGGCCGACCGCGCCAAGGATTTTCCGAGAAAACCCGTCTACATCATGGGCACTGGCGAGAGCGTGGAAACGCCGATGGTCAGCCAGATGGAAACGTTCAATTCCTCGCGCGCGTTCAAGACTGCCGGCCCCCTCGCCTTTAAGGAAGCCGGCATCGCGCACCGGGATGTCGACCATCTCATGATCTACGATGCGTTTGCGCATCTGCCGTTGTTCGGCCTTGGCGACCTCGGCTTCATGCCGCACGAGGAAACCGGCCAATTCATCGCGGATGGCAACACGCGCCCCGGCGGCAAGCTGCCGCTCAACACCAATGGCGGCGGCCTGTCCTACATGCATTCGGGCATGTACGGCATGTACGCGCTCCAGGAGAGCGTGCGCCAGATGCGCGGGATTGCGCCGGCCCAGGTGCCGAATGCGAAGATTTCGGTGTGCCACGGCGTCGGCGGCATGTTCGCGGCAAGTGGCACGATCGTGTTTACGAACGAGAGGTAACGACTGTCATTCCGGGGCGTCGCGTCAGCGACGAGCCCGGAATCCATAACCACGATCGGGAGTATGGATTCCGGGCCTGCGCCAAGTGGCGCGCCCCGGAATGACGGCGGAATTTGGAACGGCTAGCGGAGAACTCACATGACAAAATCACTGCAAGACAAGGTCATCATCGTCACCGGCGCAGGCCGCGGCATCGGGCGCGAGATCGCGCTGCTCTGCGCGGCGGAGGGCGCCAAGGTCGTCGTCAACGACCCCGGTGTTGCCGCCGACGGTGCCGGTTCCAGCGCTTCGCCTGCCGAGGAGGTGGTCGACGAGATCAAGAAGCGCGGCGGCATCGCGGTGCCCAATTTCGAGTCGGTGGCGGAAGCTGTCCCCGCCAGCAAGATCGTGAAGACCGCGACCGATCATTTCGGCAAGCTCGACGGCGTCGTCAACAATGCCGGCATCCTGCGCGACATGATCTTCCACAAGATGAGCGTGGAAGCGTTCGAGGCCGTCATCAAGGTTCACCTGATGGGCTCGTTCTACGTCAGCCACGCCGCGGCGCGGATCTTTCGCGAGCAGGAGAGCGGCTCCTTCGTGCACTTCACCTCGACCTCGGGCCTGATCGGCAATTTTGGCCAGGCCAACTACGCCGCGGCCAAGCTCGGCATCATCGGGCTGTCGAAGTCGATCGCGCTCGACATGGGCCGCTTCAACGTCCGCTCCAACTGCGTCTCGCCGTTTGCCTGGACCCGCATGATCGGCACCATCCCGACCGAGACCGAAGCCGAGAAGGCGCGCGTCGAGAAGATCAAGCAGATGGGCCCGGAGAAGATCGCGCCGATCTGCGCCTATCTGCTCTCCGATGCCGCCAAGGACGTCTCCGGGCAGATCTTCGGCGCGCGCATGAACGAGCTGTTCCTGTTCAGCCAGAACCGCCCGTTGCGCTCGGTTCATCGCAGCGAGGGCTGGACGCCGCAAACGATCGCGGAACACGGCATGCCGGCACTGAAGGGCTCGTTCTACAAGCTCGACCGTTCCGCCGACATCTTCCCCTGGGATCCCGTCTAGCCGTTTTCCCAGCAATTGTTGCATTGCGATCTCCGGTTGTCCGACTGGAGATCGCCCGCATTACGCCCGATTGCGGGCGAATGGTTTCCTTCCAACAAAAAATGGGAGGCGACTATGACAAAATCACTGACCAATTCTGCCGATACTGACGAGCCTTGCCTCGGGCGCCGCACCCTCTTGAAGGGCGCGGCGGCTGCAGTAGCCGCGACGGGCGTCACCATGAACGCAGCCCTGGCGGCCTCCGTCACGCCGTTCGGCCAGACCGGCACTCCGACGATATCGACGGCCCCGTTGCCCTTGGGACCGCTTCCCGGCAGCCGCTACCCGGACTCCCGTCTGGAATCCGCGAAGAAGGGGCCGCCAACGTTCGGGCCTGCCGACTTCCCGGCCTTCGCCGGCACCATGGCGGTCGAGCGTGTTGCAACTGGCTTCCGATGGGCCGAAGGTCCCGTGTATTTTGCAGCCGGACGATATCTGCTGTTCAGCGACATCCCCAACAATCGCATCATGCGCTTCTCGGAGGATGACGGTCATACCAGCGTCTACCGTCAACCCTCGATGAACTCGAACGGCAACACGATCGATCGCGAAGGACGCCTGATCACGTGCGAGCATAGCGGGCGGCGTGTGACGCGCACCGAACTCGACGGCTCGATCACCATCATTGCCGACAAATTCAATGGCAAACGACTGAACTCGCCGAACGATGCGGTCGTTACCGCCGATGGCGCGATCTGGTTCACCGATCCGGCCTACGGCATCGGTGGCTTCTATGAGGGCATCAAGGCCGACCCCGAGCAGGAGAAGAAGAACGTCTACCGCGTCGACCCGAAAACCGGCGACGTCAAGGTCGTCATCGACGATTTTGTGGAGCCCAACGGGATCACCATCTCGCCCGACGAGAAGAAGCTCTACATCTGCGAGACCGGATTCACGGACGGACCGGACAACCCATCGCATATCCGCGTGTTCGACCTCGACGTGGCGGCGGGGAAAGTGTCGAACAGCAAGGTCTTCGCCGAGATGCCAAAGCCAAGCATCACCGACGGCGTCCGCTGTGACACCGAAGGACGGGTCTGGTGTTCGGTGGGCTGGGGCGATCCGAACGAAGACGGCGTGCGCTGCTATACGGCCAACGGCCAACTGCTTGGCAAAATTCACATCCCGGAAACCGTCGCCAACCTGAGCTTCGGCGGGCAGCAGCGAAACAGACTCTATATCTGTGGCTCGACATCGCTCTATGCTGTGTACACCGGTGTGCAGGGCGCACTAAAGCCGTGAACATCAACGAATAGCGAATGGTGAGTAGCGAATAGTCGGCAGCGGCACGCCTTCTGTTCGCTACTCGCCCTACTACCCCGTATTCCGCAATCCGGCCGAAATGCCGTTGATCGTCAGCTGAATCCCGCGCAGCACCTGCTCGTCCGGGTTCTGCGCGCGATGCTCTTTCAGCAATTCGACCTGCACGTGGTTGAGCGGATCGAGATAAGGGAAGCGGTGGCGCACCGAGCGCTCCAGCAGCGGGTTGCCCTGGAGCAGCCGGTCCTGGCCCATGATGTCGAGCAGCGTCTCGATGCAGGAATGCCATTCGCGGCGGATGCGGCCGAAGATCTTTTCGCGCAGCGCCTCGTCCGGCACGAGCTCGGCATAGCGCGAGGCGATCGCGATCGAGCTCTTGGCCAGCACCATATCCATGTTCGAGAGCAGCATGCGGAAGAACGGCCATTCCCTGTAGAGCTCCTTCAGGAACGGCATGCCCTTGTCGGGATGCTCCGCGATCCACTGCTCGACCGCACTGCCAAAGCCATACCAGCCCGGCAGCATCAGGCGGCACTGCGCCCAGGAGAACACCCAGGGAATGGCGCGCAGATCCTCGATCGCGCGGGTCTTCTTGCGCGAGGCCGGACGGCTGCCGATGTTCAGCGTCGCGATCTCGTTGATGACGGTGGAGGCCCAGAAGTAATCGACGAAACCGTCGGTCTCGTAGACGAGGCCGCGATAGGCCTTGAAAGCCAAATTTGAAAGTTCGTCCATCGCGGTGAGATATTCGCGGCGCGGCGCGCTCTGGCGCGGATGCAGCAGGCTCGCCTCCAGCGTCGCGGCGGCGAGGATCTCCAGATTGTTGCGGCCGACTTCGGCGTTGGAATATTTCGACGAGATGATCTCGCCCTGCTCGGTGATGCGGATCTGCCCGTTCACCGCGCCGCCCGGCTGGGCGATGATGGCGTCATAGCTCGGACCGCCACCGCGGCCGACCGAGCCGCCGCGGCCGTGGAACAGGCGCAAGCGCACGCTGTGACGCTCGAACACGTCGACGAGGCCGATCTCGGCCTTGTAGAGTTCCCAGCCCGAGGTGACGAAGCCGCCATCCTTGTTCGAGTCGGAATAGCCGAGCATGACCTCCTGCACGCTGCCGCGGCTGTCGACGAGGCGGCGGTAATCGTGCAGCGACAGCATGCGATCCATGATGCTGCTGGAGGCCTGCAAATCCTCGATGGTCTCGAACAGCGGCACGATGTTGATGGCGCTGCGCCCGGAGGGATGGACGAGGCCGACCTCCTTGAGCAGCACGGCCACTTCGAGCATGTCGGACATGCCCTTGCACATCGAGATGATGCATTGGGGAATGGCGTCCGAGCCGAACTTCGCATGCGCCTCCGCGGCGGAATGGAAGACGTTGAGCTCGCCCATGGTCTCGTCGCTGTATTTGACGAATGGCGAGACCAGCGAGCGCGTGCTGCGCAGCTCGTTGGTGAGCAGCGAGATGCGCGCGTCCTCGCCGAGCGCGAGATAGGACATGCCGGGGTTCGCGGCATCCATCAGCTCGGCAATGGTACGTTCGTGCACGGCCGAGTTCTGACGGATGTCGAGCCGCGCCAGATGGAAGCCGAAGCAATCCACCGCGCGCCGCAGCAGCCGCAGCCGGCCGCGGGCGATCACGCGGGCATTGTTGGAGATCAGCGAACGGTGCAGCACGTCGAGATCGGCCTGCAACTCCTTGACGGTCTCGTAAGGCCTGCCCTTGCCGACCGGCCGGCGCGTGATCTCGACCTCGAGCTTTTCGGCCGTCGCCGTCAGGCGCGCATAGATGCCGGAGACCGCGAGACGATAAGGCTCGCCGCTCCGGTGCGGCGAGGTGTCGGGCGAGCGTTCCGCCAGCGTCCGCAGCTCCTCGGAGACGTCGGCGAGGTGCGCCGCGATCGACAGCTCCGAGCCGAGCACGTGCAGCTCGTTGAGATAGAATTGCATCACCCGGCTCGACTGCAGCCGCAGCGTCCCGCGCATCACATCGGCGGTGACGAAGGGATTGCCGTCGCGGTCGCCGCCGATCCAGCTGCCCATGCGCAGGAACGAGGCGAGCTCGCTTGCAGCCGCCTCGCCAGCCTCCTCCAGCCGGTCTTCGAGCACGTTGACCAGCCGCGGTACCTCGCGCAGGAAGGTGTAGTCGTAGAACGACAGGCCATTGGCGACCTCGTCGAGCACCGTGAGCTTGGTCCGGCGCAAGAGATTGGTCTGCCACAGCGTCAGCACCTCGCGGCGAAGCTGCTCGTCGCTGGCGGCGGCCTCGTCCGCGGTCAGCGCAACGCGCTCGCGGCGGTCCAGCAGGCTAGCGACCTCCATCTCGCGATCCATGGTGCTCTTGCGGCGAACCTCAGTCGGATGCGCGGTCAGGACCGGGCTGACCAGCGCGGTCTTGAAGAAATTGCGCAGCATATCGGAGCTGATCCCGGCGTCCCTGGCGTGGGCCAGCGTCTCCGCCAGCACGCCGGAACCGGTGCTCTGGGCGGCACTGCGGGCGCGCATCTGGCGAATGTTGTTCTGGTCCTCGGCGATGTTGGCGAGGTGGGAGAAATAGCTGAAGGCGCGGACGATCCGCACCGTCTCGGAGGTCGACATGCTGTCGAGGATCTGCTCGAGCTCGCGGCGGGCGAGCCGGTCCTCGTCGCGGTGGAACCGGATCGAGGTCTGGCGGATGCGCTCGACCAGGTCGAACAATTCCGCGCCTTCCTGGTCGCGCACCGTGTCGCCCAGGATGCGTCCAAGCAGGCGGATGTCGTCACGCAGCCGCGCATCTGCCTCCAGCGCCTGGGCGTCCTCAGCGCGGTTCGCGCGGTTGTCAATGGTGTCGGGTGGCACGGTCTGGAGGGACATGGCTCGCTTCCTTGTTCGAGCTCGCTTCGCTGCCCGGCTCAGCCGAGTGTGCAAGTTTTTTGCCGCAGCGCAAGATGAAGTTGGGGGCGGCGCACACTGAAAGGGACGATCACTCCTTGCGGCTAGGCCGGCACGATCACCTTGCCGATCGGCCAGAGCGCGATCCCCGCGAGCTTCAGATGGGCCCAGGCAAAGGGAATGCCGATGATGGTGACGGCGAAGATCACGGCTGTCAGCACGTGGCCGAGTGCCAGCCACCAGCCGGCCAGCACGAACCAGATAATGTTCCCGATCACCCCGAGCGGGCCGGTGCCGATATCGCCCATACCGGTGACCTCGTCGCGGTTGACCGCGCGCGAGCCGAACGGCAGCAGGGCGTAGACCGCGATGTTGAACGCCGCCCGCGCCCAGGGAAGGCCGATGATGGTAATGGCCATGATGACGGAAGCCACCAGCCAGCCGAATGCCATCCAGGCACCGCCGATGAGAATCCAGATCACGTTGAGCAGAATGGAAACGGGGGCCATTAGATTTAGGAACCTTGGGATGATCCGGGGTCAATGAGCCCTCTTATAGCACGACCTCCGCGGTCATAGTCCATGACGCCGGCTGCGTTCGGCACGCAGCGATGTGCCGACAAATCCGACATCCTCGATCCCGCGCGAAATTTCCCTTGCGCAGAGCCACAGCGTCACCGCGGCGGCACCGATCGCGGCCAGCCCCGAGATCAGAACAGGATTGGGACAGAATATGACGAGAAGATTATCGAGTGGAACGGACCCGGTTGGCCAGCGCGGACTGCAAGAAGATGCCAGAGCCAAACCGCACAGCAGGATGGTGACAGCATTCGCTCCAGCCAGGGCGACCACGACGATCGCAAGACCCTTCTTCATGGAGAGGACGAGATCAACCACCTTCACGACCGCACAGCATGCGACCACGACAACGATGGCCAGGCCCCATCCGGAAATCCCGGCGGCGATGGCCTGACCGCTCCAAGCCCACGCAGCAGCAACACAGGCCAACAGAGTGAGATTGACCTTCACGGCTTCGGGAAATTTGCAACGAAGCGCGTAAGGATTCGCCTTCTCGATGAGGTCCAGCAATGCGCAGGCGATCAATCCGGCCGCAAAGCCGCCGAGATGGACGCCCCAGTCGATCCGCGAATTGCCGAGCGCAAACGCGATGTTCAATCCGATGTTGATGGCGAAGAAGTCGAACCTGACGTCGAGCTTGCCGAGGATCCACAGGCAGAGCAGCGCACCCAAAATGCCCGACGTGGCGCCGGACGCGCCGACGGTCAAATAGGGCGTGGAATGGATGCCATTGCCGATGACGGCGCCGAACACCATCGCGCAGAGATAGATGATGAGGAAATAGGCCGGTCCCACTCGCCGCTCGAGATGTCCGCCCCACAGCACGAGGCACAACATGTTCATGGTGAGGTGGACGAAGTTGACATGCAGGAAGCCATAGGCGAGCAGGCGCCAGTATTCATGCCGCGCGATTGCGCCCGAATACATGCCGCCATAGCGATACAGCAACTCTGCCGGCGCCGCCGGACTGCCTGCCTGGATGAAGCAGAATCCCGACGCCAGGACGGTCACCGTCATCAGCGCGTAAAGGGCCGCATGAGGAACTTCGAAGAAGCTGGCGCGGTATGAGGGCATCGGCGATCGCAAGCGGTTGGCGTGGGAACGTCAACCTAGCCGAGCCGATTACTGATTGCTACTCCAGCGTGCGCGATCAGGCGGCGCCTACCGTCCCTCGAATTTCGGCTCGCGCTTCTCCATGAACGCCTTCATGCCTTCGGCCATGTCCTGTGTCTTGAACAGCGGCAGGAGCTGGAGATAGACGTGGTGAACGTGATCGGAGAAGTTCTCGTTGAGGCCCATCCGCATCATGCGCTTCGAGGCCTGCACCGCGAGCGGCGCGTTGGCTGCGATTTCGCGGGCGATGGCGCGGGCGCGGCCCATCAAGTCGGGATCCGGCACGACCTCGTTGGCGAGGCCCCATTCCAGACACTCGCGGGCGCTGAGCGTCCGGCCGGTGAAGATCAGCTCGGAAGCCTTGGCCCAGCCGAGCATCCGAGGCAGCAGCCAGGTGCCGCCGGATTCCGGCACGACGCCGCGCTTGACGAAGGCCGCCGCAAGCTTCGAGGACTCCGCCATGATGCGGATATCGCAGCCGAGCGCGGTGTCCATGCCGTAACCGGCGGCGCCGCCGTTGACGGCGCAGATGGTCGGCTTGTCCATCGCCTGAAGCACGGTCGGCGGCGTGTTGCGCAGATTGATCGTGGTCGGCGAAGACGCGGCACTGAGGCCATTGCCGTCGCGCTCCCGACGCAAATCGAGGCCGGCGCAGAATGCCCGCCCCTTGCCGGTGAGGATCACGACCCGGACGTTGCGGTCCTCATTGGCCTCGGTCAGCAGCCGCGCCAGATCGTTCAGCATTGGGCCGGAGATCGTGTTCATGCGCTCCGGCGCATTCAGCGTGATCACCGCGGTGTGGTCGGCGACCTCATAGAGGACTTCGTTTGCGGCGTCGGTCATGATCATTCGTTCCTGTGTTCGTAGCCCGGATGGAGCGAAGCGAAATCCGGGGTCTTTCTGACGCGAGCACCGCCCCGGATTGCGCTTCGCTCCATCCGGGCTACAAGGCTTTCAAATCTTCCGCCCCGCCTGCTCCCAATAGGGATCGCGCAGGCGGCGTTTGAAGATCTTTCCGGAGTCTTCGCGCGGCAGGCTCGTGCGAATCTCGATGTGCTTGGGCACCTTGTAGTCGGCGAGCGAGCCCTTGAGCCGGGTGCGGATATCGCCGGCATCGAGCGTGACACCCGGTTGCGGCTCGACAACCGCCATCAGCGCCTCGCCGAACTCGGCATCGGGGATGCCGAACACGGCGCAATCATGCACGCCGGGCACGGCGTGGAGCACGGATTCGATCTCGGCCGGATAGATGTTGACGCCGCCTGAGATCACCATGTCGCGCTTGCGGTCGCAGATGAAGACGTAGCCGTCCTCGTCGATATAGCCGACGTCGCCCGAGGTGATGAAACCGTCACGATCGATCTCGGCGCGCTTCTCCGGCTTGTTGTGGTAAGTGAAGTCAGCCATTTCGGCCATGCGGGAATAGATCTCGCCGATCTCGCCAACACCCAGCACGCGGCCGTCGTCCCCGATGAAGCGCAGTTCGGCGCCGGGCGAGATCCTGCCGACCGTGCCGGGCTTCTTCAGTGCGTCCTCGGAGGTCGCAAAGGTGACCGCGCTGGATTCAGTCGAGCCGTAGAACTCGTAGATCACCGGCCCCCACCATTCGATCATGGCGCGTTTGACGTCGGCCGGACATGGCGCGGCGGCATGGATGATGTGGCGGAGCGAGGAGACATCGTATTTCTCGCGGACCGCCTCAGGCAGCTTCATCAGGCGAATGAACATGGTCGGGACCATGAAGATGGTGTCGATCCCGAAGCGCTCGATCAGTTCCAGGAACTCCTCGGCCTCGAACCGTGGCATCAGCACCAGTGCGCCGCCGAGCTTGCCGGCGCGAATGCCGAACGAGTTCGGTGCGGAGTGATAGAGCGGACCCGGCAGGATCGCACGGGCGCCGGGCTTGAGCCCATAGATCATCGCACGCATGCGCTCGCCGGCCGCCGCCTGTTCCAGCGTGGGCGCATTGCGCCGCACGCCCTTGGGGTGTCCGGTCGTGCCTGACGTGTAGATCATGTTCATGGGCTGCGGCACGATTGGGCCGTCATAGGGCTGGTGTTGCGCCAGCCATGACTCGAGATCGACCGCGAAGTCCGGCGTCACCAGATGACCGGGATCGATCTTGTAATTGGACAGGATCTCCGGCGGCGTCGGCACGCTGAGCACGGTGACGCCCTTCGGGATGGCATCGCGCAGGGCGTGCAGCATGTCGGCATGCCCGATCAGCACGGACGTGCCGGTATCCCCGAGGATGTAATTGATCTCCTCCGGCTTGAAGTGCCAATTGATCGGCACGCCATAGGCGCCTAACCGCATCGCGGCGTAGGCGGCTTCGAGGAAGGCGATGTCGTTGCGCATCAGCATGCAGACGCAATCGCCCTGCTTGACGCCGATTTTGGCGAGGCCGCTCGCGATGCGATCCGCGCGGTTGGCGACTTCGGCATGGGTGCGGCGGCGCTCGCCGGAGACGATGCCGAGGAAGTTTGACGTTTCGCTCATTTTTGCTTTCCGATCTTTCGTCGGGTTTGAGGCCTCAGTCACAACCGCGGTCGTCATTCCGGGATGCGCCGAAGGCGCAGGCTACGATGCGCAATTGCGCATCTGAGAATCCATACTCCCGATCGTGGTTATGGATTCCGGGCTCGATGCTACGCATCGCCCCGGAATGACGGGGAGTTACTAATCCAAATACCTCGCCGCGCGCTTCTCCAGATTGGAGCGCACCGCTTCGGTCTGGTTCGCACTGCCGATCAGCTTCTGCTGCTCGACGGACTCGGCGAGCAGCGCCGGGCCCGGATCGACCGAGAGATTGTTGAGCAGGCGCTTTGCGGCGCGGATCGCATCGGGGCTCTTGCCGGCGATCTCGCGCGCGACTTCGAGAGCCGTGGCGCGCGGATCATCGCAGATGCGCGTCGCGAGGCCATAGGCCATCGCCTCCTGCGCCGAGAAGATGCGGCCGGTGTAGGTGAGATCGCGCAGGATGTCATCGCGCACGAGCGAGGCCAGGATCGGCGTGCCGGCCATGTCGGGCACGAGGCCCCATTTGATCTCCATCACCGACATCCGCGCATCCGGTGAGAGAAAGCGCATGTCGGCACCGAGCGAGAGCTGGAACCCACCGCCGAAAGCGACGCCGTGCACGGCCGCGATCACCGGAACCGGCAACTGGCGCCAGCCCCACACCGCCTGTTGCGGAAAATTCGCCTGGCCATGCGTGCGCTTGGCGAGATCGCGATTTTCGCCACCCGGAATTCCGTTGCCGCCCTTCTCCTTCATGGCGGCAAAACGCCCCATGTCGAGACCGGCGCAGAAGGCGCGGCCTTCGCCCGAGAGCACGACGACACGCACGCCCTTTTCCTTCGAAAGCCGGTCGGTTGCGGCAACAAGGGCCTCGAACATCGCCTGATCGAGCGCATTCATCTTGTCCGCGCGCACCAGGCGCACGTCGGCGACGCCTTCCGAGATCGAGATCGAGACGCGCTCTTCCATGGATGAATTCTCCCCTGTTCTTGTTCAGTGCCGCTTTACAGGAAGCCGACGGCCGGATTTAGTCAATCGACCAATTAACTGACAATGCCTGCGGAGGAAACAGCCATGTTCAAGGAAAATCTTCTGGCCGGCCGGAACATCCTTGTCACCGGCGGCGGCACCGGGCTCGGCAAGTCGATGGCGGCGCGCTTCCTCCAGCTTGGAGCAGAGGTGCACATCTGCGGCCGGCGCAAGATCGTGTGCGACGAGACCGCGACCGAGCTGATGGATCAGTATGGTGGCCGCGTCACCAGCCATGGCGTCGACATCCGCAACGCGCTCGCGGTCGACGAGATGATCGAGACCATCTTTCGTGACGCTCCCCTCACCGATCTCATCAACAACGCGGCGGGCAATTTCATCTCGCGCAGCGAAGAGCTGTCGCCGCGCGGCTTCGATGCCGTCGCCAACATCGTGATGCACGGCACGTTCTATGTGACCCATGCCGTCGGCAAGCGCTGGATCGCCTTGAAGCAGCCCGGCAATGTCGTTTCCATCACCACGACCTGGGTGCGCAACGGCTCGCCTTACGTGGTGCCGTCCGCGATGAGCAAGTCGGCGATCCACGCCATGACGATGTCGCTCGCGACCGAATGGGGCCGTTACGGCATCCGCCTCAACACGATCGCGCCGGGCGAGATCCCGACCGAGGGCATGAGCAAGCGCATCAAGCCCGGCGACGAAGCCGGCGCGCGCACCAAGGCGATGAACCCGATGGGCCGCGTCGGCACCATGGAGGAATTGCAGAACCTCGCGGTGTTCCTGATCTCCGGCGGCTGCGACTGGATCAGCGGCGAGACCATCGCCATGGACGGCGCGCAGGCGCTGGCGATGGGCGGCAATTTCTATCAGCTCCGCGACTGGAGCGACGACGACTGGAAAACCGCGCGCGAGAGCATCATGGCGCAGAACGAGAAGGACCGGGCCAAGCGGGGGTGATGCACCCACCGTTGTCGTCCCGGGGCACGCATAGCGCGAGCCCGGGACCCATAACCCCAGGATGAGGTTTGGCGAAGACTCACAACCCGATCTCGCGCCACACTCCTCCCTGTGGCTTTGGGTCCCGGATCTGCGCTCCGCTTCGCTGCGCTTGTCCGGGACGACAGCGGGGCCTTTCCCATCTTGTCTTCACCCGCGGATGACGCCACACTCCCAGACATAAAAACAAGACGCCACGGGAGAGACATGTCCACCACACAGCCATTGGCGAATCTCGCCGACATGGTGCGCGAGCGCGCGACCAGCCGCGGCAACGCGACCGCCTACGAGTTCGAGGGCCGCCTCACCAGCTTTGCCGGGTTTGACGTCAAGACCAACAAGGTCGCCAACGCGTTGATCGCGATGGGTGTCAGACGCGGCGACCGCATCGCCTATCTCGGCAAGAACAGCGATCTCTATTTCGAGCTGCTGATGGGCGCGATGAAGGCCGGCGTGGTGATGGCGCCGGTGAACTGGCGGCTCGCGGGGCCCGAGGTCGCCTTCATCGTCGGCGACTGCAACGCGCCGGTGTTGTTCGTCGGGCCGGAGTTCATCGCGCAGGTCCGGCAGATCAAGGACCAGCTGCCCAGCGTGCGCACCGTCATCACCACCGAAGGCGGCGCGCCGGAATGGCAGGATTTTACGGCCTGGCGCGATGCGCAGAGCGGCGACGATCCGAAGGTTCCGATCGATACCAGGGACATCGCCATCCAGCTCTACACGTCGGGCACCACAGGCAAGCCGAAAGGCGCGATGCTGTCGCATGCGAACTTCCTCAACCTCGTGCAAACCGGCAACGCCGAGGACAAGCCGGAGTGGAACCGGTGGTCCACCGACGACGTGTCGCTGGTGGCGATGCCGATCTTCCACATCGGCGGCTCCGGCTGGGGCGTGATGGGACTCTATCACGGCGCCCGCGGCGTGATCGCGCGCGAGTTCGATCCGACCAAGGTTCTGGATTTCTTCGAGCAGTCGGGCATCACCAAGCTGTTCATGGTGCCGGCGGCGATGCAGTTCGTGGTGCGGCAGCCACGCGCGAAGACGGTCGATTTCTCGCGGCTGAAATACATGCTGTATGGCGCCTCGCCGATTCCGGCGGCGCTGCTGAAGGAATGCATCGAGGTCTTCAAATGCGGCTTCGTGCAGATGTACGGCATGACCGAGACGACAGGCACCATCGTCGCGCTGCCGCCCGAGGACCACGTCGAGGGCCTTGAGCGAATGCGCTCGGCCGGCAAGGCGCTGTCGGGTGTCGAGATCGCGATCCTGGATGCGGACGGCAAGCCGCTGCCGCCGCGCGAGGTCGGCGAGATCGCGACGCGCTCGGGCTCGAACATGGCCGGCTACTGGAACCTGCCGGAGGCGACCGCCTCGACCCTGCGCGGCGATGGCTGGCTGCGCACGGGTGACGCCGGCTACATGGACGAGGACGGCTATCTCTACATCCACGACCGCATCAAGGACATGATCATCTCCGGCGGCGAGAACATCTACCCGGCCGAGGTCGAGAGCGCGCTGTGCGATCATCCTGATGTCGCCGAGGCCGCCGTGATCGGCGTGCCCGATGACAAATGGGGCGAAGCCGTGAAGGCCGTCGTGGTGATGAAGCCCGGCAAGCAGGCGACCGCCACCGACATCATCAACTTCACCCGCGAACGTATCGCCGGGTTCAAGACGCCGAAGAGCGTGGAGTTTTTGCCGGCCCTGCCGAGGAACCCGTCAGGCAAGATTTTGCGGCGGCAGCTGCGCGAGCCTTATTGGGCGGGGAAGGATAGAAGGGTGAATTGATCCCACGGTGCCGTAGGGTGGGCAAAGGCGCAAAGCGCCGTGCCCACCATTCTTCCACGTTTGCAACAGAGGTGGTGGGCACGCTTTCGCTTTGCCCACCCTACGATAGCTGTGCGCCTCAATGCTTCCCCGGCCCCATATACCCGAACAGGAACCCCGCCACCTTGCGCATCTGGATCTCCTCGCTGCCCTCCGTGATGCGATAGCGGCGGTGGTGGCGGTAGATGTGCTCGAACGGCTTGTGGCGTGAATAGCCCATGCCGCCGTGGACCTGCATGGCACGGTCGGCGGATTCGCAGCAGAGGCGGTTTGCCCAGTAGTTGCACATGGAGACGCGGTCGGAGAGCGTGCGCTCGATCTGCTCCTCATTGAGCTGGTCCATCTCCCAGGCCGTCTTGCGGATCAACAGGCGCAGCATCTCGGCTTGGGTCGCGAGCTCGACCAGCGGGAACTGGATCGCCTGGTTCTCGGCGAGCGCCTTGCCGAACGGCTTTCGCTCGCGCGCGTATTTCACACTCTCGTTGATGCAGTAGACGGCAGCGCCGAGCGAGCTTGCCGCCTGGCGGATGCGGTTCTGGTGGACAAAGCACTGCGCCAGCGACAGGCCGCGGCCGACTTCGCCGAACAGCGCGTCCTCCGGCACGAACACGTCCGTAAAACTGACGCGGGGATGGTCGGTCGGCATGTTGAAGGTCCACATGTACTCCTCGACCTTCACGCCATGGCTCTTGGCCGGCACCAGGAAGCAGGTGATGCCGCGCGCATCGCCGTCATTGCCCGAGGTGCGCGCGAACAACGCGCAGTGGGTGGCGACGTGCATGCCGGTCGTCCACATCTTCTCGCCGTTGATGATCCAGCCCGTGACGTTGTCGCGGGTCGCGGGCACCGCGCGCGTCTCCATGTGCGTCGCGTCCGAGCCGTGATGCGGCTCCGTCAATCCAAAGGTGATGCGGTACTTGCCTTTGATCGAGCCGTCGATCATCGCCTTCTGGTCGTCGCGGCCATAGCGATCGAGCATGGTGACGACAGGGAAATTGCCGACGATGGAGTGCTCGTTCTGGAGATCGTTGTGCAGGCCGAGACCCTTGGCGGCAAAGTGCTCGCGGATCACGGCCATCCAGAGGTTGGAGCCGTCCTTGCCGCCATATTGCTTCGGCACCGGAAAGCGCAGATGGCCGGCGGCGTCCGCGAGATCCTTGGCTTTGCGCAGCAGCGCTTCCCATTCATGGCGCGGCAGGCCGCCATTGTCGAAATCGGTGCGCGCCCATTCGCGGCGATGGTCGAAGAAGCGGATGTTGTCGTCGGCTTGTTCGAGCGGCTTGATCTCGCGTTCGATGAAGCGATCGAGCTCTCCGAGATAGGCGACGAGATCGGCAGGCAATGAGAAATCCACGGCTCTCTCCCGGATTGATTTTGTTGTTTTGCGTTAAGGCGCTACCGCGCTTTTCGCTTCGCGCGATTAAGGTGAGAAGTGCGCGCGCAAGTCAAGCAAGGCAAGGCGCGTGACAGGCGCAAGGCGCGCCCGCGCAATTCGATGGTGTCGCGGCGCTGACGCGCGCTAGTATGTCCGCAATATTCCTTTACGAGAAAATGCGGGAGCGCGCGATGGATCTGAAATTCTCAAAGGTGGAACGCAAGGGGCCAATCACGATCATCACGCTGTCGCGGCCCGAGGTCTACAACGCGCTGCACATCGATGCGCATTTCGAGCTCAACAAGGTGTTCGACGATTTCTCCGCCGATCCCGAGCAGTGGGTCGCGGTCGTCACCGGCGCCGGCGACAAGGCGTTCTGCGCCGGCAACGATCTGAAGTGGCAGGCGGCGGGCGGCAAGCGCGGCTGGGACAAGGGCGGCTTCGCCGGCCTCACCTCGCGATTCGATTGCGACAAGCCGATCATCGCCGCGGTCAATGGCGTCGCCATGGGCGGGGGCTTCGAGATCGCGCTCGCCTGCGACCTGATCATCGCGTCCGAGAATGCGACCTTCGCCCTGCCCGAGCCGCGCGTCGGCCTTGCCGCGCTCGCCGGCGGCCTCCATCGCCTGCCGCGCCAGATCGGGCTGAAGCGCGCCATGGGCATGATCCTCACCGCGCGCCATGTCAGCGCCAAGGAGGGCCACGAGCTCGGCTTCGTCAACGAGGTGGTGCCGCAGGGCGAGGCCCTGTCGGGCGCGCTGCGCTGGGCGGAGATGATCACCAAGAACTCGCCGATGTCGATCCGGGCGTCGAAGCAGACCATTCAGAAGGGCCTCGCCGTGTCGCTGGAGCAGGCGATCGAGGAGCAGCGCGAATATCCGGCGGTGAAGGCGATGGTGGCCTCGCAGGATTACATCGAGGGCCCGAAGGCGTTCTCGGAGAAGCGGCCGCCGAAATGGGTGGGGAAGTAGAGCGCCGCTCTCCTCGTCACGACGACGGATGCCCCAACACCACAGGTGTCATGCCCCGGCTTGACCGGGGCATCCAGTACGCCGCGGCTTCAACGTATCTCACTGCCATCTCTGGAATACTGGATCGCCCGCCCCTGTGCGCAATTGCGCACTAGGCGGGCGATGACAGCGGAGAATATGGCACCGTCTACCCGCCTCGCCCCAGCTCCCGCTTGTATGAGGCATAGTTCGGCTGGTCGACCGCGAGCTTATCCATCGTGGTCTGCCAGAGATGCTCGGCGAGCCCCGGCGTTGCCAGATCAACCTCACCGTTGGCGATGCGCTCGGCGAGCGCGCGGTTGAGATCGGTGACTGAGCCGTCCATGCCGAGCAGCGTGCGCAACCGCTCAACCTCCTTCGCGTCGCTCCCCTCCTCCTGCGTCAGCTGCCGCGTGACGAGGTCGAGGATGTTGACGGCGACGCGCAGCTTGAAGGCCTGATGGCCGGAGATCAGCGGCGTGATGTCGTTGCGGAGGAAATCGGCGACCGCCTTGGTCAGCTCGGTCGGTGTTGGTTCGTCCTGCATGTGTCAGCTCCCGCGCGGCGCCAGCAGCCGCAACAGATCGATCTCGGTCTCGCTGGCGCGGCGGCCGATCATGGCGCGTTCCATCGAATGGTCAGGCCCCTCGCGAAACCGCTGCATCATGCCGCCGCACATGATGCCCCAGCGCAGTGTGCCCATCACTTCCCAGAATTTGACGCGCGCAGGATCACATTTGCGGCCCGCGGCCTCATAGCCGGCGAACAATTCCTCGCGTGTGCCAAAACCGCCGACCGGCTTGTCGATCTCACCGAAACGCCAGGAATTGACGCAGACCCAGCCGAGATCCTCCATGGGATCGCCGAGATGGGCGAGCTCCCAGTCGAGCACGGCGCGGACGCCGTCGGCACCGATGATGAGGTTGCCGTTGCGGAAATCGCCGTGCACCAACGTGGTCTCGGCCGACGGCCCCGGATCATGGTCGCGCAGCCAGCGCAGCGCCAGCTCGAACACGGGCTTGGGCCAGTTCAGGCTGCGATAGTCGCGCTCGAACTCGCCGATCTCCTGGGTCGCGGACCGGCTGCGCAGCTCGGGCAGCTTGTCCTGCGGCAGTTTGTGCAGGCCGGCGAGCACGCCGCCGATCTGCCGCGCGAGACGCGGCCGCGCCGCCGCGTACTCATCATCGCGAAGAATCTTGCGGGCGATGGTCTCGCCCTCGACCCGCTGCATGATGAAGCCGGTGCCGAGATTCTCGTCCGGCGTCAGCACATGCATGACGCGCGGCGACGGCACGCCGGCCTCATAGGCAAGCTGCATCAACTGCGCTTCGGCGGCGAGGCCCGCCGCCCGCGTCGGCGCGGCGCCATAGCCCTTCGGCGAGCGGCGCAGGATCGCGCCGATCGACCCATCGGGATGCTCGATGTCGAAGCGCCAGGTTTCCTGGCTGGCGCCGCCGGACAGTTTTGCCGCGCCGGTGACGCCAGTCGCCCCTTCGCACCAGCGCACGACGCTTCGGGAGAGCTCGGCCTCGATCATTTGCCTTTGAACTGCGCCGGGCGCTTCTCCAGGAACGCGCCAACGCCTTCGCGGAAATCGTCCGTGTCGCCGGCACGCAGCTGGCACTGGAATTCGAGATTGAGCTGATCCTCGAAGGAATTTTCGGGGCTGTCCCAGTAGAGCTTGCGGATCAGCGACAGCGCGACCGTCGGGCCGCTGGCGAGATCGCGCGCGAGCTTCATCGCCTCCTCCATCAGCACGCCGTCGTCATAGACGCGGTTGACGAGGCCCCATTCCAGCGCCTTCTCGGCCGGCAGCCGCTCACCCATCAGCGACAATTCGATCGAGCGCGCCCGGCCGATCAGGCGCGGCAGCAGCCAGGTCGAGCCGCAATCCGGCACCAAGCCGATGCGACGGAACGCTTGAAGAAAGTAAGAGGATCGCGCACACAAAATCATGTCGCCGAGCAGTGCGAAGCTCATGCCGGCGCCGGCCGCCGGGCCGTTGACCGCGGTCACGATCGGGCAGTGCAGATTGCGGATGCGGCGCAGGAAGGGATGAAAGCCGGTCTCCAGCGTCAGGCCGGCCTTGGTCTTCTTCGACTGGTTGTTGCGCCCTTGCAGATTCGCACCGGTGCAGAACGCCCGCCCCGCGCCAGTCAGCACCACGCAGCGCACCTCGCCTTTCTTCTCCTCGATCGCGTCGAGCGCATCGGAGAGGCCGCCCAGCATGTCCATGGAGACCGCGTTCATCACCTCCTGATGGTCGAGCCGGAGGATCGCGACCGAGCCATCGAAATCGAGCGTGACGTGTTTGAACTGCATTGTTTCCTCGTCAGTTGGTACTAGCAATGTTTCGCAGACCGGAATTAGTTTTGCCGGGGCGCATATTTGATTTTTGTCGCGGCCTTGTCCATGGTGGTCCGAACATACCTTGTCGTCGTATCGCACAATCTTGCGCGCACAGGCTGGCGCGCGCCCGTGCCAAAAACAGGAAACGCGCCATGAACCTTTTCGACCTTACCGGCCGCGTCGCCGTGATCACCGGCGGCAATGGCGGTATCGGGCTCGGCATCGCACAGGCGCTCGCCGGCCAAGGCTGCAGCGTCTCGATCTGGGGCCGCAATCCTGACAAGAACAAGGCTGCTGCCGCGAGCATGACGGGCCTCTCCGGCAAGGTCGACACCCGCGTCCGCGACGTCACCGATCCGGCTTCGGTCAATGCCGCAATGAAGGCGACACTCGACGTTTTCGGCCGGGTCGACGGCTGCTTTGCCAATGCCGGCATCGGCGGCGGCGGCCGGCGCTCCTTCATCGAGCGCACCGAGGAAGAGTGGCGCACGATGTTTGCGACCAATCTGGACGGCGTGTTCCACGCATTCCAGGCCGCCGCAAAACACATGACCGAGCGCGCCAATGCCGGCGATCCCTTCGGCCGGCTGGTCGCGACATCGAGCCTCGCCTCGATCTTCGGCACTGCGCGCAATGAGCATTATGCCGCGACCAAGGCCGCGATCAACGCGCTGGTGCGCGCGCTCGGCGTCGAGCTGGCGCGTCACGGCGTCACCGCGAACGCGATCCTGCCCGGCTGGATCAAGAGCGACATGACCGCGGGCATCATGGCCAACGAGAAGTTCGTCGCCAATGTGATGCCGCGCATTCCGATGCGGCGCTTCGGCGAGGCCAGCGATTTCGGCGGCATCGCGGTGTATCTGATGAGCAAGGCGTCGTCGTATCACACCGCGGATACGTTCGTGATCGACGGCGGCTATACGGCGTTTTGAATCTCGTAGCCCGGATGGAGCGAAGCGTAATCCGGGACTTTCAAAAGCAAGCAAGACCCGGATTTCGCTGCGCTCCATCCGGGCTACAAACTCTGAGGGGAATGGGCAAATGTTCTCACACATCATGATCGGCACCAACGATCTCGACAAGGCCAAGGCTTTTTACGACAACCTGCTCGGCACGCTCGAGGTGCGCCCGGCCAGGGTTGACGGCCATCGCATCTTCTACATCACCAAGACCGGCGTGTTCTCGGTGACGAAGCCGATCAACGGCGAGGCCGCTACGTGTGCGAATGGCGGCACCATCGGCTTTGCCGCCAACTCGCCTGAGCAGGTCGACAAGTGGCACGCCGCCGGTGTCACCGCCGGCGGAACGCCGATCGAGAATCCGCCCGGCATCCGCGAGGGCGCAGGGAACAAGCTTTACATCGCTTATTTGCGCGATCTCGACGGCAACAAGATTTGCGCGATGCATCGGATGGCGAACTAGGCCAGCCACATCTACCGCTGTCATGCCCCGCCTTGTGCGCAATTGCGCACTGGAGCGGGGAATCCAGTACGCTGTGGCTTCTCGATTCAATCACCACCGTCACGGAGTACTGGATCGCCCGCCTTCGCGGGCGATGACAGCGGAGAAATGTGGCGCGCGTACACCGAGCCTTCGGCGCCATTCAAACAACATTTCAAACGCCCTCGCGATATTCCATCGCATGGCATGGGTCGCCTGAAAAAATGCGCGCTCGCGCTTTGGCCGCGCTGCGACTATTCTGCGGCCCAACGCGATCTCAGTGACCCCGGGAGGAACAATGACAAAGCACGCCTACATACCCCGCACCACCAACTACACCCTCAATCCCGGCGACGAGCTCAACGATCTCCGCATGTCGGACCAGGTCCGGCCGCTCTATGATCACGTCAGGAAATTCATCCGCGACACCGTCGAGCCGATGTCGATCGAGTTCGCCAAGGCCGGCGAAGGCAAAGAGGATCGCTGGAGCTTCACCCCGAAGCAGCTCGAGGTGCTCGAGGTCGCCAAGAACAAGGCCAAGAAGGAAGGCCTCTGGAACTTCTTCCTGCCCGATGACGAAACCGGCCAGGGCCTGAAGAATCTCGACTACGCCTATATCGCCTCCGAGCTCGGCAAGAGTCCGTTGGCCTCCGAGACGATGAACTGCTCCGCGCCGGACACCGGCAACATGGAGGTGCTCGAGCGCGTCGGCACCAAGGAGCAGAAGGAGAAGTGGCTGAAGCCGCTGATGAACGGCGAGATCCGCTCGGCCTATGTCATGACCGAGCCGAACGTCGCCTCCTCCGACGCCAAGAACATTTCGACGACCGCAAAGCTCGTCGGCGACGAATGGGTCATCAACGGCGAGAAATATTACATCTCCGGCGTCGGCGATCCCCGCTGCAAGATCCTCATCGTGATGGTGAAGACCAATCCGGATGCGGCGCCGAGCAAGCAGCAGTCGCAGATCCTGGTGCCGCGCGATACGCCCGGCGTCGAGGTGCTCGGGCCCATGTACGTGTTCGGCCAGGACCACGCCCCGCGCGGCCACATGCACATGCGCTTCAACAACGTCCGTGTGCCCAAGGAGAACATGCTGCTCGGCGAAGGCCGCGGCTTCGAGATCTCGCAGCTCCGCCTCGGCCCGGGCCGCATCCATCACTGCATGCGCACCATCGGCAAGGCCGAGAAGGCGCTTGATCTGATGGTGCAGCGTGGCCTCACCCGTGAGGCCTTCGGCAAGAAGATTGCCCATCTCGGCGGCAACATGCAGATCATCGCGCAGGCGCGCTGCGAGATCGAGGCGATGCGGCTGATGGTGCTGAAGGCCGCCAAGGCCATGGACGTGCTCGGCAACAAGGAGGCCCGCGTCTGGGTCTCCATGGTCAAGGCCATGGTGCCGGAGCGCGCCTGCAAGATCATCGACCAGTCGATCCAGATGCACGGTGCCACCGGCATCTCGCACTGGACCCCGCTTGCCGAGATGTACCAGGACGTGCGCCATCTGCGCTTCGCCGACGGTCCGGACGAGGTGCACTGGATGGTGGTGGGACGCCACGAGCTGAGCATGGCGTAACCCTCCCTTTCCCCTCTCCCCGCTTGCGGGGAGAGGGTCAGGGTGAGGCGGAGTCTCCGCAAGGACGGCGACAGTCGGACTCGCGGAGACTCCCCTTCACCCGAATTCGATCTGCGATCGAATTCGACCTCTCCCGCAAGCGGGGCGAGGTGAAGAAAGCAAGCCTCCCCTCACCACGGAGCCACCATGGAATACGCCGCCAGCGACCTGACGCCACGCGAGCGCTACAAGGTGCTGACGTCCTTCATCCTGCCACGGCCGATCGCGTGGGTGACCTCGGTCGGTCCGACCGGTGTCGTCAACGCCGCGCCGTTCAGCTTCTTCAACGCCTTCTGCGAAGATCCGCCGCTGTGCATGTTCGCGGCGAACCGCAAGCCCAACGGTCAGGACAAGGACACGTTTCTCAACATCCAGCGCACCGGCGAGTTCGTGGTCAACCTCGCCGACGAGCCGCTGGCGAAGGCCATGCACGAGAGCAGCGGAGATTTTCCCCCTGAAGTGGGCGAGCCTGACTATCTCGGGCTGAAGCTCGCACCGTCGGCGAAGATCGCCGTCCCGCGGCTCGCCGACACGCCCTGGGCGATGGAGTGCAAGCTCTGGAAGATGATCGACGTCAACGACGATCGCCGGCTGATCATGGGCGAAGGCATCCACTTCCATATCCGCGACGAGCTGTGGGACGACAAGGCGATGCGGGTGCACATGGACCGCTATCACCCGATCGGCCGCATGTTCGCCGACCGCTACTGCCGCACGGATGATCGCGTGGTGTTCCCGGCGGCGGAAGGGGCGAAGGGGAAGTAGGCCGCGCCATCGCGCTCCCTCGCCCCGTTCTTACGGGGAGAGGGCTGGGGTGAGGGGCTGCTTCCGAGAAAACAGTGTGAGTTGGACTCGCGGAGAGTCCCCCTCACCCGAATTCGATCTTCGATCGAATTCGACCTCTCCCCGCAAGCGGGGCGAGATGAAGCGAGCACCGTTTACGTCGCCGCCGGCTCGCCGATCTTGTCCTGGGTCTTGGTGTCGAAATCGCCGGCGTCGTGGCGCTCGTGGAGCTGGCTGGCGGGATCGCCGGAGACGCGGTTGACCATGCGGCCGCGCTTGACGGCCGGGCGCTTGGCGATCTGGTCGGTCCAGCGCTGCACGTGCTTGTAGTCCTGCACCGACAGGAATTCGCCGGCGCCATAGACCAGCCCCTTGGCGAGCGCGCCGTACCAGGGCCACACAGCGATGTCGGCGATGGTGTACTCATTGCCCGCGAGGTACTCGTTGTCGGCAAGGCGCCGATCGAGCACGTCGAGCTGGCGCTTGACCTCCATCGCAAAGCGGTCGATGGCGTATTCGATCTTGGTCGGCGCGTAGGCGTAGAAGTGACCAAAACCGCCGCCGAGATAGGGCGCGCTGCCCATCTGCCAGAACAGCCAGGACATCGCTTCGGTGCGGCTCTTGATGTCCTTCGGCAGGAAGGCGCCGAACTTCTCGGCGAGGTAGACCAGGATCGAGCCGGATTCGAACACCCGGATCGGCTCGGGACCGGAGCGGTCCACCAGCGCGGGAATTTTCGAGTTCGGGTTGATGTCGACAAAGCCGCTGCCGAACTGGTCGCCATTGCCGATCCTGATCAGCCAGGCATCGTATTCAGCGCCCTTGTGGCCGAGCGCCAGCAGTTCCTCCAGCATCACCGTGACCTTCACGCCGTTCGGCGTCGCCAGCGAATAGAGCTGGAAGGGATGCTTGCCGACCGGCAGCTCCTTGTCGTGGGTCGCGCCGGCAATGGGGCGGTTGATGCTGGCGAACTGCCCGCCGTTCTCCTTGTTCCAGGTCCAGACTTTGGGCGGCACGTAGGCGGGGGCGTCGGTCATGCGGGGGCTCCGGCGAAAAGATGCGCCTGCATTAATTAGCCCGCGAATGGCCGATGGCAAGGGCGCAGAAATGCATTGCCGGGCGGGGCAACTCTACGTTTCGTCATGGCAGGCCACTTCCCCGCCCTCGTTCCGCGCCCGCCGCTCCGCGCCCCCCGGGAATAACGATCGGAAAGAGCCAGGTTCAGGACGCGGCCGCCGTCAGCCCCCGCTCGGCCCGCCCCAGCAAAAACCCCTCATATCCCTTCGCCGCGACCTCGTCGCAGATCCGGCGGTAGACACCGACACCGCCGATATAGGGCATGAAGATGCGCGGCTTGCCTGGAATGTTGGCGCCCATGTACCAGGAATTGGCCTGCGGATAGAGCGTGCCGTGGGCGACCTCGTTGACATGGGCGACCCACTTGTCCTCGGCCTCCCCGCTTGCCTCCATGGTGGCAACACCCTGCCTGCGCATGTGGACGAGGCAATCGGTGATCCAATCGACATGCTGCTCGATCGAGACGATCATGTTCGAGAGCACCGACGGACTGCCGGGGCCGGTGATGATGAAGAGGTTCGGAAAGCCCGCGCTCATCAGCCCGAGATAGGTCTTCGGCCCCTCCTCCCATTTTTGGTTCAGCGTCTGCCCACCACGGCCACTGATGTCGATCTTCGCGACCGAGCCGGTCATGGCGTCGAAGCCCGTCGCCATCACCAGCGCGTCGACCTCGTGGTCCTTGCCTGCGACACGCACGGCATTCGCGGTGATCTCCTCGATCGGATTGGTCTTGATATCGACCAGCGAGACGTTCGGCCGGTTGAAGGTCGCGAAATAATCCGTATCGATGCAGATGCGCTTGGTGCCGATCGGATGGCTGTTCGGCTGCAGCAGCTTCGCGGTTTCGGGGTCCTTCACGATCTCGGCGATCTTGCCACGCACGAAGCTCGCCGCGGTGTCGTTCGCGGATCGCTCGAGGCCGAGATTGTTGTAGACATACATGAAGGTGAGCCCGCCGCGCTCCCAGCGCGCCGAATATTTGCCATTCCTGGTCTCGTCGCTGTCGTCGAGCGCACCGCGATCGGGCTGCTCGGCGAAAATGCCGTTGCGTGCGACTTCGCGGGCGAAGCGGCGGATCTCCGGATAGGTCTTGCGGAAATTGTTGCGTTCTTCGTCGGTCAGCGCGGCGTTGCGCGCAGGAATCGAAAAATTCGCCGTGCGCTGAAAAACGGTGAGATGTCTTGCCTGCTCGGCAATGATGGGGGCCGACTGGATACCCGATGAACCGGTCCCGATGAGGCCGACGCGCTGACCGGTAAAATCGACCGGTCCATGCGGCCAGCTGCCGGTGTGGTAGACAGGTCCCTTGAAGCTCTCGAGGCCCTTGATGTCGGGCTTGCGCGCGTTCGAGAGGCAGCCGGTCGCGAGCACGATGAACTGCGCCTCGACCGTCTGGCCGTCCGACGTCGTCACCGACCAGCACTTCGCGCCCGCGTCGAACGCCGCGCGCTCGACGCGGGTGTCGAACTGGATGTCGCGGCGAAGGTCAAAACGATCGGCAACGTGGTTGGCGTATTTCAGGATCTCCGACTGCGGCGCATAGCGCTCGCTCCAGTCCCACTCCTGCTGAAGCTCTTCCGAGAACGAGTAGGAATACTGCATGCTCTCGACATCGCAGCGCGCGCCGGGATAGCGATTCCAGTACCAGGTGCCGCCGACGCCACCACCCTGCTCATAGACGCGTGCAGAGAAGCCAAGACCGCGCAGGCGGTGCAGCATGTACATGCCGGCAAAGCCCGCGCCGACAATGACCACGTCGTAGGCCTTCACGGTTCGAGCCGGACTCGCTTGCGCTTGCGACATCGGTTGGCGCTCCCTCGCTGTTTTCTCTTTGTTTGCGCCAGCATTCTCACAGACCCACAAAAGCGCAAGAGGCAAATCGGCGGGCTCTGGTCTGTTTATTTTGTGCAGCGGAATGGCTCATCCGCCGCGTGGCGTCTGCACGCAAGATGCGCGGCCAAATCCGGATTGGCATCGTTGACGACGATGGGCTAGCTTCGAAGCGCCTTCGCTCAAGCAAAGCAACAACAGCAACGCGACGGCTGCCGGGAGAGAGCCATGAAATCGCCGATCTGCGACATGCTGGGCATCGAGTTCCCGCTGCTCGCCTTCAGCCATTGCCGCGACGTCGTTGCCGCCGTCAGCCGTGCCGGCGGCTTTGGCGTGTTGGGGGCCACCGTGCACACGCCCGACACGCTCGAACGCGAGCTGAAATGGATCGACGAGCATGTCGACGGCAAGCCCTACGGCATCGACGTCCTGATCCCCGAAAACATCTCGACCGCGGGTGAGAAGGACGTCACCTGGAAGAGCCTGGAGGCGCGCGTGCCGCAGGAGCACCGCGCCTACACGCGCGACCTCCTGAAGAAATACGACATCGAGTTGACGACAAGTGATGTGGCCGACAACCAGCCGCAACCGTTCGACGCGAAGACCGCACTTCAGCTGCTCGAGGTCTCCTTCAACCATCCGATCCGATTGATCGCCAACGCGCTGGGCGTGCCGCCGAAGGCGATGATCGAGATGGGCAGGAAGCACGGCGTGCCGGTTGCCGCCCTCGTCGGCGCCAAGGAACATGCACTGCGCCAGGTCGCGGCCGGCGTCGACATTCTCGTGGTGCAGGGCACCGAGGCCGGCGGCCATTGCGGCGAGGTCTCCACCCTGGTGCTGGTGCCGGAGGTGATCAAGGCGATCAAGAACATCCGCGACGTGCCGGTGCTCGCGGCCGGCGGCATCATGACGGGACGGCAGATGGCCGCCTGCATGGCGATGGGCGCGGCCGGCGCCTGGACCGGCTCGGTGTGGCTCGCCACCGTCGAGGCCGAGACCACGGAGATCTTCCGCGAGAAGATGATCGCGGCGTCCTCGCGCGACGCGATCCGTTCGAAGGGGCGCACCGGCAAGCCGGCACGCCAGCTCCGCTCGGTCTGGACCGATGCCTGGGACCGCGCGCCGGAAAGCCCCGGCGCGCTGCCGATGCCGCTGCAAAGCGTCATCAGCCGCGACGCCTTCAACGCGATCGACCGCGCGGCGGCGAGCGGCAACGCCAAAGCGCGCGACCTCGTCAGCTATTTCGTCGGCCAGGGCGTCGGCCTGATCGACAGCGTGAAGTCGGCGGGCGCGGTAGTGCAGGAGTTCAAGGAAGAATTTGCCGAGGCCGTCGAACACATGAATGCGCTGGTGGCGGAGTAATTGCCTGTGGCCGGAATAGAGTCCGTGGCTCATCCTTCGAGGCTCGCCAAGCGCCGCAAGCGTCGCTCGGCTCGCACCTCAGGATGACGCTTCATCCGTAGCCGTCACCCTGAGGTGGCCGCTTCTTCAGCGGCCCTCGAAGGGCGACGGCGTGCCGAAGACCCAGAAAGTGAACCAAGAAGAAATGACCAAGACCTCTATCCCGGAAGACCTCATCCCCGTCATCGTCGGCATCGGCGAGATCGTCGACCGACCCAAGGAGATCACCGACGGCCTCGAGCCGCTGGATCTGCTCGAACAGGCGCTACGGCGGGCCGAACAGGACGCCGGCGCAAAGCTGCTTGGCGAGGTGCAGTCGCTCGACGTCGTCAACTTCCTGAGCTGGCGCTATCGCGATCCGGAGAAGCTTTTGGCGCAGCGGCTCGGCATTGCGCCTGCGCATTGCTATTACGGCCCGGTCGGCGGCGAGAGCCCGATCCGCTACCTTCACGAGGCGGCAAAGCGCATCGCGCGCGGCGAATGCACGGTGGCGGCAGTCTGCGGCGCGGAGGCGCAGTCGACCGCGACCAAGGCGGAGCGCGCCGGGGTCAAGCTGCCCTGGACGCCGTTCGCCCATGACGTCGAGGAGCCCAAGCGTGGAGCGGCATTCCAGAAGCCGCTGGCGGTGAAGCTCGGCGTGTTCCGTCCCGTCACCGTCTATCCATTCTATGAGTCCGCCTCCTCCGCCCATTGGGGCCAGACGCCGCGCGAAGCCATGGCAGAGTCCGGCACGCTGTGGTCGCGCTACTCCGAGGCCGCCGCCGAAAATCCCAACGCCTGGCTGAAGCGGCGCCATGCGCCGGACGAGATCACAACGCCGACGGCCGACAACCGGCTGATCGCCTGGCCCTACAACAAGCTCATGGTCGCCAACCCCAGCGTCAACATGGGCGGCGCGCTGCTGCTCACCAGCCTCGCCAAGGCGCGCGCGGCCGGCATCGCGGAGGACAAGCTGGTCTACCCGCTTGGCGGCGCCTCGGCCGAAGAGCCGCGCGATTACCTCCTGCGCGATCAGTTCCATGAAAGCCATCCGCAGAATGCGGTGCTGAAAGCGGCGATGGATCTCGCCGGCGGCGACGGAAAAAAATTCGACGCGATCGAGCTCTATAGCTGCTTCCCCTGCGTGCCCAAGATGGCGCGGCGGACGCTTGGCCTCGGGGCCGACGTGCAGCCGACCGTGACCGGTGGCCTCACCTTCTTCGGCGCGCCGCTCAACACCTACATGACGCACGCGGCCTGCGCGATGGTGCGGCGTGTGCGCGATGGTGCCAAGCTCGGGCTGCTCTACGGCCAGGGCGGCTTCGTCACCAAGCACCACGCATTGGTGGTGTCGAAGACGCCACGTGAGGCGCTGGCGCAGGAGACAAGCGTGCAAGCAGAGGCCGACCGCAACAAGCGCGCGGTGCCCGAGTTCGTCACGGAGGCCTCAGGCAAGGGCAAGGTCGAGAGTTTTACGGTGCTCTATGGCCGCGGCGGCGAGGTCGAACACGGCGTGGTGATGCTGCGGACGGCGGACGAGCGGCGCACACTCGCGCGCATTCCGGCGAGCGACGCGGCGACGCTGGCGCATCTGCTCAACATGGATCGCACGCCGGTAGGCTCGCTCGGCGAGATCGCGATGGCCGCAGATGACGTGCCGGAGTGGCGGGTGGCGTAGCTTACGTAGGGTGGGCAAAGGCGCTCTTGCGCCGTGCCCACCATTCTTCTTCCAATCACATGAAGATGGTGGGCACGCTTCGCTTTGCCCACCCTACGAGATCAACCTAGCCCTTCGGCGCCTGCTTCTCCGACGCCGTCGCCGGCTTGCCCTTGGCACCGGCGCCGCCGACGACGCGAACCTGGTCGCCGTCGGAAATGCCATCCGGCGGGGCGGCGATGACGCGGTCGTCGGGTGCGATGCCCGAGGCGAGTTCAATCTCCTTGCCGAGATCGCGCGCGATGGTCACGGTCTTGAACTGCACCTTGTCGTCGGGACCGACGGTCGCAACACGCAGACCGCTGCCGTTGAAGATCAGGGCGCTGGCGGGAATGCTCAGCGGCGCGGTGTCGCGCTGAAGGTTGAGCTTCACGCTGGCATAGCCGCCGGGCATCAACTCGCCGTTGGAATTGTCGAGCCGAAGCTGCATGCGGGTGGTTCCTGAGGCGACGTCGACGGCCTGCGAAGACGCCTCGACCGTCGCCTGGAATGTCCGGTTCGGGTATTCCGGCATGACCATGGTGGCCTTGGCGCCGATCTTGATCGCAGGCACGTAGTTCTGGGGAACATTGACGTAAACGCGCAGCTTGGTGATGTCGGAGACCACAAACATCGCCGGGCCGGAGCCGCCGCCGGCATTGATCAACGCGCCGACGTCGGTATCGCGCGCCGTGACCACGCCATCGAACGGCACCGTGATCTTCTTGTAGCCGGCCAGTGCTTCAAGCCGTTCGACATTTGCCTGGCCTGAGTGGACGGCCGCGTTCTTGTTGGAGAGATCGGCGGTGCGCTCGTCGATCTCCTGCGCGGAGACGAAGTTGGAGGCGACCAGCGTCTTGCGCCGGTTCAGCGTTGCTTCCGACAGCCTTGCGCTGGCCTGCTGGCTGGCGAGGTCGGCGCGGGCCTGAAGCAGTTGCTGGTCGAGGTCGGGCGCCTCGATCTCGGCGATCACCTGCCCCGCCTTGACGCGCGCGCCCATGTCGACGCTCCAGCTCTTCAGATAGCCGGAGACGCGTGCGAAGATAGGCGCGCGGTAATAGGCTTCGAGCCGACCCGGCAGGTCGATGGTGCCGTTGAGGGATTTTGCGTTCGGCAGGGTCACCGCAACGCTGGGAACGGCCTGATCGTCGGTCCATTCCTTCAGCTTGGAGCCCTGCTCCTCGCGGGCACGAATGCCGGTACCCACGACGAGGCCTGCCGCAATCAGCGCCACCACGCCGAAGATGCCCAGTTTCCGGTGCGACACCGGGGAGCGGGGTTCAGTGGGCGACATGCGGAGTCTCCAATGGGGCGGCGGCTTTGGCGCCTTGTTTCTTGTGTACCATACTGAACACCACGGGAACAAACATCAGCGTGGCGAAAGTTGCAAAGATCAGGCCGCCGATCACGGCGCGGCCAAGCGGCGCATTCTGCTCGCCGCCCTCCCCGAGCCCCAGGGCCATCGGCGCCATGCCGATGATCATGGCGAGCGCGGTCATCAGCACCGGGCGGAACCGGACGAAGCCGGCCTCGAGTGCAGCGGCGATGGGGTCACCGAGTTCCTCGTAGCGCTCACGGGCGAAGGAGATCACGAGCACGCTGTTGGCGGTGGCAACGCCCATGCACATGATCGCGCCGGTCAGCGCCGGCACCGACAGCGTCGTCTCGGTCGCGAACAGCATCCAGACGATACCGGCAAGCGCGGCCGGCAGCGCGGTGATGATCACGAACGGGTCGGACCAGGACTGGAAGTTCACGACGATCAGGAAGTAGATCAGCACGACGGCACCGAGCAGGCCGAACAGAAGGCCGGTGAAGGCGCTGTTCATCGTCTGCACCTGGCCGAGCAGCACCACGGAGGAGCCCTTCGGCACGTCCTTGGCGGTGTCGGCGATCACCTGACGGATGTCGGCGGCGACCGCACCGAGATCGCGGCCCGAGGTCGTGGCAAAGATCTGGACGAGGTTCTGGATGTCGTATTGCGACACTACCGCACTCGAGGTCGCGCGCTTGATGTCGGCGATGCCGCCGAGGATCGGCGACTGCGAGGCGCCCGTTGCCGTGATCGGCAGCGTCTGCAGCGCGCTGAGCGAGTCGATCTGGTATTGCGGCGTCTGCATCACGATGGAGTAGGAAACGCCGTTCTCCGGATTGAGATAGTAGGTCGGCGCGACCTGCGAGGAGCCGGCGAGATTGACCACGAGGCTGTTGGTGACGTCGCGCTCGGTCAGGCCGACATATTGCGCGCGGGTGCGGTCGACGTCGATGTTGAAGGTGGGATTGTTCGGCGACTGCTGGATACGCGCATCGGCAACGCCGGGAATCTTGCGAACCTTCGCCAGCAGGTTGTTGGCGTAGGCAAAGTTGGCGTTGATGTTGGCGCCGCGGATCTGCAGGTCGATCGGCGCCGGCGCGCCGAAGTTCAGGATCTGGCTGACGATGTCGGCGGGGAGGAACGCGAAGCTGACGCCGGGGAACAGGCGCGGCAGCTGCTCGCGCAGCACGCGCACGTGCTCTTCCGTCGGCTTGTGGCCCTCTTTCAGCTTGATCTGGATGTCGCCGTCCTGCGGGCCGATCACGCCCGTGTTGTTGTAGGTCATGTTGATGCCGGAGATCGGCATGCCGATGTTGTCGGTCAGCGTCTCGATTTCGCCGGGGATCAGCTTGCGGATCGCCTTCTGGACGTCGGCGAGCTGGTTGGCCGTCTCCTCCACGCGGGTGCCGACCTGGGTGCGGACATGCATCAGGATATTGCCGGCATCGACCGCCGGGAAGAAGTTGCGCCCGAGGAACGGCACCAGCGCGAAGGACGCGCCGACCACGCAGAGGAAGCCGATCACGAACACCGCGCGGTGCACCAGCGCCAGTCCCAGCAGATTATGGTAGCCGCCGCGGATGCGCTCGAACCGCTTCTCGAAGCCGCGCTGGAACCAAACCAGCGGATTGCGCGACTTCGGCGGGCCGCCCTCGTGATGGACGTGCGCCTGCAGCAAATAGTTCGCCATGGTCGGCACCAGCGTGCGCGACAGGAGGAACGACCAGATCATCGCGAACATCACGGCTTCGGCCATCGGCACGAACAGGAAGCGCGCGACGCCGGTGAGGAAGAACATCGGCACGAACACGATGCAGATACACAGCAACGAGACGAAGGCCGGTGTCACGATCTGGTTGGCGCCGTCGAGGATCGACTGCTCGACCGGCTTGCCCTGCTCCAGATGGTAGTTGATGTTCTCGATGGTCACGGTGGCGTCGTCGACGAGGATGCCGACCGCGAGCGCAAGGCCGCCGAGCGTCATGATGTTGAGCGTCTCACCGATCGCCGACAGCATGATGATGGCGCCGAGCACCGAGAGCGGGATCGAGACCGCGATGATGACCGTGGAGCGCCAGCTGCCGAGGAACAGCAGTATCATGACGCTGGTCAGCAACGCCGCGATCACGCCTTCGAACGCGACGCCTTGAATCGCGCCGCGGACGAACACCGACTGGTCGCCGATGAAGCCGATCTTCAGCGCGTCCGGCAGCTGGTCCTTGACGTCGATCACCTTCTGCTTGATGCCGGCGATGATATCGAGCGTCGAGGTCGCGCCCGCCTTCAGCACCATCATCAGCACCGAGCGATTGCCGTCGACATGGACGATGTTGGTCTGCGGCGGATTGCCGTCACGCACGGTCGCGACGTCGCGCACATAGACCATCGCGCCGTTGACGGTCCTGATCGGCAGATTGCCGAGCTCGTCGATCTTCAGCGGCGAGTTGTTGAGCTGGATGTTGTATTCGAACTGGCCGATCTTCTGGGTGCCGACCGGCGTGATCAGGTTCTGGGCTGCGAGCGCGTTGGCGACGTCCTGGCCCGACAGGCCACGGGCCTGGAGCGCGGTCGGATCGAGGTCGATCTGGATTTGGCGCTGCTTGCCGCCGAACGGATACGGGATCGCCGCGCCGGGCACGGTGACCAGCGGGGTGCGCAGATTATTAATGCCGATATCGGCGAGGTTCTGCTCGGTCAGGCCATCGCCCGACAAAGCCACCTGGATGATCGGAACGGTCGACGCGGAGTAGTTCAGGATCAGGGGCGGCGTCGCGCCCGGAGGCATCTGCTTCAGCAGCGTCTGCGAGATCGCGGTGACCTGCGCGTTGGCGGTGCGGATGTCGACGTTCGGCTGGAAGAAGATCTTGATGATGCCAAAGCCGTTATAGGAGTTGGCGGTAATGTGCTCGATGTCGTTGACGGTCGTCGTCAGCGCGCGCTGGAACGGCGTGGTGATGCGGCCGGACATCTGGTCCGGCGGCAGGCCGGTGTACTGCCAGACCACGCCGATCACGGGGATGCGGATGTCCGGGAAGATGTCGGTCGGCGTCCGCAGGGCCGCGAGCGGCCCGATGATCAGGAGCAGAAGCGCGAGCACGACAAACGTGTAGGGTCGGCTCAGGGCAATACGGACCAGAGCAATCATCGGTCAGGTAATTCCAAATCGGGGACAGGGAACACGCCCCACGGGTTCCTAGGGCTGATTTACCCGAACACCGTGGAAATGGCCAACGACAGCGCCGCCCCGTCCGGTCACTTCCCTGCTATCGCACTGCGAAATCGCATTCCAGATATGCAGCCTGCGGCCGGAAGATTACGGAAGCGGCTCACCCCCACGTAAAAAAGCGGCGCCCGCAGGCGCCGCTTTCAGAACTGCGATCGTTTCCCGGCTTAGGCCGCGCGGACGTTGGTCAGGAACTTGCTGACCTCGGTCTTGAGGCGGCTCGAGTCGTTGGACAGCATCTGCGCTGCCGACAGCACCTGCGAGGAGGCCGTGCCGGTCTCGGTCGCGCCGCGCTGCACGTCGGTGATGTTGGAGGAGACCTGCTGGGTGCCCTGCGCCGCCTGCTGCACGTTGCGGGCGATCTCCTGGGTCGCTGCGCCCTGCTCTTCCACCGCAGCCGCAATTGCCGAGGAGATTTCGGAGAGACGCTCGATGGTCGAGGAGATCTCCTTGATGGCGCCGACCGAGTCGTTGGTCGCCGCCTGGATGCCGGAGATCTGCTGGCCGATCTCGCCGGTCGCCTTGGCGGTTTGCTCGGCGAGCGCCTTCACCTCGGAGGCGACCACCGCAAAGCCGCGGCCGGCTTCACCGGCACGCGCCGCCTCGATGGTGGCATTCAGCGCCAAGAGGTTGGTCTGGCCGGCGATGGTGTTGATCAGCTCGACGACGTCGCCGATGCGGGAGGCCGCCTTGGACAGCTCGCTGACGCGCTCGGTGGTGGCACGGGCCTGGCCGACGGCGTCGCCCGCCATCCGCGCTGATTCCTGCACCTGACGGCTGATCTCGCCGACCGACGAGGCCATCTCCTCGGTGGCCGAGGCTACCGACTGCACGTTGGTCGAGGCTTCCTCCGAGGCCGCGGCGACCGTGGTCGCCATCCGCTGTGAGCGGTCGGCGGTCGAGGTCAGCGTCGAGGCGGAGGCTTCGAGCTGCGTCGAGGCCGACGACACGGTCTGGACGATCTCGCCGATCATCGTTTCGAAATCGCGGGTGATGCCGTCGACGCGGCGGCCGCGCTCGATCTTGGCTTCGGCATCGGCGGCGGCGGCCTCGTCGGCGGCTTTCTTGGCGATCAAGGCTTCCTTGAAGATCTGGAGCACATCGGCCATGGCGCCGATCTCGGTCTTCTCGCCGCGATGCGGGACTTCGGCGGAGAGGTCGCCCTTGCCGAGCGCCTGCATCGGCTGGATGATCGAGTTGATGCCGGCGGAGACGTCCTGGACCACGTAGAAGCTGACGCCGATGCCGATGATCACGGCGGCGCCGAGGATGATCGAGACCAGCATGAAGGCATAGAAATAGCTGTCGGCGGCATCCTGGGCAGCCTGGTCGCCGCCCTTGGTGTTGAGATCGATGTCCTTCATCAGGACCTCATCCGACGCAAGGCCGATCTTGTTGACCGTCTTGGTGTTCAGCTCCTGGGCGTCATGCGGGACCTTGCCGGCCTCCTTGCGCGACAGCGCCATGACGTCTTCGGTGCCCTTCTTGTAATCGTCCCAGAGCTTGGCCCATTCGTTGTACAGCCGGCGTTCCTCGGGCGAAGTGATCTTCGGCTCGTAGGCCTTGCGGGACTTGGCGAGCGCCTCGATGACGGTGCCGGCCGTCTTTTCGTTGGCGAGCTTCTCCTCGAGGGTCTCGGACAGCATGTGCTGGCGGACCACGTTGCGGTAGGTGATGACGCTGGCGCGGAGTTCGCCGAGCACCCGGACACTGGGCAGCCAGCTCGTGGTGATGTCGGTGGTGTTGGCGTTCATCGACCGCATCTTCGTGACGGCGAGCAGGCCCATGCCGGTCATCGCGACCAGCAGGAACGCCACGACACTGATGATCTTGGCGCGAATGGAAATGGTGGCGAACATAATCGGGTCTCGTTGTGCTGGCGCGGGCGCGCGTCCGGGAGGTCTTAACAATCAACCAAAAGGAGCGACGCCGACATCAGACCACAGAGCGACTGAGCAGATGTTAACTACGACTCCGTTCGAGTACGGAGCCTGAAAGAAATGAACAGGCAGCTAAGAACGCCCTGCGCTCAGCGCATGAGCCCAAGCGCGTCCGCGAAGAATTCCGGCCCGCCGAAATTTCCGGACTTCAGCGCAAGCAGCATATCGCCTGCTTCAGCGCCGACGGCGCGCAACACCGGGACGCCCGCGGCGATCTCAGCGCCGACCAGGAAGCCGGGAATCCCGAGGCGATCGACGACGGCGCCGGAGGTCTCGCCGCCAGCCACGACCAGCCGCCGGACGCCTGATTTGACTAGGTTTTCCGCAATGTCGGCCATCGCCTGCTCGATGGCGTGACCGGCTGCATCGCGGCCGTGGCGCGCCTGCAAGGCGGCGACCTGATCCGGTGTCGCGCTCGACGCGATCAGGACCGGACCGTCGGCAAGTCGCGGCTTGGCCCAGGCGATCGCGCGCTGCACTTCGTCCGCTCCCGTAAGAATACGGTCCTGATCGAGATGGAGCACCGCCATGACGCGTTCGGCATTGGCGATCTGCTGAAGCGTCGCCTGCGAGCAGCTTCCGGCGAGGCAGGCCGCCGGTCCGCCGACGGCGGCGTCCGCCCCGCCGCTGCCAGCGGCCGACTTGACCTTGCCCGTCGAGACCAGAGCCCGCGCCAGTCCGAGGCCGATGCCGGAGGCGCCGACCGATAGCCGATGCTGGGCAGCGACGAGGCCGATGGTCTCGAGATCGCGGTCGAACACGGCATCGATGATCGCGGCACCGATGCCCTTGCCTGACAGTTCGGCCAGCCGAGCCCGCACGGCCTCCGCGCCGCGGGTGACGGTCGCGAGGTCGACGAGACCCACCTGCGTCTTGCTCTGGCGTGCCAGCACGCGCACCAGGTTGGAATCGCGCATCGGGTTGAGCGGATGGTCCTTGAGCGGGCTCTCGTTCAGCGGCACGGCGCCGACGAACAGATTGCCCTGGTAGACCGTGCGACCGGTCTCCGGGAAGGCCGGCGTCACCAGCACGACGGCCTCGCCGCTATCGGCGCGCAGCGCGTCCATCACCGGGCCGATATTGCCCGCATCGGTGGAATCGAAGGTCGAGCAGATCTTGAACAGCACATGGCGCGCCCCGCGGCCACGCAGCCATTTCTCCGCCGCGCGCGAGCGCGACACGGCAAGGCCCGCCTCGATCGAGCGGCTCTTCAGCGACACCACGACGGCGTCGACCTCGGGCAGCGTGAGATCGTCCGCGGGCACGCCGATAGTCTGCACGGTACGCAGGCCCGCGCGCGTCAGCGTGTTGGCGAGATCGGAGGCGCCGGTATAGTCGTCGGCGATGCAACCCAGTGCGAGCGTCACGGCTTCACTCCCGCATAAGGCTTGAACCAGGCGAGGCCATCGGTGGTCTTGCCGCGCGGATTGTATTCGCAACCGACGAAGCCGGTATAGCCGAGCCGGTCGAGTTCAGTGAACAGGAAAGGATAGTTCAGCTCCTCGCCGTCGGGCTCGTTGCGCGAGGGGACGCTGGCGATCTGGATGTGCCCGATGATCGGCATCATCTCACGCAGGCGGATGGTGACGTCGCCATGGATGATCTGGCAGTGATAGATGTCGAACTGGAGCTTCAGGTTCGCCAGTCTCAGTTCCTGGATCAGGTCGCGCGCGAAGCCGAAATCGTTGAGGAAGTAGCCGGGCACATTGCGCGCATTGATCGGCTCGAGCACGATATCGATGCCGTGCGGAGCGAAGAACTCCGCAGCCCACGCCACCGATTTGTAGAACGCCTCGATCGCGACGCGCTCGCCGCGGTTGGCAATGCCGGCCATCAAGTGCAGCCGCTTGACGCCGGTCGCCTTGGCGTAAGGCAACGCGGTCTCCAGGCTCGCCTTAAGATCGGAGAATCGCGCCGGCAGCGCCGCAAAACCCTTCTCGCCGGCATTCCAATCGCCCGGCGGCAGGTTGAACAGCGCCTGCGTCAAACCGTTGCGCTTGAGCCGCTCGCCGACCACTTCAGCCGGATGCTCGTAGGGAAAGAGGAATTCGACTGCAGTGAAGCCCGCTTGCGCGGCGGCGTCGAAACGGTCGAGGAACGGCACCTCGGTGAACATCATCGAGAGGTTGGCGGCGAAACGGGGCATTGGAATCCTCTTGGCTTTACTTGTCGCCGGGAAGTTTGACGCCGGTGACCTGCGCGTACATGCGCGCCACCGAGGCGTCGTCATCGCGGCCCATGCCGGCAGCTGACGTCATCAGGAACATCTGGAGAGCGGCGGCCGAGACCGGCACCGGGAAGCGGGCGCTGCGCGCCATGTCCTGGATGATGCCGAGGTCCTTGACGAAGATCTCGACCGCGCTGCGCGGCGTGTAATCGCCGTCGAGCACGTGCGGCATGCGGTTCTCGAACATCCAGGAATTGCCGGCGGAGGCCGTGATCACCTCATAGACCTTGCGGATGTCGAGGCCCTGCTTGGCGGCGAACGCCATCGCTTCGCTGGCGGCGGCGATATGCACACCGGCGAGCAACTGGTTGATCATCTTGAAGGCGGCGCCCTGCCCTGCGGCATCGCCGAGCTCGTACAGTTTTGCCGCCATGGCATCGAGCGCCGGCCGTGCCTTTGCAAAGGCAGCGGGACTGCCGGAGGCAAGGATCGTCAGTTCGCCTTGGGCCGCGCGCTGCGCGCCGCCGGAGATCGGCGCATCCAGATAGTGACGGCCGGTCGCCTCCAACTGCTTTGCGAGGCGACGGGCCATATCCGGGTCCATGGTTGCGGAGGACAGGAAGACGCTGTCCTTCGGCAGGGTCTCGGCGACGCCATCCTTGCCGAACAGGATGGTCTCGGTCTGCGCGGCATTGACGACGACGCTGACGACGATGTCGGCGCCCTTGGCCGCTTCCGCCGGCGTGCTGGCGCCTGCGCCGCCGTCCTTCACGAAACGCGCCACCGCGTCAGCCGAGACGTCGCAGCCGGTCACAACATGACCAGCGCGCTTCAGCGAGGTCGCCATGCCGAACCCCATCGAGCCGAGCCCGATGACCGCGATACGCTGATTTTGTGACGTGGAGGCGGACATGCAACTGACCCTTGCGAACGTTTCCAGGACGGCCGCCCTTTGCGGCGGCTCACTGATCCGAATAACACGGCTTGGCCGCGCTGCCAAAGCGTGAGACAAGCGGGCATGACGGCTATGAGCAACGAGACCCGGCTGCGTGAGGATGTCTGCCGCTTCGGACGGTCCTTGTTCGAGCGCGGCCTGACACCGGGCTCTTCCGGCAATATCAGCGTCAAGATGCACGACGGGGGTTGGCTCGTCACCCCCACCAACGCCTCGCTCGGCTTCCTCGACCCGGCGCGACTGTCGCGGCTGGACGCACGGGGGCGCCTCCTCTCGGGCGATGCGCCGACCAAGGAAGTTCCGCTGCACACCGCGCTCTACGACACGCGCGAAAGCGCGCGGGCGATCGTGCATCTGCACTCCACCCATTCGGTCGCGCTCTCGATGCTGCCCGAGATCGACCCGCGCGCCGCGCTGCCACCGATGACGGCCTATTATCTGATGAAATGCGGCGCCACCGCGCTTGTGCCCTATTACCGCCCCGGCGATCCCGCGGTTGCGGATGCGATCAAGGGACTGGCGGGCAAATATTCATCCGTGCTGCTCGCCAATCACGGCCCGGTGGTCGCCGGCGACACGCTGGAGGCCGCGGTGTTCGCGACGGAGGAGCTGGAGGAGACGGCGAAGCTGTACCTGTTGCTGCGCGGGATGAACCCGCGGTATTTGTCGCCGGAGCAGGTGAAGGATCTGGTGAAGGTGTTCGGGGTGGCGCTGCCGGAGCATGGGCACGAGCATTCGCACGCTCCGCACGCGGCGACCGCAGCAGCACGACCGACTAACGCGGAGGTCGAGGCAGCGGCCCGTGTCCTTGATAAGGCTGGGCGACATCACAATTGGTGGCCAAAGACCATCAAACCATACGACGAGATGGCCGAGACGGACCCCATCGGCAAAGACGAGTTCGAGGCAATCGTAGAACGTATATTGATGGCCGCATCAGAGGCTAAGCGAGATGCGGATAGCAACAGTCGCTAAAGCCCCAGATACGCCTTCCGTACGTCCGGGTTCCCCCTGATCTCCGCTGCAGGGCCCTGCATCAGCACACGGCCGGTTTGCAGGATGTAGGCGCGGTCAGCGATCTCCAGGCACTCGGCCATGCGCTGCTCGACGATCAGCACGGTCATGCCGGCGTCGCGGATGCGCAGCACCGCCTGGAAGATTTCGTCGACCAGCTTCGGCATGATGCCTTGCGAGGGCTCGTCCAGCATCAGCAGCCGCGGGCGCGTCATCAACGCGCGGCCGATCGCGAGCATCTGCTGCTCACCGCCGGACAGCGTCTCGGCGCGCTGCTCCAAACGTTCCTGGAGACGCGGGAACAGCGTGAACACGAGATTGAGCGGCCCCTCGCGGTCGGCGTCGCCGCGGTACAGATAACTGCCGAGGCGCAGATTGTCGCGCACCGACAGGCGCGGGAACAGGCGGCGGTTCTCCGGCACATAGGCGATGCCGGTGGCGGTGATGTGATGCTGCGCCATGCCGTCGAGACGCTTGCCGTCGAACGTCACCGTGCCCGAGCGCGGACGCTCGGCGCCGGCGATGGATTTGAGCAGCGTCGACTTGCCCGCGCCGTTGGCGCCAGCGACGCAGACGATCTCGCCCTTCTGGACCTCGATCGAGACCGCCGAGATCGCGACCAGACCCTGATAGGCGGTCGTGACTTCATGCACCGACAGCATGACGATCTCCCAGATATGCGCTGATCACCTTGGGATCGCGGACGACGTCGGAAGGCTTACCCTCGACCAGCACCTTGCCGAGGTCGAGCACGATGGCGCGGTCGACCAGTGGCATCACGATCTCCATGACATGCTCGACCATCAACACGGTGATGCCGGCATCGCGCACCTTGCGCACCAGCGCGACGCCGGTCTGCGCCTCGGTCGGCGTCAGGCCGGTCAGGACCTCGTCCAGCAGCAGCAGCTTTGGTTCGGTCGCAAGCGCACGGGCGACTTCGAGGCGGCGTTTCTCGGCCGGCACGAGGTCGCTCGCGAGCACGTCGGCGCGCGCGGCAAGGCCGGTGAATTCGAGCACCTCATGCGCCTTGCGGCGTGCCTCACGCATCACGGTGTTGCGGACGAGAGCACCGACGATGACGTTGTCGATAACAGTCATGGTCTCAAAGCTCTTGACCACCTGGAAGGTGCGCCCGACGCCACGCTGGCAGCGCTCGGCCGCCGGCATGTTGGTGACATCCTCGCCGTCGAACCAGATCGACCCTTGCGTCGGCGGCAGGACGCCGGCGATGAGATTGAACAGCGTCGACTTGCCGGCACCGTTCGGCCCGATCAGACCGACGATCTCTCCGCGGCCGACCGAGATCGAGACATCGCTGTTGGCGACCAGGCCGCCAAACCGCTGCCAGACGCCGCGGGTTTCAAGGAGCGCAGTCATCGCGTGGCTCCTCTTGCCTTCGAACGGGAGAACAGGCTCACCAGACCGCGCGGCAGGGCCAGCGAGATCGCGACGATGAGTGCGCCATAGACAATGAGGTCAACGCCACGGCCGGAGCCGCCGATATAGGAGCGCGTCAGCTCCGTCATCGGGATCAGGATGGCCGCCCCTAGCACCGGGCCCCAGAGGGTGCCGATGCCGCCGAGCACGGCCGGCAGCGCCATCAGCAGCGAGAACTGGAAGCCCATCACGCTTTCGGGGTCGATATAGGCGAGAAACTGCGCATAGAAGGCACCGCCGATGGCGACGAGGAAGGCGGAGACCGCGGCCGCGCCCATCTTGGAGTTGAACACGACGACGCCGAGGCTCTCGGCCGCTTCCGGATTGTCCTTCACCGCGCGCCACCAAAAGCCCCATTTGGAGTCCTCCAGCCACCAGGTGACGAACCAGGCGAGGCTGCACAGCACCAGCGCGAAATAGAAGTACGGCAGCTTGCTGCGCATGAACTGGAATTTCAGCCAGCTGTCGCCGCGCACGGGAACGGTGATTCCCATCGCAGCCCCCGCCCATTCCCAGTTCTGGAACAAGAGCAGTCCGATTTCGGCGATGACGATGGTCGCGATCACGAAGTAATGGCCGCGCAGGCGGAAGAAGGGATAGCCGAGCCCCATTGCGATGATCGCCGCAATCACGCCGCCGGCGAGCATGCCGAACCAGGGCAGCACGCCGAACTTGGTGAACAGCAGCTCGGTGGTGTAGGCGCCGATGCCGAAATAGAGCGCGTGCCCCAGCGAGATCTGCCCGCAATAGCCGGACAGGATGTTCCAGCTCTGCGACAGCGCCGCATACATCAGGGTCAGGATCAGGATGTTCTGGACGTAAACATCCTTGATCAACAGCGGAGCCAGCGCTGCGAGCCCGGCCAGCACTGCGGCGATGATGAGGTCGCGGCGGCGCCGCGCTGCAAAAGCCTTGTCCATCACATCGACCCGAACAGGCCGCGCGGCCGGATGAAGACGACGAGGAGATAGACGGCATAGATGCCGACGGACTTCAGCGATGGCGGCAACACCAGCGCGGTCACCGCTTCGACCAGGCCGACAATGATGCCGCCGGCGAAGGCGCCGAACACGCTGCCGAAGCCGCCGAGCGCGACGGTCACGTAGGCGATCAGCGCGAACGACGCGCCGACATCGGGATAGATGTAGAAGAACACCGCCATGATCGCACCGGCGAGACCGACCAGCGCGGCGCCGAGGCCCCAGCCGAACGCGAACACGCGGTTCTTGTCGATGCCGACGAGCGCGACGGCGCCGGGATCCTCGCGGGTGGCTTCCAGCGCGCGGCCGAAGTCGGTGCGGTGGATGAAGAGGTAGAGCCCGGCGAAGGCCGCGATCGAGACCAGCGCACCGATGAGCTGCGGCTCGGGCAGGAAGATGCCGGCGACCGAGATGGTTTTACCGCCGAGCCAGGACTGTGGAATGCTGCGATAGTCCGGCGTGAAGAAGTACTGCGCGAGGCCGCGCATCACGATCGCAAGGCCGAAAGTCGTGAAGATCTGCACCATGCCGGCATTGGCCTTGGCCCGCATGGCGAAGCGTACAAGGAGTAGATAGACCACCGCTCCGAACACGAACATCGCCGCGGCGACCAATGGGGCCGACAGCAGGGGATCGATCGCGAAGAACGCGAACAGAAAGAAGGACAGGTACATCGCGAGCATCAGGAATTCGCCATGGGCGAAGTTCGTGACGTCCATCAGGCCGAAAATCAGCGCGAGGCCGACCGCGATCAGTCCGTAGAGCAGGCCCATCAGAAGGCCGCTCGCGAGACTCTGGATAATGGCTTGAGCTGTCAAAAGTCGTCCCCCGAAATAGATCCTCATCCTGAGGAGCGCGCACCAGCGCGCGTCTCGAAGGATGGCCCAGCCCTCGTCCTTCGAGACGCGGGCTACGCCCGCTCCTCAGGATGAGGGCGGGAGCTACGCCCGAGCTCCCGCTTCCCAATCTTACTTCATCGGCCAGGTCGCTTCGGCGATCGCGGCCTGCGGCGGGAAGATGGTGACGAACTTGCCGCCGATATATTGCAGCAGCACCGGGTCGGCGTCGTTGTTCTGGCCGGCCTCGTCGAACTTGACGCGCTTCCAAGGCATGATGGTCTGCTCGCCCGGGATGTCGGTCGCGGCCAGTGCATCGCGGATCTTCTCGCCATCAGCCGACTTGGCGCGATTGATGGCGTCGGCCAGGATGATCAAGCCCATGAACTGGCGCGAGGTGAGATCGTTGAAGTCCTTGCCCGAGCGCGCCTTGAACATCTCGTTGATCTTGCCGACCATGGGGCGCTTCTGCGCGAGATCGAGCGAGAAGGTGCCGCGCGAGATCACGCCTTCGAGCTTGTCGCCGACGGCATCATAGAGCGCCTTCTCCGAGAAGCCGGCGTCCTGCGCCACGATCGCGTTCGGCTTGTAGCCGAGCTCGCCCATGGTCTTGACCAGCAGGATGCCGTCGGTGGTGTAGCTCGAGGGCATCAGCACGTCGGCATTGGCGCTCTTGAGCTGCTGCACCTCGGCCGACAGCGACGGCGAATTGGCGCGATACTTGATGTCGGAGACGATCTTGTAACCGCGCTCGCCGGCGATCTTGGCCTGGGCGTTGCCGGAATCGGTGCCGAAGATGGTGTCCTCGTGGAACAGCGACAGCGTCTCGATCTTGGTGCCCTTCTTCTTCAAAGCATCGAAGAAGTCGAACATCGCAGCCGAGTACATCTCGTCATGCGGGGCGGCGCGGAAGTAATATTTGAGGCCGCGGCGATGCAGGCTCGGCGAGGAGTTGTCGGCCGAGACGAACGGGATCTGGTAGCGTTCGCAGATCTGGCTGACGGTGACGGCGACCGCGCTTTGATAGGTGCCGATGATCGCGGAGACCTTCTCCTGCGTGATCAGGCGCTCGGCCTCGGCGCGGCCCTTTTGCGGATCGGCCTGGTGGTCGGCGAACACGAGGCGGACTTTTGCGCCGCCGAGGCCCGGCAGACCCTCGCCCTTGGCCAGCGGCAGATCGAAATCGGTGTCCTTGTTGATGACCTCGAGCGCGGTCTCATAGGCCTTCTGCGCGTCGACGCCCTGCTGCGCGCTGCCGCCGGAGAACGGATAGATCACGCCGATCACGACCTCGGAGGTCTGGGCGCGTGCAGCGAGCGGCACCAGCGCGGCAGTGGCTGTGGCACCAAGCAGCACGTCGCGGCGAGAGATCGTCATGGCAAAGTCCCCTGTTACTAAATTTCGACTGATCGAATGGAGCGATTGATGGATGCGGTAAAGCCCGAAGAAGCAGCAAACGCTGCCTACTAAATCACGGCCATGTTCCGGTTCTTCAGATCCGTCACCAGCATCAGGCCGGGCGAATGCGTGATCGCGAACGGCAACCTGGCGGCGTTGATCACCGATTGCGGCGTCACGCCACAGGCCCAGAACACCGGGATCTCGTCGTCGGCGACGGGCACGGGATCGCCGTAGTCCGGCTTGGCGAGATCCTTGATGCCGATCAAATGCGGATGCCCGAGATGCACGGGGGCACCGTGCACGGCGGGATAACGCGAGGTGATCTGCACCGCGCGGATCGCATCGGCCGGCTTGAACGGACGCATCGACACCACCATGGGACCGGCGAACGGACCGGCCTCGCCGCAGGCGATGTTGGTGCGGTACATCGGCACGCGCACGTTCTGCTCGATGTGGCGGATCGGCATGCCCTCGTCGAGCAACGCCTCTTCGAACGAGAACGAGCAGCCGAGCACGAAGGTCACGAGATCGTCGCGCCAATGCTTGGTCACGTCGGTCGGCTCGTCGACCGCCTCGCCGTCGCGCCAGATGCGGTAGCGCGGCACGTCGGTGCGGATGTCGAGATCGGCGCCGAGTGCGGGGATGTGAGGGCTGCCGACGTCGGACATGCCGATGATCGGGCACGGTTTCGGATTGAGCTGGCAGAAGCGGTGAAAGGCGCTGGCGTATTCGGCCGGCAGGATCGCCAGATTGCCCTGGACGAAGCCGGGGGCGACGCCGGCAGTAGATCCGACCTGGCCGCCGCGATAGGCGAGCCGCGCCTGGCGGCTCGGGAGCGTGTCGGGTGTTTCAGTTTGCTGCGCTGCCACCAAAACAGTCATTTGATCGACCTGCCTATAAACTCGACAAAGACAGCCAACACCAAGCATGCTATAAAGTCTAATCTTCCTTTCTAATCGATCTTGATAAATTAGATTTATCGATCGGGAAAATCCTTCTCATGCTGGACTTCAGGTCGATCGAAACCTTCCTTTGGGTTGTGAAGCTCGGCAGCTTTCGCGGCGCCGCAGCACGGCTCAATACGACCCAGCCGGCGATCTCCCAGCGCATCGCCCAGCTCGAGCGCGAGATGGGCGTAAAGCTCCTCAACCGCGATCATCGCGTTGCTTCGCCGACGCCGAGCGGCCGGCAGATGATGGTCTATGCGGAGAAGTTGATCGGCCTGAGGGCGGCGATGATCGCCGAGATCGGCGATCGCTCGGCGATGCGCGGCGTGATGCGCCTCGGCGTCGCCGAGACCATCGTGCACACCTGGCTGCCGCGGCTCGTCAAGAGCATGAACGAAGTCTATCCGAACCTGTCGCTGGAGATCGAGGTCGACATCACGCCGAACCTCACTGCACGCCTGCTCGCGCAGGAGATCGAGCTGGCCTTCGTGGTGGGGCCGCTGTCGGCCTCGGGCGTCCACAATCGCGTGCTCGCGGATTATCCGATCGGCTTTCTCGCAAGCCCCTCGCTCGGGCTCGGCGACGGCCCGGTGACGCGCGCCGACCTCGCGCGGTTTCCGATCATCACCTTCCCGCGCAAGACCAGGCCTTACGAGGTCGTGCGCGAAGTTTTCGACCGGCCGGAGCTGCCGCCGATCCGGCTGCATGCGTCCGCATCGCTGGCGACGGTCATCCATATGGCGGTCGAAGGGCTCGGCATCGCCGTGATCCCCGACGCCATCGTCGAGAACGAGCTCGCCGACGGGCGGTTGCAACTGCTCGAAACCGATCTCGCCATAGCGCCGCTGACATTCACGGCGAGCTGGCTCGCCTCGCCTGACGTCGTCGCGGTGGAGCGCGTCGCCGAACTCGCACGGCAGATTGCGCAGAGCAGCCTCGCGGTTGACGAGCCCGCGCCGGCGCGTCATTGAAAAAGCGCCGGACAACCGAGAGACCGACCGCATGAGCCGAGCCGCCACCAATCTGCAAATCGATTCCGCCCGCCTCTGGGGCTCCATCCACGAGACCGCCCAGTTTGGCGGGACGGCCAAGGGCGGTGTGCGGCGGCTGACGCTGAGCAGCGAAGACAAGCAGGTGCGCGACTGGTTCCGCAAGGCCTGCGAGGACGCCGGCCTCGAGGTGCACACCGATGCACTCGGCTCACAGTTCGGCCTGCGCAAGGGCCGCGACATGACGAAGCTGCCCGTCGGCATCGGCTCGCATCTCGACACCCAGCCGACCGGCGGCAAGTATGACGGCATTCTGGGGACGCTCGGCGCGCTGGAGGTGATCCGCACGCTGAACGACGCCGGCATCGAAACCGAAGCGCCGATCTGCGTCGTCAACTGGACCAACGAGGAAGGCTCGCGCTTCGCACCGGCGATGATGGCCTCCGCCGCTTACGTCGGCGATTTCACCACCGATGACATCCTGTCGCGCAAGGATATCGACGGCACGACCGTCAGCCAAGCGCTCGACAGCATCGGCTATCGCGGCGACAGGCCGGTCGGCTTCCAGAAGCTCGGCTGCTTCGTCGAGCTGCACATCGAGCAGGGTCCGATCCTCGAGGCCGAAGGCAAGACCATCGGCGTGGTCGATTCCGGCCAGGGCGTGCTCTGGTACGACGGCAAGATTTCCGGCTTCGAGAGCCATGCCGGATCGACGCCGATGCCGCTGCGGCGCGATGCGCTCGCGACGCTCTCCGAAATCGTGCTGGCGATGGAGGCCATTGCGAAGAAGCATGGGCCGAAGGCAGTCGGCACCATCGGCGAGGCCGTGATCGCAAATCCCTCGCGCAACGTCATTCCCGGCGAGATCGCCTTCACCATGGATTGCCGCAGCGCGGATGGCGCCATCATGGACGCGCTCGATCGCGATTTGCGCGCCGCCATTGCCGAGATCGCCGCGCGCCGCAAGGTCGAGGTCAAGATCGACCTGGTCTGGCGCAAGCCACCGACGCATTTCGATCCCAAGCTGATCGCGGCGGTCGAGAACGCGGCGAAGATGCTCGGCTATTCCTCTCGCCGCATCACCTCCGGCGCCGGCCACGATGCCTGCAACCTCAACACCGTCATGCCGGCGGCGATGGTGTTCGTGCCCTGCAAGGACGGCATCAGCCATAACGAGCTGGAGGACGCCACGCAGCCCGACTGCGCCGCGGGCACCAACGTGCTGATGCATACCGTGCTGGCGATCGCCGGCGTCGCGTCCTGATCGGAGAGAGCCATGCGCGGAGTTTTCGTCGACGCCAACGAAGCCCTCGCCGTGATCATGGAGCGGCTGGAGAAGCCCGGCGATCCCAAGGTGCGGATCCACAGGGATCCCGACATCAAGCCCGAGCAATATCCCGAAGTTCTCGATGGTGCGGAGATCGCCATCGTCGACCACACCGCGCTGCCGACCGAGGTCGCGAAGAAATGCGCCGGCCTCAAGCACGTCGTGTTCCTCGGCACCGGCGCGCGCAGCTACATGAATCCGGAAGAGCTCGCCGAGCTCGGCATCTCCGTGCATCTGATCAAGGGGTATGGCGACACGGCAGTCGCGGAGTCCGCGATCGCCCTGATGTGGGCCTCTGCCCGCGTCATCGCGATGATGGACCGCGAGATGCGCGTCGGTAATTGGCTGCGCGAGGATGGCATGCAGCTCACCGGCAAGACGCTCGGCCTGATCGGCTTCGGCGGCATCGCCGCGGAAGTCGCACGCATTGCGGTCGGCTCAGGCATGAAGGTGATCGCCTGGAACCGATCGCCAAAGAGCCATCCGGGCGTCGAGTTCACCGATCTCGACACGCTGCTGGCGAGAAGCGACGTCGTGTCGCTGCATCTGCTGCTCAACGACGAGACCCGCGGCATGATCACGCGCGAGAAGATTTCTGCGATGAAGCCCGGTGTCATCCTGATCAACACCGCGCGTGCCGCGGTCGTCGACGAGCAGGCGATGATCGACGCGCTGAAGTCGGGGCATATCCGCCATGCCGGCCTCGACGTCTTCAACATCGAGCCCCTGCCCGGCGACCATCCGCTGACAAGACTGCCGAACGTGACGCTGTCGGCGCATTCGGCCTTCCGCACGCCGGAAGCGAGCGAGAACCTGATTGAAGCGGCATGGGTCCATTGCCGCCGGATCGTGAAGGGATAAAAGCAACAACAATGGCCGACTATCGCACCATCAAGGCAGAGCCGCTCACCAACGTCGTCCGTGCCATCGTCAAGGCGGGCGGGTCTACGGACCGCGAAGCCGAGCTCGTGGCCACCAACCTCGTCGAGGCCAATCTTAGAGGACATGACTCGCACGGCGTCGGCATGATCCCGCGCTATGTCCAGAGCGTCACCACGGGCGGCCTCGCCGTGAACGCGCACGTCAAGATCGTGCTCGACACCGGTCCGCTTCTCACCCTTGACGGCCTCACCGGCTATGGCCAGGTGATCGGCCATGAAGCGATGGAGCTGGCGGCAGAGCGCGCCAAGCGCAACGGCGTGTGTCTCGTCGGCCTCTCCAACTCGCACCACATCGGCCGCATCGGCCATTGGGCCGAGCAGTGCATCGACCACGGGCTGGTCTCGATCCACTTCGTCAACGTGATCTCGCGCCCGATCGTGGCGCCGTGGGGCGGCAGCGATGCGCGCCACGGCACCAACCCGTTCTGCGTGGGCATCCCGCGCAGGGGCAAGGACCCGATCGTGCTCGACTTCGCCACCAGCAGGATCGCGCAGGGCAAGACCCGCGTCGCCCACAACAAGGGCGTCGAGCTCGAGCCCGGCACCATCATCGACAACGAAGGCAAGCCGACCACCAACCCGCGCTACACCGTGATCCCGCCGCACGGCGCCATCCTGCCGTTCGGCGAGCACAAGGGCTCGGGGCTCGCACTGGTGTGCGAAATCCTCGGCGGGGCGCTCTCCGGCGGGCAGGTGGTCAAGGGCCCGTCCGACGGCAAGTACAACGTCCTCAACGGCATGCTCTCGATCGTCATCGACCCGAACAAGCTCGGCACCGGCGACAACCTTGCGAGCGAGGTCGAGAGTTTTGTTGCCTGGCACACCGGCTCGCCGCCCGCTCCCGGCGTCGACAAGGTGAAGATCGCCGGCGATCCCGAGCGCGAGACCAGGAAGAAGCGTCTGGCCGAAGGCATTCCGGTCGACCCGACCACCTGGCAGGAAATCCTGGAGGCCGGGACGAAGTTCGGACTGGACCAGGCCGCGATCGAGAAGATCGCGGGCTAGTCGGGAACGAAGCGCATCTCGCAGAATACTCCCTGCCGAATGCACAATCGCGCAACGAGGTCTGGACTAAAGCGAAGCAGCACCGCACTCGTGGAGCGGATTTGAACCGGCCCGCGTCGTCTCACGACAACGCGGATATCCCGGTCCACATCCGCCCCCGAGGTTCACATGTTCTCCCGTCTTGCAAAGCTCATGTCCGGCTCGAGCGAGCCGTTACCCGAAACCGACTTCTACCGGCATCGGCTCGCGATCTATGAAAGCGAGCTTGGCGAGCCCGAGCACAGCATCACCGACAGCGCGGAGCGCCGCATCGACATCCACGCCTTTGGCCGCGATTTCGTGCCGGTGTGCGAAGAGGGATCTGACGAAGGTTATGTGCTTCTGACCAACGGCATGAGCGAACAGCGAATGCCGGGGGTGCATGGCGACGCAAAGCCACGTGCCGAGCTGATGTGGTATGTCCGGGAGCCGACAGAGGAGGTTTGCGCCAATCTGCGCTGGCTCGCCAATCTGCCGTTCATCGACACGACCTGGTTCGGTTTTGGTCATCGCGTCGCGCTGCCGTGTCCGCCGGTTGCAGGAACGGACTTCCAGACGTTCCTGTTTCTCACACCGATCATCGACCCCGATAAGCAGATCGCCGAGGCGCTGGAGATCGCGAGCGATCCCGTGGAGATCCTGACCGTGAACCTGATCTCGCATCAGGAGCTCGGCCTCATCAAGTCCAGGGGACTCGACCCGTTTCTCGATCTGCTCGACGAGAACAATTATCCGCCGATCTTCGATCCGACGCGGAAATCGTATGTGTAGGGCGCGCCCAAAACACCGCTGCCCCTTCCCTTCTCCCCTTGTGGGAGAAGGTGGCGCGAAGCGCCGGATGAGGGGTTCTCTCCGCGAAGAAAACATTCTCGGACGGGAGGCCCGTCTCTGCGGAGACAGACCCCTCACCCGTCTCGCCGCTACGCGGCGAGCCACCCTCTCCCACAAGGGGAGAGGGGAAGATCTGCCGCCTTAGTCCACCATATCCGCAACCGCCTTGCCGCAGGCGGTGGTGTCGGCGTTGCCGCCGAGGTCCTTGGTGCGCAGCGTGCGTTCGGCGAGCGTGCGCTCGATCGCATCGACGATCGACTTGCCGGCTTCCTTCTCGCCGAGGTGCTCGAGCATCATCGCGCCGGACCAGATCGCGCCGATCGGGTTGGCGATGCCCTGCCCCGCAATGTCAGGCGCCGAGCCGTGCACCGGCTCGAACACCGAGGGGAAATCGCCCTCGGGATTGATGTTGCCTGATGGCGCGATGCCGATGGTGCCGGTGCAGGCCGGGCCGAGATCGGAGAGGATGTCGCCGAACAGATTCGAGCCGACCACGACGTCGAACCAGTCCGGATGCAGCACGAAGTTCGCGGTCAGGATGTCGATGTGGTACTTGTCCCACTTCACGCCCGGGAATTTCTTGGCCATCGCCTCCACGCGCTCGTCCCAATAGGGCATGGTGATGGAGATGCCGTTCGACTTGGTCGCCGAGGTCAGGTGCTTCTTCGGCCGCGATTGCGCGAGCTCGAAAGCGAATTTCAGGATGCGGTCGACGCCGATGCGGGTCATCACCGTCTGCTGCGTCACGAACTCGCGGTCGGTGTCCGGGAACATGCGGCCGCCGACGGAGGAATATTCACCTTCGGTGTTCTCGCGCACCACCCAGAAATCGATGTCGCCGGGCTTGCGGTTCGCCAGCGGCGACGGCACGCCGGGCATCAGCCGCACCGGGCGCAAATTCACATACTGGTCGAACTCGCGGCGAAACTTGATCAGCGACCCCCACAGCGAGACGTGATCCGGAATCTTGGCCGGCCAGCCGACGGCGCCGAAATAGATCGCGTCATGCTTGCCGATCTTTTCTTTCCAGTCGTCCGGCATCATCTGGCCGTGCTTCTCGTAATAGTCCCAGGACGAGAAGTCGAAATGGTCGAAATGCAGGGACACCCCGTGCTTCTTCGCCGCTGCCTCCAGAACGCGCAGGCCCTCGGGCATCACTTCCTTGCCGATGCCGTCGCCAGGAATGACTGCAATCCGGTATTGTTTCTTGCTCATCGAGAACGTCCTTGGTTGGTCCGGCAGCCGCCGCCTTTTTGACCGCACTGCAATGGACCAAACTCGGCAGCAGTGCAACGCTGCACTGCAATGTTGACCGTGGCGCGGCCGAGCGCCTACTGGTTTGATCCTGATGTTCCCACCGAGCGAGTACCCTTCATGGATCTGCATCTGCGTGGCAAGCGCGTCCTGATCACAGGCGCGTCCAAAGGCATTGGCGCAGCCGCCGCCGAGGCGTTTGCCGAGGAAGGCGCAAACCTCCTGCTCGCCGCCCGCAGCGGCGACCAGCTCAAGGCGCTGGCGGACCGCCTGCGCTCCGCGCACCAGATCGATGCCGCGACGAGCATCGTGGACCTGCGCAAGGCCGAGGACGTGGCGCGGCTCGCGAGGGAAGCCGCCGACATCGACGTGCTCGTCAACAATGCCGGCGACATTCCCGGCGGCTCGATCGACAAGATCGACGAGGCGACCTGGCGGCACGCCTGGGAATTGAAAGTGTTCGGCTACATCAACCTGACGCGGCAGATCTACGCGCAGATGAAGGCGAAGGCCGGCGGCGTCATCGTCAATGACATCGGCGCGGCCGGCGAAAAATTCGACGCCAATTACATCTGCGGCAGCGCCGGCAACGCCGCATTGATGGCCTTCACCCGCGCGCTCGGCGGCAAGAGCCTCGCCGACAACATCCGCGTGGTCGGCATCAATCCCGGCCCGGTCGGCACTGATCGCCACGTCACCCTGCTCAAGACGCGGGCAAAGCACCAGTTCGGCGATGAGAGCCGTTACAAGGAATTCCAGAAGAGCCTGCCGCTCGGCCGGCCCGCGCATGCGCGCGAGATCGGCGATCTCATGGCGTTCCTGGCGTCCGATCGCGCCGGATATACGTCGGGGGTCATCTATACCGTGGATGGCGGCATCAGCGCGGGCTGGGGTTAACTCTATCCGCGTCATTGCAAGCGCAGCGAAGCTATCCAGATTGCCATCTCAGGTACATTTCTGGATTGCTTCACTGCGCTCGCAATGACGATTGAATAAGCACAGGAGTAAAATAGTTGTCTCAAGACCTGATCCGCGAAACCGCATGCGCCGTCGTCGACAAGCTGCGATCCGGCGACGTCTCGCCGCTCGAGCTTCTGGATGTGCTGGAGACGCGCATCGGTGAGGTCGACGGCAAGGTCAACGCGCTGCCGACGCTATGCTTCGAACGCGCGCGGGACAACGCCAAGGCGCTGATGCAGAAGCCGGCCGGAGCCCGCGGGCTGCTTGCCGGCCTGCCGGTACCGATCAAGGACCTGACCGATGTCGCGGGCGTGCTGAACACACAGGGTTCGCCGATCTTCAGGGATAATGTGCCCAAGCAGTCCGATCTCATGGTCGAGAACCTCGAAGGCAATGGCGCGGTCGTCTACGCCAAGTCGAACACACCGGAATTCGGCGCCGGCGCCAACACCTTCAACGAAGTATTCGGCGCGACCCTCAATCCCTGGGATACGACGAAGTCTGCGGCCGGCTCCTCCGGCGGCGCTGCGGTGGCGCTTGCCACCGGCATGGCCTGGCTCGCCCAGGGCTCCGACATGGGCGGCAGCTTGCGCAGCCCCGCGGCGTTCTGCGGCGTGGTCGGCATGCGGCCGAGCATCGGGCGCGTCGCACATACGCCTAAATCGGCAATCGACCGCAATCTCGGCGTGGTGGGGCCGATGGCGCGCAACGTCGAGGATCTTGCGCTGCTGTTAGATGCCATGAGCGGCGACTATGCGGACGACCCGCTGTCGCTGCCGGCGCCTGCGACCTCGTTCCTGTCGGCGGCGCAGTCAGGCAAGAAGCCGAAGCGCATCGCCTATTCGCCCGATCTCGGCATCACGCCGGTCGATCCAGAGGTCAAGGCGATCACGCGCAAGGCCGCTGAACGCTTTGCGGAGGCTGGCGCGATCGTGGAAGAAGCGCATCCGGACTGGCGCGAGGCGCATGAATGCTTCCACGTCCTGCGCGCCTTCGATTTCGCGATCACCAAGGCCAATCTGCTGCGGACCAAGCGCGACCTTCTGAAGCCCGAGGTGATCTGGAACATCGAGGAAGGCATCAAGCTCACCGTCGAGCAGCTCGCGCGCGCCGAGGCGCAGCGCGTCGGCATGACCGCGCGCGCGATCGAGTTCTTCAAAAACTACGACCTGCTGTTGACGCCGACCACGATCGTACCGCCCTTCCCGATCGAGCACCGCTATGTCGCCGAATGCGCCGGCAAGAAGTTCGAGAACTATGTCGAATGGCTCGGCATCGTCTACGCCATCACGCTCGCCTGCTGCCCGTCGCTGTCGCTGCCCTGCGGCTTTACGGCATCGGGCCTCCCGATCGGTGTGCAGGTCGTCGGCGCCCCGCGCGCGGATGCGCAGGTGATCGCCGGCGCGAAGGTGTTGGAGGATATTCTGGGTCTGCGCGGCTCCACGCCGATCGATCCCAAGGTGAAGGCATAACGCGAGCCGCACCGCGGGGACTTGGCCGTCCCCGCCGTGCGCCGGTCAGACCCTAGTCGTTCGCTTTCGGCCCGCCGTGATACCGATGCGCATCGTATCCGGCCTCATCCGTTGGAGCGGCGAAGGCGAAGGAGTTCGGATGCGTTTCCGACATCTGGACGGTGGCCGCCGAAGCCACGTGCGAGTGATTCATTGCCTCGTGGGCAGAGGCGGCGGAGCAAAGCGCGACCAGCATGGCCGACGCTGCGAGAACTGATTTCATCATGATGTGACGTGCCTCTTGTGAGTGCCACCAGCAAATTGCAGATGGATCTCGCCGCGTAGGATTGCCAGTTTGAATCCAGGCACGCGATATAGGCGCGGCATAAGCATTTCGCGCTCCAGTATAGGCTTCCAGCGCTCCTGGCTCGCTCCCGCGGCGGGGAAAGCCGCTCACCTCGCGGCGGTATTCGCCTCCAGGCCGCGACTGTACCGCGACATCGCAAAGCAAAAGACAAAGTAGATCGCGGCAACGAAGATGTAGACCTCGACCGAGAACTGCTGCCAGGCCGGATCGATGATCGCGGTCTTGGCCGTCGTCAGCAGGTCGAAGATGCCGATGATCAGGACCAGGCTGGTGTCCTTGAAGAACGCGATGAAGGTGTTGACCAGCGGCGGGATGACGTGGCGGATCGCCTGCGGCAGGACGATCAGGCGATGCTTGCGCCAGTAGGACAGCCCCAGCGCATCGGCGGCCTCATATTGCCCGCGCGGCACGGCCTGGAGGCCGCCACGGATGACTTCGGCAAGGTAGGCGCCCGCGAACAGGATGATGGCGATCTGCGCGCGCAACAGCTTGTCGATGTTGAATCCGCTCGGCATGAACAGCGGAAACATCACGCTCGCCATGAACAACAGACTCACCAGCGGCACGCCGCGGATCAGCTCGACATAGAGGACGCTGAGCGAGCGGATCGCCGGCAGCTTTGAACGCCGGCCGAGTGCGACCAGGATGCCGAGCGGGAAGCCGAACGCGAGACCAAACGTCGCCAGGATCAGCGTCACCGGCAAGCCACCCCAACGGTCCTGCGAGACGAAGGAGAGGCCGAGCACCCCGCCCCACATCAGCACGCTGATCAGCGCGAGCGCGCCGATCCAGATATAGGCCAGTTCGCGTCGCCACAGGGCGCGACGCGTCGAGAGATAGAACAGCGCGATGAACAGCACGACCGACAGTGCCGGCCGCCACTGTTCGTCGAACGGATAGGTGCCGAACAGGATAAAGCGATATTTTTCGGGGATGATCGCCCAGCAGGCACCGAGGCTGCGTGCGGCGCGGCAGGCGCTGGAATCGTTTGCCGGCGTGAGCCAGACCGCGTTCGCGATGCCCCACTGCACGAAGCTGAAGATGCCCTTGGCGAGGATCGCCAGCAACACGACCGAAAGAATGGCGTTGGGAATCGACGAGAACAAGTTGGTGCGGAGCCAGCGCAGCACCGGGTTGCCCATCTGCGGGCGGCGGGCAGCACGCGGGGCGTCCGGAATGTCGGTGATCGCCGTCATGATCAGCGCTCCACCAGCGCGATGCGCGAATTGTACCAGTTCATGAAGAAGCTGATGCCGAGGCTGATGGTCAGGAACACCGCCATGATCAGCGCGATCGCCTCGATCGCCTGCCCGGTCTGGTTCAGCGTGGTATTGGCGACAGACACTACGTCCTGGTAACCGATCGCGACCGCGAGCGAGGAATTCTTCGTCAGGTTGAGATACTGGCTCGTCATCGGCGGCACGATGACGCGCAGCGCCTGCGGCAGGATGATCTGCCGCAGCATGAAGCTGCGGCGCAAGCCGAGCGCATTGGCGGCATCCCATTGTCCGCGCGGCACGGACTGGATGCCGCTGCGCACGATCTCGGCAATGAAGGCCGAGGTGTAGGTCACGAGCGCGATCAGCAGCGCGAAATACTCCGGCGCGAGCGTCAGCCCGCCGACGAAGTTGAAGCCGCGCAACTCCGGCCATTCGATCTTCCAGGACACACCAAGCGCCACGGACATTGCCGCCGGCAGCGCGACGATGAAGCCAACCGCAAAGGGCCACGCCGGCCGCGGCTTGCCGTCGCGCATCTGCTGCGCGATCAGCCATCGCCTGATGAGATAAAACACGGCAAGCCCGAGCACGGCTGTACCAAGCACCCAGAGCTGCGGCGAGCCGACCGGAATCGCCGGCAGGATCAGGCCGCGATTGGACAGAAATACGCCCTCGACCGGCCGCCAGGCCGCGCGCGCGGCCGGCAGCGCCTGCATCAACACGTACCAGAACAGGAGCTGCAGCAGCAGCGGGATGTCGCGGAGCGTTTCGACATAGACCGCGGCGAGCCGCGACAACAGCCAGTTGGCGGAGAGACGCGAAATGCCGATCAGCGTGCCCAGGATCGTCGCGAGCACGATGCCGATCACGGCGACGCGCAAGGTGTTGGCGATGCCGACGACGAAGGCCCACAGGTACGTGTCTCTTGGATTATAAGAGAGCAGGCTGTCGGCGATCGGCATGCCGGCTTCGCGGCCGAGGAAAGCGAAGCCGGTGGTGATGCGGCGGGCCGAGAGATTGGTGACGGTGTTGGACCAGAGGAAGGCGACAACCCCAAGCACGATTCCGACGACGAGCACCTGCCAGAACAGGCCTTGCAGCTCTCGGCGGCCAAATCCGCCGAAGAAGCGACGGCGGGGCGGCGGTCTTGGACTGTCTGAAGTCACAGCACAAAAATCCTTCTGGCGAGCAACGATTTCCGGCGGCGCACGTCAACTGTTGCACCAATCTAAAAAGCGTGCAACAAATGTTTCATGGCCGAGCCCGCGAAATCCTCGCCCTTGAGCGAACTGCGCATTGCGTTGCCATCGCTCCCCCTGCGCCTGCAGGAGGTCGGCCGCTTCGTTGCCGCCAATGACTACGACGCCACCACCCGTTCGATGCGTGATCTCGCCGCCGAGGCCGGCGCCGACCCGGCCGCATTCACGCGGCTTGCCAAGGCCATCGGCTATTCCGGCTGGGACCAATTGCGCGCGGCACTCACCGAAGCGCGGCGGCCGTCGCAGATCTCACCTTTCTCCGGCCGCGCCAAGAGCCGCCGTCACGGCCCGCACGCCGATGTCGCGCTCGTCACCGACAAGCTCGAGGCCGAGGGCGCCGGCCTTCTGCGCATTCCGGCCCAGCCGATTGCGGATGCCGCCCGCGCGCTGCACGACGCCAAGCGGATCTGGATTGCCGGCTACCGAAGCTGCCGGAGCGTCGCGGAGCTCGTGAACTACGAGCTCCGGCTGTTCCGTCCCGAACAGGTGCAACTCGTCGGCGCATCCGGCCCCGACGATCTCGATCTCGGCGCCTTTCGTCCCGGCGAAGCCGTCATCGTCATCGGCTTCCTGCCCTACACGCACGCGAGCGTCCGTGTTGCGCAGGCCGCCCATCGTGCAGGCGCAGCGCTGATCGCGATCGCGGACAGCCTCTCGGCGCCGATGGCCGAAGGCGCCGACCACGTGCTGCTGTTTGAGGCGGCCTCGTCCCCCGGCTTCTTCCCGAGTCTCACGGGTGCCATCGCGATTGCGCAATCGCTCGCGGCGGTCACATTCTCGCTCGGCGGCACGGCCGCGAAGAAGCGCCTGGAAACCACCGAGGCGCGGCTCGCCGCGGCCTCCACTTACGTCCCAGAGAAAGGTTGACCCATGGCCGCTCGCACCAGCCGCGTGCTGCACCGTTCGTTGCGCGAAACGCCGCCCAAGGCGATCGGCGGCGAAGGCGTCTATCTTTTCGCCGAGGACGGGCGGCGCGTGATCGACGCCTCCGGCGGCGCAGCCGTCTCCTGCCTCGGCCATCAGCATCCGCGCGTGATCGCGGCGATGGCAAAACAAGCCTCGACGCTGGCCTATGCGCACACCGCCTTCTTCTCCTCCGAGCCGGCCGAGGCGCTGGCCGAGACGCTGGTCGGGCATGAACCCGGCGGTCTCGCCTACGCCTATTTCGTCAGTGGCGGATCGGAGGCGATCGAAGCCAGCATCAAGCTGGCGCGGCAATATTTCATCGAGCGCGGCGAGCCGCAGCGGCAGCACTTCATTGCGCGGCGGCAGAGCTATCACGGCAACACGCTCGGCGCGCTCGCCGCCGGTGGCAATGCCTGGCGGCGCGCGCCCTATGCGCCCCTGCTGTCCGGTGCTTTCAGCCATGTGACGCCGGCCTTCGCCTATCACGAGAAGCACGAGGGCGAATCCGATGCGCAGTTCGTGGCGCGACTGGCCGCGGAGCTCGAAGGCGAATTTCAGCGGCTGGGCCCCGACACCGTCGCCGCGTTCCTCGCCGAGCCCGTCGTCGGTGCCACCGCCGGTGCGGTGACGGCACCGGACGGCTACTTCAAGGCGGTGCACGAGATCTGCGACCGGCATGGCGCCCTCCTCATCCTCGACGAAGTCATGAGCGGCATGGGCCGCACCGGCACGACGCACGCCTGGGAGCAGGAGGGCGTTGCTCCCGATATCCAGGCGATCGCAAAGGGTCTCGGCGGCGGCTACCAGCCGATCGGCGCGATGCTCGCGAGCGGCAAGATTATCGACACCATCCGCTCAGGCTCCGGCGCGTTCCAGCATGGCCACACCTATCTGGCGCATCCCCTCGCCTGCGCGGCCGCGCTCGCGGTGCAGGACGTGATCCGCGAGGACCGCCTGCTCGACCGCGTCAAGGAGCGTGGCAAGCAGCTCGAGCAACGGCTGACCGAGCGCTTCGGCAATCACCGCCATGTCGGCGACATCAGGGGCCGCGGCCTGTTCTGGGCGATCGAGTTCGTCGCCGATCGCGCCGGCCGCACCTCGTTCGATCCCGCGCTCAAGCTGAACCAGAAGATCAAGGCGGATGCCTTCGCCAACGGGCTCGGCTGCTATCCCGGCGGCGGTACCGTGGACGGCGTCCGTGGCGACCATGTGCTGCTGGCGCCGCCCTATATCGCTTCGGCTGCCGAGATCGATCTGATCGTCGACAAGCTCGGCACCGCCGTCGACAACGTGTTGCGTAGTGTCAATCACTGAGGGGAGAGTCATATGATGAGGAAAGTTGTTATCGTAGCCGGCATGCTTGCGGCATCGACGGTTGCCGCGTCGGCGGCGACGCTCGACACGGTGAAGAGCCGCGGCACGCTGATCTGCGGCGTCAGCGCCGGCTTTGCCGGTTTCTCCGCGCCGGACTCGCAGGGCAATTACAAGGGTCTCGACGTCGATTATTGCCGCGCGCTCGCGGCCGGCGTGCTCGGCGACGCCAGCAAGGTGCGCTACGTCTCGCTGACCGCGCAGAACCGCTTCACCGCGCTGCAATCGGGCGAGATCGACGTACTCTACCGCAACTCGACCCAGACCTATCTGCGTGGCGTGACGCTGGGCCTCCGCCAGGGTCCGGTCAACTTCTACGACGGCCAGGGCTTTGTCGTGAAGAAGGACCTCGGCGTGAAGGAGATAAAGGATTTGAAGGGTGCGACTGTCTGCGTCGCGCAGGGCACCACGCATGAGGTCACGCTCGGCGATTACGGCCGCGCCAACGGCATCGACTGGAAGCCGCTGGTGTTCGACCGCGTCGACACCATGTACCAGACCTTCTTCGGCGGCCGCTGCGATGCCATGACCCAGGACGCCTCCGCGCTCGCCGGCGCCGTGACGACCGCGGCGCCGAATCCGGCCGACTACGTCGTGCTGCCGCAGACCATCAGCAAGGAGCCGCTCGGCCCGTTCACCCGCAACGGTGACGAAGTCTGGAGCGACATCATCACCTGGTTGCATTACGGCCTGATCGAGGCCGAGGAACTCGGTGTCACGCAAGGCAATGTCGATGAGATGGCGAAGTCACAGACGCCGGCGGTCCAGCGCCTGCTGGGTGCCTCCGGCGACCTCGGCTCGCGGCTCGGTCTCGACAACAAGTGGCTGGTGACCGTGATCAAGGCCACCGGCAATTACGGCGAGATCTACGAGCGCAATGTCGGCAAGGCGAGCCCGCTCAAGCTCGACCGCGGCCTCAACGGCCTCTGGAGCAAGGGCGGCTTGATGTACGCGGTGCCGTTCAAGTAAACGGTGCTTCACCTCTCCCCGCCTGCGGGGAGAGGTCGACCGCGCAGCGGTCGGGTGAGGGGGAGCCTCCGCGAATTCATCCCTCACTTTCAACGTGGATAGAGCCCCTCACCCCGACCCTCTCCCCGTAAGAACGGGGAGAGGGAGAAGAGACACCGATGCGCATCGCCCTGATTCACGCCCTCAAGCATTCCATCGCGCCGATCGAGGCTGCGTTCGCGAAGGCGTGGCCAGAGGCGCGGCTGATGAACCTGCTCGATGACAGCCTCTCGGCGGATCTGGCCCGCGACGGCGTGCTCAACGATGCCATGACCGAGCGCTTCCTCGCGCTCGGCGACTATGCGGCAGCGACCGGGGCGGACGGAATCCTGTTCACCTGCTCGGCCTTCGGCCCCTGCATCGAGGCCGTCGCGCGCGCACATGCGCCGATGCCCGTGCTGAAGCCGAACGAGGCGATGATCGAGCAGGCCGTGACTATGGGCAAGCGCATTGGCCTGCTCTCGACCTTCCCGCCGACACTGGCCTCGATGCCACCGGAGTTTCCGGCCTCCGCCAAGGTCGTGCCGAAACTCGCCGAGGGCGCGCTGGCCGCGCTCGATCGCGGCGATCGCACCACGCACGACAGGCTGATTGTCGAGGCTTCAAAGGACTTGCGCGATTGCGACGTCATTGCGCTTGCGCAATTCAGCATCGCGGCAACCGCGCCGCTGGTCGCCGAGGCCACCGGCCGCCCGGTCGTGACGACCCCGGACAGCGCGGTCGACAAGCTGATGAGGCTGCTGAAAGCGAAGGCCTAGGCGCCGGACTTTTTCCGACGTCGTGCATCCTTGATCGCAGCAACGAGCGCGGCCTTCGTTTCGCTCACAAAGTCCTCGACCAGTTCCTCGCGCGTGGCATGCGCGGCCTCGCCGGTGAACAGGCCCTGCTCGGCCAGCATCACGACGCCATGCAACGCCGCCCAGATCTTGAGCGCTTGCCGCTCGCGCAAGAAGCCGACCGCCGGCGCCTCGAGGGCCTCGATCACCAGCGCGAAAGTCTCGCGCGTGGCGTCGTGCAGCTCGCTGCCCTTTGCCGCGCATGACACGGTGCGGGAAGCGAACATCAGGCGATAGATGCCGTTGCGGCGCAGACCGAAATCGAGCGTCGCCTGCGCCAGCCGCGACAGTTTCGATTGCTTCGACGGCTTCGCCATCGCCTCGCGCAGAAGTGCACTGAGCTGCCGGAACGCCTCCGCCGTCACCGCCGTTAGCAGCGCATCACGGTCGGCAAAATGCCGATACGGCGCCGGCTGCGAGACGCCGAGCTGTTTGGCAAGCGCCTTGATGCTGATCGCCTCGGCGCCGCCCTGCTCCGCCTCGCGCAGCGCGGCCTTGATCAAGGCGTCACGGAGATCGCCATGGTGGTAAGTATTCTCCGGCTTACGGACGAGTTGTGAACGCATGTTACGTCAAGCCTATAAGTTTGCGCTTGACAGGGGAAGCCCGTCGCGAATGTAATAGCATATAACTTAAAGCGGCGGCAAATGCCGCCGATAAAATTGACATGAGGATCGCGCGGCCTTCGGGCCCCGCGCACACGACCGAGGAAGCCGCCATGACAGAGCGACTGAGGGTTCACGTCGATCCCGACAAATGCCAGGGCCACGCACGCTGCAAGGCGCTCGCACCGGAGCTGTTCGAGCTCGACGAATACGGCAACGCCCATGAGGCCGGGGACGGCACCGTGCCGCCCGGTCTCGAAGACAAGGCGTGGCTTGCCAAATCCAACTGCCCGGAAATTGCGATCGATGTGATCGAGGAGTAGCGCGGCCCCTGCCCGCTTGCGTGCTTTTAGCGAACACGAGCCCCGAGGGATTTCCTGCCATGTCCGACGTCAGCCAGCCTGTCGCCCACCCGCCCGTCACCGACTGGGTCAACGATTTCGACCACACCGATCCGCAATGGACGGAGGATCCGTTCTCGATCTGGGAGGAGCTTCGCTCCGCGAGCCCGGTGGTGCATACAAAGCGCTTCCTCGGCTGCTACATGCCGACGACTTATGAGGCGGTGCGCGAGATCGCCAACGACACCGAGCATTTCTCCTCGCGCCGCATCATCGTCCGTGACGTTCGGCCCGAAGTCGCCAGGAACGCCGCTCCGCCGATCACCTCCGACCCGCCCGTGCACAAGCCAGCCAAGCAATTGCTGTTGCCGCCTTTCACGCCGGACGCGATGAAGAAGCTGGAACCGCGGATGCGCGCGATCTGCAACGAGCTGATCGACGGGTTCATCGCCGATGGCAAGGTCGATGCCGCAGTGCGCTACAGCAAATATATTCCGGTTCAGGCCATCGCCCACATGCTCGGCATTCCCGAGAGCGACAGCGATCTGTTCATCGACTGGATCCACATGATCCTCGAGCTCGGCATCAAGGACGAGAACAAGCTGCTCCAGGCCGTGCAGGAGATGAGCGCCTATTTCAGGACGCATATCGAGGAGCGCAGATCGAAGCCGACCGACGACCTGATTTCCTATTTGATGAACGCCAAGGACAAGGAAGGCCAGCCGCTGGAAGAGTCCCATGTGCTGGGTTCGCTGCGGCTGCTCCTGATCGCCGGCATCGACACCACCTGGAGTGCGATCGGCTCCTCGCTCTGGCATCTCGCCCGGACGCCGGCCGACCGCGAACGGCTGATCGCCGAGCCCGGGCTGATCCCGATCGCCGTGGAGGAGCTGCTGCGGGCCTATTCGCCGGTGACCATGGCCCGCGAGGTGGTCAAGGAGACCACGATCTCGGGCTGCCCGGTCAAGGCGGGCAACATGGTGCTGCTGTCGTTCCCGGCCGCCAACCGCGACCCCAAGATGTTTCCGGACGCTGACAAAGTCGTGATCGACCGCCGGGAGAATCGCCATGCCGCCTTCGGCCTCGGCATCCACCGCTGCGTCGGTTCCAACCTTGCACGCATGGAGATGCAGGTTGCGCTGGAGGAATGGCTGAAGCGGATCCCGGACTTCTCCCTCGATCCGGCAGGCACGGTGACCTGGTCACAGGGCACGGTGAGAGGCCCCCGCCAGTTGCCATTTCTGTTCGGAAAGGCGATGTAGGCCTTTCCAAGACCAACGGAGAGAGGCCGGACGTGACAGAGCAAGCAACCCTACCGGCCTCTGATCACATCGATATCGACATCGACATCGCCGACGCCAAACGGCGGATCAAGGCGATCTTTATCGGCTCGATCGGCAATCTCGTCGAGTGGTACGACTTTTACGCCTATACGGCGTTCGCGCTCTATTTCGCTCCGGCCTTCTTCCCCGGCAACGACCCCGTCGTCCAGCAATTGAACGTCGCCGTGGTGTTCGCGGCGACCTTCCTGATGCGCCCCCTGGGCGGCTGGCTGTTCGGCTACATCGCGGATCATTTCGGCCGGCGTATCTCGCTGACGTTATCCGTCGTCTTCATGTGCTTCGGCTCGCTGATCATCGCGCTGACGCCGACCTATGCGACCATCGGTTTCGCCGCGCCGGTGATCCTGGCACTCGCCCGCGTCATCGAAGGCCTGAGCCTCGGCGGCGAATATGGTGCCAGCGCGACCTATCTCAGCGAGGTTGCCGATCCCAAGCATCGCGGCTTCTATTCGAGCTTTCAATACGTCACGTTGATCGGCGGCCAGCTCACCGCGATCATCGTGCTGCTGCTCCTGCAAAAGGTCTTCCTCACGCCGGAGGAGCTGAAGGCCTGGGGCTGGCGCATCCCGTTTGCGATCGGCGCGGCGCTGGCGATCTTTGCCGCGGTGATGCGGCGCAATCTGCACGAGACTGAGGCCTTCGAGGAAGCCAAGAAGGTGGTGAAGCCGACCGGCTCGCTGGCCAATCTGCTACGCTACCCGCGCGAGTTGCTGCTGGTAGTGGGCCTCACGGCCGGCGGCACCGCGGCGTTCTACACCTTCACCACCTACATGCAGACGTTCGTCAAGCTCTCGGTCGGCCTGACCGAGGACCAGACCACTTTCGTGATTTTCGGCACGCTGATCTTCGCGACGATCCTGCAGCCGATCTACGGCGCGATCTCCGACAAGATCGGGCGCAAGCCATTGCTGATCTTCTTCGGCGTCGCGGGTACGCTCGCGACCGTGCCGCTGCTGATGACGCTGAAGGAGACCAAGTCGCCTTTCATGGCCTTCATCCTGATCTGCTGCGCCTGGCTGTTCGTCGCCGGTTACACCTCGATCAACGCCGTGGTGAAGGCCGAGCTGTTCCCGACCAATGTCCGCGCCCTCGGTGTCGGCCTGCCCTACGCCATCACGGTCTCGATCTTCGGCGGCACGGCGCCGGCGATCGCGCTCTATTTCAAGAGCATCGGGCACGAGGAGTGGTTCTACTACTATCTCGCCGGCGTCATCTGTTTGTCGCTGATCATCTATTCCACCATGCGTGACACCAAGCACGCCTCTGCGATGCATCGCCACGAGTAGCTCATGGCCGACGACAACGAGCCGCCCGACAGCAAGCTGACGCGCACCAAGGAGAAATGGGCGCGCGAAGGCCGCTTCCTCACCGGCCGCGTTACGCGACCGGAGGATCAGCGGCTACCGCCGGGCCAGCATCTCACCAAGGACTGGCCGGTGCTCGATCTCGGAGTCGTGCCGCCGGTTTCGCGCGAACGCTGGCGGCTCGACGTCTACGGCGCGATCGAGACCCCCGTGTTCTGGACATTTGCCGAATTCGCGGCGCAGAAGCAGGCGCAGATCACCTCCGACATCCATTGCGTGACAACCTGGTCGCGCTACGACAATGAGTGGGAGGGCCTCGCCACGCGCGAGCTGCTCGCAGCTTGCCAGCCGCGCGAGGATGCGCGCTTCGTGGTCCTGCATTCCCATGACGGCTACACCACCAACCTGACGCTGGAAGACTTTGCCGCCGAAGACGCCCTGCTCGCCCACAGCTGGTCGGGTCAGCCGCTGACCGAAGAGCACGGCGGCCCGGTACGGCTCGTCGTGCCGCATCTGTATTTCTGGAAGAGTGCCAAATGGCTTCAGGCCATCGAATTCCTGACCGAGGACGCGCCGGGCTTCTGGGAAGTCCGCGGCTATCATAACCGCGGCGATCCCTGGGCCGAGCAGCGTTATTCAAGCGATTAAGTTCAAGCAAGGACGGGGGAAACCCATGCCGACCGAACGCTTTCAATTCACCGGCGAAGGTGGCCATCAACTAGCCGCCGCGCTGGAACTGCCCGATGGCGAGCCCGCGGCCTACGCGCTGTTCGCGCACTGCTTCACCTGCGGCAAGGACACGCTGGCAGCAAAACGCATCTCGGTCGCGCTCGCCGCCACGGGCATTGCGGTGCTGCGCTTCGACTTCACCGGGCTCGGCTCCAGCGAAGGCGATTTTGCCAATTCGACGTTCACCTCCAACGTCGCCGACCTCGTGCGCGCCGCCGATCATCTGCGCCAGCTCCGCACGGCGCCATCGATCCTGATCGGCCACAGCCTCGGCGGTGCCGCGATCCTCGCCGCGGCCGGAAGGATTCCGGAAGCCAAGGCTGTCGTGACCATCGCGGCGCCGTCCGACCCCGCTCACGTCACCGGTCTGTTCAGCGAGCATCTCGACAGCATCCGCGCGCAGGGCGAAGTCGAGGTCTCGCTCGCGGGGCGCCCGTTCCGCATCAAGCGCGAATTCCTCGACGACATCGCCGAGCAAGAACTGATGAAGGACATCACCGGCCTGCACAAGGCCCTGCTGGTGATGCAGTCCCCTGTCGACGACACCGTCGGCATCGACAATGCGACCAAGATTTTCGTTGCGGCCAAGCACCCCAAGAGCTTCGTCTCGCTCGACCACGCCGATCATCTCCTGACCAAGCCGGCCGACGCCCTCTACGCGGCCGACGTGATCGCGGCCTGGGCCAGCCGCTACATCGACACCGCGAAGCCCGCGAAGGCGATGGATCTCGCGGAAGAGCCGCGCAAAGTGGTCGTGCAGGAGACCCGCAAGAGCAAGTTCAACCAGCTCATCACCGTCGGCCCGCACCATCTGGTGGCTGACGAGCCGGTCGCCGCTGGCGGCGAGGATGCCGGCCCCGGCCCTTACGACTTCCTGCTCGCCGGGCTGGGTGCCTGCACCTCCATGACCATGCGCCTCTATGCCGATCGCAAATCGCTGCCGCTCGATCGCGTCACGGTCACGCTGAAGCATTCGAAAATCTACGCCAAGGACTGCGCGGAGTGCGAGACGCGCGATGGCATGCTCGACCAGATCGAGCGCGACATCGCGATCGACGGCGCGCTCGATGCGGAGCAACGCAAGAAGCTGATGGAGATCGCCGACAAGTGCCCGGTGCACCGGACGCTGACCTCGGAGATCCGCATCGTGACGAAGGCCGTGGACTAGCGCGTTATTGTTTAAGCATGATCTTTTCGGAAAACCGCTTCACACTTTTCCGGATCATGCTCTAGAAGCACGACGCCATCGTCCGCACCGCTGCGCTGATCTCATTCTCGCGCCAGGCCGCGAAGCCGAGCAGCAGGCCATGGTCGCGTGGACGGCCGAGCGCCAGGCTGGACAGGGCCCGCGTTTCAACGCCTGCCTCGACCAGCCTTTGCACCGCCGCCTGATCGGCGCGACCGCGCTTGAGGCGGGCGACCAGCTGGATGCCGCCCGACGGCACTTCAGCGGACAGAACTTCGCCCAGATGGCGCTCCAGTCCCTCGACGAGGTGATCGCGGCGCGCGTGATAGAGCCGCCGCATCCGGCGCAGATGCGCGAGAAAATGCCCGTCGGCGATGAACTCCGCCAGCGCTTCCTGGATGTGGCTGGAGGCGATCAGCCCGATGTGCCGCTGTGCGATCTCGAGGGTGCCGACCAGCCCCGGTGGCGCGACGACATAGCCGAGCCGGATATCCGACGTCATCGCTTTCGAAAACGTGCCGACATAGAACACGCGGCCATGGGCGTCTAACCCCTGCAAGGCCGGCACCGGCCGGCTGTCATAGTGGAATTCGCCATCGTAATCGTCTTCGACGATCCAGGTCTCGCCTGGCCTGCTCATGCCCAAGAATTCGGTGCGGCGCGCGAGCGACATCAGCCGCCCGGTCGGATGCTGATGCGAGGGCGTCATGAAGATGAGCTTTGGCGCGGCCAGTCCCGGCATCCGCTGCATGCCCTGTTCATCCAGCTTCATCCCCATCACGCGCGCGCCGGAGGCACGGAAGGCCGCCGCAGCACCGGGATAGCCGGGATCCTCGACCCAGACGTCGTCGCCGGGCGTGATGAGCGCGGCCGCAATCAGGGTCAGCGCGGCCTGCGCGCTCGGCAGGATCAGGATCTGGTCTACGGTGGCGCGGACGCCCCTGCTGGCGGCCAGATAATGCGCCAGCGCCTGGCGCAGACGCGTCCGGTTGACCGGCCCAAGCTCGCGCTTGGCTGCGCGCACCGCGCTGCGGCGCAGGCAGCGGGCCCACACTTCGTTCGGAAACTCCCGCGCATCTCCCTGCCCCGGACGCAAGGGTTTTAGCGGCGCCTGATAGGACATCGGCCAGTCGGCCTGCTTGAGCTTCGACGCCCAGGGCGAGAGCCGCGGCTTGCCAGAGCGGACGCTCGGTGCGACCGCGCCTGTCCCTTCGTTACGGCCGCCATCGACCGTGACCATGGGACGACGACCGTGCGACGCCTCGAGATATCCCTCGGCGGCGAGCTGCTCGAAGGCATAAGTGACGGTGTTGCGCGACACGCCGAGATCGCTCGCAAGCCGACGGCTCGACGGCAGCGCGCGGCCTTTGCCGAGCCGACCGGTCGCGATCAGGTCTCGCAGCTGGCTCGTCAGTTGCGCCGTCAGCCCCTCGTCGTCGGTCCGCTTCAGCTCGATCAGGGCGGAGATCACACCTTCCGAAACTGGCACCTTATTCCTTTCAGATCTGGCACTTTTTCAGGTGCCAATCCGGATGCTATCCGCCGGACTGGACTGCTTCAAGGATTTTGCGATGAACTCCCTCTCCTCCCGCGCGGCCGTCGGCCTGTTCCTGATCGTCGTGCTGGCCTGGGGCGTGAACTGGTCGGTGACGAAGCAACTCGTCCAGTTCCTTCCGCCACTATGGACTTCGGCGATCCGGAGCTGGATCGCGCTGGCCGGATTGTTCGCGATCCTCGGGCTGAGCAACAATCTGATGATCCCGGAGCGGCGCGACATTCCGGTGATCCTGAGCGTCGCGCTGCTACACATGACGGTGTTCTCGGTCCTGGTTGCCGCCGGTGTGCGCTTCCTGCCCGCGAGCAAGGCCATCGTGCTCGGCTACACCACGCCGCTCTGGGTCGCGATCGCCGCGCCCTTGCTGGGGAAGGATACGCTGACGGCGCCCAAGCTCGCCGGCGCCTTGCTCGGGCTGATCGGCCTTGCCGTGATCCTGAACCCCACGTCGATCGATTGGACCAATACCAACGTCCTGCTCGGGGCCGGCATGGTCGTCCTGGCCGCGATGTCCTGGGCCGCGAACATCATCTATATGAGCGCGCATCGCTGGATTGCATCGCCGCTCCAGCTCCTGCTCTGGCAGGTGCTCGTGGCGACGCTCGTACTGACGGGATCGGCTGTTATCACGGAAGGCCCGCCGCACGCGGAATGGTCGTGGAAGCTCGTGCTGCTTTTCCTGTATTCCGGCCTGATCGGAACGGCGCTGGCCTATTGGGCGATGTCGATGGTCAACAAGAGCATCTCGGCCCTGACGACGTCGCTCGGCACCACGGGGACGCCGCTCGTCGGTATCGCCAGTGCTGCGATCCTGCTGGGCGAGCCGATCGACATGAGTCTTGCTGTCGCGGCCGGACTGATCGTCACCGGCATCGGTCTTGCGACGCTGGGCGACCGGCTGCTGCGCGGTCAGGCCACCGCGAGCGGCTGAACCCGCAGTGCACCGCGCAGGCCGACCGTCGTGCCGAGCAGGATGCCGGCGACCGCGACGAACGAGCCCAGAGCGAGTGTCGATACGCCGGTGAGCCCTTGCCCGATCGAGCAGCCGAACGCCATCACGCCGCCGATCCCCATCAGCGCCGCACCGCCGGCCGAGCGCAGCATGTGGCGCGGCGACGAATAGCCTTCGAGCTGGAAACGACCCGTGGCGAGCGCGGTGACCAGGCTGCCGGCGAGGACGCCGGCAACGGTGGCGATACCGAAGTTGAGCGTCAGCCCGGTCGAGAGCATGGCGTATTGCAGCGCGTCCGCGATCCGCGCGACGAAGGTGAGCGACGTCACCGGGACGGGATTGAAATCGTCGGCGCCGAGATAGCCGGTGACGAACCAGCCGCTGGCGACCAGGAGCCCGACGACGACACCGGCTGCAATCTGGCCCGGCGAACGCCGGAATGCCGGGTGTGCAAACGCAAACAGGATCAGCGCAACGGCGATTGCAGCAGCGCTCAGCGCGCGCGTGACCCCTTCACCGGGACCGAGCGTCGCCAACAGTGACGGCAGCGAGTTGGCGTTGACGGTCGTTTGCGAGGCCTGGACCAGCGCAATGCGCACCGGCGCGATCAGGCCCTTGAGCGTCATCTGCGCGGCGATGGCGAGCACGATCACGACGACGAAGGAGCGGAGATTGCCGCGGCCGAGCAGCACCAGCGCCCGCGAGCCGCAGCCATTCGACAACACCATGCCGTAGCCGAACAACAGGCCGCCGAGGAACAGCACCGGCACTGAAAAGGATTGTTGCAGATAGATCGACTTGCCGAGATCGACCATGCCGCTACCGGCAAGGAATTGGCTCGCAGCAACCGCAACAGCAATCGCCATTGCAAAGGTCCGCACCAGCCGCCCGTCTCCTTCGGCCAGCCAGCCGCGCATGCTGCTCATCAGGCAGAAGCCGCTGAGCAGGCCCACGGCGCCATAGATGAGCCCGATGATGAGGCCGGCGAGGATGACGAGTTGAGTGGACGAGTCCATGGTCAAGGCTTCAGGATCACGCGATCCCGCGACGAACCGGCGACCGCGACATAGGCCTCCTTGGCGCGCTCCAGCGGATAGACGGCATTCGCCTTGATCGGGAACGGTTTCAGGTGCCCGCTCGCAAAGCCGGGGCCGAGGTCGCGCAGCACCGCGCCGGTCGCCGCCGAGGACAGCCCGAGCGTGTCGATGCCGACATAGGTGTGTTGCCCGCGGTAGAATTCGAGGATGTTGAACTGCACGATGCGGTCGATCGCGGCGATCAGGATCTGGCGGCCGCGCAATCCGAGCGATTTGTGTGCGGCCTGGAAATAGGGATCGCCGACGGTGTTGAAGACGATGTCGGCCCCCTTGCCGCCGGTCAGTTCGCGCACACGCGTGGCGGCATCGGTCGCCGAGGCGTCAATCACCTCGATGGCTGCGTTGGCATGGCCCTCGTAGGCTTCCGCCTTACGCACCACGCCGATGACGCGCGCGCCCTGCCAGGTCGCGATCTGGACCGCGGCCTGACCGACCTTGCCGTTGACGCCGAACACCAGCACGGTTTCGCCTGGCTTCGGAATGCCGGCGCGGCGAAAGCCTTCCATTGCGGTGACGAAGGGCACGCCGATGCCGGCGGCCTCCTCCCAGGACACCGTCTTCGGCTTCTCCACCACGGCGTCGGCTTCGACGACGAGATGGCTGGCGTGGGTGCCGTCGCGGCGGATGCCGAGATCGCCGGAGGAGCCGAACACCTCGCGGCCGATCGTATCGGCCGGCCCGTCAATCACCACGCCGGCATAATCGCGGCCGGGCGTACGGGGGAAGACCGCATAGGGCATCAGCCCGGTCGCAGCCTTCACATCGGAGGGGTTGACGGCGGCGGCCCTTATCTCGATCAGGAGATCCTTCGGACCGCGCGCGAGCATATGATGCTCGATCAGCGGCGCGATCGCCGCAGCATTATCGGCCTTGGCATTGAGGCGGACGCAGCGCGCTTCGACGGTTTTGCGATCGGCTGGTGACATCGAAAGACCCACGATTTCTCGCGGGCCTTGTCGCCTTTGGGACCGGTCAAGTCAACCGCCTCCCCTCGTCCTGAGGAGTCGCGCGAGCGGCGTCTCGAAGGATACAAGCCCGCGCTGCAGCATCCGGGCCTTCATGGTTCGAGACGCGCCTTCGGCGCTCCTCACCATGAGGAGCGACAGCTAGTCCTTCGGCCGCTTGTCGTAGAGGCGCTTGGCCTTGCCCAGCGAGCGCTCCAGCGTGGCGGGGGCGACCACCCGCACGTTGGAGCTGATTCCGATGGTGTTCTTGATATGGGTCGAAATGCGGTCGGCGTGATCGACGAGCCCCCGGCCGTCCCAGCTCTCCGGGCGCGCCTCGGCAATGATGGTCAGCTCGTCCATGCGGCCTTCGCGGGTGAGTTCAAGAATGAAATGCCCGCCGCACCAGTCGGTCGCGAGCAATACCTCCTCGATCTGGGTCGGGAACAGATTGACACCGCGCAGGATGATCATGTCGTCCGAGCGACCCGTCACCTTCTCCATGCGCCGCATGCCCGGCCGCGCCGTGCCCGGCAGCAGCCGCGTCAGGTCGCGGGTGCGATAGCGGATCACCGGGAAAGCTTCCTTGGTCAGCGAGGTGAAGACCAGCTCGCCCTTCGCGCCATCCGGCAGCACCGCGCCAGTCTCCGGGTCGATCACCTCGGGATAAAAATGGTCCTCCCAGATGTGCAGGCCGTCCTTGGTCTCGATGCACTCCTGCGCGACGCCGGGGCCGATCACTTCAGAGAGGCCATAGATGTCGGTCGCGTCCATGTCGAAGGCGTCCTCGATCTCGCCGCGCATCGCATTGGTCCAGGGCTCGGCGCCGAAGATGCCGACCTTGAGCGAGCACTGGCGCGGGTCGAGCTTCTGGCGCTTGAACTCGTCGAGGATCGCCAGCATGTAGCTCGGCGTTACCGTGATGATGTCGGGTCGGAAGTCGTTGATGAGTTGCACCTGCCGCTCGGTCATGCCGCCGGAGATCGGCACCACGGTGCAGCCGAGTTTTTCGGCGCCGTAGTGCACACCCAATCCGCCGGTAAACAGGCCGTAGCCATAGGCGTTGTGGATGATCATGCCGGTGCGGCCGCCGGCGGCGCGGATCGAGCGTGCCATCACCTCCGACCAGGTGTCGATGTCGCGTTGCGTATAGCCCACCACGATCGGCTTTCCCGTGGTGCCGGAGGAGGCATGCACGCGCACCAGCTTTTCGCGCGGCACGGCGAACATGTTGAAGGGATAATTGTCGCGCAGATCCGTCTTCACGGTGAACGGGAATTTCGCGAGATCGGAGAGTTCGCGAAAATCGGACGGATGCACGCCGGCCTTGTCGAAGGCCTGGCGGTAATGCGCGACGTTGTCGTAGGCGTGCTTCAGCGACCAGGCCAGCCGCTGCTTTTGCAGCGCCATGATCTCATCACGCGACGCGCGCTCATGCGCGTCCATCTCGGCACGATAGGCGTTGCCACCTTCCTTGAGCCTCGTCAGAGCCATCCTCGTTTCCCCACATTGGTTGGTTCTTCTTATTGGACTCTTACTGTTCTTGCGTCGGCAGCCACGTGCCGGGAATGACACGCGAATGCCCCCGGAATTCCGCGATGACGGTGTCGCCGGCTGTCACGCGCACGTCGTAGATGCCTGAGCGTCCGCTACGGCTGACCTCGCGCGCTTTTGCAACGAGGCGGTCACCAAGCTTGCCCGGCTTGATGAAGGTGATCTGGCCCTGTGCCGCCACGACACGTTCATTGTGCGAATTGCAGGCAAAGGCGAAGGCGGAATCGGCCAGCGTGAAGATGAAGCCGCCATGGGCGATGCGCTGGCCGTTGACCATGTCCGGCCGCACATTCATCGCCAGCGTCGCGAAGCCCGGACCAATCTCGACGATCTCCATGCCGAGACCCTTGGAGGCATCATCCTCCGCCCACATCGCGTCGGCGCAGGCGCGGGCAATATCCTCGGGCGACAGGTTGGCTTTGACGTTCACGCGCTTCTCCCGGCCAAATGTTTGGCCACAATGCTCTGCTGCCCGGCCATAACTGTCAAACGTGATCGTAATCGACCACGACCCGCTCTGACGACGGCTTCGCCTGGCAGGTCAGGACGAAGCCGGCCTTCAACTCCCAGGGCTCCAGCGAATAATTGATGTCCATCGGCGCCTCGCCCTCGACCAGCTTGGCGCGGCAGGTCGAGCACATGCCGCCCTTGCAGGCGAAGGGCAGATCGACGCCGGCGCGCAGCGCGGCATCGAGGATCGCCTCGTCCTCGGCAACCGGCACGTCGCGGCGCTTGCCGTCGATGATCAGCGAGGCGATCGCCTTCGGTGGCGCGTCGGGTGCAACGATCTTCTTCGGTCGCGGCTTGCCGCCGAATTCGGAGACGAAGCGCTCCACGTGGACGCGCTCTTCCGCGATACCGAGATCGCGGCAGGTCACCTCGATCTCCTCGCTCATACCAAGGGGGCCACAGATGAAGACATGGTCGACACTGGCGGCCGGCACCAGGGAGCGTAGCAACACCCTCACCTTGTCGCCATCGAGCCGGCCATGCAGGATCGGGATGTCCTGCTCCTCGCCGGAGATGACGTGGAAGATCGAGAGGCGATCGATGAAGCGATCCTTGAGCTCCTCGAGTGCCTCCAGGAACATGATGTTGTCGGTGGCGCGGTTGCCGTAGAACAGGAAGAAGCGGCTGTCCGGCTCGCGCGCGAGCACGCCCTTGACGATCGACAGGATCGGCGTGATGCCGGAGCCTGCGGCAAAGCCGACATGGATGCGTCCGCTATCTGCAGGCGGGATCACGCCGAAGCGTCCGGTTGGCGTCATGACGTCGAGATCGTCGCCGCATTTGAGTTCATCCGCCGCCCAGTTCGAAAATGCTCCGCCGTCGACCTTCTTCACGGCAATGCGGATCTCGCCATCGTCAGGACCCGAGCAGATCGAATAGGAGCGCCGGACTTCCTCGCCATCGAGCATGGTGCGGAGCGTGAGGTACTGGCCGGGCGCGAAAGCGTAATCGCCGGCAAGCTCGCCGGGGACCGCGAAGGTCAGCGACACGGCGTCGGCCGCCTCGCGGCGGAGATCGTTGACGGTCAGTCGATGAAAGCGCGGTGCGGCTGCGGACATGATCAATGACACTTGAAATAATCGAAGGGTTCGCGGCAGGCCTTGCAGCGCCACAGCGCCTTGCAGGAGGTCGAGCCGAATTCGGACAGAAGCTCGGTCCTGTCAGAGCCGCATTGCGGGCACGCGATGGCCTGTTCGCCGAACAGCGCGCGGCGTGAGCTTGACGCCTGCGGTGGCGCGATGCCGTAGGCGCGCAGCTTCCGGCGCCCCTCTTCGCTCATCCAGTCGGTGGTCCATGCCGGCGACAGTACGGTGCGCACTTTCGGCTGGCGAAAACCGGCGCGTTCCAACGCAAGCTCGATTTCGAGCGCTATCATGTTCATCGCAGGGCAGCCCGAATAGGTCGGGGTGATCGCGACCTCGACATGATCGCCGTCGAGCACGACATCACGGAGCACGCCGAGATCGGCGATGGTCAGCACCGGAATTTCCGGGTCAACGACGCTCGCCGCGGCGTCCCAGGCGCGCCGGCGCAGCTCGCTGTCGCGTTCAAGCACCGTCACCATGTCTGCCCCGGAAAAGTACGCTGCATCGACTGCAGCTCGGACAGGAGATGGCCGAGATGCTCGCTGTGGCGGCCCACGCGGCCGCCCTGCTGCATCCAGTCGTTCTGCGGCAGCGTGAGCGTTGCCTCGCTGACGACATCGGAGAGCGTCGTCAGCCAGCGACCACGAAGGGTTCCGGGATCGATGGCGATACCGGCATGGATCAGGGCGCGCTCACCGTCATCGACGGCGAACATCTCACCGGTGAAGGCCCAGAGATGATCGATCGCGGCTTGCGCACGTCGATGGCTCTCATCCGTGCCGTCACCGAGCCGGATGATCCACTCAGAGGCATGGCGCAGATGATAGGCGCTCTCCTTCTCGGACTTGGCGGCAATGGCCGCGAGCGTCGGATCACGCGAGGCCATCATCGCCCGCCAATAGAGGTCGGCGAAGGCGGAATAGAAGAACTGCCGCACCAGGGTCTGGGCAAAGTCGCCATTCGGCTGCTCAACCAGCAGCAGGTTGCGGTACTGCCTGACGTCGCGCAAATAGGCGAGCTTGTCTTCGTTGTTGTCCTTGCCTTCGGCCTTGGCGGCGTAGGTGTAGAGCTCACGCGCCTGGCCGATGAGGTCGAGCGCGATGTTGGAGAGCGCCATGTCCTCTTCCAGCATCGGCGCATGCCCGCACCATTCCGACAGACGATGACCGAGAATCAGCGCATCGTCGGCGCGGCGCAGCGCGTAGAGCACCAGCGGTGTTTCCGCGACCTGGATGTTGGCCACAAGCATCACATGTGCCCCACTTCCTCGGGCACCTCGTAGAACGTCGGATGCCGGTAGATCTTCGATTCCGCCGGCTCGAACATCATGCCCTTCTCGGCCGGATCGCTCGCGGTGATCGCGGTCGACGGCACGACCCAGATCGACAGCCCCTCGCCGCGCCGGGTGTAAATGTCGCGCGCGGCCTGCAGGGCCATGGTGGCATCGTTCGCATGCAGCGAGCCGACATGCTTGTGCGCGAGCCCGTTGCGGCTGCGAATGAAGACTTCCCACAGCGGCGTGTTTGGCGTGGCCATCGTGATCTCCTTATTCCGCGGCTTGTGCGGTCTGACGCCGCGCCCGCTTTGCGGCATAGCTAGCTGCCGCCTCACGCACCCAGGCGCCCTCATCGTGCGCCTTGCGACGCGCGGCGAGCCGATCGCGGTTGCAGGGGCCGTTACCGGCCAGCACCTGCTTGAATTCGGTCCAGTCGATCTCGCTGTAGCGCCAGTGGCCTTCGGCGTCCTGCGTCATGCCGGGATCGGGAATGGTGAGGCCGAGATATTGCGCCTGCGGCACGGTGGCATCGACGAACTTCTGGCGCAGCTCGTCATTGGAGAAGCGCTTGATCTTCCACTTCGTCGATGTGTCGCTGTGCTGGCTCGTCGCATCGGGCGGGCCGAACATCATCAGCACCGGCCACCACCAGCGGTTCAGCGCATCCTGTGCCATCGCCTTCTGCTCATCCGAGCCGCGGCACAGCGTCAGCATGATCTCGTAGCCCTGGCGCTGGTGGAAAGATTCCTCCTTGCAGACGCGGATCATCGCGCGTGCGTACGGGCCATAGGAGCAGCGACACAACGGGATCTGGTTCATGATCGCAGCGCCGTCGACCAGCCAGCCGATGGTGCCGATATCGGCCCAGGTCAGCGTCGGATAGTTGAAGATCGAGGAATATTTGGCCTTGCCGGCAAGCATGGCGTCGACCAGCTCTTCGCGCGACGTGCCGAGCGTCTCGGCGGCGGCATAGAGATAGAGCCCGTGGCCGCACTCGTCCTGCACCTTGGCCAGCAGCGCCGCCTTGCGGCGCAGGGTCGGCGCGCGCGTGATCCAGTTGCCTTCGGGCAGCATGCCGACGATTTCAGAATGGGCGTGCTGGGAGATCTGGCGGGTGAGCGTCTTGCGATAGGCCGCCGGCATCCAGTCGTTCGGCTCGATGCGCTCCTCGGCATCGATGCGGGCCTGGAACTGAGCAGCCTTGGCCGCGTCCTCGAGACCGCGATCGTCGGTCTCGGCCGTGTTCAGCGCCTGGGTATACATGCGCATCCTCCCGTTTATTGGGAGGCAATATATAACAAAAATTACTTCATGCAATATATTTCTGTAACATATAAATCAGGCCTCGAACCTCCGCTCCAGGAGCTTTCGAGCCGGTGGCAGTGGCCCCCTCTCATTGGTTCCATGGCTATCAAGCCATTGTTCCGACGGCGCAAGCAGCGCGCGATAGACCTCGCCGCAGAGTTCGCGTGCTGCCCTGCCAGGCCAGTCGCCCGGCAGCAAGCTCTCGGGCAGCAGCGGATCGCGCAACACGACGCGGCGATAGTAGTGGATCAGCAGGATGCGCGCGGTGAAGGCGTCGGCCTCGGACAGATCCGCGCCGCGCGCGATAGCGCCACGGAGCGGCTCGAACGTCTTCATGAATTTCAGATAGGCGTCTGCGGTGCGATCCAGCGGCCAGCTCGCGCTGAGCAGACGGCGCCCGCTGTCATCCTCAGCCGAGACTTCAAGACGGATCGCTCCGGCAGCCTCGTCCGGCACCGGCACACCTGATGGCGCGACCCACACGCCGGGCAGCGGACTGCCGAAGCCCGCGTTGCGCAGCGCTTCGCGCGAGACGTCGCGATCCTCGCCGTTGCCGATCAGGAGCAGCTCGAAGCGCCCGGTCCAGTCCGGCGATGGCGGATCGTAGATGTGGCGCGTGGCGGCCTCGAAGGTCTGACTTCCTTTGTCAGCCAGGCGATAAAAACTGTTACGGCCAACCTTTTCGCGCATCAGCCAGCCATCGGCAGCAAGGCGCGACATCGCGGTGCGCACCACGCCGGCATCGATGTCCAGACTCTCGAAGAACTCCAGCAGCGTGCCGAGCCACACCGAGCCGCCGCGCGGCACGATGGCGTCGCCGAACACGGTGATGACGATGGAGCCCGTGCGTGACGGCTCACGCTTGAGCTGGTCGATGATGCGGGACAATGGATGCGCCATGCGCGAGGCATAGCGCGTTTGGTGCGGCTGCGACAATGGACGGAGACGACAATCAAAGCGAGAGCCGGGCTCGATCCTTCGAGACGGCGCTTCGCGCCTCCTCAGGATGAGGTCTGATCGCTTTCGCGCGGCGTCACTAGCTCTCAGTCCTCATGGTGAGGAGCGCGGCAAAGCCGTGCGTCTCGAAACATGCAGGCCGCGCTTACCGATGCGGATCGGGATAGACCATGCTGCGCCAGCCGCTGCGGTCGAACGGCCGCCACTGGCCTTCCTTCTGCGCGAGGCGGTCGGCGACCGCATAGACGGCGGCGGGATGATGGCCCATGCCGCAATGGCTGCTCTCGACCTCGATGCTCTCGGTCTGTGCGCCCGTCTTCTCCATACAGCCCTGCCAGGCACAGACGCCGTCGGTGCGGCTGAAGATGGCGGTGGTCGGCACCGGCGGCGCGACGGCAAGCTCGCCGCCGAACTGCGGATCGACCTCGTCGGACTTCCGGCCGCTGGCCCATTCATAGACGCGCCAGGCATTGGTCGAACGGGGATCGCCCGCGAAGGGGCTGCCGAGCGTGATCACCTGGCGCACGCGCGCCGGCATCATCTTGGCGAGCTGGCGCGCATAGAGGCCGCCGAGGCTCCAGCCGACCAGACTGATCTTGCGGCCATGCTTGTCGCTGAGCTCCTGCACGAGATCGACCATCGCATGCTGCACGCCCTCGCGCAGGCCGTAGTTGCGGCCCTGGCGCCAGCCGCTTGCCGCGTAGCCCTTGCTGGTCAGAAACGAGCGCAGCGCGCGCGTCGACGCGTCGGAGGCCACGAGGCCCGGGAACACCAGCACCGGATGCCCATCGCCGCGGGGCGCGAGGCTCAGCAGCGGCAGCGCGCCGAGGAATGCACCGAACTCGTGGATCGCGCGCCCTTCCAGGAACATCAAGGTACGGGACGGCGGACGCAGCGTCTGGGCAGTAGCGGTCATCAATGGTCCCCTGGGCAGAATTGCTGAAAAGGCTACCGGTTGCGATGCCGGCAAATGGGTACGAATTCCAACAGTCCGGCTTCTTGAACGTTCCGCAACGCAGCATGAATCAGCTAGGCGGCCGGTTCCGGACATTCAAGCGGGTGAAGCCCTAGGCGACAATAGGCCCGCACGTGAATGCCAGCGTCCGTGACGCAAAAGTCACAACCATCGAAGCAGGAATTCTACGGAGTAGAGCGCAAGACCTGCGAGCCCGCCGATCAACGAACCGTTGAAGCGGATGTATTGCAGGTCGCGGCCGATGTTGATTTCAATCAGCGAAATCAACTGCGCCATATCCCACGCCTTGACCTGGTCGGAAATGAAGGTCGAGACGCCGCTCTTCTGATCCGCAACGAAGCTGCGCAGCACCGCCACCAGGCCCTTGTTGATCTCGCCGCGGAGCTCGGCATCGCCGGCGAGCGCCTCGCCGGCTGCGACGAACATCCCGGCGAGATGATGCTGCAGCACCTGCGTCTCGCCGCTCGCGCTGCGCTCGATGAAGGAGCGCGTGTTGGCCCAGACGGTGCGGGCGAGATCGGCAAGCTCGGGCCGGGCGAGCAGATCGCGCTTCAATCCATCGATACGATCGATATAGGCCTGATCGGTGCCGAGCCGATCGACGAAGCCCAGCACCATGCGATCGAATTCACCGCGAAACGGATGTTTGGGATCGCTGCGCACCTCATTGAAGAAAGCGGTGGCGGACGCCACGATCTTGTTCACCAGAAACTTGTCGGCGCGATAGAGCCTGAGCAGGGTCGGCAACTCCGCGCGCACCTTCTCGCGGATCATCGCCATCGTCTCGGTCTGGTTCAGCGTCTCGTGCATCACGCGCAGCAGATCGTCGAACAGGATTTGATGCCGCCCTTCCGCGACGAAGCCGCGCAGCGTACCGGCCGCGAGCGGCGCAAGGTCGATCGCCTGGAGCTGCGAGGACATGCGGCGAATGATGAAGGTCATCAGACCCGAGCTTTCCGTCGCGGAGACCGCCTCCGGCAGCAGGCGCAGTGCGAAACGCGCGAGATCATCGCTGCGCTTGCGGTCGCGCAGCCAGTCGGCGACGAAGGAGCCGAAATCGATCTCCCTCAGCTTGGCCTCGACGGGGCGGGCCTCGAGGAAATGCACCTGGATGAACTCGCCGAGCTTGTCGGCGATGCGGGCCTGATTGCTCTGGATGATCGCGGTGTGCGGGATCGGAAGGCCGAGCGGCCGCTTGAACAGCGCGACCACCGCGTACCAGTCGGCGAGCCCGCCGATGGTCGCGGCTTCCGCGAAGGCGGCGATGAAGCCGAACGCGGGATGCACTGGCAGAAGCCATTTGGCGACGACGAACAGGGCAAGCGTCGAGGCCAGCACCAGCGTCGCCAGCGCCTTGACGCGGCGAAGCTCCGCCGCGCGTTCGGCGTCACCGGGGGTGTCGAAGGAGAAGGTGGCGGGTGGAGTCATCACTGGATTACAGTACCCGTCATTGCGAGCGAAGCGAAGCAATCCAGTCTGCCTCCGTGGAAAGACACTGGATTGCTTCGCTGCGCTTGCAATGACGGCAGCACAAAAAACAAAGGCCCGCCGAAGCGGGCCTCAAATTTCAGTTTGTACTCAGGGTGCCGTATCAAGCGGTCTTGGTGTAGACCTTGGCAAAGTTGTCCTGAGCCGACTTCGCACCGTTGGCAGCGAGCTTGCCGACATAGTCGGCGGTCGCCTTGGCGCGCGAGACGAAGACTTCGCCGCGGGCGCGGAGCAGGCTCGACTGGATCTCGACGGCTTCGCTGATCGACTTGGCGGACGCGAGCTTGTCGATGCCAGAGAAGAACGCCTCGGCGTCCTCGTAGATCGCCTGCTGGATGTTGCGGCTGATCTTGCCGGCCTCGGTGACGGACTCGGTCACCGCGTTCTCGACGGCGGCGGTCACGCGCTCGGAGCCAGCGAACACCTCGGCAGCACGGTCCTTGGCGGTGTTGGCGGACTTCTTGACGAACTCGCGGGCGGCCTCGGGAACTTCCAGGTTCTGGATGTTCTTGAAAGCGTCCTTGAAGCCCTCGAAGGCAGTGTTGGTTTCGGTGGTCATGGGGTTCTCTCCATCCTCATTGGGTTGAGCTATGGGCTCACCCCGTCCTCATTGGCCCGGGGCACGGCTTATATGACATAATTAATGGTGCGATGCAATATTCGTATTGCACCGCGATATCACGAAATCGTGAACAGCCTTAATGGAAGGCAATTTGCCGCCTCCCTGGCCAGACGGGTTCCCGGATAACGAGCCGGCGGCCCCTAATGCTGGACGGCACCCGGCAGCCCATAGGCCTCCATCTGGGCCTGGACCTGCGCAATATTGTGCCCGAGCACGACGATGTCGTGGGTCTTGCCGTCGACGTCCCGGACATGGTCCCGCAGCAGCGCCTCGGCCTTGAAGCCGAGGCTCTCGAACAGGGCGATCGCCGCCTGCTGGTCGACCGTCATCTGGACCGAAAGCTTTTCCAGGCCGGCGCCGAGCGCGAGCGCAAAGGTCTCCTGCGAGAGCGCCCGCCCGACCCCCTTCCCGCGCACGTCGAGGGAAACAACCATCCGGATCTCGCCGACATGGGGCGACCAGGAATGCGGATCGCGCACCAGCGTGCCGCAGCCGACGACCTTGGCGTCCCTGACCGCGAGCAGGCTGGTAATCGCGCCGCGCTCGATCTCCTTGACCCAGGCCGAGAGCACCTTCGGCTCGCTGATGTTGCGCGGCAGGAACAACAGATCATGGGTCGGCAGGCCCTTGCCGAAGGCCAGCATCGCGGCCTCGTCCGGAGGCGACATCAGGCGGATCTCGATATCGCCAGCGTCGGTCTTGACCTGACGCGGATAGGAACGCTGCTCACTCATGTCGATCTCTTCCCCAGCCAGGAATCCAGTTTCGGCCACAGCCGTTTCACGGCGTTGGCGCCGGCGACAAGCGAGACGTGACCGCCCTTCAGCATCACCTCTTCCTTGTCATCGGATCCGATCTTCGCGATCAGGTGTTTTGCGGCGTCATACGGCACGATGTGATCGTGCTCGGCGACCGCATGAAGGAACGGCACCTTGATGTCTTCGAGCTTCGCCGCGCGGCCGCCGACCGACATAGTGTCGTTGAACAGTTTGTTGTCCCACATCAGATCCTTGGTGATCGTGCGGAAATACTCGCCCGCAAGCGGCAGCGTGTCGGTCGCCCAGCGGTCGAACATGCGATACGATTTCACGAACTCATCGTTCCAGATGTTTTCCCAAAGCTGGATCTGGCTCACCGTGCGCGAGGCCGGGCGCAGCATCTCGAACGAGGACAGGATCATCTCCGGCGGCACGTTGCCGACGCTGTCGACGAGGCGGTCGACGTCGAAATAGCGGCGGTCGGAGAAATTGGAGAACAGCTTCATCTGGCGGAAATCGATCGGGGTGGTGAAGCAGATCAAATTCTTCATCGGCCCGTCCTTGTGGATCGAGCCGTAGAGCAGCGACAGCACGCCGCCGAAGCAATAGCCGATCACCGAGACGTCCTGCTCGCCGGAATCGGCCTGCACGCGGCGGACGCAATCCGGGATGAAGTCGAGGACGTAGTCCTCCATGCGCAGGCTCTTCTCCTCCGGCCGCGGCGCGCTCCAGTCCAGCATGTAGACGTCGTAGCCGCGCTTGAGCAGGAACTCGATGAAGCTCTGACCAGGCACGAGATCGAGGATGTAGCCGCGATTGGTGGTCGCCATCACGATCAAGACCGGCACGCGGTAGATCTCGTCGGACATCGGCCGGTAGTGATAGAGGCTCATGGTGCCGCGCGAATGCAGCACGTCCTTCGGCGTCGAGCCGAGCGAAGGGCCCGAAGTCGAGAAATATTCGACGCCCTTGATGCTGCGCTGGATGGCGCGCTGCACCTCGGACTGGATGCGATCCGGGATCGATGCGAGATCTAGTCCGGTGGCTGCATTCATGTCTGCTCTCCGCCCTCGGACGGCGCGCGCCTGGTGCGCGGCGGTCGCAATGCCGTATCGGAGCCCTGAGATACGCCGGAACGTGCCGCCATCTGGCTCAGCATCCACTTGATCTCACCGATCTGGCCTTCGATGGCTTGCAACCTTTCGGCAAGGCCAGTGACCTGATCGCGGCTGGGCAGGTTCATGGAGACCAGATATTTTTCCATGAGCTCGCCGAGTTGCTTCTGAGCACCTGCAGCAACCCCTCCCGCGCGGTTCATCGCCTGTGAAAACTCGGGCGACGACATGGCCTGGTTGGCGAAGGAGTTGAACCCCTTCTCCATCTCACCAACCATCTTCTGCCACATGGCGACGGGGTCATTGGTCTTGTCGGTCATCGGCGTCCTCCTGATATCGAGAGCTGCGATGCCCTTCTTTTTTCGCCATACCACACCGTTGCGAGGGAGCGGTCAACCGGCAGGTCGCGCGGTGCGGCGCACACGGCTTCTTTGCGGCGGCAAACCGTGCGATACAGCATCGATCAGCAGGAGGGAACGCGCCCGTGACCACCCATCAGCCGCCCCAGACCATCCGCGCCAACGGCATCGACATCTGCTACGAGATCTTCGGCAACGACAACGCCGAGCCGCTGCTGCTGATCATGGGGCTCGGGGCGCAGATGATCCACTGGGACGATGCGTTCTGCGAGCAGCTCGCCGTGCATGGCTTTCGCGTGATCCGCTTCGACAATCGCGACATCGGCAAGTCGAGCCATCTGACGGGCGGCAAACGCCTGACGCCGCTCGAGCTGTTGAAGCTGCGCTTTCTGAGGATTCCCGTCGCCGCGACCTACAAGCTGATCGACATGGCGAAGGACACGGTCGGCCTGATGGATGCGCTCGGCATCAAGTCCGCGCATCTGGTTGGTGCCTCGATGGGCGGCATGATCGCGCAGGAGGTGACGCTGTCGTTTCCAGAGCGCGTGCGCTCGCTGACCTCGATCATGTCGACGACAGGCAATCCGCGTGTGCCGCCGCCGACACGCGAGGCCTCCGCGATGCTGATGGCACCGCCGCCACGCAGCAAGGAGGAGTTCATCGTCCGCTTCGGCGAGACCTGGAAGGTGCTGCGCGCCGGGTCCTTTCCGGAAGAGGAAGCGCTCGACCCCGATCGTGCCGAGCGCGTCTTCGCACGCGGCCTCAATCCGGCCGGCGTCGGCCGGCAGCTCCGCGCCGTACTCGCCTCCGCCAGCCGCAAGGAGCGGCTGCGTGGCGTGAAAACACCGACGCTGGTCATTCACGGCACCGTCGATCCGCTGGTGCGGCCCGAAGGCGGCAAGGACACCGCAGAGTCGATTCCCGGCGCAAAGCTATTGATGATCGACGGCATGGGCCATGCGCTGCCGATGCGCTTCTGGCCCGACATCATCCGCGCCATCGACAAGCACGCTCATGGGGCGGCGGCGCAGGCGGCGTAGACGCGACCGGTCTCCTCGCGGTGACCATGTGAGCTTCCGGTTACTCTCTTAACGCGAGCCGGGGCGAAAGCTATACAGGCCTTCCTCAATCGCAAGACAGAGGCTGCGGCCTCTCGGAGCTCACATGCATCTCATCGTCCGGTCCGTCGCAATGATTGCGGCTTCCATTCTCATGCTGTCCCTCGGCAACGGCGCTGCGCTGGCCGCCAGCGCGCAGGAAGAAGCCAACCGCGCCGCCGTACTGGCCTTCGACGAGAAGGGCCTTAACCAAAAGGACGCCGACGCCGCCCTCGCCTATGTCGGCAACCGTTATGTCCAGCACAATCCGAATGCGCCCGATGGTCCGGACGGTTTTCGCAAGTTCATCGGCTTCCTGCGCGAAAAGTTCCCGAACTCGCACAGCGAGATCAAGCGCTCATTCGCCGATGGCGACTTTGTCATCCTGCACGTTCACTCCGTTCGGGAGCCCGGCAGCAGGGGCCGCGCGATCGTGGATATCTTCAAGCTGGAGAACGGCAAGATCGTCGAACACTGGGACGTCGTTCAGGACATCCCGGAAAATCCGGCGAACAACAATACGATGTTCTAGAGCCGTAGCCCGGATGGAGCGCAGCGTAATCCGGGACCACTCTTTGCGGATCGACCGCCCCGGATTTCGCTTCGCTCCATCCGGGCTACAAATCGCCGCCTAGCTCTTCCGCGCAATCCAGATCACATGGCGCGCGCCGCCGCCTCGTCCGGTGGCCCGGACATTGACTTCGTTCACATCGAAGCCGGCGCTACCGAGGCGCTTGGTGAAGGCCGGGTTGGGTCCCGACGACCAGACGGCGAGCACGCCGCCCGGCCGCAGCGCCACCTTCGCCGCTTTCAACCCGCTCGCATTGTAGAGTGCGTTATTGCCCTTCCGGGTCAGCCCCTCCGGCCCGTTGTCGACGTCGAGCAGAATGGCGTCGAAGGCCGACCGCTGCGCGCGGATGATCTCGCCGACATCGGTTTCCCGGATCTTCACCCTGACATCATCGAGACTGTCGCCAAAGACCTCGGCCATCGGGCCGCGCGCCCAGGCGACCACCGCCGGCACGAGCTCGGAGACCACGATCTTCGCCTTGCTCCCGAGCACAGTGAGCGCTGCGCGCAGCGTAAAGCCCATCCCGAGGCCTCCGATGAGGACAACGGGCTTTGCGACCTTCTCGATCTGCTTCGCCGCCAGTGTCGCGAGCGCGGCCTCAGAGCCCGACAGGCGGTTGTTCATCAGCTCGTTGGTGCCGAGCTTGATGGAGAACTCCTTGCCGCGCCGCATCAGGCGGAGCTCTTCGTCGGAGCCGGGGATTTTTGCGGTGTCGATCTTTTCCCAGGGAATCATGCGAGAGCTTTAGCACGATCGGACGAACAATCACCCTCCCGCCCAGACATCCAGCACATACCGGTTCTTCGCACCCATCTCCTCGATCCAGCGCGCAGCCGCGGCGGCATCGCTGCCGCTCTTCTCGCGATGGATCGCGACGAGCGCGGCCTTTACATCGGGCTCCATCTTGCCGCCGTCGCCGCAGACATAGATGATTGCGCCCTGCTCGATTAGCGGCCAGACCCTGTCCTTCTGCGCCGCAAGCATGTGCTGCACATAGGTCTTCGGTCCGTCCGCGCGCGAGAACGCGGTGAACAGCTCCGTGACGCCACTTGCCGCCATCCCCTTCAGCTCATCCGCGTAGAGAAAATCCTGGTCGGGATGGCGGCAGCCGAAGAACAGCATGGCCGGACCGAGCGCGGCGCCCTTCGCCTTGCGCGCAGCGCGCTCCTGGAGGAAGCCGCGGAACGGCGCAAGCCCGGTGCCCGGGCCGATCATGATGATCGGGACCGATGACTCATCCGGGAGCCGGAAGCCGGCCTTGGTCTCGCGCACGGTGGCATAGATCGCATCGCCCGCACGCCGGTTGGAGAGATAATTCGAGCAGATGCCTTTGTAGACACCGCGCCCGGAGGCGGCCGGCCCTTCGACCACGCCGACCGTGACGCTGCATCGCGCCGGGTCCACCGACGGCGAGGACGAAATCGAATAGTAGCGCGGCGCCAGCAGCGAGAGCATTTCCAGGTAAACGTGGAACGGCAACTCGCAGGCCGGATATTCGAGCAACATGTCGAACACCGATTTGCGCCTGGCCAGAATCTCGGTGCGATAGCGCTCGAGCCGCTCGGCCTCCTCGCCAACGAAGGCCAGCAGCTTAGGCTTGGTGACCGGGCAGCGGGTGTGCTCGGCCATGATCTGGATCTGCTTCCGTGTCGCCACCTGCTGCAACTCGACGAACTCGCTGAGCAGGCGTCCGACCGAGACGGCATTGCCGACCGGCAGCTGCGCGCGCCGGCCTTCGGCGACCTGAAGCCTGATCTGGTCCGCCGGCAGGAAGCCGAAGCGACGGGCAACCGAATCCACCAGCGTCGGATCATTGCGCGGAACGACGCTTAAGTGATCGCCGACGCGATAGATGATGTTGGACGGCAGCTGCACCTCGATATGGCGCGTCGAACGCTCCGACGGATTGGCGCCGGACTTGTTCTGAAGCTCGTCATTGACCAGCACCTTCATCGCGACAGCACCGCCCTGGGCCACGATGGTGTTGACGGCGGTCACCGCCACCGGCTCGATCGCATAGAGCGGATCGTCCTCCGCGGTGCGGGTGAAATTCCAGTCGATGCCGAATTCCTTGGTGGCAACCTGCGCGGCCGCAGGGAACCATTTCTGGAACTGGCCGTCGAGATCGCTGCGCGCATCGCCTTCGCCGCGCGGATAGACCGCGCGCGCACCATGCTTCGACAATTGCTCGTCGATGAAGCGCGGCACCGATTGATAGGTCGCCGCCCAATCGCTGTTGCCGCAGCCGAACACAGCGTAGCGCACATTGGCAAAGGCATCCTTCGGCAGATCGTCGCCGAGCCATTTGACGAATTGCGTCGCATTGTCAGGCGGCGCGCCGTTATAGGAGGCGCAGATGATCAGCACGCCACCCTCCTGCGGCAGCTTGCCGACGTAATCGTCGAGCGGCCCGAGATGCACGGCAAAGCCGTTGATCTCGGCAAGGTCGGCCATGCGCGTCGCGAGTTCCTCGGCCGTGCCGAGGTTGGAGCCGTACAGCACCAGCATCGGCGTATTGTGGCCGGGCCGCGTCGTCGGCTGACGCGGTGCTCTCGGCGCTGAAACTGCAGCTGCGATCGGCCCGCCATAAGCACCGCGCTCGCGATCGGTGCGCGGACGTACCTTGATCTTGAAGCCCTCGGGCTTCATGGTCAGCGTTTCTTTCAGATGCATCTGATAGCGCTGATGGTCGATCAGCTTGAAGCGCTGGAGGATCATGCCGAGCGCGAGTGCCGCCTCGTGCATCGCAAAACCGCGGCCGATGCAGGCGCGCTGGCCGTTGCCGAACGGCTTCCAGGCGTTGATCGGCCGCTTGGCCTCCGCCTCGCGGCTGAAATTCTCGGGATCGAAGGCCTCCGGATTCGGACCCCAGACCGAGGGATCGCGATGCAGCGCCGTCACCAGGATGGTGATGAAGGTGCCCTTCCTGAGCCTGTACTGGCCGCCGCCGATAGTCTCGTCGTTCAGCGGCGAGATGCCATAGGCCGGCGCCGGCGGCCACAGCCGCAGCGCTTCCTTGAGGATCTGCGTGATGTAGGTGAGCTGCGTCACCTGCTGGTAGGTCGGCTTCGCGTTGATGTCGGGGCCGAAGATACGGTCGACCTCGTCATAGGCCTTCTTGAGAATGTCCGGATGCTTGAGCAGAGCATAGAGCGTGTAGGACAGCAGGCCGCTGGTGGTCTCGTGGCCCGCGATCAGGAACGTGTTGATCTGGTAGCGGATGTTGATGTCGTCAAGCTGCTCGCCGGTCGAGCGGTCGACGCCGGTCATCATCGCGGCGAGCATGTCCTTCTTGTCGTCGATCCCTTCCGCGCTCTTGCGGCGCTCGGCGATGATCTCGTCGACCATCTTGTTCATGAAGGCGACGTCCTCGGCGAGCGTCTTGCGGCGCTTCTGCATCCACAGCTGCTCGAACGGCAGGCCGCGCGTCATCATGATGGTTTCGAGCGAGCGCACCAGCGACTCGACGAAGGGATGGTAGTCGCGCCGGTAGAAGGAATTGAAGCGGTACTCGAAGCCGCACAGGCCGATCGTGTCCAGCGTCAGCGCGGTCATGTCATGGACGACGTCGATCTCGTCGTCGGCGTTGAGCCGTTCCCATTTGTTGACGAGCTGCTCGGCGATGTCGACCATGCTCGGGTGATAGGACTGCATGGCGCGGTTGCCGAACGGCTGAAGCAGGATGTTGTGCGCCTTGCTCCAGTTCGGCTCGCGGGTGTCGGCCGTGAAAAGGCCGTCGCCGCCGACCGCGCGCACGCGGCGCAGCGCACCGCGCACCGTCTTGTCGAAGCGCTTCTCGTCGGAGAGCTCGTCGACGAGATCGTGGCCGGAGACGACGACGATCGGCGAGCCCATCATGTCGAGCCAGAAGATCGGCCCGAGCTCCTTGGCAAGCCGGGTCAGGTGCTGCACCGGCGCGGCCGAATCCAGCGACAGCATGTTGCCGACCACCGGCTTGGTCGGCGGCTGCGGAATCGGGTCCAGACGGTTCTTGGATGACATCGAAATGTAGTCCCCCTGCCTCAATGTCGTCATTGCGAGCGAAGCGAGGCAATCCAGAATATATCCGGAGACAGTCTGGATTGCTTCGTCGCTTCGCTCCTCGCAATGACGCGTTCGCAACGACGAGCGTTAGCCAAACCGCCTTCTACGCCATTCGATCAGCTTGGCACTGACCTCTTCCGGCTTCTCCTGCTGCGTCCAATGGCCGCTGTCGCGGACCAGGTATTTTTCGAGATCGGGAATCAGCTTGTCCATGCCGTCGGCGGAAGACGGCGGCAACACCGCGTCGTTCTCGGCCATGATCATCAGCGACGGCACCCGCACCGTATGATCGAGCCCTTCGGCGCGCGTCCAGTTGCGCGACATGTTGCGGTACCAGTTGATGCCGCCGGTGAAGCCCGTTCTGGTGAAATTGTCGACGAACACCTTTTTCTCTTCCGGCGACAGGATCGGCGTGCGCGGATCGTGCTTCGCGTCGTAAGCCGCGATCATCTGCGGAAACGCCAGATTGACCCGCGGCGAAGCGCCCACGCCGGCAATCACTTCCTCTGCCGGCGCATCGGGCGGGCGCGGCGCCGGCTTGCGCATGAACGCATCGAATGTTTGCTCGACGCGACTGCCAAAGATCCTGTCGGGTTCGCGCGCCGGATCCTGGAACTGCACGATGTACATCTTGTCGCCGAAGCGAGCGCGCAACAGCTCGATCGGATCGGCCCAGGCACGGTTGGTATGAGGCGTGTTGATGCCGACCACCCCCGCAACCCGGTCGATGTGCCGCAGCGGCATCTGCCAGACGATGAAGCCGCCCCAGTCGTGACCAACGAAGATGGCCTTGTCGATCTGGAGATGATCGAGGAGCCCAACGAGGTCGCCGGTCAGATGTTCGATGTCGTAGGCCTCGACCGGCTCGGGCCGGTCGGTCGCGCCATAGCCGCGCTGGTCCGGCGCGATCACCCGGATGCCGGCCTCGCTTAGCGCCTTGATCTGGTGACGCCAGGAGAAGGCGAGTTCCGGCCAACCGTGGCACAGCACCATCGGCGGCTTGTCGCTGACCGGGCCCGCCTCGTAGTAGCCCATGCGGATTCCGTTCGTCTGCACGAACTTGAGCGGTGGCATCTCAATCATCGCAATATTCCTACTCTGCGGCGCCCTTGACGTCGGCCGCCGGCGGCGCGTAGGCCGCCTCCAGCGCGGCGAACTCCTCCGGCAGCATGTCGCACATCACCTGCACGTGCGGAATGATGTTGGCGCCGACGATGAAGCCGAAGTCGAGCTGGTCGCGATAGCTCTGCACGGTGATGTTGAGCGCCTGTCCATGCGTCGAGATCGACACCGGGAAGATGTGCAACAGCTCCGCGCCGGCGGCATAGAGCGTCTGCCGCGGCCCCGGCACGTTGGACACCGTGATGTTGGCCGCCGGCGGCAGCACGTCCGACAGGTTCGAGCGGCTGTAGAGCAGCGCCAGAACCTGCACCATCATCGGCGCACCCAGCATCGAGATGTTGGAAATCTGCGGCATCAGGGCCCGCAACGGATGCGACATCTCCTTGGACTTGGTCGACTGCGCGATGATCGCCTCCAGCCGCGCCTTGGGATCGTCGATATTGGTCGCGATCGAGCAGATCATGCCGAACACCTGGTTGTTGGCCTCGGTGTTGCCTTCCTCGCGCAGCGAGATCGGCACGGCGGCGGTCAGCGATTTCGCCGGTAGCGTGCCATATTGCTGGAGGTAACGCCGGACCACGCCCGAGGCGAGCGCCAGCACCACGTCGTTGAGCTTGCCGCCGGCCTGCTTGGCGAGCGCCTTTGAACGCGACAGCGAGATCGAGACGCCGGCAAAGCTGCGTTCCGAGGAAATCGTCTTGTTCAGCATGGTCGGCGGCGACACCATGCTGGCGAGGCTTTCCCGGGATTTCGGATCGGAGATCTTGCCGAGCACGTCGGAGACGCTCTTGACCATGGTCGGGATGTTGCCAGCGAAGCGCACCGCGCTCTCGATCTGGTACATCGCATTGTCGAACAGGATCGAACCGATGTCGCTCTTGCCCGTGCGCGGCAATTGCAGGTTCTTCGCGGCGGCCGAGGCATCGAGCGGCTGGGTGAAGAGCTGCTGATAGGAATCGAGCAGGTTGGCGGCGATGTCGCGCGGCTCCTGTCCGGGCTTACTGCCCGCCGTCGGCGGATCGACCTTCCGGGGGGTGGGCGAGATATCGTAGATCATGTTGGTCAGCGCCGCCCCGGCGCCGCCGTCGATGGCGGCATGGTGCATCTTGGAATAGAGCCCGACCTCGTTGTCCTTCATGCCCTCGAACACGTAGAACTCCCAGAGCGGCCGGGCGCGGTTCAAGAGCTTGGCGTGCATCCAGCCGACGATCCGTTCGAGCGTGGCGCGGTCGCGCGGCTGCGGCAGGCTGGCGCGGAAGATGTGGCGGTCGATGTCGAATTGGTCGTCCTCGACCCAGGAGGGATGATCGATATCAAGCGGCGCCTTCTCCAGCCGTGCCTTCAGGATCGGCGCGATGTGCAGGCGCGAGACGATCATCGCCTTGAAGTCTTCGAAGAAGTCGCCCTTGTAGTCGTCAGGCAGGCGAAAGATCGCCATGCTGCCGACATGCATCGGCATCTCCGGCGTTTCCAGATAGAGAAATGATGCGTCCAGCGACGACAGCTTCTTACCGTCAGCCATAGTTCCCTCCGCTCGTTTTGACGGGCGCCTTTGCCGGCGCTTCTCGTCAGGCCGATACTGCCCGTTCCGGCGGGGCATATGCAATGGCAAACGGCCCTGCCCGGTCAAAGGGCCAGAATTCCCCCTCCGGTTGCGCCAGGCGGTCCGCCACGGCCCACAGCGCCGCGGGGTTCACACCGAGCCCGATATGGCTCGCCAGATGCACCTCGATGTTCTCGGCACGGTCGGAGGGACGCAACAAGCAGGTTCGCCAGTTCACGATACCGTCGGCGCGCGAGTAGATCGACGTCGCCGGCACCGGCAGATCGCCGGCGATCGCCTCGCGCAGTTCGGCAAAGTCCTCGACACGGTCGCCGGACAGCGCTTCGTACAGCCGCGTGGCGTTGGTCGCCCGCACGTCGTTGGCAAACGGGCTGCCGAGCGTGACGACATAACGGACCATCTCGGGCGCCTGGAGCGCGAGATCGCGGGCATAGACGCCGCCGAGACTCCAACCGACCAGGCTGACCTTGCGTCCGCTCGTGGCGTGGATTTCGACGAGGCGCGTGCGCAAGGCTTCCCTCGTCCGCCCCAGCCCACCGAGATTGCGACCCATCCGCCAGGCATGCGCCTCATAGCCGAGCTCGCTAAGATAGCGCCGCATCGGTGCCATCGAGAGATCGCTGGCAAGAAAGCCCGGCAGTGCCAGCACCGGATGGCCGTCGCCCCTGGGCGCGCGCATCAGGAGCGGCGACAGCATCAGGCTGGCGTTGAATTCGAACAGTCCACGCGCTTCGGCCAGCAGCATGCCGAGGCTCGGCGGACGAAGCCGGCCCGACACCTGCGGCTCGTCCGGCCCGGGCGGCATTTATTTCTTCTTGTCGCCGCTGCGCGGGCTGCCGAGGCCGGCCATGGTGACGAACATGTCCTGAAACCGCTCCGCGATCTTCGGATCGAAGGTGAACCAGCTCTGGATCAGCGATTCCGGCGAGACCTTGTCGATGTTGGACATCATCTGTTGTTGCAACTTGTCCATCACGGCGGTCTGCATCGGCATCACGTCGGGTAGTCCGAAGAACTGGCGGGCTTCAAGGGGGGTGCAGTCAATTTCGATGTTAACTTTCATGTCCCCTCCAGATGAGATTCGAGCGGCCTGTCGCAGTATCGCCGCGAGACGGTGTGCAACGCAAGCGACCTGAGGCTGGCGGCCGGCCTTGCTTCCGCGATCGGCGGATATGGTCAATGAAATCGCGCCCGCCATGAGCCCGCTTCCTCGGCGCCCGGCGGGGCACGAGGGCCCCGCGGCCGGGGACTTCACCGATCGAAAGTCGAATATCGCCCGCGAACCCCTCGCCGCCAGATTGTCGGCCAGCATTGCTGCACAGCGGCGCAACTTGGCGCGTTCCTTGCTGGAATGGCGCTTGCACGGGTCGTGAACTCTGGGCAACATGGATTGGGACGCCCGCCGAACAATCAAAAATCACGGCGCGGCAGAGTGGAGAGGGTCAAGAATGTCAGTCGGTCGAACTCTGTTTGCGGCGACGCTCGCCGGTACGCTTGCGTTGACGATCTCGTCGGCGTCGAGCCAGACGCTACGTTATGCCAACCAGGGTGACCTGAAGTCGCTCGATCCCTATACCCTCAACGAGAGCACCACCCACGCCCATCTCGGTCACGTCTATCAAGGCCTCACCGCGCGCGACAAGGACCTCAAGATCATTCCGGCGCTGGCGGAAAGCTGGGAAACCCCGGAGCCGACCCGCTGGCGCTTCCATTTGCGCAAAGGCGTGAAATTCCACAACGGCGATCCCTTCACCGCCGACGACGTGCTGTTCTCGGCCGATCGCGTCCGCAAGAAGGGGTCCAACATGCAGACCCGCCTTGCTCCGGACGTCAAGGTGATCAAGGTCGACGACTACACCGTCGATTTCGTCCTGCCCTCGCCCAATCCCATCCTGCATAACGCGTGGGATGTCTGGTACATCATGGACAAGAAATGGGCCGAGGAGAACAACGTCGTCGACCCGACGCCGGTGGCGGCGACCACGCCGAGCTACGCCTCGCTCCACGAGAACGGCACCGGTCCCTTCGTCATCGAGAGCCACCAGCCCGGCGTGAAGACGGTGTTCAAGGCCAACCCCAATTACTGGGGCAAGGTCGAAGGTAACCTGAAGGAGATCATCTTCACCCCGATCGCCTCCGACGCCACCCGCGTCGCCGCGCTGCTGTCGGGCGAAGTCGACGTCATTGAGCCGGTGCCGATCCAGGACATCTCCCGCGTCGATTCGAGCCCGAACGCCCAGGTGCTGAAGGGGGCGGAGCTGCGCACCATCTTCATCGGCTTCGATCAAGTCCGCGACGAGTTGCTCTACTCCAGCATCAAGGGCAAGAACCCATTCAAGGACATCCGCGTCCGCGAGGCCTTCTACAAGGCGATCGACATCGAGCTGATCAAGACGCGCGTGATGCGCGGGCTGTCGACGCCGTCGGCGTTGATGATCGCTCCGGAATTGTTCCTGCTGTCCAAGGAGTTCACCCGGCCGAAATTCGACCCTGAAGGCGCCAAGAAGCTCCTGACCGAGGCCGGCTACCCCGACGGCTTCGAGGTCACCATGGATTGCCCGAACGATCGCTACGTCAACGACGCCGCGATCTGCCAGGCCGTCGTCGGCATGCTCGCCCGCATCGGCGTCAAGATCAATCTGCTGGCGCAGCCCAAGGCGCAATACTTCGCCAAGGTGTTGAAGCAAGGCGGCTACCAGACCTCGTTCTACATGCTGGGCTGGACGCCGAGCACGATGGATTCCCACAACGTGCTCTTTGACATCATGGGCTGCCGCGACGATGCCAAATCCTCGCGCGGCGAAGCCAATCTCGGCGGTTACTGCAACAAGGAGTTCGACGCCATCACCGACAAGGTGCTGGTCGAAACCGACACCGCCAAGCGCAACCAGCTGATCAAGCAGGCCTACGAAATCGGCAACAAGGACTGGTCCTACATCCCGCTGCACCAGCAGGCGCTGGCCTGGGGCGTATCAAAGAAGGTCAACCTGCCGCAGCGCGCCGACAATCTGGTCATGTTCCACTGGGCGACCAAGAAGGAATAGCGACAGTTGAACACGAGGTCCCGGCAGCGTCAGGCTTCCGGGACCTTTCCTTTTCCGGCTGACAAAGACGTCAGCCAAACGCACACCCAAGGATAGTGGAAGGCATGCTCGCTTTCACTCTTCGCCGCGCCCTTCAGGCCATCGGCGTCATGTTCGCCGTCGGCATCATCGCGTTCTCGATGTTCCGCTTCGCCGGCGACCCGGTCAACCAGATCGTCTCGATCGATACGTCGGCGGCCGAACGCGAAGCCGTGCGCAAATCGCTCGGCCTCGATGATCCCGTGCCGGTGCAGTTCGTCCGCTATTTCGGCAACGCCGCGCAGTTCAAATTCGGCGTCTCCTATCAGTTCCGCCAGCCGGTCTCTACGCTGTTGATGGAGCGCATGCCCGCGACGCTGGAACTGGCGATCTGTGCGACCGTATTCGCAATGGTGTTCGGCATCCTGATGGGCGTCTATTCGGCGCTCAAACGCGACACCGTGCTCGCCAAATTATTCCAGGCGGTTTCGCTGATCGGCATCTCGTTGCCGACTTTCCTGATCGGCATTCTCCTGATCTATCTGTTCGCGGTGACATTGGGCTGGTTGCCCTCGTTCGGTCGCGGCGAGGTGGTCAAGCTCGGCTGGTGGACGACGGGGCTGCTCACGCTGTCGGGCCTGAAGGCGCTGATCATGCCCTCGATCACGCTCGGCCTGTTCCAGATGACCCTGATCATGCGGCTGGTGCGCGCGGAAATGCTGGAAGTGCTTCGGACCGACTATATTCGCTTCGCTCGGGCCCGCGGGCTGACCACCCGTGCCATCCATTTCGGCCACGCACTGAAGAACACGCTCATTCCCGTCATCACGGTGGCCGGACTGCAGTTTGGCTCGGTTATTGCATTTTCGATCATCACCGAAACCGTATTCCAATGGCCCGGCATGGGACTTCTGTTCGTGCAGGCCGTGCAAAACGTCGATATCCCGATTATGGCCGCCTACCTGCTGATGGTCTCTCTGATTTTCGTCACCATCAATCTGGTGGTCGACATCCTCTACACCGTGGTCGATCCGCGCCTGCGCTCGACCATCGGCCGCGCCGCATAAGGCAGCCTCCATGTCCGACGTAGTCGCCTCAAATTCCGACAAGCCGAGCACGCTGCCGACGCATGCCGCCCGCAGCTGGCTCAGCCGCGCGCTCGACAGCGACATCTTCTATTCGTTCCGCCGCTCCAAGCTGACCATGGTGGCGGCGGCCATTACCGTGCTGTTCTTCCTGCTCGCGATCTTTGCATCGGCACTCGCGGTGCAGAACCCGTTCGATCCGGCGCAGCTGCAATTGATGAACTCGCGGATCTCACCGCTCTGGACCGCCGACGGCCAGAGCCCGTTCCTGCTCGGCACCGACGAGCAGGGCCGCGACGTGTTCTCCGCCATCCTGTATGGCTTGCGCATCTCGCTCGCCGTCGGTGTCGCCGGCGTGGTCTTCGCCGGCGCGCTCGGAATCGCGCTCGGCCTGATCGCCGGCTATTTCGGCGGCGCGGTCGACGGCGTGATCATGCGGATCGCCGACGTGCAGCTCACCTTCCCCGCCATTCTGATCGCGCTGCTGGTCAACGGCATCGCGAAATCGATCCTCGGCAACCGGCTGGATGCCAACAGCATGCTGGTGGTGCTGGTGATCTCGATCGGCCTGAGTTTCTGGGTGGGATATGCCCGGACGGTGCGCGGCTCGGTCATGGTCGAGAAGAACAAGGACTACGTGGCCGCGGCACAGCTGATTGGCCTGCCCGCGCCGAAGATCATGTTCCGCCACGTGCTGCCGAACACGATGGGTCCGATCCTGGTCATCGCCACCATCAACCTCGCACTCGCCATCATCACCGAGGCGACGCTGTCGTTCCTCGGCGTCGGCCTGCCCGACACCATGCCGTCGCTCGGCACGCTGATCCGCATCGGCAACAATTATCTGTTCGCGGGTGAATGGTGGATCGTCGCCTTCCCCGGCATCGCGCTGGCCGCGCTGATCCTGTCGATCAACCTGCTCGGCGACTGGCTGCGCGACGCGCTCAACCCGAAACTTCGATGAGCAAAGCTTCGATGAAAACGCCTCGCCCATGACCGAACCCGTTCTCTCCGTGCGCAATCTTCAGGTCAAGTTCGCCTCTCGCCGCGGCACGCTGCGCGCGATCGACGGCGTCTCGTTCGACATCGCCAAGGGCGAGGTGCTCGGCGTGGTCGGAGAATCCGGCGCCGGCAAGTCCGTCACCGGCCTGGCGGTGATCGGCCTGATCGATCCGCCCGGTCGCATCGCCGGCGGCGAGATTCGTCTCGCCGGCCAGCGCATCGACAATCTGCCGGCCGAGGAGATACGCCGCATCCGGGGAAAACGGATCGGCATGATCTTCCAGGACCCCCTCACCTCGCTCAATCCGCTGTACCGCGTCGGCGACCAGATCATCGAGACGATCAAAACCCACCTGAACCTGTCCGAGACGGCCGCCCGCCGCCGCGCCATCGACCTGCTCGCCGAGGTCGGTATTCCCGCGCCGGAAAAGCGCATCGACGGCTATCCCCACGAATTCTCCGGCGGCATGCGCCAGCGCGTGGTGATTGCGCTGGCGATCTGCGCCGAGCCCGAGCTGATCATCGCGGACGAGCCGACCACCGCGCTCGACGTCTCCGTGCAGGCGCAGATCATCTCGCTGATCAAGCGGCTCGGCCGCGACCACGGCACCGCCGTGATGCTGGTGACCCACGACATGGGCGTGATCGCGGAGACCTCCGACCGCGTCGCGGTGATGTACGCCGGCCGCGTCGCCGAGATCGGCCCGGTACAGGACGTCGTCAAGAATCCGCTGCATCCTTACGCCAAGGGCCTGATGGGCGCGATTCCGACGCTTGCCGGGGACGACAAGCGCCTGGTGCAGATCCCCGGCTCCATGCCGCGCCTGTCGGCGATCCCGCGCGGCTGCTCGTTCAATCCGCGTTGCGCCTTCGCCTTCGATCGCTGCCGGGTTGAACGGCCGGAGCCACTATCGCGCGGCACACAATCCGTTGCCTGCCATCTCTACGACACCGTGCCTGCGGAGAGCGCGGCATGAGCACGCCCTTCGTCCAGGCCACAAATCTGCGCCGCGTCTTCGACGTCTCAAAACCCTGGCTCAACCGCGTGCTCGAAGGCGGGCATCTCGAATATCTCAAGGCTGTCGATCACGTTAGCTTCGACATCAGGAAGGGCGAGACCTTTGCGCTGGTCGGCGAGTCCGGCTCGGGCAAGACCACGGTGGCGCGAATGGTGGTCGGCTTGTTGCCGCCGAGTTCCGGCAACGTGCTGATCGACGGCATCTCGATGACCGATCCACGGCAGGCGCAGGCGCGGCGAAAACTGCGCCGCCGCATCCAGATGATCTTCCAGGACCCCTATGCGAGCCTGAACCCGCGCTTCCGGGTCGATGCCATCATCTCCGAGCCGATCCGCGCCTTCGACCTGATCCAGGGCGAGCGCGACATCCAGGCGCGCGTCGGCGAACTGCTCAGCCTTGTCGGGCTGCATCCCGACGACCGGTTGAAATTTCCACACGAATTCTCCGGCGGCCAGCGCCAGCGCATCGCGATCGCGCGAGCGCTCGCCTCCGATGCGGAGTTCATCGTTTGCGACGAGCCGACCTCGGCGCTCGACGTCTCCGTGCAGGCACAGATCCTGAACCTGATGCGCGACCTCCAGGACAAGTTCGGCCTGACCTACATGTTCATCAGCCACAACCTCGCCGTGGTCCGCCACATGGCGAGCCGCGTCGGCGTGATGTATCTCGGCCGCATCGTCGAGATCGCGGAGGGACGCGAGCTGTTCGCCCGACCGCGCATGCCCTACACCAAGATGCTGCTGGGCGCCGTGCCCGATCTCGCAATGTCGGGCCGCCAGCGTATTCCGGTGAAGGGCGAGATCCCGAATCCGATCAATCCGCCGCCCGGCTGCGCCTTCAATCCGCGCTGCCCGCTGGCGTTCGATCTCTGCCGCAAGGAAGCCCCGGAACTGATCGCCGGCGTCGCCTGCCATGCGGTGAACACCGCGCCGGTCCCGGCGTGACGCGCGCGTGCCATGCGGTCCACGCATTGGCGGCACGGCATCGCCTGTGATCAATTGCGCGCGCGACAAATAAGGTAGCGAAATCCCATGGCCAGCAACGTCAATCCCGATCCCTTCACGACGCGCCCCGAGATCGAGGGCACGTTCGGGGTCGTCGCCACCACACACTGGATCGCGACCGCGGTCGGCATGGCCGTCCTGGAAAAGGGCGGCAATGCCTTCGACGCCGGCGTCGCCACGGCGTTCACGCTCCAGGTCGTCGAACCGCATTTGAACGGCCCGGGCGGAGACGTGCCCATCATCGTGCATGACGTCAAACGCGCACGCACCGAGGTGATCTGCGGCCAGGGCCCGGCGCCGGCGCGCGCCACCATCGCCCACTACAAGAGCGAAGGCCTCGACATGGTGCCCGGCACCGGCCTGCTCGCGGCCTGCGTCCCCGGCACGTTCGAATCCTGGATGATGCTGCTGCGCGACTACGGCACGATGCGCGTGCGCGACGTGCTGGAGCCGGCGATCTCCTATGCGCGTGACGGCTATCCGCTGGTCGAGCGCGCCTGCGCCACGATCCAGACCGTCGAGCAACTGTTCCGCAAGCATTGGCCGACCTCGGCGGCGGTCTATCTGCCCAATGGCGAAGTGCCGAAGCCCGGCACGCTCTTCACCAACAAGACGCTGGCTGCGACCTACGCCCGCATTCTCAGCGAAGCCGAGAGCGGCGGCGGTGACCGCGACGCCGAGATCGAGCGCGCGCGAAAGGCCTGGTCGCAAGGTTTCGTTGCGGAAGCCATCGACAAGTTCTGCCGCACCCAGGAAGTGATGGATGTCAGCGGCTCGCCGCATCGCGGCGTGCTCTCGGCCGACGACATGGCCCGCTGGCAGCCGACGATCGAGGCACCGCTCACCTACGACTACGGGCGCTACACCGTCTGCAAAGCCGGCGTCTGGAGCCAGGGTCCGGTGACGCTCCAGCAACTCGCGGTGCTCAAGGGCTTTGCCCTCGACGGGCTCGATCCGACCGGGCCGGAATTCATCCACCTCCAGATCGAATGCGCAAAACTCGCCTTCGCAGACCGCGAAAAGTTCTACGGCGATCCCAAATTCAGCGAGATCCCGATCGCGACGCTGCTGTCGGACGCCTATAACGACGAGCGCCGCAAGCTCGTCACCGACAAGGCCTCGCTCGACTTCCTCCCCGGTTCGGTCGAAGGTTTTGGCGGCGTGGTCAAGCTGCGCCGCGCCGAGGGGCAGCGCGAGGCGGTCGGCGCGCTTGGCGCGGGCGAGCCGACAGTCGGGCGTTTCGGCGAAGTGCGCGGAGACACCGTGCATTTCGACATCATCGACAAGGCCGGCAACATGGTGTCCTCGACGCCATCGGGCGGCTGGCTGCAATCCTCACCGATCATTCCGGAGCTCGGCTTCTGCCTCGGCAGCCGCGCGCAGATGTTCTGGCTGGAGGAAGACCATCCCGCCGCGCTTGCGCCGGGCAAACGGCCGCGCACGACGCTGTCGCCGACCATGGCGCTACGCGACGGCGAGCCGTACCTCGCCTGGGGCTCGCCCGGCGGCGACCAGCAGGATCAGTGGATCACGCAGTTTTTCCTGCGGCACGTCCATTGCAACCTCAATCTCCAGGAATCGATCGACGCGCCGGCCTGGCACTCCGAGCATTTCCCGATCTCGTTCTGGCCGCGCACCGCGCGCCCCGGCGTGCTCGTGGTCGAGAACCGCGTGCCGAAGGCGACGATCGAGAACCTTCGCGAGCGCGGACACATTGTCGAGGTCGGCCCCGACTGGTCGGAAGGTCGCCTCACCGCGGCCTCGCGCGTCGGGGTGCGTCGCCGCGCCGCCGCTAACCCGCGCGGCATGCAGGGCTACGCCGCAGGGCGCTGAAAGCAGCACATGACCTGGTCGATCATCGCGCGAGATCCTGCCACCGGCCAGTTCGGCATCGCGGTAGCGACCCGCTTCTTCGCCGTCGGTGCGCGCGTGCCCTACGTCGCGGCCGGTCTCGGCGCCATCGCGACCCAGGCCTTCGTCAATCCCTATTACGGCATCGACGGCGTCAAGCTGCTGCGCGAGGGCCTGAATGCGCATGACGTTCTCGCCACACAGCTCGCGACCGACGACGGCCGCGAGAGCCGCCAGATCCACATCATGGACGCCAGCGGCGCGATCGCCGCGCATACCGGGCGCGACTGCGTCGACTGGTGCGGGCACATCGCCGGCAGCGGCTTCTCGATCGCCGGCAACATGCTTGCCGGCGCCGACGTGCTCGACGAGACCGCGAAGACCTATATCGCCAATGACAGCCTGCCCTTCCCGCGCCGCCTGCTCGCCGCCATGCGCGCGGGCGAGGCCGCCGGCGGCGACAAGCGCGGCAAGCAATCCGCTGCGCTCCTGATCCACGGCGAGGAGGAATGGCCGGCGCTGGACATTCGCGCCGACGATCATCTCGATCCGCTGGGCGAACTCGAACGGCTGGAGCGCGTCAGTCAGGAACTCTGGGTGCATTTCCGCTCTTCCATGCCGACGCGGCAGAACCCGGCAGGCAACACCGATCGCAGCGTCATCGACGCCAGCATTGCTGCGAGCCGAGCAAGGCAATCATGAGCGCAAGTCCTCTCATCGAGATCAAGGATCTGCGCATCCGCTTCCACGGCGACGACGGCCGCGTGACCCACGCCGTCGACAGCGTCGATCTCAGCGTCGCCAATGGCGCGACGCTCGGCCTCGTCGGCGAATCCGGTTGCGGCAAGAGCGTGACGTCGCTGGCGATCATGGGTTTGCTGCCGAAGCAAAGCGCGGAGATCTCGGGCGCAATCCGCTTCGACGGCTTCGACCTGCTGAAGACTCCTGACCAGACATTGCGCGACCTCCGCGGCAACCGGCTGGCGATGATTTTTCAGGAGCCTATGACGTCGCTCAATCCGAGCTTCACCATCGGCGACCAGATCATCGAGACCATTCTGCGCCACCGCGGCGGCTCTCGGCGCAGCGCGCGCGAACGGGCCATCGAGCTGCTGCGCCGCGTCCACATCCCCTCGCCGGAGCGGCGGATCGACGAATATCCGCACAAGCTCTCCGGCGGCATGCGCCAGCGCGTGATGATCGCGATGGCGCTCGCCTGCGATCCGCGGCTGCTGATCGCGGACGAGCCGACCACCGCGCTCGACGTCACCCTGCAGGCGCAGATTTTGGAGCTGATGCGCGAACTGAAGGCGGCGAGCGGCGCCGCCATCATCCTCATCACTCACGATCTCGGTGTTGTCGCCGAAGTCTGCGACGAGGTCGCGGTGATGTATGCCGGCGAGATCGTCGAGCGCGCGCCGGTCGACGAGCTGTTCGCGATGCCGCAGCATCCCTACACCGTCGGCCTGCTGGGCTCGATCCCGCGGCTCGATCATCGCGCCGAGCAGCTTGCCACGATCGAGGGCATGGTGCCGAACATGGCGCAGCCACCCGCCGGCTGCCGCTTCGCCGCGCGCTGCCCCTTCGTGCTGGACGCCTGCACCAAGGCACCGCCACCGCTGGTCGAGGTCAGCCCCGGCCACCTCTCGCGCTGCATCCGCGCACCGCTCGAACGTCTGGTGTCGTGATGGCGCTTCTCGAGGTCGAAGGCCTGGTCAAGCATTTTGTCGCCGGGCGCTCGCTGTTCGGCCGGGCACTGGGGCATGTCAAAGCGGTCGATGGCGTCAGCTTCTCTCTCGACGCCGGCAAGACGCTGGCCCTGGTCGGCGAATCCGGTTGCGGCAAATCCACCGTCAGTCGCCTGGTGCTGCGGCTGATCGAGCCGGATGCAGGCACGGTGCGTTTCGCCGGCCGTGACCTGCTCTCGCTGGACGCCGGGGCACTCCGCGCCTTCCGCCGCGAAGCCCAGATCATCTTCCAGGACCCCTACGCCTCGCTCAATCCGCGCATGACCGTCGGCCAGATTCTCACCGAGCCACTGGCGCTGCACGATCTGGTACCGCCGGCGCAACGGCGCGAGCGCGTCGCGGAAATCTTGCGGCTGGTCGGCCTCGAGCCGCGGCTCGAGCGGCGTTATCCGCACGAATTCTCCGGCGGCCAGCGCCAGCGCATCGCCATCGCTCGCGCGCTCGCGGTCGAACCAAAACTGATCATCTGCGATGAGCCGGTCTCGGCGCTGGACGTCTCGATCCGCTCGCAGATCCTCAACCTCCTGCGCGAGCTGCAGGACCGGCTTGGGCTGGCCTACATCTTCGTCTCGCACGATCTGGCTGTGGTCAAGCACATCGCCGACCATGTCGCCGTGATGAATCTCGGCCAGATCGTCGAGACAGCCGAGGCGGACGCCCTGTTCGCGGCACCCCGCCATCCCTACAGCCGCGCGCTGCTGTCCGCGATCCCCATGCCTAAACCGCGGGCAAAGCGCAGCCGGATTGTGCTGCAGGGAGAGATCCCGAGCGCGCTCAATCCGCCGCCGGGATGCCGCTTCCACACCCGCTGCCCCTACGTGATCGACCGCTGCCGCAGTGAAATGCCGCAGCTCGTGCCGGATGGCATCGGACATGCAACGGCCTGTCACCGAACGTCGGAACTGCCGTCCTCCGCGGCGATCGTCCCGTCCGACGGCGGCTTCTCGCCGGTCCTTGAAAAATTGGTCGCCGCCTTCAGCGGCGGCCCGGAAGCAGTCCGCGGCGGCGGGGTTAGTTCATTGGGAACGGACCCGGCATAACCGCAAAACAGAGGTTGAGAGCGATGAGTTTCATGCGTTTGACAATCCTGGCGGCGGCTGTGCTGACGTCGCTCGCGGGCGCAGCCCAGGCTCAGACCACGCTTCGCATCGGCATCGCCGAAGACCCCGATATCCTCGATCCCAGCATCGGCCGCACCTATGTCGGCCGCATCGTCTTCTCCGCCTTCTGCGACAAGCTGTTCGACATCGACGAGAAGCTCAACATCGTGCCGCAGCTCGCGCTGTCCTACGAGACTTCGGCCGACGGCAAGGAGATGACGATCAAGCTCCGGCCCAACGTCAAATTCCATGACGGTGAGCCGCTGGACGCCGAAGCCGCAAAGTTCTCGCTCGAGCGTCACATGACGCTGCCGACCTCGTTCCGGAAGTCGGAGCTTGCCAGCGTCGACCATGTCGAGGTGGTCGATCCCCTGACCATCAAGCTGGTGCTCAAGACCCCTTACTCGCCGCTGATCGCCCAGCTCACCGACCGCTCCGGCATGATGGTCTCGCCAAAAGCGGCGAAGGAGGCGGGCGACAAGTTCGGCCTGCATCCGGTCTGCGCCGGCCCCTACAAATTCGTCGAGCGCGTCCAGCAGGACCGCATGGTGTTCGAGAAGTTTGCCGACTACTGGAACAAGGACAACATCCATATCGACCGCGTCGTGTTCCTGCCGATTGTCGACGCGACGGTGCGCCTTGCCAACCTCAAGTCCGGCGGGCTCGATCTGATCGAGCGCGTGCTCGCCACCGACATCAAGGGCGTGCGCGCCGATTCCCGCCTCGTGCTGTCGACCGCGCCGGAGCTCGGCTATCTCGGCCTGACCGTCAATATCGGAAACGACAAAACCAAGGGGCCGCTGAGCCAGTCGGCGAAGGTCCGCCAGGCACTCGATCTCTCGATCGACCGCGAAGCCCTCAACCAGGTCGTCTTCAACGGCGAGTTCACACCCGGCAACCAGTGGGTCAGCCCGAAGCATCCCTATTACCAGAAGGCATTCCCGGTCCGCGGTCGCGATATCGCGAAGGCCAAGGCGCTGCTGAAGGAAGCCGGCGTCACCACGCCGGTGACCGTGGATTACATGATCCCCAAGGGCGCGGAGAACGAAGCCGTCGCCCAGGTCGTGCAGTCCATGGCCGCCGAAGCGGGCTTCGACATCAAGATCCGCGCGGTCGAATTCGCGACGACCTTCAAGCAGGCCCAGGCCGGCGAGTTCCAGATCTTCCAGATCAACTGGAGCGGCCGCATCGATCCCGACGGCAATTCCTACATCTTCATGCGCAGCAAGGCGCCGCAAAACGACGGCGTGTATTCGAACCCCGAGGCCGACAAGCTGATGGAAGATGGACGCATGACGTCCAACGTCGAGGAGCGCAAGGCGATCTACGAAAAGCTGACCAAGATCCTGCTTGACGATTTGCCGATCATCTACATCTACCACCGCACACTGCTGATCGCGCACACGAAGAAGCTCGACGGCTACAGGCAGATGCCCGATGGGCTGGTGCGTGTGGTCGGATTGAAGTTCAAGTGATCACGGCAGCGGTTGGGACGCGCGTGGAGCCATGCTGAACTTCCTCGCCCACCGAATCGCGCAGATCGTGCCGACACTGTTCTTCGTGTCGGTGCTGATCTTCTCGCTCCAGCAATTGCTGCCGGGCGATCCCGCGCTGGTGATGGCCGGCGAGGAGCGCGATCCCGCCGTGATCGAACAGATCCGCCAGCAGTACAAGCTGGATCAGCCGATCCCCGTGCAGTACGTCTATTGGCTCAAGGGCGTTCTCTCAGGCAATTTCGGCGAGTCGCTGCGCAACAAGATGCCGGTGCGCGAGCTGATCGCGCAGAAACTGCCGGTGACGCTCCAGCTCGGCTCGATGGCGATCCTGATCGCGTTCCTCATCGGCATTCCCGCCGGCATCATCTCCGCGGTGAAGAAGGGCACGGTTTGGGACTATGGTGCCAACCTGTTCGCGCTGTGGGGTATCTCGACGCCGAATTTCTGGCTCGGAATCCTCATGATCTTCCTGTTCTCGATTCACCTGGGCTGGCTGCCGGCCTCAGGCTATGTGCCGCTCACTGAGGACTGGCGCGCGAGCCTGGCAGCCACCATCATGCCGGCCTTCGTGCTCGGCAACGCGATTTCGGCGGTCCTGATGCGGCACACGCGCAGCGCAATGCTCCAGGTTCTGGAGAGCGACTATGTCCGCACCGCGCGCGCGAAAGGTCTCTCCGAGCGCTCGGTGATCCTCAAGCATGCGATGCGCAACGCGCTGACGCCGATCATCACCCTCGGAGCGCTCGAACTCGGCACGCTGTTGTCGGGCGCGGTGCTGACCGAGCAGATCTTTTCCATTCCCGGCTTCGGCAAGCTGATCGTGGATGCCGTCTTCAACCGTGACTATGCGGTGGTGCAGGGCGTGGTGCTGGTGACGGCCACGGTCTACATCACGCTGAATCTCGTTGCCGACGTCGCCTATGTCCTCGTCAATCCGCGGCTGCGAGGTTAGACGATGACCGACGCCGCACTGCCAGCCAGTCCCGCCACCCAGGCCTACGAGCTGGACAGCCCGGCCCGCCGTGCGCGGCGGCGCCTGTTCCAGCGCAAGGCCGCGGTCTTCGGGCTTGTCGTGATCACGGCCTTCATCCTGCTTGCGGCCCTTGCGCCGCTGGTCGTGCCCTATGATCCCATTGCCACGAGCTGGAGCCTGGTGCGCAAGCCGCCCACCGCCGCCCACTGGTTCGGCACCGACGATCTCGGCCGCGACATCCTCAGCCGCGTCATCTACGGCGCGCGGGCCTCCCTGATGGCGGGTCTGATCTCGGTCGCGATTGCGCTCGGAATCGGCGTCCCTCTTGGCCTCCTCGCCGGCTATCGCGGCGGATTTGTCGATGCGCTGATCAGCCGGATCACCGATGCAATGTTGGCCTGCCCGTTCCTGATCCTGGCGATTGCGCTGGCCGCCTTCCTCGGTCCCAGCCTCGGCAATGCCATGATCGCAATCGGCATCTCGGCAACGCCGATCTTCATCCGTCTGACGCGCGGGCAGGTCTTGAGCGTCAAGGCCGAAGACTATGTCGAGGCGGCGCGCGCGCTCGGCAATCCGCCGTGGCGGATCGCGTTCTCGCACATCCTGCCGAACATCCTGCCCTCGCTGCTGGTGCAGGCGACACTGTCGATCGCCGCCGCCATCATTGCCGAAGCCGCGCTGTCCTTCCTCGGCCTCGGCCAGCAGCCGCCCGCACCGTCCTGGGGCAGCATGCTCAACGCGGCGCAGCGCTTCCTGACCCAGGCGCCGTGGATGGCGATCTGGCCGGGCCTAGCGATCTTCCTCGTGGTGCTGTCGCTGAACCTGCTCGGCGACGGCCTGCGCGACGCGCTCGACCCGCGCCAGCGCTAGATCACGGTCTCGCGCATCACGCGACGGGAATCCATCTCGTATTCGAGGTCGACCACCGGCGGCCGGGCAAAATGCCAGGTCAGGCCGGAGCGTAGCGCGCCGCGGCGGACCAGTTCGTCGACCAGCGCGTGGTGGAAATCGTGCACGGAGTAGGCCTGCACGCCGGTGGTGTCCTTCCAGCCGAAGCCGAACGCCGTCATCCGGTTCTCCATCTGCGACGTGGTGGTGAACCGCACCTTCTCGCGAAGACCCTCCGGACTGAGGTCGCGATAGCGCACGGTGCGCTCGACATAGGTGCCGCCGCCCTCGCGCGCCTCAGCGCCACCGGCGATCACGAAGGACGGCGCCTTCGATGTCGTCGGACGCGTGAAGGAGAACGCATAGAACGACGGTTCGGATGGCGGATCGAACTCCGGACAGACATTGCTGCGCGCCACCGGATTGGTGGTGCCGTCGAAGATGCCCCATTCGGACAGCGTCTTCACATAGTGCAGGTTGAATGCGCGAAAGCCTTCCTCGCTGAAGGCCGCCGGTGAGCGCAACTCGCAGGCACAGAACGCCGTCAGCGGCCGGCCTGCTTCCCGGATATACTTCGCCGCGAGCGCAAATCCCTCGGCCAGCGGCACCAGGCGGTCGAAGCGGACGCGCTCGATCTCGTAGCCGTCGTCAGCGGCAGCACCCGCCGAATACTGGAACACGGACGGAATGAAACGATAGTTGCCGGCGGAGAAATCACCAATCATGTCGAACTCCTATTCCAGTTTCATGCGGACACCCTTGGCGCCGTTGAGCAGGCGCTTCAGGTGAAAGCCGGCCAGGGAATCGTCGGCGTGCATCCCGACCAGCGCGGCAAAGGCCGGCATCGCCGCGACGTCGCCGGCCTCCATCTTGGCAAAGGCCTCGGAATATTGCGCCGTCCTTGGCGCTTCGAATTTTTCCTGCGGCAACGGTTCGAACGCACGCAGCGGTTCGCTGCGTCCGCGCAGCATCAGATCACCGACGGGACGGCCTTGAAAATGCTCGGCCGCCTTGGCGACGCTGGCACTGGCGCAGATGCGTGTTCCCAGATGCTTGTTGGCCGCCTCCAGTCGCGCCGCGATGTTGATGGTGTCTCCATACGCGGTGTAGTCGAAGAAGCGGTTGCCTCCGAAATTGCCGACCAGAGCCGGCCCGGCGTGAATGCCGATGCGGGTGGTGCCGAAGTTCACGCCCACGGCCCTCTGGCGCGCGCAGAAATCCTGCGCCCAGGCATCGAGGTCATGGGCGCAGGCGACCGCACGCGTCGCATAGTCCGGCTGATCGCCGGGCGCATTGAAGAGCACCTGGATCGCATCGCCGATGATTTTTGCGACCGTCCCCTCATGCGCGAAGATGGTTTCGGTCATCCCGCCGACATATTCGTTGAGGAGCGCGCCCAGCGTCTCGGGCGGCGCGCTCTCGACCAGGGAGGTGAACCCGGTGATATCGGTGAAGATGGTGGCGACATCGCGCCACTGCACCTCGATCCCCTCACCCTCGCCGCCAGCCACCAGACGCTTGGCGAGCTCGGGCGAGAAATGGCGCGATAGCGCGGCATGGGCCCGCTCCGCCTCCATCTGACGGCGCCGTACCTCGCGCAGCATCTCGATATGGCGAATGGTCTTCTCGATCGTGGCTTCCAGGTCGGCGAAGTCGATCGGTTTGGTGAGGAAGTCGAACGCGCCGCGGTTCATGGCGGTGCGGATGTTGCTCATGTCGCCATAGGCCGAGACGATGATGGTCGACTTCTTGTCCTCGGCCTCCTGGAGCTTCGCCAGCAGCGACAGCCCATCCATCCGCGGCATGTTGATGTCGGAGACCACCATGTCGACATGCGGGTTCTGCTCGAGGGATTCCAGCGCCTCGACGCCGTCGCGTGCAAACATGATGTCGACGAGCCCGTCGCGGATCTGCCTGCGAAACTTTTGCAGGATCAGCGCCTCGAGGTCTGGCTCGTCATCGACGAAGAGGATGGTCGAAGTCATGCGGCTTGCTCGAGCCTCGTGTCGATCTCCTGCCGCAGCAGCGCAAAATCGATCGGCTTGGTGAGGAGCCCGATGGCGCCACGCTCGATCGCCTTCCGGCGCGTCTCGGCGTCACCATAGGCCGTGATCATGATGACGGGAACGTCCGGATGCTCGGCGCGCACCTTGGGCAGCATGTCGAGCCCGCTCATGCCGGGCATGTTGATGTCGGACAGGATCAGGATCAACGAGGGGTCGCGCACCTCGGAGGCGAGCCTGAGCGCATCGGACGCGGACGGCGCGAATTCCATCTGGAAGCGTCCGGCGCGTAGGTCACGCCGGAACTGCTGCCGGAACAGCGCCTCGACGTCGGGCTCGTCATCGACGACCAGGATGTAAACGTTCAACTCTTGCCTCCGGGAGTATCGTCCGCCGCCATCTGGCGCGGCAGCGTGATGATGAATTCGGTGAATACACCGGGTGTGGTGTTCACGTCGATCGTGCCGCCGTGCTGTTTCACGACGATGTCATGACTCATGGACAGGCCAAGCCCGGTGCCCTCGCCGGCCGGCTTGGTGGTGAAGAACGGATTGAACAGTTTCGCCTTCACCTCGGGCGGAATCCCTGTGCCGTTGTCGCGGATCCGGATCTCGACCTTGTCGCCGAGGTTTTTGGTGGCCGCGTTCAAGGTGGGCTCGAAGCCGTCCGTCGCGCTCTCCTTGCGCTTGGCCGCAGCATAGAAGCCGTTCGAGATCAAATTGAGCAAGACGCGCGCGATCTCCTGCGGATAGACATCGACCATCCCGGCCCCGGGATCGAACTCGCGCTCGAGCGTGACGTTGAAGGCGGGCCGTTCCGCGCGCGCGCCGTGATAGGCGAGATTGAGGCTTTCCTCGACGATGGCATTGATATCGCTGGGACGATGCTCGCCGGAACCCGCGCGCGAATGCAGCAGCATGTTCCTGACGATGGAATCGGCGCGCTTGCCGTGCTGCACCACCTTCTCGAGATTGCTCCTGAGCATGCCGGTCAGCTCCTCGACCTCCTCCTTCGTCTTGCCGTCGAGCGAAGCCGATTGCAGGGCCTGGTTGAGTTCATCGATCAGCTCGGTCGAGACCGAGGAGAAATTGTTGACGAAATTGAGCGGGTTCTTGATCTCGTGGGCGATCCCCGCCGTGAGCTGGCCGAGGGAGGCGAGCTTCTCGGTCTGGATCAGGCGATCCTGCGCGGTACGCAGATTGTCGAGCGACTGCGACAGCTCCGTGGTACGCTCACGAAGCTGCTTGAGCAGTCGAGCGTTCTCGATCGCAATCACAGCCTGTTTGGTGAAATTCTCAACCAGTGCGATCTGCTTGTCGGCGAACGGACGGACCTCCTTGCGATAGACCGCGATCGTGCCAATCAGCTCGTTCTCCTTCAGCATCGGCACGATGACGATCGTACGGGCGCCGGCGACGTCTGAGATCGCGCGAACGGCAGGCCCACCAGCAAGATAGGCAGGTGTGTTTCGCACATCGTGAACGTGGACGACCTCACGTGTCCTGACGACCTCGGCGAGCGCGCTGTTCGGACGAGGTCGGATTTCCACATCTTTTCGCGAAGCAGCGAACGCAGCCGGCACATTGTAATCCGCCGCAATCGTGAAGCTTTCACCGTCCCAGAGATTCATGACGCCGAAACTTGCGCCACAGACCCGCGTCGCATTTTCGAGCATTTTGTAGAACACGGGAGCGAGTTCGCCCGGAGAGGAACTGATGACCTCCAGCACCTCAGAAGTCGCCGTCTGTTGCTCGAGCGTTTCGGACAATTCAGCCGTCCGCCGCTCGACCTTGTTTTCCAAATCCGCATAGGATTCCTGCAACCGCGCGCCCATGTCGTTGAACTGGTCGGCGAGTCCTTCAAGCTCGTCGCCGGTCTTGATCGAGATGCGCTGCGAGAAATCGCCGCCGCCGATCCGCTCGGCGCCGCTGCGCAGGGCCTGGATCGGTCCGACCATGCGGCGTGCGAGAAAAATCCCGGCGAGCACCGCGAAGATCGACGCTGCGAGCAACACGATCGCCAGCCGCTGCAGCGAAGCATAGAGCGCCGCATAGGCCTCCTCGACCGGCAGCTCGACGAGCATGGTCCAATGCAGCGGCTCGATCGGCGCCGATGTGGTCAGCACCTTCTGCCCCTGGATATTGCGCGCTTCGGGGAGCGCGTCGGACAGGGTGCCGCCTCCAGCCTGCGCAGCGCGCACCTGCACGAGGCCGGACATGTCGGTGTTCCGCAAGACCAGGCTGATGTCGGGATGCGCGATCAGGCGTCCCTCCGGGCCGACCACATAGGCGTGCCCGTGTTCGCCGACCTTGATCTGGGACACGACGTCCCAGATCAGCTTGAGATTGACCTCCGCGATGCTGACGCCGGCATCCTTGCGCGCGCCGGCCAGCGCGAGCGTCATGTAGGGCTCGGACTCCCTGCGGAAATAGACCGGGCCGTAATAGACCTTGTGCGCGACCGCCTCGGTGAACTTCGGGTCGGCCGACAGGTCGATCCCGCTGTCGATCGCGTCCATGGCCAGCCGCGAGACCCGCAAGCGCTCCTTGCCGGTCGCATCCACCTGGGCGAGCTCTGTGACCGCGGGCACCTGGCGCAGCAGCCGTTGCGCGTCGAACCGGCGCTGCTCGATCGAGCCCGCCGACCAGGGCAGCTGCGTGGTCCAGCCGAGCTGGCTCTCGATCTCCTTGACGAACTGGCCGATCTTGGCCGCCGCTGCCTCGGCCTGCTCATGCTGGACCCGGATCAGCGCGGCCTTGTGCTCGCGATAATAGAAGAAGACCTCGAACAGCCCGTTGGCCAGCAGCGCTATGGCGACGACGGCCACAAACAGCGCGACATATTTGGTGAAGAGCCGGGTCCTGATCCCCCGCCCCGCCGCCTGGCCGGGCGCAACGCCAGCCGCGGCCGCGCTCGGCACCGTCCTGGCTTGCGGGGTATCGGGGTGGAGGGAGATGCTCATCCCGGCGAATCTAGCAAGAAGGCCGGAACTTGTCTCTCGCCAACGCGGAAAGGGCTCCCCCTAAGCCTGACGGCGTCCGCAGGCTGCGGGGCAAATGAAAAGGGCGGCAACGGATGCCGCTGCCGCCCTTCTGGTTCGCTGACCTGCAGCTCAGGTCGGTCGCAGCGCCTTGGAATTGAGGTCGAGATCGTTGACCTCCTTGTTCCGCTCGGAATCGGCCGCCGCGCGGTGGTCGGTTGCCAGCACGACGTAGACTGCGGGCAGCACGAACAGCGTGAACAGCGTACCGATCGACATGCCGGCGACCACCACGAGGCCGATCGAGAAGCGGCTGGCCGCGCCCGCGCCGGACGCAGTCAGGAGCGGGATCAGGCCGGTCACCATCGCGGCCGTGGTCATCAGGATCGGCCGCAGACGAATGCGGGCCGACATCTCGATGGCCGAGCGGCGGTCGAGCCGCTCGTTGACCTGGAGCTCGTTGGCGAACTCCACCATCAGGATGCCGTGCTTGGTGATCAGGCCGACCAGGGTCAGCAGACCGACCTGGGTGTAGATGTTCATGGTCGCCATGCCAAAGAACAGCGGGATCAGCGCACCCACGATCGCCATCGGCACCGAGATCATGATCACGAACGGGTCACGCAGGCTCTCGAACTGCGCCGCCAGCACCAGGAAGATGATGATCAACGCAAAACCGAAGGTGATCGCAAGCTGGTTGCCCTCCTGCACGTATTGCCTGGAGTCCGCGAGATAATCGTGGCTGAAGCCGGCCGGCAGCTTCTTGGCCTCGCCTTCGAGGAAGTCGACCGCCGATCCGACCGTCACGCCGGGCATCGGCACAGCCGAGAACGTCGCCGAATTGAGCTGATTGTAATGCGTCAGCGAATTCGGATCAGTCTTGGTCCTGACCGAGACCACGGTCGACAGCGGGAGCTGCTGGCCCGTGTTGGTCGTCACATAATAGCCGCCGAGCGATTCCGGCGAGAGCCGGCTGCTGCGCGGCACCTGTGGGATCACCTGGTAGGACCGGCCCTCCAGATTGAAGCGGTTGATGTAGTTGCCACCGAGCAGCACCGCGAGCGTAGAGCCGAGGTTCTGCATGTTAACGCCGAGATCCTGCGCCTTGGTGCGGTCGATCGTGACCTCCACGTTCGGCTGGTTGTAGGCGAGGTCGCTGTCGGAGACGATGAACATGCCGCTCTTGCGCGCGGCGTCCTTCAGCTTCTCCATCTGCTCATAGACCGTCTGGAAGCCCGCGGTGGAATTGATCACCATCTGAACCGGCAGACCGCCGGGGCCACCCGGCAACGGCGGCAGGTTGAACGCGAAAGCCTGCACGCCCTCGATCTTGGAAAGCTCGGCCTGCACCAGCGGCTTCAACTGGATCGACGAGCGCTTGCGCTCGTCCCACGACTTCAGCAGCATGCCGGCGATGCCGCCCTGCGGGCCGTTGATGCCGTTCAGCACGAAGCGCAGATCGGTTTCGGGGAACTTCTGGAATTTCTCGTCGAGCTTCTCGCCGTAGAAATCGACATAGTCGATGTTGGCGTATTTCGGCGCCTTGGTCACCGCGAACACGATGCCCTGGTCCTCCTCAGGCGCCAGCTCCTTCGAGGTGTGCATGTAGAGGAAGCCGACCAGCCCGAGGATCGTCACCGCGAACAGACCGGTGATCGCCTTGTAATCGAGCGAGCGGTCGAGCCTGCGCCCATACCAGCGCGTCAAAGCGCCGAACACCTTGTTGACCAGCTTGGCGAAGCGGCCCTCTTCGGTATTCTTGAGCAGAATAGAGCACATCATCGGCGACAGCGTCAGCGCGATCACACCTGACACGATCACCGAGCCCGCGAGCGTGAAGGCGAATTCGCGGAACAGCGAACCGGTCAGGCCGCCGAGGAAGCCGATCGGCGCGTACACCGCCGCGAGCGTGATGGTCATGGAGATGACCGGCCCAACGATTTCGCGCGCGCCTTCCAGCGCCGACTGAACCGGCGTCTTCCCCTCCTCCAGATGGCGATGGATGTTCTCCACCACGACAATGGCGTCGTCGACCACGAGGCCGATCGCGAGCACCATCGCGAGCAGGGTCAGAAGGTTGAAGCTGAAACCCAACGCCAGCATCAAGGTGCAGACGCCGATCATCGACAGCGGAATGGTGACGACGGGAATGATGACCGAACGGAGCGAGGCCAGGAACAGGAAGATGACCACGATCACGATGATCACGGCTTCACCCAGCGTCTTCTCCACCTCGTCGATCGAAGACTGGATGAACTTGGTCGAGTCGTAGGCAACCTTCATCTTCATCGACGGCGGAAGATTGCGCTCGAGTTCGGGGAACAGCGCGCGCACGCCCTTGACCAGCGTCAGCGGGTTGCCCTGCGGCGTCGCGTTCACGCCAATGAAGATCGCATGCTCGCCATTGAAGGCGACGCTGGCATCCGTGCTTTGGGCGGCGAGCTCGACTGTGGCGATGTCCTCCATCCGCACAAAGCCGCCGTCCTTGGCCTTGACGATCATCTTCCTGAACTGGTTGACGTCAGTCAGGCTGGTGTTCGTCGAGATGTTGGAAACGATCAGATAGCCCTTGGTCTGCCCCGCTGCGGACTGGAAGTTGTTGGCGGCGATCGCGGCGGCGACATCGGCCGGCGACACGTTGCGGCCGGCCATCTTCATGGGATCGAGCCACAGCCGCATCGCAAAGGTCTGGCCGCCCAGAATGTCGGCCGAGGCCACGCCGTCGACCGTCGACAGCACCGGCTGCACCACACGCGTCAGATAGTCTGATATCGCCGAGCCCGATAGCTCTTCGGAGGAGAAGCCGAGATACATCACGGCCGTGGTCTGGCCGGTGGTCTTGGTGACGATCGGGTCGTTGGATTCCTTTGGAATCAGGTACTTGACCGAGTTGGTCTTGGCGAGCACCTCGGTGAGCGCCTGGTTCGGATCGAAGTTCAGCTTGATGTAGACCTGGATCGTCGAGGTGCCGAGCACCGAGGACGAGGTCATGTAGTCGACGCCTTCGGCCGAGGCGACCGCCTGCTCGATCGGCGTCGTGATGAAGCCCTGGATCAGGTCTGCGGACGCGCCGGGATAGACGGTCGTGATGTTGATGACCGTGTTCGACAGCTTCGGATATTGCCGGATCGGCAGCACCATTGCCGCGCGCAGGCCGATCAGCAGGATCAGCAGACTGACGACGACCGACAGGACCGGTCGCTTGATGAAAATATCGGTAAAGCGCATCGCGGCGATCTCGATTTCTTTGTCTCAAGAAAAGTGACCCGGCGAGGCCGGATCACCTGGATGTATTGGATCAGTAGCGCGGCGGCTGCGCCGGGATCTGCGGCGCCGGATCGGTCGAGATCGCAACTGGGGCGCCCGATTGCAGCTTGAGCTGGCCGACAGCGACGACCTTGTCGCCCACCTTCACGCCCTTGATGATTTCGACGCGACCGTCGACCCGGCTGCCGGTCTGCACGAACGTGCGCACTGCGGAGAGGCTGGTCTTGCCGTCCTCTTCCTTCTTCTCGGTGATCACGAACACGGAATCGCCGTACAGCGTGTAATCGACCGCTGTTTCCGGCACGGTGATCACGGCCGGCTTCGCCGGCAGCACCACCGTCGTGGTCACGAACATGCCCGGCTTCAGGATCTTCTCCGGATTGGCGACCGTCGCCTGCACGCGGATGTTGCGGGTGTCGGCCGCGACCTGCGGCTCGATCGTGGTGATCTTGGCATCGAAGGTGCGGCCGGGGTAGGCGTCGACCTTGAGCCGGACCGGCTGGCCGACCTTGAGGTTCCCCGAGTCCTTTTCGGTCACCGTGAAGTTGGCCCACAGCTCCGACAGATCGGTCAGCGAGACGATCGCCGTGCCGGCCGTCAGGTACTGGCCGACTTCGACCTTGCGGACGCCGAGATCGCCGGAGAACGGCGCACGCACCAGCTTCTGCGAGATCACCGCCTCGGTCTTGGCGATGCCGGCCAGCGCCTGATCGTAGGCAGCCTGCGCGTTATCGACGGTCGCCTGCGGGCCGAACTGGCGCGATGCCAGCTGCTTGGCGCGGTCGAGCGAGAGCTGTGCGACGGTTGCCTGCGCCTTGTAGTTGGCGAGGTCGCCCTGCTCCGGCATGTCGAAGAACTGCACCAGTGGCGTGCCGGAATCGACATGTGTACCCGGCTCGAACTTGATCTCGGTGACGCGGCCGTTGACGTCGGCGCTGACGTCGACCTGGTGCACGGCGGCAAGGCCACCGACTGCGGTGAGCAGGTTCGGCACCACCTCGGACTTCGCCTCGGCCGCGCTGACCGCGGTCGGCGGCGGCTTGTTGTTGGCGAAGAACTGCTTGATCATCTGGCCGCGGAAGTAATTGAACCAGACGAGGCCGCCAACGAGCACGCCCAGGAGCGTGCCGACGATGATGAACCACAGCACCGGCCTAACCGGACGCTTGGGAGCCTTGGTGTCGATCGGTTCGCCCGAAATCTTGTGTTCGGTTACGATGTTCATGTCATGCGCTTTCTGCAATCGCCGTCTTGCCCGCATCCGCGGCCTGATCGCGGCCCAAATGCGAAGCAATTGCGGCGTCGTTAAGTCCGATACCCCTCAGGAGAAACTCACAGAGCTGCCGCTCCAGATCGTTCGCCTTGCCGTAGACGAGGCAGGGCGTGGCCGGCAGCCTGGTCAGCGCAGCCATCATCACCGAATGATGCGCGAACCAGAACAGGTTGAGCGGATCGCCGCTGAATGGCCGTGCGTCGCCGGCGGCAACCGTACGCTCGAGCGAGGCGAGGAAGACCGCCCCGATCAGCTTCTCGATCTTGGCATATAGCAGACGGGCGAATTCGCCGTCATCCAGATGGCTGGTGGCCATCAGTCGCAGGCGCTGCGCCTCCTCCTGATCGGGCCCGTCGGCGATGTGGAGGAAATGCTGGACCATGCCGCGGATCAACTCGACCAGCGTGGCCGTCGAGGGCTCCCGCTCGAGTAGGTCCGTCAGTGCCGGATCGGCTTCGCACTCGTCGCTGAGGATCTCGGCGTAGAGCGCCGCCTTGGACGGAAAATGCTTGAACAGCAGCGCCTCGGAAATGGCCGCGGCGGCCGCCACGCTCTTGGTCGTGGTGCCGGTATAGCCGTGTCGGGCAAAGCAGCGTTTTGCGGCACCGAGGATCAATTGACGCCTCAGGTCGCTCGTCATTCGCAGTGAGCTCATGTTAGTGAGTAAGCACTCACCCACGCAAAAGTCAAGCAGAATGCTGCGGCGCAACCTATGTGGGTACAAACTTGTTGGAAAATGGCCACACTTCCCCGCCCGGAGGGCCCGGGACGTAGCTCAGGACTGAGCCAAGCGGGGCTAGATCGGCTGGAAGCCGAGATCGCCACGGATCCGGTTGACGATGTAAGTCCCGTCCCGGACTGGGAGAATCCGTTCCAGGCTGGCGCTGTCGATCTTCACATTGGCAAATCGCGGCCCCGCCGAGACGTCGTGGACGGCTTTGGCGTAGGCCTCGACCTCGGCCATGGTCGAGATCGCGCGGGAGTCCCCGATGCCGCAGGCCCTGGCGACGCCGACGAGGTCGGCAGCCGCGGAGGTGTGGCTGGTCTGACCGCCGGTCTCGCCATAGGCCTCGTTGTCGAGCACCACGATCGAGAGGTTGGACGGCTTCTGCAGGCCGATGGTGGCAAGGCTCCCCATCCCCATCAGCATCTCGCCGTCGCCGGTGATGACCAGCACCGGCAGTTTTGGTTGCGCCAGCGCCAGGCCAAGCCCGATCATCGCCGCGCCGCCCATGCCGCCCCAGAGGTAGAAGTTGCGCGCGTGGTCGCCGGCGGCACACATGTCGTTGGTGGAGGCCCCGAGGCCGCCGATCGCAACCACGTCCTTGCGGTTCGCAAGCAGGGTGGACACCACCTGGCGGCGGTCGAGGAGATTGGCCTTGCTCATTTGGTGAAAACCTTGGCGCCGATCAGGCGCTGCGACAGCAGGACGGCGGTGGGCGTGAGCGCGTTGTAGGCTTGCGCTGCGGCCGCCTCCAGCACGGCCGGCACCTCGGCCGCATTGGACGCGCGCAGCACCTGGACGCCCGAGAGTTCGAACACGCCCTGCGTGGTCGATCCCATCGGCACCTGCCATGGATTGAACTCGCCCCACTCGCCGCGCATGGTCACGAGCGTGAGGAACGGAAAGCGCAGGATCGGGATCAGTGACAGCATGTTGATGCAATTGCCGACCCCGCTCGACTGCATCAGAAGCACGCCGCGTTGTCCGCCCGTCCAGGCCCCGGCCAGGAGCGCGACGCCCTCCTCCTCCGTCGTCAGCGGAATGCCGCGCATCGTGGATGAGGCCAGCACGCGCTGGATCAGCTTCGAATGGCCGGCATCTGGCACGTAAGGCACCTGCCGGACGTCGAAGCGTTGCAATGTCGCGAAAATATCGTCGGGCCAATTCGGGGCCGTGTCAGCAGCGTCAGCGCGGGCGTGCATTTTCCTGTCCGGTCGGCTTGCAAATCACGACACGACTGTAGACGGTGAGCCGAGCCGCTCGAAAGAGCGAAAACAGCATATCGGTCTCAACCGGCGAGTATGGCGGCGATGAACGCAAGTGCGAAAGAACTGGCGGCCAATTTCGATCTGGAGAAGCTGACACCCGAATTCTACGACGATCCCTACCCGACTTATCGTGCACTGCGGGAAAACGAGCCGGTCAAGCGCCTCCCGAACGGCACTGTGTTCCTGACCCGCTATGACGATCTCGTCACCACCTACAAAAACACAAAGTCGTTCAGTTCGGACAAGAAGCGCGAGTTCGCGCCGAAATACGGCGACACCCCGCTTTACGAGCACCACACCACGAGCCTCGTCTTCAACGACCCGCCCGCCCACACCCGCGTGCGCCGCCTGATCATGGGCGCACTGTCGCCGCGCGCGATCGCGGGGATGGAGCCTGATATCGTCAAGCTGGTCGACGGCCTGCTCGATGCCATCGCCGCCAAGGGGGCTTGCGAGCTGATCGACGACTTCGCCGCGTCGATCCCCATCGAAGTGATCGGCAATCTGCTCGACGTTCCGCACGACGAACGCGAGCCGCTGCGCGACTGGTCGCTGGCGATCCTCGGTGCACTCGAACCGGTGGTGTCGCCCGAAGTGGCTGCGCGCGGCAACAAGGCGGTGAAGGACTTCCTCGCCTATCTCGAAACCCTGGTCGCGCGCAGGCGCCAAAAGCCGGGCAATCCCGAGCGTGACGTGCTGACGCGCCTGATCCAGGGAGAAGGCAACGGCGAGGAGAACGGCGAGCGGCTGACCGAGAAGGAGCTGCTGCACAACTGCATCTTCCTGCTCAATGCCGGGCACGAGACCACCACCAATCTGATCGGCAACGGCCTCGTCGCGCTGCACCGGAATCCGGACCAGAAGCAGCGGCTGATCGAAAACTCCGACATGATCAAGACTGCAGTCGAGGAGATGCTGCGCTACGAGAGCTCGAACCAGCTCGGCAACCGCATGACGACAGAGAAGATCGAGCTCGGCGGCGTCATGCTCGACGCCGGCACGTCGGTGACGCTGTGCATCGGGGCGGCCAACCGCGATCCCGCCCAGTTTCAGGAGCCCGAACGCTTCGACATCGCACGCACGCCGAACCGGCATCTCGCCTTCGCCACCGGCGCACATCAATGCGCCGGCATGGCGCTGGCGCGGCTCGAAGGCGCGATTGCGATCTCGCGCTTCCTGGCGCGCTTCCCGAACTATGCCGTGAGCCGCCATCCGGTGCGGGGCGGGCGGGTGCGGTTCCGCGGCTTCCTGAGCGTGCCCTGCTCCATAGGTTGAGGCCAGCGGGCATCATTTCGAACGAGCCACGCATTATCTGTTAGAATGCGCAAGGCACGTGAGCTGGAATGACGAATGAGTAGTCCGCCAGTCGCTGATTTCATCTCGAGGGAGGCGCGCTTCGGCGCCCGCAATTACGAGCCGCTTGGCGTTGTCCTGTCGCGCGGCGAAGGCGTCTTCGTTTGGGACACCCAGGGCAACCGATATCTGGATTGCCTCTCCGCCTATTCGGCGGTCAACCAGGGCCATTGCCACCCGAAAATCCTGGCCGCCATGGTCGAGCAGGCCGGCCGATTGACCTTGACCTCGCGTGCATTCCACAACGACCAGCTTGCTCCCTTCTACGAGGAGATCGCGGAACTCACCGGCTCTCACAAGGTGCTGCCGATGAATAGCGGAGCCGAAGCCGTTGAGAGCGCGATCAAGTCCGTGCGCAAATGGGGCTATGAGGTGAAGGGGGTGCCCGACGGGCAAGCCGAGATCATCGTCTGCGCCAACAATTTCCATGGACGCACCCTCGGTATCGTCGGTTTCTCGACCGACACGGCCACGCGCGAACATTTCGGCCCCTTTGCGCCGGGCTTCAAAATCATTCCCTTCGGCGATCTCGCCGCGCTCGAAGACGCCATCACGCCGAACACCGTCGCCTTCCTGGTCGAACCCATCCAGGGCGAAGCCGGCGTCATCATTCCACCGGCAGGCTATTTCACCGGGGTGCGCGAGCTCTGCACGGCGCACGACGTGATGCTGATCCTCGACGAGATCCAGACTGGACTCGGCCGCACCGGCAAGCTGCTTGCGGAACAGCACGAGGGTATCGAGGCTGATGTGACGCTGCTCGGCAAAGCCTTGTCCGGCGGTTTCTATCCCGTCTCGGCCGTGCTTTCCAACAACGAGGTCCTCGGCACGCTGAAACCAGGTCAGCATGGCTCAACATTCGGTGGCAATCCGCTCGCCTGCGCGGTGGCGCGCGCGGCGCTCCGCGTTCTCGTCGAGGAAGGGATGATCGAGAACGCTGCGGTGCAAGGTGAGCGCTTCCTGAAAGGCCTCCGAAGCATCCGCGCCAACACGGTGCGCGACGTGCGCGGACGCGGGCTGATGCTGGCGGTCGAGCTCAATCCTGAAGCCGGCCGTGCGCGCCGCTACTGTGAAGCTCTGCAGACCGAAGGCATCCTCGCCAAGGATACCCACGAGCACACGATCCGCTTCGCCCCGCCGCTGGTGATTACCAGTGACCAGGTTGATTGGGCCTTGGAGAGAATCGCTGCCACCCTGACGCAGGATTTCGCCTGAGCTCTGCCTGCGTCGGAAGACCGCAAGGCCGCTGGCAGTCAACAACGAACGATTTCGCCACCTGCGCGTTGAACGGTTCCGGGCGACTGGGACGAGCGTGGAGTTGCGATCATGCTTCCGCGTGCCGTGTGCCTTTCGGCGTTTTTAGTCGGTGTGTCGATGCTCGCGGCGAGCGTCGGTGCGTCCGCCCAGGACCATCATGGTCGGGGTGGGCCGCCGGGAGCGGCTGCCCGGCCGGCAGCGCCGCCTGCGATGGCCCGACCGACGGCACCACCTGCGATGGCGCGTCCCGCCGCGCCGGCATTTCATCCCCCGGCCATGCCGCAGCGACCGGCCATGGCGCCGAATCCGACGCCTCGCATGGCCTCACCGCCGCCGCGCCCGGCCCCGCACTTCGCTGCACCACCGCCGCGAGCTGCCCCGCACGTGGCGGCACCGCGACCTGAATTCCATCGCGCGCCGGCAGCTCCGCAACGTCCGGCGATGGCACCGCGGCCGACGCTGCATATCGCCGCCCCCTCACACCCAAGCGCGCCGCCGGCCGTGAGCGAGCGGCGGGAACAGCCGCGCGAGACGCTGTCGCGCCAAGCCTCAGAACGCCAGGGCCGCATCGACCGCTTGCAACAGCGTGTGCAGACATTGCAGTCGCAAAAGCCGGAAGGCGCGGGAGCGCAACGCGAGCAGCAGCGGTTGCTGCAGTCGCAGAATAGGCTGCTGGAGCGCGAGCAGCGCGTACAACAGCGTGAGCAGCACGTCGAGCAGCGACAGCGCGAGATGCTGTCGCGCCAGACCACGGAGCGCCAGACCCGCATCGATCGCCTCCAGCAACGTGTGCAGACCTTGCAGTCGCAAAAACCTGAAGGCGCACGCGCACAACGCGCACTGCAGGCGCAAAACCGTCTGCTGCAGCACGAGCAACGGGCGCAGCAAATCGATCTGGCGCGCCAGCAGAGGCTGGGACCGCAGGCCCCCGCTGCAACAGCCGCAGCGGCTGCCGCCGCGCGCGGGCGGTTTGCCGCGCACTTCCGCGAGCGGGCGACTGCGCAAACCCAGGCGGCCCTCGTCGCCCGCCACAGCGGCTGGGCTCCCCGGAAGGCCTGGCGACACCGCCATCCCGCGGTGTTCGTGGCATGGCTTGGGCCCGTGTTCTGGCCTTACGCCTATTCCGACATTTTTGACTACACGTTCTGGTCCTATGCCTACGAGCCCGGCTATTGGGCGTACGCGTATGACAACTTCGTCGACACCGTGTTCTGGGGCGATGACGGCCCCTATTCCGCCTATGCCAGCACCAACCCGAATGACTATCCGCAAGCCGGCGGCGGCACCCGCGCGCGCCAGCGCGCCAGCGTGAGCCCGCAAACGCTGCAGCAATTGTGCGGCACACCGGACAAGGGCGTCACCGCTTGGCCGCTTGACGATATCACGCGGGCGGTGCGGCCGACGGCGGAGCAACGCGCGCTGCTCGACGCTTTGAAGACCGCGGCGGCCAACGCCGCCGGTGTGTTCAAGGACTCCTGCGCAGAGACTTATGCACTGACGCCGCCTGGCCGCTTGCGGGCGATGATGAACCGCGTCAGCGCGACACTGGATGCGGTCAAGATCGTGCGACCGGCACTGGAGACTTTCTACAACTCGCTCAGTGACGAGCAGCAGGCCCGCTTCAACGCGCTCGGCCCCAACATCGGCGACCGCTCGCCTCGGCAGCAGCAAGCCAATGCCCAGGAAGCCAGTGCCGAAGGCTGCGGCGATCCGAAGTCCGGCCTGACCCAGTTGCCGATCCAGAGGATCGAGGCTGTACTCCACCCCGCGGGCAAGCAGAAGGAAGCGCTCGACCGCCTCGGCGAAGCGACGGCGAAGGGCGTTGAGGGCCTACAGGCGGCCTGTCCGAACGATGTGCCGCTGACGCCGGTCGGACGACTGGAGGCGATGCAGCACCGGCTCGAGGCCATGCTTCAGGCCGCCAAGCTGGTCGAGCCCGCCCTGGACGAGTTCTATGCCACGCTGAGCAGCGAGCAGAAGGCGCGCTTCAACACGCTGCAACAGCTCGCAGGCCCGTGAAGGCAGCGTCGCATTCTCTCGCTGCAATTCGAGCAGCGGCCGAGCGACGCGGGGTGCCATCATCGCCCTGCTCCACAGCTCGACCAGAACACGCGTGTCCGGGCCGCTTCTCTCTGCGAGAAGTGCGGTGGCACGGAATGCAAACAACCGCCTCGTCTTGACCTCACGCGACGGAAATCGTCTTCGGTCCAGCGTCATTCGCGGTTGGGATCGCTTGAGGCCGCTCTTTCTCATCCGAGCTGATGGCGCTGCGTTGCTGGGAGTGAGCAGACAACTCAAGATCGGCCAGGTGGTCCCAGTATTCTGCTTCTGCGAGCAGCTTCCATTTGTTCATGCTGTTGTACGCGGCCTGTTGGCGGCACAGCGAACCCATCGCACGCAAGCGCTGCACTCTCTCCACTGCCTCCACTGCGAACCTCCCTTCGCGCCAGCTTGTTTACAAGCGCATTTATGTTGTCACAATTTCGCAGATTGAATTGACGAGTGATAGTCCGGTGTTTGACGGTCAATCGATGATAGCGCAATCGTCTGACTTTTCACCGACGTGAGCAGCTCCAGCCCTGAGAGCTAGTCGAGCTCTCAGCGCCGCAGCCCCTTCGGCCAGCGCTGTACGCAGGCGCGCAACAAGACTCGCGTCGAACGACGGGTTCCCAAGTCGCAGGTGCATTCATTTCAGGACTGAAATCTTAATTGTCAGCGGCCTTCCCGCGATAGTGGTTAGCTGGCGATCAGACCGGGCCGGACAAGGTTTGATCCCGAAACTATTTTGGCCCGGCACATTGGACTGCAAGACCGCCTTCGGGCGGTCTTTCCTTATCGCCGCAATAGAACAGGGCCGGGGCTGGATCACGCCGGGGCCCTCCGGCATGCCCGATCACAACAATGGCCCCGACGATTGCGCGTCGGGGCCATCCAAGATCATCAGGCGTGGGTACATCCGCCGTGCCTGCCGATCGTTGATGCCACTGATTACCGCATCCGATCTGGCGCAGACCGTGGCGAGGCTGCGGCATCGGGATGATATCATTCTGCCTGAAAGCTGACGGCTGTCCACCTCTCGTTGGTGGTACTCCAACCGGCTCGCTGAATTCGCTCGAGCCGGCCGCTTCGGCGCCGTGAAGCGGAAGGCGTGCTTCAACACGCGGCAACAAGTCGCAAGCCCGTGAGGACAGCGCGCGTGGGAACTACACCACCGCCCTGTGCCGTTCGATGCAGGTGCGCAGCACCTCGTCCATCGGCTTGCCCCACCAGTCGTTGGAGAAGATCTCGATCTCCGAATAGCCGGCAAAACCCTGCGCCTCGACCGCGGCGCGCGCCGATTGGATGTCGATGACGCCGTCGCCCATCATGCCGCGGTCGTTGAGGATGTCCCTGGTCGGCACCAGCCAGTCGCAGACATGGAACGCGAGCAGGCGATCCTTGCCGGCGCGGGCGATCTGGGCCATCAGCTCCGGATCCCACCAGATGTGATAGACGTCGAGCGCGACGCCGAGCATGCCGCTGCGGCCCGGGTCGAGCCGATCGCAGATGTCGAGCGCCTGTTTCGTCGTGTTCACGCACGCGCGGTCGGCGGCATAGGCCGGATGCAAGGGCTCGATCGCCAGCGGCAGCTTTGCCTGTCTGGCATAGTCGAGCATCTCGGCGAGAGCCTCCTCGACCTGACCGCGCGCTGCGACGATGTCCTTGGACGCCTCGCTGCCCGGCCGCGAATATTGCGGCAGGCCGCCGACGACGAGAACGATGCAGGGCGCGCCCAGCGCCTTGGCCTCATCCACGCAGCGGCGATTGTCATCGCGAACCTCGCCGCGACGCGATGCGTCCGAGGTGAACATGCCGCCACGGCAGTAGCCCGACAGCTCGAGGCCGGCCTCGCGCACCGCGCGCGCGGCGCGATCCAGACCGACGGAAGCGACCTGATCGCGCCAGGGATCGATGGCGCGGATGCCGTGCTTCGCACAGGCGTCGATGATCTCGACGAGGTCACCCTGCTTGCGCACCGTCGCCGTGTTGAGCGACAGCCAGCGATGGTCGGACGAGAAATCGCGCATCAGTCTTCCAGTCCGTGCGAGGCCAGCACGGTCTTCATCCGCCGTGTCGCCAGTTCCGGATTGGCGAGCAGGCCGGCCTGATCGGCAAGCCGGAACAGCCCGGCCAGATGCAGCATCGAGCGCGCGCTCTCCTGTCCCCCGACCATGGTGAAATGATCCTGGTGGCCGTTGAGATAGGCCATGAACACCACGCCGGTCTTGTAGAAGCGCGTCGGCGCCTTGAAGATATGACGCGACAGCGGCACCGTCGGCCCCAGCACGTCGTGGAAACCTGCTTCGTCGCCAGCCGCGAGCCGCGACAGCGCGTAGGACGCCGCCGGCGCGATGGCATCGAAGATGCCGAGCAGTGCGTGCGAAAAGCCCTGGTCGTCGCCGGCGATCAGCTCCGCGTAGTTGAAATCGTCGCCGGTGTACATCTTGATGCGCTTGTCCAGGCGCCTGCGCATGTCGATCTCGCGCTGCTTGTCGAGCAGCGAGACTTTGACGCCATCAACCTTGGCAGCGTTGTTGTTGATGATGGCCACCGCAACGTCCATCGCCTTGTCGAGGTCCTTGGTGCCCCAATATCCGGTCAGAGCGGGATCAAACATATCGCCGAGCCAGTGGATGATCACGGGCTCGCGGACCTGCGACAGCACGCGGCTATAGACCTTGGCGTAATCGTCGGCGCTGCGGCCGAGTTTTGCGAGAGCACGCGACGCCATCAGGATGATGCGGCCGCCGACCTTCTCGACGGCCGAGAGCTGCTCCTCATAGGCGCGGATCACATCGTCAAGGCTCTTGGCATCCTCGACCGCAAGATGATCCGTGCCCGCGCCGGAGAACACCAGCGCGTTGCGCCGCTTGGCGGCGCCGACCGAGCGGGTGATCAGCTCCAGCGAAGTCGGCCAGTCCAACCCCATGCCGCGCTGCGCGGTGTCCATGGCTTCGGCGACGCCGAGGCCGAGGTCCCAGACGTGCTCGCGGAAGGCGATGGTCTTGTCCCAGTCGACAGCGGCGGAGAGCCAGGGATCGTTGTCCGCAAAGGGATCGACAACCGTGTGCACGGCCGAGAACGCGATGCGGTTCAGCGGTCCCTCGAGTTTCGCTGGAAATGTTCGCGACGCCGCGAGCCGGTAGGTCTCGATCGAACGATCCGCTTTCGGCAACTTCAGCGACAATGACGACACCGGCTGGACGGGCTTGTTCATGTGTCCCTCCTCAGGCCTTGATCGGGGCGACGTCGATCCAGCGCCGCTCCTTCCAGCTCTTCAGCGCGCATTCGGCGAGCTGCACGCCCTTGACGCCTTCGAGCAGCGTGAACTTGTAGGGCGCGTCCTCGTAGACGTGGCGGATGAACATCTCCCACTGCTCCTTGAAGCCGTTGTCGTAGGTGACGTTGTCAGGCAGCTTCTGCCAGTCGCCGTAGAAGTCGTGCAGCCGCTTCTCGTCGGGATTCCACACCGGCCGGGGCGTTGCCTGCCGCGCCTGGATCATGCAATCCGACAGGCCCGCGACCGCCGAGCCGTGTGTGCCGTCGACCTGGAAGGTGACGAGGTCGTCGCGATAGACGCGCGTCACCCAGGACATGTTGATATGGGCGATGACGCCGCCCTCGAGCTGGAAGGTCGCGTAGGCGGAATCATCCGCGGTCGCCTTGTACTTCTTGCCCTGCTCGTCAAAACGCTCGGGGATGTCGGTGTTGCCGATGCAGACCACGCTCTGGACATTGCCGAACAGGTTGTCGAGCACGTAGCGCCAGTGGCAGACCATGTCGAGGATGATGCCGCCGCCGTCCTCGTCGCGGTAGTTCCAGGACGGCCGCTGCGCCTCCTGCCAACCGCCTTCGAACACCCAATAGCCAAACTCGCCGCGCACCGAGAGGATGCGGCCGAAGAAGCCGGAATCGCGCAGGAAGGCGATCTTCTTCAGGCCCGGCAGGAACAGCTTGTCCTGCACCGTGCCATGCTTGACGCCCTTTGAGTTGGCGAGCTTGACGACCTCGAGCGCCTCCTCGAAATTCGTCGCGATCGGCTTCTCGCAATAGACGTGCTTGCCGGCGTTGATGGCCTGGGTCAGAAGGCCGGGCCGCGCCTGCGTGGTCGCGGCGTCGAAGAACATGGTGTCGTTCTTGTCGGCGAGCGCCGCATCGAGGTCGGTGGTCCAGCGCGCGATGTCGTAGCGCTTGGCGAGGGCTTCGACCTTGTCGGCGCTGCGGCCAACCAGGATCGGATCGGGCATCACGCGGTCGCCGTTCTTCAGCCGGACGCCGCCCTGTTCGCGGATCGCGACGATCGAGCGGATCAGATGCTGGTTGAGACCCATGCGGCCGGTAACGCCGTTCATGATGAGGCCGAGGCGTTGGGTGGTCATACCAATTGCTCCTGAAGTGATGTTGGCTGTTCGAGCGGCCGGAGCGCCGACCAGTCCGGATGGACCGACGTCGCAAAGCCCGTTGCATGAAGCGATCCCGTCAGGAGATCGCCGTTGTGAATGGAGAGGCGGATGCCCTGCCCGGCATCGGCATAGAGATCGGGATGCGCGAGCGCGAAAGCCTGCGCTTCAGCGGTCGGCGTCTCGCCAAATCCGTCGACATAGTGATGGCCGTTGCGCTCCGCATGGGTGACGCCGATGAAGGCGCCGAGCGCGAGATCCTGCTGCACGGCAAGACCGGCCTGGCAAGTCAGGTCCTCGCCGGTCACGAAGAACCGCGCGCCGTCCACGCTCCATTTCGCCGCGCGGGTCGCGTTGACGATGGACTTGTAGAGGCCCTTGCACGACTTCGAGGAAATGCCGCAATAGCCGAGCGCACGCGCCGCCGGGAAGGCATCGTAAGAATCGTCGGCCTCGTCGATGATGAAGCCGTGCGCGGCCAGCGAGCCGAGCGGGCATTGCCGGGTGATGTCTCGCGGCATCGGCTGTTCGACATAGAGCAAGCGCGAGGCGATCGGGCGCAGCGCGGAATCACGATCAAGCCGGTCCATCAGTGCCTGTAGTGCGGCAAGATCGGCGTACTGCTCGTTCGCGTCGAGCGTCACCTTGTAGTCGCGCCCGAGCGCGTCGAGTTCCTTGCCGATCCGCGCCAGCCGTCCTGCATCGGCAGCGGGATCGCCCGACAGTTTCAGCTTGAAGTAATTGGCACCGGCGTTCTCGCGTGCATCGGCAACACCGCCCTCACCTTCGACGGTATCGTCGAGGCCCACGGTGTGCCTGATGGCAACGCGCGGCAGCGGCTTTCGGCCCGCGAGAAACTGCGCGATATCCGCTTCCTTGAGGTCCGGCGAAAGCCGCGCATCGATGCCGGCAATGTTGCCGGCCATCCCGTCGAAAAAGTTGGTCTCGCCGGCGCGGAGCAGCGCATCGAGGATTGCTTTGTCGATCTCCGCCGGGCCATAAGCGGCAGCAAGCGCCGGAATGTTCTTTTTCGCACAAGTCGCGACCTGCGCGCCGATGCACGAGGCATGCAGATCGAACGCCGTCAAAAATCCAGTCCGCGCAAGATAAAGGCCCCGCGCAATCTCCAGCGACCGGCGCAGGCCGTCGACCGTCTGCGCCGGCGATAGCTCCGGCCGCTTGTCGAACCATTTCGGCACCAGCAGCTCGGCACTGGCGCCGACCGCAGCTCCCCTGCCCTCGACCTCGATCTCGACCCGCACGAACAGCTGCGGCGTCGCGTTGATCGTGATCGCGCCGAAGCGGAACGGCCGCGCGAAATGCACGGGACGTTCGAAGAAAGCGATGTCTCGCAGCTTCAGGCGCGGCGCCATGATCGTCAGTCCAGTGCACCCTGTGAGAAGAAATGCTTGCGGATGCGTTGCACGAGCTCGGTGAAGACAGGATCGGCCATCACATCGAGCGACCGCGGGCGCGGCAGCGGCACGTCGTAGATCGCAGCGATCGCGCCGGGCCGCTCGGTCATGACCAGCACGCGGTCGGCGAGGAACACGGCCTCGGGAATCGAATGCGTGATCAGGAGCACCGTCTTCCTGGTCTCGCGCTGGATCCGCATCAACTCGACATTCATGCGCTCGCGCGTCAACGCGTCGAGCGCGCCGAACGGCTCGTCCATCAGCATGATCTTGGGATCGTGCACCAGCGCACGGCAGATCGAGGCGCGCTGCTGCATGCCGCCGGAGAGCTGCCAGGGCAGCTTCTTCTCGAAACCTTCGAGGCCGACCAACCTCAAGAGCGCCTTGGCGCGATCGAGATAGTGTTGTCGCGGCAGCCGCTTCATGTCGATCGGCAGCATCACGTTCGCGAGGATGTTGCGCCAGGGCAGCAGCAGCGCGTTCTGGAAGACGATGCCGACATTGCCGTGCGGCTTCGTGACCTTCTCACCCTCGACCAGAACCTCGCCTGATGTCGGCGGCAGCAACCCCGAGATCAGCTTGAGCAGCGTGGACTTGCCGCAGCCGCTTGGGCCGACCACGACGAAGAATTCGCCGTCGTTGATGTGGAAATCGAGCGGACGCAGCGACGGCACGTCGCCGTCGCGCGTCCGGTAGGTCTTCGACACGCCGGACAGTTTGATGCCCGACGCATCGCCGGCAGCCCGGTCGCTCACCAGTCTCAGATGCGCGGCCTGCTGCACGGTTTCACTCGCTACTGCGGCTTGCTTCACGATCCGCTCTTCGGCAGATAATCGTTGGTGTAGAAGGCCTTCGGGTTCTCCTTGGCCTTGGCATCCAGTCCGCCATATTCGACCATCAGATTGACGGAGTCCGTCATGTTCTGGTCGGTGACCTGGAACGGCCGCTTGCTCTTGGTCTCAGCGGTCCGGTAGAGCGGAATGGTCAGCTCAAATCCCTGCGTCAGCGTGTCGATCTTGCCGCCCTTGGGGTTGGCATCGAGGATCGCTTGCGCAGCCGCCTTCGGCTCCTTCTCGGCGGCTTCGACCGCCTTGGTCGTCGCCGACATGAAGCGGCGGACGAGGTCGGCATTGGCCTTCACATAGTCCGAGTTGGCGATGATGCCGGAGGAGACCATGTTGATGCCGTAGTCGGCGAACTTGATCGGGAATACGTCCTTGCCGGTGGCGTCCTTGATCTTCATCGACTGGTCCATGACGTAGCCGAGCAGCAGATCGGCCTGGCCGTTGATGACGGCGTTGAGCTTGGTCTGGCCGTCGCCGGCGACCGTCTGGAAATCGCTCTCCTTGAGGCCGGTCTTCTTCAGGAACAGCGGCCAGATCTGGGTCATGGAGTCGGCCGGCGTGATCGCCACCGTCTTGCCCTTGATGTCCTCCGGTTTCTTGATGTTCTTGTCGGCAAAACCCATGGCGGACATCGGGCTGGTCTGGAGCAGCACACCGGTCGCGACGACAGGCGCGCCCTTGATCGCGGCGCGCATCATAGTGGGGACGTCGACATAGCCGAAATCGGCGGTCTTGGCGGCGACGGCCTGCGTGGTCGCAGCCGATCCGCGGCCTTCCTGGATTTCGAGATCGATGCCTTCGGCGGCATAGATGCCCTTGGCCTTGCCGTAATAGAACGGCGCGTGCTCGCCATAGACGTACCAGTTCAGCATCAGAACGACCTTGTCGGCTGCCTGTGCCGGCATCGCCGCGAACACCATCAGCGCCGCCGAGACAGCTCCTATCCACCGCTTCATCGTTTCTCTCCCTTGCCCTTGTTGCGTTGGCCGTTCGTTGCTTGAGTTAAGAGGCGAAAATCACGTCCTCACGCTGGCTGACATGCCAGGGAATGACCAGCTTCTCGATCCGGTCCACGATCCAGAACAGGATCACCCCGAGCAGCGCTAGGATCACCAGCGCCGCGAACATCGTCGGCAGATCGAACGTGCCGATCGAGCGCTGCATCACGTAGCCGATGCCGGAATTGGAGCCGACGAACTCGCCGACGACGGCGCCGACCACGGCCAGCGTCACCGACACTTTGAGGCCTGAGAAGATCGCCGGCAGCGCATGCGGCAAATTCACCGCGAGGAAAACCCGGAACCGGCTGCCCTGCATGGCGCGCGCGAGATCGACCATGTCGGGATCGACCGATTTGAAGCCCTGAACGGCGGAGACCACCACCGGGAAGAAGCCGAGCAGGAAGGCGGAAATCACTTTGGGAATAATGCCGAAGCCAAACCAGACCACGAACAGCGGCGCGATCGCGATCTTCGGCACGGATTGCGAGAACACCAGCAGCGGATAGACATAGCTCTCCACCGTCTTCGAGCCCGCGATCAGCATGGCGACGGGAATGCCGAACAGCGCCGACAGCAGGAAGCCGCAGACGGTCGCATAGGTGGTCGGCCAGGACTGGCGCAGCAGTTCCGGCCATTCGGTGCGCAGCACAGCGAGAACATCGCCCGGCGCCGGGATCTGATAGGCGGGGATCTTGAACAGGCGGATCGCAAGATCCCAGGCGACGACGATGAAGACCAGGAACAGGAACGGCCGGACCCAGGCCGCATTCAGCATCTTGGATACCGCACCTTGCGGCTTCAACTCAGCCACGTCTCACTCCCGGCATTCTTCTTCGTTCGGGGGAGAAATTAACTCGTTGGATAAATACTGTCCAGAGCTTTCCCTGTGACGTTTTGTGCCGGTTCCTGGCCTCCTCTCGTGTCCCGGACGCGCTGCTGCGCTACGTCCGGGGCACGAGACCGCCTCACCCTCGGTGTCATTCCCCGCGAAGGCGGGGAATCCAGTACGCCGCGGCTTCTCGGTTCAATCTCAACCGTCTCTGGAATACTGGATCGCCCGCCTTCGCGGGCAATGACGGCGGGGATTGAGGAAACGACGGACGATTAGTCCACCAACGCGCGGACTAGGCCGCTAAACCGTCTGCGCCACGGCGCTGCGCGACTTCGGCGCCTTGGCGATCTCGAACAGCGCGGTCGATCGGCCCGTCAGCGCGGCCAGCACGAGGCTGACCATGTGCGAAAGCCTCTCGTCCTTGGCGTCCTTGGCCAGCAGATCGCGGCCGAAGATCACGCTCAACGTGGCCGAATTGGAGAGATAGAAGAAGCAGAGCCCCGCGATCGAGATGTAGAGCTGCACCGGATCGACCGCGACCTGGAAATCGCCGCTGTCGACGCCGCGCAGCACCACGGTGCGGATCATCTCGACGAAGGGCGAGTGCATCGACTTGACCTTGGTCGAGCGCTTGAGGTGCTTTGCGCGCGCGAGGTTCTCGGTCTGGAGCAGCGACAGGAATTCCGGGTTGCGCAGGAAGTAGTTCCAGGTGAACTCGATCAGCCGCCGTATCGCTTCGGGCGGATCGAGATGCTCGAGATCCAGCCCCCGCTCCTCGCTACGGATCTTGTCATAGGCGCCTTCGAGCACCGCGAGATAGAGCTCGTCCTTGTTGCCGACGTGATAGTAGAGCATGCGCTTGTTGGCGCCGGCCTTCGCCGCGATGCGGTCGACACGCGCGCCCGCGAGCCCGTGCGCCGAAAACTCCTGCTTGGCGGCTTCGAGAATGCGCAGCCGCATCCCCTCGGGGTCGCGCTGCCATTTCAGAGTTCGCTTTGCCGTTGCTTTCGCCAAACCGGGTGCCCGCTGGGTGATCGTCCAGATCGCATTTATCATGCGCGAGGCCCGCCGCATAGTTTCGTCATTGCGAGCGCAGCGAAGCAATCCAGACTGCCACCGCGGAGACAGCCTGGATTGCTTCGTCGCAAGAGCTCCTCGCAATGACGAACGGGAGGCCGCCCCTTCACTCCACCGGCTTCGGCGAGCGCTCCAGCAGCACCGTCTGGATCCCGCAGGTGCCGTTCCGCACCGTCATGATCCGCGTGCCCGGCTTGCGGCCGTTGCGCACCTCGGTGACGTCGAGGCCGGCGGCGAGCAGGCGGGCGCGCGTGGTGTCGATGTCGGCGACCCGCCAGCTCAGGCCCCAGAGACGGTCATGCAGGGAATCCCCGCCCGCCACGGGACGGCGCACCACTTCGACGATGAGATCGCCGCAGCGGAAGAACATCAGCTGGCCCCAATCCTGGTGCGAGCGGTCCAGTGCGAGATCAAGGCCGAGCCGCGCGCCATAGAGCGCGGCGGCGCGGTCGGAATCCTCGGTGGTAACCACGACGTGGTCGAGCCCATCGATCGGCGCGATGTCGGTCGCAGCCGACAGCGGCCGCTCCTCGGCGAGTTCGAGGAAAAACATGCGCACGCCGCGCGTCAATTCGGTTGCGGCACGCGTGCGTTTCCAGTGCAGGACCGCACCGCTCTCGACGTCGTTGCTTTCGACCTCGGCGACCGGATCCGGCCTCAAGGCCACCCGTTCCAGCCGCCGGTGCATCTTGCCCATGTCTGCGACACGAAAGCACAGGCTGGCGAGCACGCCCTCGCGGTCGTCGAGCAGCGCGCGGATCCGGTCCGCCGCAACGTTAAAGCCGCTCGGCGCCATCAGCTCGATCGTCATGTTCGCAAGCGTGAACAGCACGCGGTCGGCGCCCTCGCCGGAATTCTGCCAGGCCGGCGCGCGCCCGAGCAGCGTCTGATACGCCGCCTTGGCCGCACCGATATCCCTCACCAGGGCGACGACGTGATCGAGGCCGGTGATCATCATTCCCCCCTTGATCGACCTGGAACCATTCCGAAGGACGGCGTTTGTCCGGGCTTGGCATGGACCGGTGATGGTCGTATTCCGGCCCCATGCCGACCTCAAGCGCTCGGGCGGCAGATTTGCGAATAATTTCAGCGTCCCTAGAGCGGAACCGGTGTTAGAGTAAGCTCGCCGGCCGGGACCACCCAGCGCATCACGGACAACCAATGCAGGCTCTCTTTATCGGTCAGACCTATATCGACGTCGTCTTCATCACCGACCACATGCCGACCGGCGACGAAAAGCACGTGGCAACGGACTACGCGGTCTCCTTCGGCGGCAACGCGGTCACGGCGGCGTTCTGCTGCGCCAAGCTCGGCATCGTGCCCGACCTCATCGCCACGGCGGCCAATGACTGGCTGGGGCGGATGTTCCAGGACATGTGCGCGAAATACGCGATCTCGCTGCACGGGCGGAAGGTGAACCAGTCCTCGCTGTCCTTCATCATGCCCAAGGACGGCAAGCGCGCCATTGTCCGCTGCCGCGACGACGAGCACATCCATCCGTTCCCGATGCTCAATCTCGGTGGCTGCCGCGCCCTGCACATCGACGGCCATCAGCCCGATGCCGCGATCCACTATGCAAAGGTCTGCCGCGAGGCCGGAATCCTGACCTCGCTCGACGGCGGCGGCCTGCGCACCAACACGCATGAGCTGCTCGCATTCATCGACGTCGCCATCGTCGCCGAACGCCTGTGTGAGCAGATGGACCTGACGCCCGAGAAGATGCTCGACTACCTCAAGAGCCGCGGCTGCAAGATCGGCGGCGTCACCATGGGTGAGAAGGGCCTGCTCTGGTACAATGAGACGGGTGCGGTCGAGGTCATGCCGGCGATGCCGATCCCGCGCGAGCGCGTGATCGACACCAATGGCGCCGGCGACGTCTTCCACGGCGCCTATGTCTATTCCTACCTCGCCCACCCCGGCAAAAGCTGGCGCGAGCATTTTGATTTTGCCCGCGCCGCCTCGACATTCAAGATCCAGCGCCTCGGCAACGAGGCCGGGCTGCCGACCCTTGTGGACATCGCCAAAGTCAGGCACGAGTTCGAAGTCAGGGTCTAGGGTTTTGTAAGGGCATATCATGGGGCGCGTCTTTATCGCCGGCAGCATCAACATGGATGTCGTGGCGACCGCCGATCGCCATCCCAAAGTCGGCGAGACCGTCGCCGGCCGGCAGGTGCTGTATTTTCCCGGCGGCAAGGGCGCGAACCAGGCCGTCGCGGCGTCACGGCTCGGTACAAAGACCACGCTGATCGGCCGGCTTGGCAAGGATTCCTTTGGCGCTGAGTTGCGGACGTTCCTCGGTGCGCAGGGCATCGATCTCGGCCCTGTTCGGGACGCCGACACGCATAGCGGCACCGCGATCATCACGGTGGCAGCCTCCGACAACACCATCGTCGTCATCCCCGGCAGCAATGCGCTGGTCAGCACCGACGATGTCGCGGACGTTCCGCTGGCGAAGGGCGATGTGGCCGTCAGCCAGTTCGAGATTACGCTGCCGACGATTGCCGCCTTCTTCCAGCGCGCCCGTAGCGCCGGCGCCACGACGCTGCTTAACCCGGCACCGGCGCAAAAGATGTCCGCCGAGCTGCTGGCGCTCGTCGACATCCTCGTGCTGAACGAGACCGAGCTCGGCTTCCTCGCGGGCGTGGAGCTCTCCGACGGCGACGAGGCCGCAACAATCATCGACGTCGCGCGGCAACTTCAGGCACGCGAGGACCAGACCATCTGCGTCACGCTCGGCAAGCGGGGCGTGCTCGCGCTCGCCGGCCGCGAGGAATTCGCGGTGCCCGGCCGCGCGGTGAAGGCGGTCGACACCACCGGCGCCGGCGATTGCTTCGTCGGCGCACTTGCGGCGCAGCTGGCGGAGGGCGTGCCCCTGCGTACCGCGCTCGCTTTCGCCAACGCGGCCGCCTCGATCAGCGTGCAGCGGATGGGCGCCGGGCCGTCGATGCCGACGGCCGCGGAAGTCGCCGCCGTCATCAAGGCCGGATGATCAGGCCAGCGCACTCTTCAGGTCGAAGCCTTCGTCCGCGGCCTGCTCTGGCGTGATCGAGCGCTCCAGTCCGAACAGGCGGCGACCGAACATGTGGTCGCCGGCACGGTTGACCGACTCGATGCCGAGCAGTCTGTCGCCCTTGTAGCAGAACGCCGAGAACGCTTTCTTCGCGGGATCGCCGCGCAGCACGACGCGGTCGTAGCCGGTGGTCAGCCCCGCCATCTGGAGCTTGTCGTCGCCCTGGTCGCTCCAGAACCAGGGGTGACTGTCGTAGGCCTTGCGGTCGCCGGTCAGCCGCGCCGCGAGGCAGCGGGCGTGATCGGTGGCGTTCTGCACCGACTCCAGCCGCTGCGATCCGCCGAAGCGCGGACTGGCGAACAGCGCGCAGTCGCCGATCGCGGAGATGTCAGGATCGGACGTCGAGAGATATTCGTCGACGATGATGCCGGCGGCGACGGCAAGCCCCGCCTCCGCCGCAAGCTCGATGTTCGGCAGCACGCCGACACCGACCACGACGAGGTCGGCCGGCAGATGCCTTCCGTCGCTCAAGGAAACGCCGGTGACCTTGCCGCCCTCAGCCTCGATCGAGGTTGCCTGCACACCGAGATGAATGCGGATGCCGGCCTCGCGATGCCGCGCCTGAAAATACTCCGAGACCTCCGCCGTCACCGCGCGCGCCATCACGCGCGGGGCGAGTTCGAGCACGTCCACCTCGAGGCCCTTGATCCGCGCGGTGGCCGCGAATTCGAGGCCGATGAAGCCGGCGCCGATCACCACGAGACGCGACTTCGACGGCATGATCTGTCGCAGCGCCTCGCTGTCGTCGAGGATGCGCAGATATTTCACGTCGGGCAAATTCGCATTCGGCAAATCAAGCAGCCGGTTGCGCGCGCCCGTGGCCAGCACCAGGTGGCCGTAAGGCAGCGTCTCGCCGGATGCGAGATGCACCTTGTGGCCGGCGCGATCGATCGACACCGCGCGGCCCGCGATCAGCTCGATCTTCTGATCCTGGTAGAATTTCTCCGGCCGGAACATCAGGCTCTCCGGCCCGGCCGAGCCCTTGATATAGGCCTTGGACAGCGGCGGCCGCTGATAGGGCAGATGCGCCTCGTCGTTGATCAGGCAGACGCGATCGGAAAAGCCCGCCTGACGCAGGGATGCCGCGACCTGATAGCCGCCATGGCCGGCACCGACAATGATCACCGGACCACCCGTCATTGGAACAGCCCATTTCCGGAGACACGAGCGTCACCCATGTCGTCTCCTCTCTCGCTGATATTGGCTTGGCTTGCCCAGGAGGAGCCGGCGCTCGTGTCCGTTCCTAAACGAAGGCGGCCCATTTGAGCCCATCATTCCGTCCTGCGCAAGAGCGGCATGCGGGGATTGTCACCCCCGACCTTCTGCGATTTAGTTGCAGCAACGACCTCATGCCGGGGATATTCCAGATGCCAGCTCCCGTCTCAAAACCCGAAGATCCCGCCCTGCTGCGGATCGACGGCCCGATCGCAACCATCACGCTCAACCGCCCCGCCGCGTTCAACTCGGTCAACCTTGCAATCGCGCAGAAGCTCGAACAGCTCGCGGCCTATCTCGAAGGCGCCGACGACATCAGGGTCATCGTGCTCGAAGGAGAAGGCCGCGCCTTCTCAGCCGGCGGCGATCTGCAGACGATCGGCGCTGCGGCCGAAACCGGCACGGTCACGCCGGTCGTCGGCGAGCTGCTGAAGCATTATCATGCCTTCATCGAGATCATCCGGCGCATGCCGAAGATTTCGCTGTCCAGCGTGCACGGCTCGGCGGCCGGCGCCGGCATGGGCCTCGCCTTCGTCACCGATCTCTGCATCGCCGCGGAGGATGCCAAGTTCACGCCGGCCTATGCCAAGATCGGGGTGTCGCCGGACGGCGGCTCGACGGTCGGGATCGTCGGTACGGTCGGATCGCGACGTGCGCTCCAGATCTTCCTGTCGGAGGACAATTTTACCGCGCAGCAGGCCCATGAATGGGGCCTGGTTGCGAAGGTCGTCCCCGCCGCGGAGTTGAAGGCGGCCACGCGAAAACTCGCCGAGCGCCTGGCGCAGAATCCGCCGGGGGCGATCGCCGGCACCAAGTCGCTGGTCTACCAGGCCGCGACCACGCCGGTGAAGCAGCAGCTCGATGCCGAGGAGCACAAGATCATCATGGCGATGAACACGGAGGATTTCCGCGTCGCCGTTAAAAAATTCACGAGCAAAGGCAAGTGAGCGCGCCGGCACCGGCGCGCTCGTTCTGCGGCTTGCGCCACGGCGCGACCGACTGGAACAGGCAGGGGCTGTTTCAGGGACGAACCGACAACCCGCTGAACGCGGACGGCCTCGCGCAGGCGCACGAGGCCGCGGACATGTTGCGCGGGACCGGCATCAGCCGCATCGTCGCGAGCCCGCTGGTGCGCGCGGCGCAAACGGCCAAGATCATCGCGGACGCCATCTCAGTGCCGCTCTCGATCGACGACGGCATCATCGAGTTCGATTTCGGAAGCTTTGAGGGCCTGCCTGTCCGCGACCTCATGATCAAGCACGGCATCAACTCAGCGACGGGCCTCGTCTCGATCCTGCCCGCCGACGGCGAAAACTGGGACGCCATGACCGATCGGTCGCTGGCTTGCGTCTCCGCATGGCTCGACCGTCATCCTGACGACGACTTCCTGTTCGTCTGCCACGACGCGGTGATGCAGGGAATGGCGAAATCGCTCGCCGGCAGCTATTTCAAGAACAGCCACGGCACGCCGTTTCGCTACGTGCGCGAAGGCGAGCAATGGCGCGTCGAGCAGCTCGTCACTTAGGACAGATGTAGCCCGTCCCTGCCGGCGACTTGAAGCAGCCGACCGATTCCGGCAGCACGTGCTGCGGCAGCCACAGCACCACGCTCGGGAAGTAGATCGCGAACGCGATCGTGGCCAGGAATACCACATAGATCGGCAAGGCGGCGCGTAAGGCCTTCGCAAAACTGATGCCGACGAATTTCGAGGCCATCAGCAGCACCAGGCCGTATGGCGGCGTGATCAGGCCAAAGGCGAGCGTGGCGATCAGCACCACGCCCATATGCACGGCGTTGATGTCGCCGGCCTCGGTCAGCGCGTTGACCAGCGGCATGAAGATGATGATGGTCGGCACTGGCTCGATGAAGTCACCGACCACAGTGAAGAGCAGCACCATCAGCAGCATGATCAGATGCGGATCGTTGCCGGCAATCGAGGTGATCATGTCGGCGATGTAACTCGCACCGCGTAAGTAAGCGAGCATCCAGCCGAAGGCATTGGCAGCGCCGATCGTGATCAGCGGCAGCGAGAAGATCAGGCCTGCAAGGCAGAAATCATATGGGATCTTTTTGATATGCCCGCGGTTCAGCGCGGGGATCACGACGACGACAATCCAGACCACCGCAACGACGCCGGCTTCCGTCGGCGTGAACCAGCCGGTGAGGATGCCGCCGAGCAAAATGACAGGGATCATCAGCGGCAGGGCGGCGTCACCCGCGGCGAACACCACCTGCCGCAGCGGCGCGCGCGGCTTGCGCAGGCCGGAAGGGCCGAAGAAGTAACAATAGATCATCAACCCGAAGCCGATCATCAGCCCAGGCACCACGCCCGCCATGAACAGGCCGGCGATCGAGACGTTGCCGACGGCGCCATAGACCACCGCCGTGATGCTCGGCGGCACCAGCGCCGCAATCGTCGAGGCGGAGGCGATGATCGCCGCGATGAAGGCGGGCTCATAGCCCTCCCGCTTCATCGGGCCGCCCAGCGCGCGGCTCATCACGGCGACGTCGGCAGTGGTCGAGCCCGACATTTCCGAGAAGAACATGCTGAAGACAACGACGACCTGCGACAGCCCGCCCCTGATGTGTCCGACCAGCGATACTGACAGGTTGGCTATTCGTACCACCACGTTGGCCGAGCTCATGAGCTCGCCGACCAGCAGGAAGAACGGGATTGCCAACAACGCCTCGGAGTCCACGCCGTCAAATATCTTCTGGATGATCGCGGCCAGCGAGACATCGGAGAGGAGCGCACCAATGAACACGCCGGCCATCAGCGAGAACGGCACGGGCACGCCGAGATAGCCGAACGACAGGAAGCAGATCGACATCAACGCCAGGACAACGGGTGCGCTCACGGCTGCGCCCTCATCTGCACGTCCGTGATGACGGGCGCTCCGTCCTCTTCGGGCGGCTCGTGATGGTCAAAGCCGTTGCGCAAGCCGTTGACGAGCTGCTCGATGGTGAACAGGCCGATCAGCACGCCGGACAGCGGGATGATCGCATAGAGCGAGGCGATCGGGGTGCCCGACGGCAGGCGAAAACTGCCGAAGCCGCGGAGATAGTTCTGATAGCCGTACCAGATCAGGCAGAAGGCGACGCCGAGCACGACGAGACGAATGATCACTTCGACGATCAGCCGCGCCGTGCCGTGCATCGCTTCGGAGATCGCCGTGAGATAGAGGTGATCGTTGCGCCGGGTCGCGACCGCGGTCCCGACGAAGATCGCATAGATGAACAGCGTCGAGGTGACTTCCTGAAGCCACAGCCAGGGGTGGCCGATGGTGCGCGTGACGATGTCGGCGGTGACCGAGAGCGAGAAGCCGAAGCAGAGCACGCCGCAGAGGATCATCAGCGCAAGCTCGAGCCAGTCGAGCCAGCGCCACTTGAGGTGACGCTGGCGTTGAACGAGCAGTTTGTCGGCGATGGGCATTGTTGCTCCCGGCTGCAGCTTTCCGTCGTGGCCGGGCTTGTCCCGGCCATCCACGCACTTGGTGCGGGCTCGAGGGAAGAACGTGGATGCCCGGGACATCTGGCGCGAAGGCGCGCTTCGCGCTTCTGCCCGGGCATGACGACTTTGCTGGAACTAGTTCACCGACCGGATCAAATTCTTGATCTTCTCGGCATGCGGGCCGAGCTCCTTGGCGAGCTTGTCGAGATAGGGATCGGCGATCACCGTGAAGCTCTTCTTGTCGACGTTGTCGACGATCTTCACGCCCATCTTCTTCAGCTTGTCGGCCGCGGTGCGCTCGAGGTCGAACGCCTTCTGCGGCTCTTTCGTGCTGACCTCGTTGGCCGCCGCCTGCACCCACCCCTTCTGCTGCGCCGACAGGCTCTGCCAGAGCTTGTCGGAGACGAACACCAGCGCGTTGTTGGCCTCGTGCTCGGTGATGTTGAGGACCGGGGCGACTTCGTAGTGCTTGTTGACGAGGTAGACGTTGATGCTGTTCTCGGCGACGTCGACGACGCCGGTTTGCAAGCTGGTGTAGACGCTGCCGAATGGCATGTGCACAGTCTGGGCACCGTAGGCCGGGAACATCATGTCCTCGGTCGCGGTCGCCTGGACGCGGATCTTCAGCCCCTTGATGTCGCCGACATTGTGGATCTCCTTCTTGGAGTACATGTGGCGCACACCCTGCGAACCGGTCGCAATCACGTGCAGGCCCTGCGTGGTCTCGTCGATCATGGTCTTGAGCGCTTCGAACACGCGGGGATCGGCCAGCCCCTTGACCACGTGGTTCTCGTCGCGGAACAGGAAGTGCAGCGACATCACGCCGGCCTGCGGGGAGATCGTCGCGGTGTTGGCCGAGGAGATGATGGCGAATTCGATGTCGCCGGCCTTCACGAGCTGGAGCACCTGCGGCTCCTGCCCGAGTTGCGCGCCCGGATACTGGTCGATGATCATGGTGCCCTTGCTCAATTCCTTGAGCTTATCGGCAAAGAGGTCGCCCGCGATGGAATAGCCGGTGTTGCGCGGCTGATCGTAGGCAAAGCGATAATGCTTCACCTCCTGTGCCCCGGCCCCGGTGACGAAAAGTACGGCGGCCATGGCCACCAACCCACGCATGGATCGTGCAATCATCGTTTCCCCCTGTTTTATCGCCCGCCGCTTGTGCGGTCTGAGCGCTCGTTCGGGTGGTTCGTCACCCCTTCTCAGTCTGCTTCCCAGTCCTCTGCATGAAATCGAAGTCGCAGCCCTCGTCGGCCTGCATGATGGTCTCGTTGAACAGCCAGGCGTAGCCGCGCCGCGCCTCATCGGGTGCTGCGGCCGGCTTCAATGCGGCGCGCCGACGCTCCAGCTCGGCGGCATCGACCAGCAGCTCGATGCTGCGCTTGGCAACATCCAGCCGGATCATGTCGCCGTTCTTTACCAGCGCGAGCGGTCCGCCGACAGCGGATTCCGGCGTGATGTGAAGCACGATGGTGCCGAACGCGGTGCCGCTCATGCGCGCATCCGAAATGCGCACCATATCCTTGGTGCCGCCGCGCGCGAGCTTCTTCGGGATCGGCAGATAACCCGCCTCGGGCATGCCGGGCGCGCCCTTAGGGCCGGCGTTGCGCAGCACCAGCACGTCGTCGGAGTTCACGTCGAGATCGGGATGGTCGACCCGCAAGGTCATGTCCTCGACGGATTCGAACACCACCGCACGCCCCGTGTGCTGCAACAGCTTGGGGCTCGCGGCCGACTGCTTGATGACGGCACCGCGCGGGGCGAGGTTGCCGTGCAGGACGGCAAGGCCGCCTTCCTTCTTGATCGGATTGTCGCGCGGACGGATCGCATCCTGGCCCGGCACGTCCTCCGCATTCGCGACGACATCGCGCAGCGTCTGGCCGCTGATGGTCTTCGCGTCGAGATCGACGAGATCGCCGAGCTGCGCCAGCAATTTCGGCACGCCACCGGCGTGGTGGAAATGCTCCATGTAGTGTTCGCCCGACGGCTTGAGGTCGACCAGCACCGGCACTTCGCGGCCAATCCGGTCGAACACCTCGAGATCGAGGCGGTGGGGCGAGCGGTGCGCCATTGCCGTCAAATGGATCAGGCCGTTGGTCGAGCCGCCGATCGCCTGGAGCACGACCTGCGCATTCTTGAAAGACGCCGGCGTCAGCAATTCGCTCGGCTTCGGCCCCTTGGTCTTGGCCATCTCGGCGGCAACCCTGCCGCTCGCTTCGGCAAGGCGAAAGCGTTCGGCATGCGGCGCGGGAATCGTCGCGCTCATCGGCAGCGACAGACCCATGGCTTCGATCATGCAGGCCATGGTCGAGGCCGTGCCCATCACCATGCAGGTGCCGACCGACGGCGCGAGGCGGCCATTGACCGCCTCGATCTCGGCATCATCCATTTCGCCGGCGCGATACTTGCCCCAGAGACGGCGGCAATCGGTGCAGGCACCGAGCACCTCGCCCTTGTGATGGCCGACCACCATGGGACCGACGGGAATGACGACGGTCGGCAAATCAGCACTGATCGCGGCCATGACCTGCGCAGGAAGGGTCTTGTCGCAGCCGCCGATCACGATCACCGAATCCATCGGCTGGGCCCGGATCATCTCCTCGGTGTCCATCGCCATCAGGTTGCGCAGATACATCGAAGTCGGATGCGCAAAGCTCTCGGCGATCGAAATGGTCGGAAACACGAACGGCATCGCGCCCGACAGCATCACGCCGCGCTTGGCGGCCTCGATGATCTGCGGGACGTTGCCGTGGCAGGGATTGTAGTCGCTATAGGTGTTGGTGATGCCGACGATCGGGCGCTCCAGCGCGTCGTCGGAATAGCCCATGGCCTTGATGAACGCCTTGCGCAGGAACAGCGAGAAGCCGGCATCGCCATAGCTCGTCAGACCCTTGCGCAAACCACTCGTCATCATGCCGCTCCTTCTCGCTTGCCATTGTGCTACAGCCTGCCCCCTGATTGTCAATAAGATTGGGCCGGATCGCCGCGCTTTCTGGCTCCAGACACTGCCTGCGGACACAAATTATTGACAATCGGACCTCGCCCTGCTCCACAAGACGAACCGGCAGATGCCGGAGGCTGAGGGCATGTCCGACATTCGCACCGCAGACGCCATGCCGGTCCGGCGCGACGATCCGGACGACGTCGTCGCGCGGCTGGAAGAGGACATCATCTTCGGCCGCCTGCCGCCGGGCGCGCGCCTCACCGAAGACGCGCTGATGTCGCGCTACGGCACCTCCAGACACTTCGTGCGGCAGGCCTTGGTGGATGCCGAGCGCCGCGGCATCGTCCGCCGCGAGAAGAACGTTGGCGCCACCGTGCGGTTCTACTCGGCCGAGGAAGTCCGGCAGATCTACGAGGTGCGCGAGATGCTGACGCGGCAGGCCGCGCTGATGATTCCCCTGCCCGCGCCGCAAGGCCTGATCGACGAGCTGACCGCACTGCAGCGGCAATATTGCGCGAAGGCCGATGTGCGGGATCTGCGCGGCATCCACGAGGCCAACGACGCCTTCCACCTCGCGCTGTTCTCGGCCTGCGGCAATCCGTATCTCGTCGGATCGCTCCAGGACTACATGAACCTGACGCTGCCGATGCGCGCCAAGAACCTCGCCGACCGCGAGGGACTGGCGCAATCGCGGCGCCAGCACGAGCTGATGATCGAGCTGTTGAAGGGCCGCGACAGCTGGGCGCTGGCGCAGCTGTGTGTGGATCACATGCAGTTCAGCAAGTCGGATTATCTGGCAAGGATTGCGGGTGAGGAGAGCTGACGCTAGACCAAGGCAACGCTACAGGTCTTACAATGCCGCATGATGTGAGCACGCCACCCCTGCTTGTTGACGTCGCCATCGAAGCGAAGTCCAGGGCCGATCATGAGAAGCTCGTTGCTGCGCTCTTGAAGCTCACCGCCAAGGACGGAGCGCTCGCCGTGTCGGTCGATCAAGACTCTGCTCAGATCATCCTGAAGGGAACGAGCGAAACCCACATCGAGAGCGCGATCGACGCCCTCAACCGGACCTCTGGAATAGCCGTCAATATTGGTGCCCTGCAGGTGGCATTTCTTGAGCATCCGACCAAACGTGCGGAGGCGGAATACACTCACAAAAAGATCTACGGGCCCAAGGGGGAGTTTGCCGCCGTCAAGCTTGCCATCGAGCCGAATGAGCCTGGCACGGGATACCAGCTTGAACGCAAGACTGGTGTGGATGCGCTACCGAACAAATATATGCCCGGGATCGAGAAAGGGCTCGAAAGCGTACTGGCCTGCGGCGTGATTGCGGGCTTTCCGGTGGCCGGCGTCAGGGTCCAGCTGATCGACGGCAAGTATCACGACGTCGATTCTTCACCGCTCGCCTTCGAGATCGCGGCCAATGCCGCCTTCCGCAAGGCCCTGCAAACGGCGGAATCGGTCTTGCTTGAACCGATCATGAAGGTCGAAGTGGTGACACCGACGCCGTTCGCACAATCGATCGTTGACGACCTGACATCACGGCGTGGGACCGCCCACTCCAGGGTCGTCGACGATGACACGGTCGCGATCGATGCGACGGTACCGCTCATAGCGATGTTCGGCTATGCGAACAGCCTGCGCGTGTTGAGCCAGGGGCTCGCCCGCCACACAATGCGCTTCGACCGCTATGCCGCCGCACCGCAGCCCTGGGACGGCCCGCCATTTCGTCCGGCGATCGGGATGCGTGCCTGACACTCATCGCGATAGAAGAGGCCGCCAACGCAGGCGGCCTCCCAAAATTCTGAACTGACCCGCGCTCTTATTTGAGGTCGAGAGCCCGGCAGTAGTAGCCGCTCTCAACGCCCGTCCAGCCTCGCTCCATGCGGTTACTACGGCACTCGTAGTAGGACTTGAAGTTGAGGACGTTCTTGCAATTCGCAACCGCGCCGCCGGAGAGCGAGCATCCCGGACGTTGGTTTGGGTTCAGGTGAGCCGCGGGACCGATCGGTGCGGCGCTCACCGGCGCGATCGACAAGGTAGCAAGGATTAACGCTGACATCGCTAACGTCTTCATAGCCATCCTCCCTGTTCTTGTTGCCTGGGACGGCAATGCACGTCCCGGAACAGACGATAGCATGACGCGAGTGACAGGTCCTTCTCAATCAGAGCTTGTTCGCGTTCAGTACCGCCTCAGCAAACCGCGGTCCACGCTGGCATCGCCGTAGTCAGCGCAGCCCCTTGTCGGGTTCTTGATCAAGTCCGTCCGGACGCGCCTGAACGTCTTGCCCGCCGCGTCGGACACCTCGGGGCGGAACTTGCCGGGATCGTAGGTCTCGCCGTCGCGGGCCTTGATGGCGGCAGCATAGGTGTCGATCATGGCCATCGCCGCCTCAGGGCTACCGAGAAGCCGGGCGCCGAGCTGAACGCCGCCGGCGCCGTCGACCTCGTAACCGTCGCATCGCTGCTCCAGCACCACGGATGCGGTGACGAGCTGGTCGAGAAACGTCGCCTCGGCGTCGCTGAGCGTTGCGGCTTGCAATGGTCCTGTCACGATCATCGCGAGCATCGCGACGGCTGATAGCGTGATTTTCAAGCGCGCCCCTGACGACCCATGACAAGGCCGTACAGGAAGAGGAGGATGATGGCTCCGACCACGCTGCCGATGAAGCCGGCGGCCTCTCCGAAATGATACCAGCCCACGGCTTGACCGAGCCAGGTCGCGACGAACGCGCCGACGATTCCCAAGACCGTCGTCAGGATGAACCCCGTGGGCTCGGACTTGTCGCCGGGCATGATGAATTTCGCGACCACGCCGACGATAAATCCAATGATGATCGTCCAAAGGATACCCATGTCCATCGCTCCATTCGGTCGGTTTGCACATCAACGTCTGAAGGAATGCGTGATCGCTTGATGGGCCAGACGATCCCGGGAACGACGTTGATCTAGATCAATGGGTGGAAGCGGCCGGGCCGAAAGCTGGCGCCTGCTCTCTCTTGCGCGGGAAGGCGCTCAATGCGCTCCGCAACGCGAAGCGGATCAATGCATGGCGATCATTGGCGAGATCACGCACACCACGACCTACCGCTATGCAAAGCCGGTGACGTTCGGCACGCACCGGGCGATGTTCCTGCCGCGGCGCGGCGCCGCGACCCGGCTGCTTCGCTGGTCCGCTGCTACCAGCCTGCCGTCAAAGGTGCATTGGGTCACCGACTCCCGCTCCAATGCCGTCACCGTGATGGACTTCAGCGAACCCGGCAGCGAGCTGACATTCACGTTTAGGGTTCGTGGCGTCTATTTCGGCATCAAGGGTCTGGAGACATTTCCGCTGGAGCCCCGGGCCGAGGAGGTCCCCGTGCAGTACACCCCGGACGAATGGACCGACCTTGCCGGTTACCTGCGCCCGCATGCCGACGATGCAGACGGCAGTCATGCGGCGTGGACCAAGAGCTTCGTTGCCGGCGATCAGGATCAGACCGCCGACGTGCTGCGCCGAATGCTCGGCAAGTTTCGGAGCGACTTCAGCTATCACGGCAGAGATGCCGAAGGCACACAGTCACCCGGCGAAACGCTGCGCACGAAATCGGGCACCTGCCGGGACTTCGCCTGGCTGATGATCGAGACGTTGCGCCGGCTCGGCTTTGCCGCACGCTTCGTCAGCGGTTATCTCTATGATGCGGCGCTCGATGGCGGCGCCGTGGGCATGACCGGCTCCGGCGCGACCCACGCATGGGTGCAGGTATTCCTGCCCGGCGCCGGCTGGCTGGATTACGATCCAACCAACAGTTTGAGCGCCGGCTTCGACCTCATTCCGGTGGCCATTGCGCGGCATCCGGGCCAGGCCGTGCCGCTGACTGGCTCGTGGTTCGGCGATCCCGGCGACTACTTGGGCATGTCGATCAATGTCGCCGTCAACAAGATCGGCGAAATGCTCGATCCTTCGGAAGCGTAGGCTACCGAGATAGGCGCGGCGGTCGCTGACCATGGCATTTTATCGCAACAGTACGAAGGGACATGGGCCGCTCGACGCCGTCGCCGTCCCATTTGAGGCCCTGAAGGGCAGGATCCGGCAACTTTACGAAGGCGACACGTTCGGCTGCATAAAATTCCGATACGCCCTGCTCGCGCTGGACATCGTCACGGTTCTGTTCATCATCGCGACCTCGTTCCTGCCTCGCAACAGGGCCGTCGAGTCGCTCGATGTCGTGTTCGGCGTCCTGATCCTTGCGGACTTCGCCGCACGGATGATCATCAGCCGCCGGCCGCTGCACGACCTGGCGCGGCTTTCGACCTGGACCGACATCGTCGTCATCATCTCGTTCCTTGCGCCGCTCGCCGGAGAGGCCGGCGGCTTCTTGCGCGCATTTCGAACATTGCGGCTGCTGCGCGACTACCAGATGGTGGCGCGCCTCCGGGTCGACAGCCCCTTCTTCCGCCGAAACGAGGAAGTCGTTTTTGCCGTCGTGAACCTCGGCGTGTTCATTTTCGTGATGACCGGGATCGTCTACGAGACGCAGAAGTCTCACAATCACCAGATCGCCAACTATGCCGACGCGCTCTACTTCACGGTCACCGCACTGACCACGACCGGCTTCGGCGACATCACCTTGCCCGGGACCGTCGGCCGCCTGATCACCGTCGTCATCATGATCTTTGGCGTGACCCTTTTCCTGAATCTCGCCAAGGCGCTGCTCGCGCCCTCCAAGGTACGCTTCCCCTGTCCGGTTTGCGCCCTGCAGCGCCACGATGTCGACGCGGTGCATTGCAAAGCGTGTGGCACCGTCTTGAACATTCCCGATGAAGGCATGGACTAGGCTGCATGCCGGCACGAGTGCCGCGGAGAGGCCCCCTCACCTCATAACTGGGGAGAGGGGGCATGGCATTTCAGCGCTTATTCCAATCAATGATCCGGCTCGCATCGCCGTCGAACTCGTTGCTGCAGAACGCGCCGCCCTGGTAGTGGTCGCCGACCGGATCCGGCTTCAGCTTGGCCTGCTCGGCCATCGCGTGCTCGCGGAAATCCTCGGCGCGCCCCGTCGGGCGATAGCCGAATTCGTAGGCGCGGTGGTTGTCCCACCAGGCGCGCTCGTTGAGGGAGGCGCCGTAGAAGACCTCGAAATGGATGTCGGGATGTTCGAGCCCGATGCGGCAGAGCTGCACGAGGTCGTCGGGCTTCAGCCAGATCGAGAGCCGGCGCTGGTCGAGCGGCATGTCGCCGAAATTACCGATGCGCAGGCAGGTCACCCTCAGGCCATGCTTGTCGGCGTAGAGCGCGCCGACGGCCTCGCCGAACACCTTGCTGACGCCATAACGACCGTCGGGGCGCGGGGTGACGTCGGTCCCGATCTTGTGGTGGCGGGGATAGAAGCCGACGGCGTGGTTGGACGAGGCGAACACCACGCGCTTGACGCCCTTGCGGTAGGCGGCCTCGAACAAATTGTAGCCGCCGATGATGTTGGCCTGGAGGATTTGGTCCCAGGTGCCTTCGACCGAATAGCCGCCGAAATGGATGATGCCGTCGACGCCCTCGCAGATCGCCTCGCACTGCGCGAGATCGGCGAGATCCGCCGCCTTGAATTGTTCGTTCGCGCCGAGATCGGCGGGCGGCTTGATGTCGGAGAGCAGGAGATCCGGATAGATCGGCGGCAGCAGTTTTCGCAGGCTCGTGCCGATTCCGCCCGAAGCTCCCGTCATCAAAATACGCGGCATGTCTTCCCTCGCCTGTGGTGACCGATTTGCGGCCGTAGATAACTGATGCTAGCAGACTTGGACAGAGGGAACGCAACAAAGAGACCTGCACATGAACGATGCATCGTCCCACACTCAAGGCTGGCGGCCGGCGACCTACTACCCCGATCCGGCGATAAAAGCACTGGACCCCCGCTTCGAAAAATACTGGCTAAAGCTGTCGGCAGTGGAGCGGCTGGCGACCGGCCTGCGCTGGGCCGAGGGTCCGGTGTGGTTCGGCGACGGCCGCTATCTCCTGTGCAGCGACATCCCGAACCAGCGCATCATCAAGTGGGAGGAGGAGACTGGAACCGTCTCGGTTTTCCGAAAGCCCTCGAATTTCGCCAACGGCAACACCAGGGATCGTCAGGGCCGGCTCGTCACCTGCGAGCATGGCGGCCGCCGCGTGGTGCGCACCGAATATGACGGCAGCATCACCGTGCTGATGGACTCGTTCGGCGGCAAGCGGCTGAACTCGCCGAACGACGTGGTGGTGAAGTCCGACGGCTCGATCTGGTTCACCGATCCGACCTTCGGCCTGCTTGGCAATTACGAGGGCTACAAGGCGGAGCCCGAGATCGAGCCGAACGTCTATCGGCTCGATCCCGCGACCGGCAAGGCGACCATTGTTGCCGAGGGCGTACTCGGTCCCAACGGGCTGTGCTTCTCGCCCGACGAGAAGATTCTGTATGTCGTGGAATCGCGCGGCGTGCCGAACCGAAAGATCCTCGCCTATGACGTCTCGCCCGACGGCACCACGATTTCCAACAAGCGCGTCCACATCGATGCCGGCCCGGGCACTCCGGACGGCATGCGCTGCGACATCGACGGCAATCTCTGGTGCGGCTGGGGCATGGGCGATCCCGAGCTGGACGGCGTCGTGGTGTTCGCGCCCGACGGCGTCATGATCGGCCGCATCGCGCTGCCCGAGCGCTGCGCCAATCTCTGCTTCGGCGGCGTCAAGCGCAACCGCCTGTTCATGGCGGCAAGCCAGTCGATCTACGCGCTGTATGTGAACACGCAAGGCGCGGTCGGGGGATAGGCGTTCCGCAGAGACGGTCTCGTAGGGTGGACAAAGCGAAAGCGTGCCCACCGCTTCTTGTTCGTCGCGGAATGGTGGGCACGTCGCTTGGCTCCTTTGCCCACCCTACGAGGTCCCTCCTCCGTCATTGCGAGCGAAGCGAAGCAATCCAGACTGTTTTCGCGGAGACAGCCTGGATTGCTTCGTCGCTGCGCTCCTCGCAATGACAACGGAGCAAAACGAAAACGCCGGAGCGGTCTCCCGCTCCGGCGCTTTGTTCGTTCAGGCGAAAAAACTTACGCCGCGTTGAAGCCGGCGACGGCCTTCACTTCGAGGAAGTCCTCGAGACCGTACTTGCCCCACTCGCGGCCGTTGCCCGACTGCTTGTAGCCGCCGAACGGCGCGGAGCGGTCGTTGGGCACGCCCTGGAGGTTGACGTTGCCGGCGCGGATCTGCCGGCCGACGCGCTTGGCGTCCTCCACCGAGGCGCCCGAGACGTAGCCGGCAAGGCCATACGGCGTGTCGTTGGCGATGTGCACGGCCTCAGACTCGTCCTTGGCGCCGATGATGGTCAGCACCGGTCCGAAGATCTCTTCACGGGCGATCGTCATGTCGGGAGTGACGTCGGCGAAGATGGTCGGACGGACGTAGAAGCCCTTGTTGACGCCCTCAGGCAGGCCCGGGCCGCCGGCGACGAGCGTCGCGCCCTCGTCGATGCCCTTCTTGATGAGGCCCTGGATCTTGTCCCACTGGCCGCGGTTGACGACCGGACCAATGGTAGTGCCTTCAGCGCGGGGATCACCGGCCTTGGTCTTGTCGGCGACAGCCTTCGCGATCGCAGCGACTTCCTTCATCTTCGACAGCGGCACGATCATGCGCGAGGGTGCGTTGCAGGACTGGCCGGAGTTGTTGAACATGTGCATCACGCCGCCGGTCACCGCCTTGGTCAGGTCGGCACCTTCGAGGATGACGTTCGGCGACTTGCCGCCGAGCTCCTGGCTGACGCGCTTCACGGTCGGCGCGGCGCGCTTGGCCACGTCGATGCCGGCGCGGGTCGAGCCGGTGAACGAGATCATGTCGATATCAGGATGCTCGCTCATGGCGGCGCCGACCTCGGGGCCGAGGCCGTTGACGAGGTTGAACACGCCCTTCGGCACACCCGCTTCGTGGAGGATTTCCGCGAAGATCAAAGCCGAGGTCGGGGTGAACTCCGACGGCTTCAGGATCATGGTGCAGCCGGCGGCGAGCGCAGGCGCGACCTTGCAGGCGATCTGGTTGAGCGGCCAGTTCCAGGGCGTGATCATGCCGACCACGCCGACCGGCTCGCGCAGCACCATGGCGGTGCCGACCGGTTCCTCGAAATGATAGTTCTTGAGCACGTCGAGCGTGGTCATGAGGTGGCCGAGGCCGGCGCCGGCCTGGAGCTTCTCCGCCATCGGCAGCGGCGCGCCCATCTCGTCGGAGACGGCGGCGCCGATCTCCTTGAGCCGACCCTTGTAGACCTCGATGACTTTCGTGAGCAGCGCGACGCGCTCCTCGCGGCTGGTCTGGGAGAAAGTTGCAAAGGCGCGCTTGGCAGCAGTGACGGCCTTGTCAACGTCAGCCTTGGAGCCCAGCGCAACCTCGTACATCGCCTCTTCCGTCGCGGGATTGACCACGGCGGTGGACTTCTTGACGGCGGGATCGACCCAGGCGCCGTCGATGTAGAATTGCATGCGATTGACCATCGTTAACCTCTTCTTGGGGGCTTGGAGGGGGCGTTTCGGCAGGCATCCTTGCACGAAAGCGCCGGCAATTGAACCCGCCATATGCGGGGCCAGCGTTGCGGCGGACGGAGGATATATGAGCCGATGGCGGGAACGAGGCAAGGCTCCCTCAGGTGTCATTCCGGGACGCGCCACCTGGCGCGGGCCCGGAATCCATAACCACGATCGGGAGTATGGATTCCGGGCTCGACGCTACGCGTCGCCCCGGAATGACAGGGCAGTTACCTCAACTACACCGCCATCTTCCGATGCAGCACCGGTGCGCCGGTGGTGAGGCTTTCGGCCGCATCGATGATGGCGTTCGCATCTATGCCGTAATGGCGGTAGAGGTCCGCGATGGTGCCGGTCTGGCCGAACTGCTCGACGCCGAGCGCCTCGACGCGATGGCCGCGGACGCTGCCGAGCCAACCGAGCGCGGAGGGATGGCCGTCGATCACGGTCACGATGCCGCAGTCGCGCGGCAGCGGCGCGAGCAGCTTTTCGATGTGGCTGAGATGCTGCACACCCCGCCGATCGCGCCGCAATTTCCGCGCAGCGGTCCAACCCGCATGCAGACGATCCGCCGAGGTGATCGCGAGCAGGCCGATGTCGCGGCGGCTCTCGCCGATGAAGCCGGTCGCCTCGATCGCTTCGGGCGCGACCGCGCCGGTATAGGCGATCACGAGTTCGGCATTGGGCCCCGGCTTGCGCAGCCAATAGGCGCCGTCGGTGATGCCCTGCGCAAGCTCCGGCGTCATGATCCGCTGCGCCTGCTCGATGCTGCGCGTCGAGAGCCGCAAATAGACCGAGCCGCCCTCGCCCGGATCGCGCTGCATGTGATTGAAGCCCCAAGCCATGATCACGGCGAGCTCGTCGACGAAAGCTGGTTCGAACGAGGCGAGCCCGTCCTGCGCCATGCCGATCAACGGCGTCGCGATCGACTGGTGCGCGCCGCCTTCAGGCGCCAGCGTGATGCCCGAGGGCGTCGCCGCCACCATGAAGCGCGCATCCTGGTAGCAGGCGTAGTTCAATGCATCGAGGCCGCGCTCGATGAAGGGATCGTAGAGGGTGCCGACCGGCAAGAGCCGCTCGCCATTGATCTGGTGCGACAGGCCCAGCGCCGAGAGCATGATGAACAGGTTCATCTCGGCGATGCCGAGCTCGAGATGCTGGCCCTTGGGCGAGAAGTCCCAATTGAACGTGGAGGGAATTTTCTCGCTGCGGAATAAGTCCGCCTTCTCGCCCCGCGCGAACAGGCCGCGCCGGTTCACCCACGGACCGAGATTGGTCGAGACCGTGACGTCGGGCGAGGTCGTGACGATGCGTCTGGCCAGTTCGCTGTCGTCACGCGCGATCTCGTTCAGCACGAGGCCGAAGCCCTGCTGCGTCGACATCTGCGGCGACGGCTTGAACGCGAGTTGCTGGGGCACCTCGACCACGGGCGCGGTCAGCCGGCGTCCGTCCTGGTTGAAAGGCACGCGCGCGAGGAAGGCGTCGAGCTCCGCAGCGTCCTGCGCGAGGCCTTCGTACTTCTCCCATTCGTGGCCTGGGCGAATGTTCTGACTCTCGCGATATTTCTCCATCTGCGCGACCGTCATCAGGCCGGCGTGGTTGTCCTTGTGGCCCTGGAACGGCAGGCCGACGCCCTTGATGGTGTAGGCGATGAAGCAGACCGGGCGATCGTGGTCGATCGACTCGAACGCCTCCAGCATGCTCGCCATGTCGTGGCCGCCGAGATTCGACATCAGCGCCAGCAGCTCCTCGTCGCTGCGCTTGTCGATCAGCTTGGTGATGGGGCCCTGGTCGCCGATCTCGTCGTGCAGATGCTTGCGGAAGGCGGCGCCGCCCTGGAAGCACAGCGCGGCGTAGAGCGCGTTCGGGCAATTGTCGATCCAGCGCTTCAGCGCCTCGCCGCCGGGCTCGGCAAAGGCCTCGCGCATCAGGCGGCCGTATTTCACGATCACCACGTCCCAGCCGAAATTGCGGAACATGGTCTCGAATTTTTCCCAGAGCCCTTCGCGCACGACGGCGTCGAGCGACTGCCTGTTATAGTCGACCACCCACCAGGTGTTGCGCAGGCCGTGCTTCCAGCCTTCGGCGAGCGCTTCGAAAATGTTGCCCTCGTCCATCTCGGCATCGCCAACGAGGGCAATCATCCGCCCCTCGCGGCGATCCTTCATCCAGCCATGCGCCTTGACGTAGTCCTGCACCAGCGAGGCAAACAGCGTCTGCGCGACGCCGAGGCCGACGGAGCCGGTGGAGAAATCGACGTCGTCGACATCCTTGGTGCGCGAGGGATAGGACTGCGCGCCCTTGAACCCGCGAAAGTTCTCCAGCTTCTCGCGCGTCTGCCGGCCGAACAGGTACTGGATGGCGTGGAACACCGGGCTCGCATGCGGCTTCACCGCGACGCGATCCTCAGGCCGCAGCACGCTGAAATACAGCGTCGACATGATGGTGGCGAGCGAGGCCGACGAGGCCTGGTGTCCCCCGACCTTGAGGCCGTCCGTGCTCGGGCGGATGTGGTTGGCGTGGTGGATGGTCCATGACGACAGCCACAGCGCTTTGCGGGCCAGCGCGGTCAGTGTGTCCAGACGGGCGGTATCAACGGGCATCACAATGGCTCCCGGAAACAGGTCCGACGATGATACGCCTGCGGGCGGCGCCAAACTTCTCAATTTTTCACGCCATACCCCCAAATATTGGGATACTTTACCAATGGATCAGCACTTCAGACAGGTTTCATCCCAATGCCAGACCTCGACGCCATCGACCGTAAAATCCTCGCTTTGCTCCAGAACGACAGCCGGCTGACCATGCAGGAACTGGCCGACAAGGTCGGGCTCTCGGTGTCGCCCTGCCATCGCCGGGTCAAGCTGCTGGAGGAACGCGGGGTCATCAGCCGCTACATTGCGACCGTCGACCAGAAGGCGCTGGGGCTGCATGTCAGCGTCTTCATCTCGATCAAGCTGGCGCGGCAGAAGGAGGAGGATCTGAATCGTTTCGCCCGCGCGATCTCGAAATGGGACGAGGTGCTGGAGTGCTATCTGATGACCGGCAACCGCGATTATCTCCTGCGCGTGGTGGCGGCCGACCTCGCCTCCTACGAGACCTTCCTGAAGACCAAGCTGACCCGGCTCGACGGCATTGCCTCGATCGAGTCGAGCTTCGCGCTCAGCCAGGTCAAATATTCGATCGCCCTGCCGGTCTGACGGCCCCGCCGGGCTATTTCGGAACCGGTGTCACATGGGCGCAATAAACCCCGCCGATGGTCACGGACGACAGGCACCCTGCCGAAAGAAGGACCCATGACCGCATCCGACCGCACCCCTGAAATGGCCAAACGCGAGCGCATCATCCGGGAAATGACCGACGATCTCGACGAAGAGCTGGAAATGGAGCTCGATGACAGCAGGCTCGACGAGCTGCTGGACGAGACGGACGCGCTCCGCCCGACGGTGGATCGCAGGCTCTATTTCCGGGAATTGCTCCGCCTCCAGGGCGAACTGGTCAAGCTCCAGGACTGGGTACAGAGCGAGAAGAAGAAGGTCGTGGTGCTGTTCGAGGGCCGCGATTCCGCCGGCAAGGGCGGCGTCATCAAGCGCATCACCCAGCGGCTCAATCCCCGCATCTGCCGTGTCGCGGCGCTCCCCGCCCCGAGCGAGCGCGAGCGCACGCAATGGTACTTCCAACGCTATGTGTCGCATTTGCCGGCCGGCGGCGAGATCGTGCTGTTCGACCGCAGCTGGTACAACCGCGCCGGCGTCGAGCGCGTGATGGGCTTCTGCACCGAAGAGCAATACCAGGAGTTCTTCAAGACGGTGCCGGAGTTCGAGCGGATGCTGATCCGCTCCGGCATCATCCTGGTCAAATACTGGTTCTCGATCACCGACGACGAGCAGCAGTTCCGCTTCAGCATGCGCATCAGGGATCCGCTGAAGCAGTGGAAGCTGAGCCCGATGGACGTCGAGGCACGCAGCCGCTGGGAGGCGTACACCAAGGCCAAGGAGACGATGCTGGAGCACACGCATCTTCCGGACTCGCCGTGGTGGATCGTCGACGCCGTCGACAAGAAGCGCGCCCGCCTCAACTGCATCGCGCATCTGCTCAGCCAGATGCCGTACCAGGAGGTCGCCCGCGTGCCCGTGGTGCTGCCGCCGCGCGTGCGCAACCCCGACTACCACCGCGGCCCGATTCCGCCGGAGATGTACGTGCCTTCGAAATACTGACGGCACCCGCCGCGCCTGCCGGCTGGCGAGCTTGCCGATGAGGAAAGCGAGATGCCCGTGCCGAGCGATCTGAGCGTGAGGAGAGACGCGTCGTCTCGCCGCCGCAATCGCTTTGGCCCGTGGCTCGCGCTCGCAAGCGTGCTCTCGGTGCTCACGGTCGTTCTTGCCCTCGCCTATTGGGTCTGGCAGCCGGCGACGCTACGCATCGCGGTCGGGCCGGCCGGCAGTGACGACCAGGCGCTGATTGCGGCGGTGGCGAAGGCGTTCGACGCCAGGGGTGGCGCGGTGCGGCTCGTGCCGATCGAGACCGACGGCACACTGCAAAGCCTCAATCTGCTCGGCGCCGGCAAGGCCGACCTCGCGGTGGCTCGCGGCGACTTCGCCATGCCGGCCGACACCAATTCGGTGGCGATCCTGCGGCGGAATTTCGTGGTGTTGTGGGCGCCAGCGGCGCGCAAGGGTGCCGCCAGGCCGAAGATCATGGAGATCGCCTCCCTCACCGGGCGCCGCATCGGTGTCGTCGGCCTTGGCGATGCCAATCTCAATCTGCTCCGTGTCATCCTCGCCGAGTCAGGCGTCAATCCGCAGAAGGTCACGATCGCACAGTTCAGTATCGACCGCATCTCCGAGATGGCCCAGGACTCAACGCTCGACGCCTTCATGATGGTGGGCGCACTCGACGACAAGGCGATCGCAAGCACGATCGCCACCACCGCACGCCTGCGCGGCGAGCCCAAGTTCCTGTCCGTCGACGTCTCCGACGCCATCGCCGAGCGGCATCCGCTCTACGAATCCGAGGAAATTCCCGCGAGCGCATTCTCCACAACGCCGCAGCGGCCGGACGACAAGATCGACACCATCGCCGTCAATCATCTGATTGTCGCGCCTGCTTCATTGTCCGAGGACACGGTCGCTGCCTTCACCCGCGAGCTGTTTACGGTCCGTCAGTCGCTCGTGAAGGACTTGCCCGGCGCCAGTCACATCCAGAAGCCTGACACCGACAAGGACGCCGCGCTGCCGGCCCATCCGGGAGCTGCCGCCTATATCGACGGCAACGAGCGCAGCTTCATGGACAAGTACAGCGACTACATCTGGGGCTTGGTGCTGCTGCTCTCGGGCCTCGGCTCGGTGGCCGCGTGGCTGCGGCACTATCTACGGCGCGAGGAGCGCAGCGAGAACGCGCTGCATCGCGACCGGTTGCTGACGGCGATCTCGAGCGTGCGGGAGGCGACGTCGCTCGACGATCTCGCGGCGATGCAGAGCGCAGCCGACGACATCCTGCGCGAGACGCTGGCCTGTCACGAGGACGGCGCCATCGAAGACGGCGACCTCACCGCCTTCGGTCTCGTGCTGGCGCAATTCCACCAGGCGATCGTCGATCGCCGCGCCGTGATCGTCCAGATGAGCGATGCCGACGTCGCGGCGAAACCCGACGGCGGCGTGCTTCAGCCGTTCCCTATTTCCACGGCTGCACGATGATCTTGGTGTGCGCCTCAGGATTGGCGAGATCGGCGAACGCCTTTGCGACGCCATCGAGGCCGACCTCGGCGGTGACCATCGCGGCCGCATCGACCTGCCCGTCGGCGATCAGGCGCAGTGACGCTGCGAACTCATCCGGCGTGTAGCCGAGCACATATTGAACATTGAGCTCCTTCATGATGCCGAGCATGGGTTCGCTCCTGTCGGTCTCCATGCAGACGCCGACCACCACGATGCGCGCATCACGCGGGGCGCCCTCGAACACCTGCTGCAACAGGCCGGGCACGCCGACACATTCGAAGATGATCGCGGGCTTCAGTGCCGGCAGCATGGCCTGCAACGGCGGGCGCGCCGCCTTCTCGGCCTCCGACATCTGCGCGTGCTCGGCCCAGGTCGCGTAGGGCTGCGTCACCCTGGGATCGACGACGATATCGGCCCCCAGCTTTGCGGCCAGTGCACGCCGCGCCGGCGAATAGTCGGCAGCGACGATCGGATGCAGACCCTTGATCCTCAGCGCTGCGATCACCGCGAGCCCGACCGGGCCGCAGCCGATCACGAGCGGTACCTCGCCGCCCCGGATGTTGGCTTTCGCCACGGCGTGCACGCCGACGGCGAGCGGCTCGGTTAGCGCCGCATGTTCGGGCGCTAGACCGTTGGGCACCTCAAGCAGCAGGGGCTCGCTGAGCAGCATCGCCTCGGCATAGCCGCCGATATTGTCGTTGGAATAGCCGATGCCCTCGATGCCCTGTAGCGTCACGAGCGCTGGGAGCGAACAGACGCGGGTGCCGGGCTTGAGCTTGCGCGCGGTTCCGGGACCGTAATCGACGATCTCACAGCAGAACTCATGGCCGAACACGACGTCGCGGGCGAGATCCATCGGCTTGCGGCCGGTCTTCTTCGCCATCTCCACCATGCGGGGAGCATGCAGGCGCGCGTGAAGGTCGGAGCCGCAGATGCCGCAGGCGAGCGTCCTGACCAGCACCTGGCCGGGGCCCGGCTTCGGCTCGACCATCCGGTCGACGACAATCTCACCGTTCCTGAAAATCGCAGCGCGCATCCGGCTCCTCCCGTGTTGTTGGAGCCGTTGATAGCACGAAGCGGGACGCGCGAACTTGCGTCAGGGGTTCGGGGAACGCTCTTCCAGCACCAGCAGCTGGGCGCGGCGGATGCGCTCGCGATGAGCGATGTAGAGACCGCTGGCGACGATGAAGGCAGCACCAGTGACGGTCCAGACGTCAGGCACTTCGCCGAACAGGAAGAAGCCCAGAATGCTGACCCACAGCAACTGCGTGTACGAGAACGGCGCCAACACCGAGGCATCGCCGTAGCGATAGGCCAGCACGATGATCCACTGGCCCACGGTGGACGCGACGCCGATCACGATGCCGAGCCCGATCGCGGTCCAGCTCGGCGTCACCCAGACGAACGGCACCATCAGGCTGAGGATCGCAACGCCCGTGAGCGCCGAATAGGCCATGGTGGTGAGGACGGCTTCGCGCCCGCTCATCATGCGCGTCAGGATCAGCGCAGCAGCCCAGCAGAATGCCGAGATGATCGGGAAGAACGCGGCGGCGTGGAACGCATTGGAGCCCGGACGCAGGATGATCATCACGCCGATGAGACCGATCGCAGTCGCGATCCAGCGGCGCATGCCGACCTTCTCGCTCAGGAAGATGATCGACAGCGCGGTGACGAACAGCGGCGAGACGAAGCCGGTGGCCGAGGCTTCCGCGATGGGGAGGAAACGGAGACCGGTGATGAAGAATAGCGAGGAGCCGAGCAGCGCGACGCCGCGCATCAATTGCAGGCCAAGGCGATCGGTGCGCATCGCATGCAGCGGCGAGCCCGGCAGCATCACCGGCGTGAACATCAGCGCGAACGTGACGAAGCGGATCCAGGTGATCTCGATCGACGGCAGGCTCGTCGACAGATACTTTGCGGTGACGTCGGAGCAGCCGAGGAATACCGTCGACAGCAGCACCAGCGCGATGCCCTTGAAGGGATGATCGACGCGCGCAGGCGCGCGGCGAGCCTCCTGCTTCTTCTCCGGCACGGGCATGGGAATACTGTCGAGCCTTGCGGCTACGGCGGGCGGCGGTGTCACGGCTGGAACCTGGGAAAACTACGATTCGGGAACGATCGTAAAAAACGACAAATGCGCCGCTTTCACAACTTCCGAAAACAGGATGCCGATATGCGCTGACGACCCCGCGCGTCAATACTCCATTAATAATAGGCGTTTGTGCACTACAGCATGGGTAGGCTGCGCGGCTTCGAACCGCGCGGAAACGCCGCATCGAGCGCCGAAATCTCGTCTTTCGTCAGCACGAGATCGCCGGCCGCCGCATTCTCGCCGGCATGTTCCGCGGACGAGGCCTTCGGGATCGCGAACACCGTAGTCGCACGGGTAAGGAAGCCCAGCGCGACCTGCCGCGGTGTCACACGACGCACCTCCGCGATGCGTGCCAGCACCGCGCCTCCCTTGCTGTTGCTTGCGGGAAAATCGTCGTGGCCGAAAGGAGAGTATGCAACGACAGCGACGCCACGCTTCTCGCACCACGGGATCACCGCATGCTCGATCGCGCGCTCCTTCAGATGATAGAGCACTTGATTGCACGCGATGCGGCCTTCACCGGAGACGTCGAGAATTTCGTCGAGATCGTCGGCGTCGAAATTGGAGACCCCCCAGGATTTGATCTTGCCGGCCTTCACCAACTCTTCGAACGCGGCAACCGTGTCTTCGAGCGGATAGGAACCGCGCCAGTGCAGCAGATAGCAGTCGAGACGATCGGTCTTCAGCCGCTTCAGCGAGCGTTCGCACGCCGTGATGGTGCCGCCGCGCGAGGCGTTGCTCGGCAGCACCTTTGAGACCAGGAACACTTCATCGCGGCGGCCTGCGATCGCATCGGCGATGACAAGCTCGGCATCGCCGTACATCTCGGCGGTGTCGATGTGGGTCATGCCGAGATCGAGCCCGCGCTGAAGCGCCGCGATCGCGCGCTTGCGGTCGCCATGGTCGAGATACCAGGTGCCCTGCCCGATGACGGAGACGTTCGCGCCGGTCTTGCCGAAGGGTTTTGTGTTCATGTCATTCTCCGCTGTTCATTCTCCCTCTCCCCGTCCTTACGGGGTCCCCGCAAGCGGAGAGAGGCGAAGAACTACAATCCGCTGATATCCGCAACCAGTACGCTGCCGGTCCCTGACTCCGTGATATAGAGCCGATCCTTCTTGACGCCACCGATGGCGACATTGGTGCAGCTCGGACCCGCGCACGACTTGATCCGCGCGATCAGCTCTCCGTTCGGCGCGAACACGAAGACGTGGCCGAGCGAGGCGTGGCCGACGAACAGGCGACCGGCCGCGTCCATCGTCATGCCGTCAGGACCGCTGGTGCCGAACAGCGAGCAGAAGCGGCCGACCTTCGACACGCTGCCGTCCTTCATGAACGGCAACCGCCACACCGCATTGTCGCGCGTCATGGCGACGAACAGCACAGTTTCGCTGGGGTCGAGCACCAAGCCGTTCGGGCTGATGCCGGTGTCGAGCAGGCAATCGAGCCGGCCGCTCGGCGTCAGGCGATAGACGCGGCCGCTTGCGTCGTGCAGGCCGGTCTGGCCCTGATCGGTGAACAAGATATCGCCGTTGGAGGCGAGATGCAGATCGTTGCAGCCACGGAACGATTCCGAGTTGCGGGCGGTCAGGATGGGCCTGATGCGCCCTGCCCCGGCGTCGAGCTCCATGATGCCGTGCATGTAGTCGGCCACGAGGATGCGGCCGTCGGCGGCGATCTTCAATCCGTTCGGCCAGCCGTCGTACTCGATCACAAGCGACCACGCGCCATCAGGCGCGATGCGGAAGATGCGGCCGAAGGGAATGTCGACGATGTAGAGATTGCCGTCCTTGTCGAACGACGGCCCTTCGACAAAACTATCGGTCGGCACACCCGGCCGGTTGGCATCGGCCCAATCGGTCCGCACGCCCTTGCGGCGGAATTGGTCCGGCATGGTGGAGAAGATCTTGGTTTCGATCAGGCGCGGCGGCGTTTCCAGGTACATCATTGTTGTTTTTGTGCATGTGGAGGGGGATCGCGGCAACATAGGGCACAATCGCGGGCGCGTCGATTGGGCGAAGGACATGGCTGCGTCCACGTCACTCTCGTGTCCCGGACGCGCTGCAGCGTGAAACGCTGCTGCGCAGAGCCGGGACCCAGAAAGGCCAAACACTCTGCTTTAGATGGGCCCCGGCTCTGCAGCGCATCACTTCGTGCTGCGCAGCGTCCGGGGCACGAGGCAGTCCCGTAGAAAGGGACCTACCCCGCCGCGACCTTCGCCTGCTTCGCCGGCGCCACTTCCGTCGTCGCGATCAGCCGCTTCAGCTCGGGGATACATGACCCGCAATTGGTGCCGGCCCTGAGCTTGGCGCCGATCTCGGCCGCCGTGCGCGCGCCGCTCGCGATGGTGTCGCAGATGGTACCGCGGCCGACGCCGAAGCAGGCGCAGACGATGGGGCCGGTCGAGGCCGCGCCCTCCGTCGATTTGCCTGACAGCAGCATGCGGCGCTGCTCGTCGGTGACGTGATCGGCCACGAACAGGCTCTTCACCACCTCCCAGTCGCCGGCATCATGCGCGGGGCCGACGAACAGGCAGGTCTCGATGCGGTCGCCTGCGAACGAGGCTGCGCGATAAACGCCGCCGCCGAAGTCGCGATAGTCGGCGACGTCCTCGCCGGCGACGCCGTCGAGCCAGGCCGGCCAGCGCGACAGATCCGCATTGTCAGCGAAGAGATAGCCGAAGCCGCCGGCGACCGTGACGCGGGTCCACATCAGGTTCTGCGGCAGATCGAGCTGCTTGAGCGACAGCGCAAAGCCGCGGAAGACGTACTCATAAGGCGAGATCGCCGCCGGCGTGGCTTTCGACTCCGGCTGGCCCGAGAACGGATCGGTGAAGGACTGCACGAGCGCCCCGACGCGGCCGTGCGAGGCGTTCATCGCGCTCCAGTGGATCGGCGCGAACAGCGTGCCGCGCTGCTGACGGTCGCTGACGACGGCCTTCAGGATGCACTGGCCGTAATCGGTGGTGATGCGGGCGTAGCCATCATGCGCGATGCCGTATTTGCTGGCATCATCCGGGTGGATCTCGACGAACGGCTCCGGCAGATGCGCGCCGAGACGCTGGCTGAGACCCGTGCGCGTCATGGTGTGCCACTGGTCGCGGATACGTCCGGTGTTGAGCCGCAGCGGGCGCGACGGGCCGGTCTCGCCGCGCAGTGACGGCACCTCCGGCGCGACGAAGCGGCCTTTGCCGTCATTGGTGAAGAAGCCGCCGTTCGCGAAGAAGCGCTCGCGGGCCGCCTCGCCTTCGCGCGCCGGCCACTGCACCGGCTTCAAGGCGTCGAAGGCCTCGTCCGAGAGCGCGGTCAGCGCGCCGATGTCGAAATCGCGGCTGCCGTCGTTCTCGAAAGCAGAGAGCGCGGCATGCTCGCGGAAAATATCGGCGGCGGATTTGTAGTTGAAGCTGTCGCCGAAGCCGAGCCGCTTTGCGGTCTCGCTCAGAATCCACCAGTCCGGCCGCGCCTCGCCCGGCGCCGGCAGAAACGAGCGCTGGCGCGAGATGCGGCGTTCGGAGTTGGTCACCGTGCCCGACTTCTCGCCCCAGGCGAGCGCGGGCAGCAGCACGTGCGGGCCGGCTTCGACCGTGTCGTTGGAGAGCACGTTCTCGGAGACCACGAACAGCTCGAGCTTCTTCAGCGCTTCGCGCACGACGTCCGCGTCCGGCAATGACACCGCCGGGTTGGTGCCCATCACCCACAGCGCCTTGACCTCGCCGCGGTTGATCGCCTCGAACAGCTGCACCGCCTTCAACCCTTCATGGGTGGCGATGCGCGGCGCCTTCCAGAACCGCCTGACACGGTCGATGTCGGGCGGCGTGAAGTTCATATGCGCGGCGAGCTGGTTGGCGAGGCCGCCGACCTCGCGGCCGCCCATCGCGTTGGGCTGGCCGGTGAGCGAGAACGGCGAGGCGCCCGGCTTGCCGATGCGCCCCGTGGCGAGATGGCAGTTCAGGATCGCGTTGACCTTGTCGGTGCCCTGCGCCGACTGGTTGACGCCCTGCGAATAGAGCGTGACGACGCGCTCGGTGTCGCGGAACATCTTGAAGAAGGCGGCGACGTCCTGTTCGGACAGGCCCGTCGCCAGCGCGGTCGCGGTGACACTGCCGGCGATGTTGCGCGCGCGCGCCAGCGCGTCATCGAAGCCAGACGTGTTCTGCGCGATGTAATCCTGGTCGAGCGCGCCGCTGTCGGCGAGATGGACGAACAGGCCGGAGAACAAGGCGGTGTCGGTACCGGGCTTGAGGCCGAGGAACAGATCGACGTCGCTGGCCGTGTCGGTCCGGCGCGGATCGATCACGATCATGCGTGCGCCGCGCTCCTGCCGGTTCTTCACCATGCGCTGGAACAGCACGGGGTGGCACCAGGCCGCATTCGAGCCGACGAAGACCAGCAAGTCAGCCTGGTCGAGATCCTCGTAGCAGCCGGGCACGGTGTCGGCGCCGAAGGCGCGGCGGTGGCCGGCGACCGAGGACGACATGCAGAGCCGCGAATTGGTGTCGACATTGGCGGTGCCGACAAAGCCCTTCATCAGCTTGTTGGCGACGTAATAGTCCTCGGTCAGAAGCTGGCCGGAGAGATAGAACGCGACCGCGTCGGCGCCATCGCGCGCGACGATGTGCTGCATGCGGTGGGCAACGTGGTCGAGCGCATCGCTCCAGGCGACGCGTTCGAGCACGCCCTTGCAGCGGATCATCGGATAGAGCAACCGGCTCTCGAGCCCGACGGTCTCGCCGAGCGCGGAGCCCTTGGAGCACAGCCGGCCGAAATTGGCGGGATGATCCGGGTCGCCCGCGATCGCCGCCCCGCCCTTGCCGTCGGGCGTCGCCAGCACGCCGCAGCCGACGCCGCAATAGGGACAGGTCGTCTTGGTGGCGCGGAGCGTGGGATCGATCGCCGTCATATCGAGCTGCCTTATCAAGCCGCCTTGGAAGGACGCGCCAGCGCGCGGCCGAACATCATGTCGGTGCGGATCGCCGTCACCTTGTCGCGATTGCGGATCAGCTCGAGATACCAGAGCGCATCGACGGTATCGCCGATCAGCACCGCGCCGGTGAGCCGGCCGTCGGCGATGACGAGCTTCTTGTAGGTGCCGCGCCTGCGGTCTGACAGCACCAGGCTCTCGCTGCCATCCCCGCCCATGAAGTCGCCGGCGGAGAAGACGCTGACGCCGGAGACCTTCAGATTGGTCGAGACCACGCTGCCCTGATAGGCGGCGGGACGTCCGGCGAGATGCCGCGCCAGCACGCGCGCCTGCTCGTAGGCCGGCTCGACCAGGCCATAGCAGGTGCCGCGATGCTCGGCGCATTCGCCGAGCGCGTAGATGTCCGGAGAGGCCGTCTGCATCTCGTCGTTGACGACGATACCGCGGTTGACCGCGATGCCCGCCTCTTTGGCAAGCGCCACATTCGGCCTGATGCCGGCGGCGAAGATCACGGCATCCGCCTCGATGCGCGTGCCGTCGGCCAGCTCGACGGCTTCGACATGGCCCTCGCCGTGAATGCGGGCGGTGGAGGCGTTGAGCAGGATGCGGATACCCTTGCGTTCGACCAGCGTCTTCAGCAGGTCGGCCGCCGGCAGATCGAGCTGGCGCTCCATCAGCCGGTCCATCAGGTGCAGCAGCGTCACCGGCGCGCCGGCTTTCGCGAGGCCATAGGCCGCTTCGAGCCCGAGCAGGCCGCCGCCGACCACGACGACACGCTTCTTCGCCGCAGCGAGCGTCAGCAGCAGATCGACGTCGCGCGTATCGCGAAAGGTGTGCACCCCGGTGAGATCGGCGCCGGGGACGTTGAGCCGCAGCGGCGTCGAGCCGGTGGCGAGCACGAGCTTGGAATATTCCACGCTCTCTTCACCTTCGATCTTGAGCTCGCGGCGGCCGGTGTCGATCTCGGTGACGCGGTAGCCGTAGCGCACCGTGATGCCGCGATGGCGCCACCAGTCCGCCGGTCTCAGCTCGATCTCGTGCGAGCCGGTCTCGCCGGCCAGCACGGAGGAGAGCAGCACGCGATTGTAAGCGAGCCGCGGCTCTTCGCCGATCACCGCGACCGCGTAGCGGCCGAGCGAGGTCTTGGCGAGCTCGTCGACCAGACGCGCGGCCGCCATACCGTTACCGACGATGACCAGCGGTTCACTCACAAGGCATCTCCTATTCGGCGGCCTGCGCCTGTGCGCCGTAGGCCTCGGAAATCATGTAGCCGGACAGCACGCCATAGGCGTCGGTCCAGGCCGTGGCGAGTTCGGGCGTCCAGGCCTCGCCGAGGCCCTTTTCCAGCGTCCACAGCAAGGTCGCGCCGACCACCGGATAGTGCTCGGCCTTGGCGCCATAGGCGACGTGACGCTTGGCGAGCGCCGAGGCCGCGGGAAGAATCGTCTCGAGCTTCGACAGTCCGCCGACGACGGCGGCGAGCATGCCCATCAGCTTCTTGCGCTGCTCGGTCATGTCCTCGGGAAACATCGCGCGCACGGACGGCGCCACCTCGAACAGGCGATCGTAGAACAGCACCGCGGCCGCCTCTGAAATCGGCGCGACCTTGGAAAAGCTCTGCTGGACGAGGGTGATCTGTTCTGAAGTCATGATGTTCTCCTATCTGTTTCGGTCTGCCTTTGTCCGCGCCATTGCGAACAAGGTTCATGGGTCAAACGTCATCAGAGAGTCTTCTCCCCGCGTACGGGGAGAAGCGACATTCGTGCCAAACTCAGACTCGCGCTTCCGCGAGGCTTGACGCGCCCTCACCCTGCGGGCTGCGACGCAGGTAGAACCACCAGGTCAGTCCGAGGCAGGAGGCGTAGAAAGCGAGATAGATCGCGAGCGCGAGCGACGGGCCGCCGGTCATGGCGATCGACTTGCCGAAACCGGTCGGGATCAGATAGCCGCCGACCGCGCCGATCGCGCCGATGAAGCCGACCGCCGCACCGCTCTCGATGCTCGCGGTCTTCAAGGCCGCCGCGCGCGCCGCATCGCCCTTGCCGCGCACCCTGAACAGGTTCTGCTCGCGGAAGATCGAGGGGATCATGCGGTAGGTCGAGCCGTTGCCGATGCCCGTCGTCACGAACAGGATCAGGAACATCGCAAGGAAGCCGGTGAAGTCCTTGTGCCCGACGAAGTAGAGCACGCCGACGGTGGCGCCCGCCATCGCGATGAAATTCCAGAAGGTGAGGATGGAGCCGCCGATCTTGTCGGCGAGCAAGCCGCCGAGCGGTCGCGACAACGAACCGACCAGCGGCCCGAGGAACGCGATCGAGATCGAGATCGCCGGAAACTGCGTCTTGATCAGCAGCGGGAACGCCGCCGAGTAGCCGATGAAGGATCCGAACGTTCCGATATAGAGATACGCCATGATCCAGGTGTGCTTGCGCTTGACCACGGCAAGCTGGTTCTTGATCGACGACTTGGCCGTGGTCAGGTTGTTCATGAAGAACACCGCGCCGAACACCGCGATCGCGATCGGCAGCACCCACATCAGGCCGGCGTTCTGGAGGAAGATGCCGTCGACGGGGGACGCCTGGAACAGGTTGATGACCGCGAGCGTCATCAGGATCGGGGTCAGCAGCTGCACGCTGGAGACGCCGATATTGCCGCCGGCCGCGTTCAGCCCCAGCGCCCACCCCTTCATCCGGTCAGGGAAGAAGAAGGAGATGTTGGTCATGCTGGAGGCGAAATTGCCGCCACCGAGACCCGCGGTCGATGCGATCAGCAGCATCAGCCAGAACGGGGTGTCGGGCTGGCTGACGAAATAGGCCAGCGACAGCGTCGGGATGAACAGGACAGCCGCGCTGAAAATGGTCCAGTTGCGGCCGCCGAAGGTGGTGACCGCGAACGTGTAGGGGAAGCGCATCAATGCGCCGATCAGCCCTGGCACCGCGACGAGCTGGAACAGCTGGTCGGTGGTGTAGTGGAAGCCCGCCTGCGGCAGCTTGGTGGTGACGATGCTCCAGATCAGCCAGACGGAGAAGCCGATATGCTCGGCCACGATCGACCAGATCAGGTTGCGCCGGGCGATCACTTTGCCGCCCGCATTCCAGAACGCCTCGTCTTCGGGGCGCCAATCAGAAATCCACGTCGGATTTCGAGTCGGATTCGTCGTCATTGATAATCCCTTCTTGGCTCACCGCTGCGTCGTTGCAGGCTCAGCCTCCACGCGGAGGCGCGCGCCGAGGCCATGCCCCGGTGGCGAGTTCACGATGCTGATTGATGATGTTGAGGGACGTCGTCGTTGGCGTCGGAAAAGGTATTTCAATTTCCGTGCCAATTGCGCGCGTACGGGAAATACAGGGAATTCAGGAGCTTGTTCGCATTGCCCGAAGTTCTTGCAGGCGTATTTCGCTCGCAAATTTAGCGGTTCGCTCAATCCTTGTGCGGCGCACAAGGATTGAGCGAGGTGTCGATTATTTAGGCGCGCTTATCATCCTCGTTAAACCTTGGTTTACGCGGCCTCGACGAAGCGATGACGCTCGTAGAGGAACTCGAGCACGCGGTGGCGGCACTTCAAATAGGTGGAGTTGGTCGCAAGATCGAGCCGCTTGCGGGGACGTGCGAGCGGCACCTCCAGCACCTCGCCGATGCGCGCGCTCGGCCCGTTCGTCATCATCACGATGCGATCGGATAGCAGCACCGCCTCGTCGACGTCGTGGGTGATCATCAGAATGGTGTTGCCGAGCTTCTGATGCAGCGCCATCACCGAGTCCTGCAGATGCGCGCGGGTCAGCGCGTCGAGCGCGCCGAACGGCTCGTCGAGCAGCAGCACCTTCGGTTCCATCGCCAGCGCACGGGCGATGCCGACGCGCTGCTTCATGCCGCCGGAGATTTCCGAGGGACGCTTGTCCCTGGCGTGGGCCATCTGCACCAGGTTGAGATTGTGCATGACCCAGGCGTCGCGTTCGGCGCGGGACTTGGTCCTGGCAAAGACCTTGTCGACGCCGAGCTTGACGTTCTCGTAGACGGTCAGCCACGGCAGCAGGCTGTGATTCTGGAACACTACCGCGCGATCGGGCCCCGGCGAGTTGACCTCACGGTTCTCGAGCAGCACGCCGCCGGTGGTGGCGCCGGTCAGGCCCGCGATGATGTTGAGCAGGGTCGACTTGCCGCAGCCGGAATGGCCGATGATCGAGACGTATTCGCCCTTCTCGATCGTCAGGTTGATGTCCTTCAGCACCTCCGTGCTGGCGACGCCGCGGGTAAAGACCTTGTCGATATGGTCGAGCTTCAGATAGGCGGTCATGTGCCCTTCTCCCTCAGTTCTGCGCCGTGCCGCGGGTGACGATCTTGCCGATGCCCGCGATCAGGCGGTCGAGCACGAAGCCGACGATGCCGACATAGAACAGCGCCAGGATGATCTCGCTGATTTGCGAGGAATTCCAGGCGTCCCAGATGAAGAAGCCGATGCCGACGCCGCCGATCAGCATTTCGGCTGCGATGATGGCGAGCCAGGACAGGCCGATGCCGATGCGAAGGCCCGTGAAGATGTAGGGCGCCGCCGCCGGGATCATGATCTTGCCGAAGAACTCGAGCGGATTGAGCTGCACCACCGCGGCGACGTTGCGGTAGTCCTGCGGGATGTTGCGGATACCGACCGCGGTGTTGATGATGATCGGCCAGATCGAGGTGATGAAGATGACGAAGATCGCCGATGGCTGGCCGTCGCGGAACGCCGCGAGCGACAGCGGCAGCCAGGCGAGCGGCGGGATGGTGCGCAGCACCTGGAACAGCGGATCGAGCCCGCGCATCGCCCAGACCGACTGCCCGACCAGCACGCCGAGCGCGATGCCGGCGATCGCCGACAACGAATAGCCGAGCGCGACGCGCTGAAGGCTTGCAGAGAGATGCCAGAACAGGCCCTTGTCGATGCCACCATGATCGAAGAACGGATCGAAGATCAGTTCCTTGGTGTCCTTGAACACCTTTGACGGCGGCGGCAGCGCCGAGCCGGCGCGGCGGCACACCAGCTCCCACACCAGCGTCAACAGCGCGATCACGACCAGCGGCGGAATCACGCGCACGGCGGTCTCCCTCGCCATACGCGCGTAGGCCTCGCTGCGCGGCGGACGCTTGAGCGTCATCGCGACGACCGGCGCGGAAGCACCCGCAGGCGTTGCGGTCTCAACCTCAATCTTCGTGGCAGGCATGTTCATTGAAAATCCCTCTCCGGCTTCAAAGGACGACGCGGCCGCCTGACGGCGGCCGCGGGCTCCATCAGACTTCGACGCGCTTGATCGCGAGCGATTTCAGATAGGCAGCCGGATTTTCGGGATCGAACACCTTGCCGTCGAAGAAGGTCTCCTTGCCGCGCGAAGTGGAGGCCGGGATCTCGGAAGCCGCGACACCGAGGGTCTTGGCCGCATCGCGCCACATGTCTTCGCGGTTGACCTTGCCGATCAGCGCCTTGCTGTCGAAGGAAGCTTCATATTTGCCCCACCGGATGTCCTCGGTCATGAACCAGAGATCATGGCTCCGGAACGGATAGGAGGCGAAGTCGCGCCAGTACTTCATGATGTGCGGTGAGTTCTCGACCACCTTGCCGGCATTGCCGTAGTCGAACTTGCCCTTGGCGCGATCGGCGATGTCCTCGACCGGGCAGTTGATCCACTGCCGTTTCGCCATGATGGTCGCGAGCTCTTCCTTGTTCTCCATCTTGTCGGCCCATTGCTGCGCCTCCATCACGGCCATCAGGATCGCCTTGGCAGCCTTCGGGTTCTTGTCGACCCAGGCCGCGCGCATGCCGAGCGACTTTTCGGGATGCTTGCTCCAGATCTCGCCGGTGTTGACGGCGGTGTAGCCGATGCCCTGATGCACGAGCTGCCCGGGCCAGGGCTCGCCGACGCAGAACGCGTCCATGGTGCCGACCTTCATGTTCGCCACCATCTGCGGCGGCGGCACGGTGATGGTCTCGACGTCCTTGTCGGGATCGATGCCGCCGGCGGCGAGCCAATAGCGGACCCAGAGGTCATGTGTGCCGCCCGGGAAGGTCATCGCGACCTTGGCCGACTTGCCATCGGCCTTCTTCTTCTCGAACGCCGCCTTCAGCACCGACGCGTCGGCACCGACCTTGAGGTCGGCATATTCCTTGGCGACCGAGATGCACTGCGCATCGAGATTGAGCCGCGCCAAAATGTACATCGGCGTCGGCTGGTTGTTCTGCGTCACCTTGCCGGCGGAAATCAGATACGGCATCGGGGTCAGGATGTGCGCACCGTCGATGCCGTTCCCCTCCGAGCCGAGCACGAGATTGTCGCGCGTGGTGCCCCATGAGGCCTGCTTCTGCACGTCGGTGTCGGGCACGCCGTATTTGGCGAACAGGCCCTTGTCCTTGGCGACGAAGAGCGGACCGGCATCGCTCAACGCGATGAAGCCGAGCTTGGCGCCCTTGACCTCGGGGCCTGCGTCCTGCGCGAAGGCGCCGGCGGGGAAATTCAGCTTGGCGGCGGCGAGAAGAGCGGCGGTGCTGCCGGCGGCCTTCAACAATTGACGGCGGCTCAGGCCCGAGGGCTGGCGGGTGCGCTTGGTCATAGGCAGTGTCGTCCTTTGCATCGTTGCAGAATTGATGGCGTCAGTGCGCGCGAGCGGCCCGTCCGTCCGTGACGCCAGAAAGAGGCGCATGCGAACGCATGGCGGGGGAGACCCCCGTCTGGTGGCGTCGGCAAATCGGATGAGAAGTCTCGCGGGACGGCTTCAATGGCGTCGGCTTGAATGATTCAAGCTTCATGCCAAGCCCGCCACTCCGAAAAACGTCGAAAAATGAATGGGTTATTGATGCCGCGCCAGACTGTCGCAGGCTTGCTGCGCACGCGGAATTTGCGGATTGCTCATTCCTTGTGCGCCGCACAAATCTTATGCAGCCGCCCAAGCAAAAGGCCGTGCGTCCGCAAAAGTCAGCTGAACGCGCGCAGCATCCGTCTGATATCACTAGCCTTTTCTAACACGCCCATACGGCACGCAACTTGCTTCCTCACCGACGTCAACGAAGACTGCGGCTCGCCGCATTGTTGCAGCCTCTGGCGGCTGCATCCCGGAAGCTCAACTGCTTCGCGGCCCTCCCCGGCTCAGTCCTCGTGACGCGATTCCCAAGGCTTCCAAACCTTCCATAGCCCTCGTGCGCGGCAGAGCTGTCCGCACGGCCAATGATGTTCAGCTGCGCTCTCTCGGGCGTGTCGATCTCACTTACGAAGCAAAAGGAACCATTGATGTCGTATCTCGCGCCTTCGGAATTCGTCACCAAGATGGTGGATGCGGGCGAGTCCAAGATCTTCATGTCCACCCGGGATACTGCCATCCGCGCCTTCATGGCCGGCGCCATCCTCGCACTCGGCGCATGGTTCGCCATCACCATCAACGTGAACACCGGCCAGCCGCTGATCGGCGCGATACTGTTTCCCGTCGGCTTCATCATGCTGTACCTGCTCGGCTTCGATCTGCTCACCGGCGTGTTCGTGCTCTCGCCGCTCGCCCTGATCGACAAGCGTCCCGGCGTCACGCTTGGCGGCGTGCTGCGCAACTGGGGCCTGGTCTTCGTCGGCAACTTCGCCGGCGCCTTCACCGTCGCCTTCATGATGGCCTTCGTGACGACGTTCGGCTTCACGCAAGACCCCGACAAGGTCGGAGCGGCCATTGGAAACATCGGCGAAGGCCGAACGCTCGGCTATGCCGCGCACGGCGCGGCCGGCATGGCGACGCTGTTCATGCGCGGCATGCTGTGCAACTGGATGGTTTCGACCGGCGTCGTCGGCGCCATGATCTCGACCTCGGTCCCCGGCAAGGTCATCGCGATGTGGATGCCCATCATGCTGTTCTTCTACATGGTGTTCGAGCATTCCGTCGTGAACATGTTCCTGTTCCCGTCGGGCCTGATGCTGCACGCAAAGTTCTCGATCATGGACTATCTGATCTGGAACGAGATCCCGACCGTGCTCGGCAACCTCGTCGGCGGCCTCGCCTTCACCGGCATGACCCTCTATGCCACCCACGTCATGACCAAGCCGAAGCGCCAGGCCGGCAAGGCCGCGCCGACCCGCGTTGCGGCCTGATACGTCTCGACAGAGGAGCCTCGCCCGACCAGGGTGAGGCTCCCTTCGCCTGGTGATGACGATGACCCGCGGACTCCTGATCTCTGTCGGCCAGCACTCCGACAAGGGGCGCAAGCCCGTCAATCAGGATTTTCACGGCGTCCTGATTCCGGAAGAGCCGCTGCTCAGCCTGAAGGGCATCGCGGCCGTTCTCGCCGACGGCATCTCCAGCAGCACGGTGAGCCAGATCGCCAGCGAGTCGGCGGTCAAGAGCTTCCTGATGGACTATTACTGCACGTCGGAATCCTGGACGGTGAAGACCTCCGCCCGCCGCGTGCTGGACGCGACCAATTCCTGGCTGCACGCGCAGACGCGCAAGAGCCAATATGCCTATGATCGCGACAAGGGCTATGTCTGCACCCTGACCGCCATGGTCATCAAGGCGACCACGGCGCACATCTTCCATGTCGGCGACTGTCGCGTCTACCGCGTCGCCGGCAAGGCGCTCGAGCAACTGACCGACGATCACCGCATCATCGTGTCGTCGGAGCAGACCTATCTCGGCCGCGCGCTCGGCATCAATCCGCAGCTCGAGATCGACTACCAGACTTTCGAGATCGAGGCCGGCGATACCTTTATCCTGGCGACCGACGGTGCCTATGAATTCGTCGATCAGCGTTTCATCACCAGCGCACTCGGCGAGCACGCAGCCGAGCTCGACGGCGCGGCAAAGGCGATCGTCGAGGAAGCCTACCGGCGCGGCAGCGACGACAACATCACCGTCCAGATCCTGCGCATCGACGCGGTGCCGCAGCGCGAGCCGTCCGGTATCTTCAATCAGACGTCACAGCTGCCGCTTCCGCCGCTGCCGGAGTCGCGCGCAGTCTTCGACGGTTACAGGATTATCCGGGAAATCCACGGCAGCAGCCGCAGTCATATCTATCTCGCCGTCGATGTGGAGACCGACCAGCCGGTCGCGCTAAAGCTGCCGTCGATCGACTTGCGCGACAACGCCGCCTATCTCAAGCGCTTCCTGATGGAGGAGTGGATCGCGCGCCGGATCGACAGCCCGCACGTGCTGAAGCCGCTGTCACAGTCGAGACGGCGCAGCTACCTCTACGTCGCGACCGAATTCGTCGAAGGGCAGACCCTGAAACAGTGGATGACCGACAATCCGCGCCCCGACCTCGAAACCGTCCGCGGTATCATCGAGCAGATCGCCGCGGGGCTGCGCGCCTTCCACCGCATGGAAATGCTGCATCAGGACCTCAGGCCCGACAACATCCTGATCGACAAGACGGGCACCGCGAAGATCATCGACTTCGGGTCGGTCAGGGTCGCGGGCGTCGCGGAAGCCGCGCCGCGAGACGAGGCCGACGACATCCTGGGAACGGTCCAGTACACGGCGCCGGAGTACTTTCTGGGGCAAGGCGGCTCGCCGCGCTCCGACATGTTTTCGCTGGCCGTGATCTGCTACCAGATGCTGACGGGAAAGCTTCCCTATGGCACCCAGATCGCCAGGATCCGGCGCAAGGCAGACGTGCGGAGACTTCAATATCGCCCGGCCGGCGACGATCGCAACGTGCCGGCCTGGGTCGACGGCGCGCTCAGGCGCGCGCTCCATCCGGATCCCTACAAGCGGCACGAGGATCTGTCCGAATTCGTCTTCGAGCTTCGCACGCCCAATCCGGCCCATCTCGACACACGGATCACGCCGCTCTTGGAGCGCAGCCCGCTGATGTTCTGGAAGCTGACCACGGCAGCGCTTGCTTGCGCAGTCGTCGTGCTGCTGGCGCTGCTGCACGGGCGATAGGGCGCAGACGTCCACTTCTAGCGGCCAAGTGGAACCATTATCGTTCGCCAGAGCATTGCCGCTGGTGACCCATATGCGACATCGGCCAAATAGCCCAAACATCGCGCGATTAGCCGGGTTTAAAGGTTGATTGCGGCTAGACGTTTTTGCGCTCGACTATGCCGTCGCGACGGCGTTGAATCCGCAACGCGGGCTCTTTTGTTTCAAGGAGGGAGGACCGAAAAGTGAAGACAACGATCATCGCACTTTGTGCCGCCGCTCTCATCGCCGCCGCACCAGCCGCGCTTGCGCAGGGTGTACCAGGCAAAGCAGTTGGTCTGCAGCATAAGATCTCTAAGAGACATCACCCGGGCGCCCCCGGCTACGCTCCGTTGCATGAGCTGCAAACAATGGGATCGAAGAAGGGCTATCCGGGAGCTTTCGGTTACGCGCCTAATGAACCCAGTCGTTTAGACAGAAATCTCGAAGCGTCCAGACAAGCTGGTGGTGGCGGCGGCGGTGGCGGAGGGAGTGGCATGTGAACCCACGCGCTGCACGAACAGGCGGTATCCGACCTGCTTAATCGGGACGCTCCGGGGGCGTTAAGGCCGGCTCGCCTCGCGTCTTCTTTATGTTCGCAGTATGTTTGTTGTTGGCCCAACTCGGACATCCAGTGAGGTCCGCTGTTGCGCAGCTACCAGAAGCACAGCGGACGTCGCACGCGCCCTGACTACCGAGCGGCCGAATGTGCGCTCCAGCTGCGGGCCCTCACGCCGGCTCCTCCGCCTTCACGCCCAGCGGCTTCGGCGCCATGCCGCCGCCCGGCTTGAGGTGAAATTCGTAGGTCATCAGGTGCCACTGCCCGTTTGCCTTGGAGCCGTCGGGCATCGCCGGGTCGTTGCGCGGCTCGACCTTGGCGACGAGGTCGTCCTTGACCCCGAACACCACGTCGGAATCGAGATATTTGTCGCCGTCCATGAAGACGTGCGTGATCAGCGGCTCATAGCCTTTCGCATTGACGAGGAAGTGCACATGAGCGGGACGCATCGGATGGCGCTTGGTCTGCATGATCATCTCGCCGACAGGGCCATCGGTCGGAATAGGATAGCTGCACGGCAAAATGGTACGGAAGAAGAAGCGGCCGTCGCTGTCGGTGATGAAGCGCGCCCGCGCCGAGGCGCCGACCTCGTCGTAGTTCGGCTTCTGTGAATCGTAGAAGCCGTCATCGTCGGCGTGCCATACGTCGACGGGGACACCCGCGAGCGGCTTGCCCTTGAGGTCGGTGACGCGGCTCTGCACGAACATCCGCTCGCCGGTCTGATTGTTCGGCGAGATGTCGGTGCCGTGGGCCGTGACCTTGTGCTCGCCGACATAGAATGGGCCGAGCACCGTGGTCTGGGTGGCGCCCTCGCGATCCCTGTGGTTGACGGCGTCGACCAGCATGGAGACCCCGAGCACGTCGGAGAGCAGGATGAACTCCTGCCTTGTGTCGGTGCATTTGTGGCCGGTGCGGGTCAGGAAATCGATGGCGTATTCCCATTCCTCGAAGGTGAGACCGGTCTTGCTCACGTAATCGTGCAGCGACTTCACCAATTCCTGGAGCAGGAATTTTGCCCGCGGATCAGGCGTATTGTCGAAGCTCTTGACGACGGCTTCGGTGAGTTCGGTCTCGTTGAACTGGGTCATGGTGCGTTTGCCCTGAGTTTTCTCGTTGGCCCGGATGGGCTCCTTGGAGGCGTTCCAGAGTGCAGCCTACACCAGCAGGCCCGGCCGCGTTAAGCGCAACCGGCTTGGAATGGGGCCGGCATTTCGCTATCAACTTTCCGACAAAACGCCCCGGAGGAACTGATGCTCGCCCCTACCCCCGCCTCGCCCGAATCCGTCGGCATGTCCAAGGCCGCGCTCGACCGCGTCGATGCGCATCTGAAGAGCCGCTACATCGATGCCGGCCGCTTTCCGGGCACGCACCTGCTGGTCTACCGCCGCGGCAAGGTCGCCCACAGCTCGGTGCAGGGCTTTGCCGACGTCGAGCGCAAGGCGCCGGTCAAGGACGACACCATCTACCGCATCTATTCCATGACCAAGCCGCTCACCAGCGTCGCCTTCATGATGCTGGTCGAGCAAGGCCTCGTCGCGATCGACGAGCCCGTCGCCAAATACATTCCGGAATGGAAGGATGTCGGCGTGTTCGTCGCCGGCACCGCGCCGGCCTTCCTGACCCGGCCGCCGTCCCGGCCGATGCTGATCGTCGACCTGCTGCGGCACACCGCCGGTCTCACCTACGGCTTCCAGCAGCGCTCCAACGTCGATGCCGCCTATCGCACCGAAAAGATCGGCGAGGTCGAGAAAGCCGGCACGCTGCAGACCATGATCGAGGCGCTGGCAAAGATTCCGCTGGAGTTCTCGCCGGGCGAATCCTGGAACTACTCGGTGGCGACCGACGTGCTCGGCTATCTCGTCGGAAAGATCTCCGGGATTCCCTTCGAGCAGTTCCTTAAAACGCGCATCCTCGATCCGCTCGGCATGACCGACACTGATTTTCACGTGCCGGCCGCCAAGGCGCATCGCTTCGCCGCCTGCTACTCCGCCGATCCGGGTGGCGGCATGACCTTCCATGCCGGCCAGCGCCGCGAGGGCCTGACGCTCCAGGACGACCCGACCAAGAGCTCGTTCCTGTCCCCGCCCTCGTTCATCTCGGGCGGCGGCGGACTATGCTCGACAGTCGCCGACTATCTCACTTTCTGCCGTGCGCTGCTCAATGGCGGCGAGCTGGGCGGCGTCCGCCTGCTCGGGCCGAAGACGCTCGCGCTGATGACGAGCAACCACATTCCGGGCGGCCGCGCGCTGCCGGAGGTATCGCGTTCGCTGTTCTCCGAAGCCACCTATAACGGCATCGGCTTCGGTCTCGGCTTCGCCGTGACCATGCGGCCGGCGGAGACGCTGATCGCCGGCAGCCCGGGCGAATATAATTGGGGCGGCGCGGCCACGACCTCGTTCTGGATCGACCCGGCCGAGGAGCTGATCACCATCTTCATGACGCAGGTGCTGCCGTCGAGCGCCTATCCGCTCCGGCGCGAACTGCGCAGCATGGTCTATGCCGCGATCACCGAGAGCAATCTCTGATCTGCGTCTCAACAAGAACGGGCCCTCGCGATCGATCGCGAGGGCCCGTCGTTGCCTAGTGCATATGGCCGATCAGATAAATTCAGCCGCCGAGCACCAGAACGGCGGGCACGGCCCACAAAATCAGAACTGCGTCATCCTCCTCAGTTGGACGTGCAGACCTTGACGGTCTTCATGCCGCTTTCGGCCTCGGTGCGCGACTTGACGCCCGCGACCGCGCTGCAAAATCCCTCTCTGACGTGCTCGCCGGCCGCGAAAACCGTGGCGCGGTGCAAGTCTCACCCGTATGGTCTCCCCAAAATCATAATCCGGCGCCTCGGCGCTGGAACCGGGACGCCCGCGTTTGTCAAAGCTCACTCTGCCGGTCCGGCTCGCTCTTCTGGTCACGGGAACGATGTTGCCGCTGATCGTCTTTGCGGTCGGTATTGCCTATTCCAACTATCGCCAGGACCGCAGCGACGCGACACGACGCGTGCTGGAGACGGTGCGAAGCATGCGCCTCGTGCTCGATTCCGAAGTGCAGCGAATGACCGGCGGCTTGCAGGTGCTGGCGCTCAGCAACGCCCTGCAAAGCGGCGACTTCGACGACTTCCGCCGGCTGGCAACCGGGTTCATCAGCCAATATGGCGAGGACAGCGTCCTGCTGGTGGCGGACGGGAGCGGGCACCAGCTGTTCTCGACCGTCACGAGTGAAACGACAAACCTGCCGCCCCGCAACAATCGCGAGATCGTCGAGCGGGTATTTGCGAGCAAGTCACCGCAATATTCCGACCTGTTCACCGGCTCGACCAAGAACCGGCCGATCGTGACCGTCGAAGTTCCCGTGCTGCGCAACGATGAGGTCGTCTACGCGCTCTCCTTCAGCCCGCCAATCGCGACATTCCAGAAACTGGTCGAGCAGCAGCGGCCGAACGATCAGTGGACGGTGTCGCTGCTGGACACCAAGGGTCGCGTGTTCGCGCGCGCGCCCAATCCGGCCGAGACGTTCGGCAAGCAGGCCTCCGGCGCACTGAACGATGCGATGGCCCGGACCCCGGAGGCGACCCTCTCCACCGTTTCGCTCGACGGCGTCGCGCTGTCCTCCGCCTATACGAGATCGCGGCTGACCGGCTGGACGGTCGTGGCCGGTGTCGCCGAGAGATCGCTGATCGCCCCGCTCTGGCGCGACATCGCGATCACCAGCCTGATCGGCGGCATCCTGCTGCTGACCGGCCTGACCTTCGCGGTACGGATGGCGACCACGATCGCGCGCGGCGAGATGCTGCACAATCTGCTGATCGAGGAGCTCAACCATCGCGTCAAGAACACGCTGGCCTTGATGCAGGCGATCGCAGTGCAGACCTTCCGAAGTTCAAGCCGGGACGAGCGGACGAAGTTCGAGGGACGACTCGGTGCGCTCGCCGAGGCGCACAATCTCCTGAGCCAGGAGAAATGGGCGGGATCGGAGCTGAGGGATGTGATCGCGCGCGTGCTCCAGCCGTTCCTGCTGAGCAATCCCGGTCGCATCCGCATGGCCGGCCCCGCCGTGCCGCTGTCGCCGCGGCTCGCCGTGGTGCTGTCGATGATCGTGCACGAGATCGCCACCAACGCCGCGAAATACGGCGCGCTGTCGAACGAGACCGGCCGGGTTACGCTGGACTGGGAGGTCATCGCCGACACGCCGAAGCCCCGGCTGCGGCTGATCTGGAGTGAGATCGGCGGACCACCGGTGACGGAGCCGGTGCAGCGCGGTTTCGGATCGCGCCTGATCGAGCGCAGCGCGCGCGACCAGCTCGGCGGCGAGGCGACGGTCGACTTCCTGCCACGCGGCGTCGTCTGCACGGTGACGTGCGTGCTGGACGAGGCGCGGTGAACGGATTGAAGGAACATCGACGATGAAGATCACCAAGGTGCGCACGCACATCCTCGAAGCAAAGCTCTCGCAGCCCTTCGCCTATTCGCGCGCCTGGTACGACACGCGCACCGCGATGCTGGTCGAGATCGAGACGGATGACGGTCTGACCGGCTGGGGCGAATGCTACGGGCCGGCGCGGATGACGGCGGCGGTGGTGCAGAGCATCGCGCCCTGGCTGATCGGCGAGGATCCGCTGCGCACCGACGTGCTGTGGCAGACGGTCTACGCCCGCTTGCGCGATCACGGCCAGAAGGGCGTCGTGATCCAGGGCCTGAGCGGCATCGACATCGCGTTGTGGGACATCAAGGGCAAGCATTTCGGTGTGCCCGCGCATCAGCTTCTCGGCGGCGCCGCGCGCAAGGAGGTGGCCGCCTATGCGACCGGGCTCTACCGGCGCAAATCAGGCGATCCGCTAACATACCTGCCGGAGGAAGCGGCCGGCTACGCCGCGGAAGGTTTCCGCGCCGTGAAGCTGAAGGTCGGCTTCGGCATCGCCGAGGACGCCGCGGTCACGCGCTCGGTGCGCGAGGCGATCGGCCCGGATGTCGCGCTGATGGTCGATGCGAACCACGCCTATGACGCGGTGGCGGCGATCCGGCTCGGCCGCATGATCGAGCGCGATGACATCGGCTGGTTCGAGGAGCCGGTGCCGCCGGAAGACGTCGCGGGCTATCGCGCCGTGCGATCCGCGCTGACGATTCCCATCGCCGGCGGCGAATGCGAATTCACCCGCTTCGGCTTCCGCGACCTGTTCGCATCGCATGCGCTGGACATCGCCCAGCCCGACACCTGCGCGGCAGGTGGCCTCTCCGAATGCAAGAAGATCGCCGACATGAGCGAGGCGTTCGGCATCCGCTACAATCCGCATGTCTGGGGCACCGGGATCGCGATCGCGGCCTCGCTGCAGCTTCTCGCCGTGCTGCCGTCACACACGCCGACCTCGCTTGCGCCGATCGAGCCGATGCTCGAATTCGACCGCACCGAGCATCCAATCCGACAGGCGATTTTGAAGGAGCCGATCGAGCACCAGAAGGGTTTCGTGCGGGTGCCTGACAGACCGGGGCTGGGTATCGATATCGACCGCGAGGCGCTCGCGCGCTTCGCGGTTCAATAGAAAAAGCGGTCGGCGCCGTTAATTCGGCGGCACGTCGATCGGAACGAGAAACGCGAAGCCATATTTGGCGTCCTCGCCGCGCGCCTCATCGAGGCCGCGTCCAAGTTCCACCGCGGCAATCTCGGCGGGAAGCGCGAGCCTGACCTGTCGGACATGATCCGGGCACAGGAGAGGACGCCCACCTGAACGCATGCTCTCCAATTCCTCGACGAACCAGGCTTCCTGCACGCGCGCCTTGGCGGATCGCAGTGAGCTGGCCGAGAATGCAAGAACCGGCCTCTGGTTGATCTCCAGCACGAAGCAGCGCTGTCGCGCCGCCTGTGCGGCGCGATTGCTCTTGCGTGCCGTCGACCTGCCTTCAGCTCGGCCACTCGCGCGTGTCATCTCAAAACCATCAGAAGTTCGCCGTGGCTGACAATCTGAACACACGTGGAGACCCCGGCGTGATGTTGTTATTCCCGTCGGCGGTCGAATAGTATTTTCGATCGAGGAGATTTTCGATGTTGAGCTGGGCCCGCCAGGTCTCGTTGAGCCTGAAGAACACGGCGGCGTCCACCCGCGTGAACTCCGGAATCAGCACGGTGTCGTCGGACGATGCGAAGAAGTTCGAGTAGTGGATCACACCGAGGCCCGCGGCCCACTGCTCCGTGAACTGATACCTGTTCCAGAGAGAAAAGGTATTGTACGGCACAAGTCCCACGCGGTTGCCGGCGACAATGGTCGCGGAGTTGTTGCTGGTGATCCGCGCATCCGTGTAAGCGTAGCCGCCCGTGATTTGCCAGGCGTCCGTCACGTAGCCTGTCAGAGACGCTTCGAGGCCGCGGGTCTTGGTGGCTCCGCTCAGGATGAAGAATCCCGCATTGTTGGGATCGGCAAAGCGCTGATTGGTCCGGTCCAGTTCGTAGATCGCCGTAGCGAACTGCAGGAACGGGAAGATGTCGTATTTGAGCCCGACTTCCTTGTTCACGAACTTCTCGGGCGCTGCGATGGCCAGGCCCGGTGTCAGAGCGCTGAACTGGTCGCCGGCGCTCGGCAGATACGAGATGCTGTAGCTGCCGTAGATCGACAGGTTTTCGAGCGGCTTGAACAGGACACCGACGCGTGGCGACACCAGATCATCGACCCGGTTGAGCTCGACGAATGTGCGGCGGTCTCGCGACGTCAGGTCGAAGTGATCGAACCGCAGGCCGCCGATCAGCTCCAGATAGCGCGTGATCTCGACCTGGTCCTGGACGTAGACGGCGCCGAGATTGAGCTTGTAGGTGTTGTTGGCATCGGTACCCCCGTTATTGGCGAAAGTGACCGGAACGTACGACGTCGGATTCCTCGGATCGATCGTGATGGTCGACGATACGCCATTGAAGAGCCCGCTCTGCCGGTAGTTCAGGCCGTTCTGACGGCCCACCTCGGCGCCGAAGACGACGGTGTGACGAATTGGGCCCGTCCCGAATTTGTAGGTGAGATCGGTCTGGTTGAAGTAATTCGTCCGGTCGGTCTCGTTGTTGTATGCTTGCAGATTGCTCGAGGTTCCGGCGGCATTGACCGCACCGGAATTGGCTCCTCCGCCCGGATAGATGTTCTGGTAGAACTTGTCGTAGTTGGCGATCTGCGACGAATTCTTGATCGTCCACCCGTTCTCGAAATCGTGCTCGACGACAGCGGTTCCGATATCCACATCGGCGAGCGCATAGTTGAGGTTGGGGTTACCGAAGAACGCAGACGGCGACGTATCGTAGGGATAGCGCGGGAAGGCGTTGCCGGGGCGGATCTGCGAGGGGATGCCGCGATCGACGGTACGCCGGTCGTGCAGATGCTCGTAGCTCAGCTTGACCGTCGTGGTGTCGTTCGGCGCAAAGGTCGCGGTAGGATTGATCGCCCAGCGTTCGAGGTTGACGAAATCACGATAGCTCTGCGTGTTTTCGTACATCGCGTTGAGACGGAAGGCCCAGTTCTCGTTGATCGCCTGGCCGACGTCGGTGGTCACGCGGGCGCCGGGATAGGAATTGCCGCCGACCGTCACCTCGCGAATGGTCGTACCGTCGGCCTCCTTGAGTACGCGGTTGACGACGCCACCGCCGCCGCCGCGACCGAAGATCATCGCGTTCGGTCCCTTCAGGACCTCGAGCCGCTGAATGTTGTAGAAGTCGCGAAAATACTGGACGTCGTCGCGGATGCCGTTGGTGTAGAAGTCGGCGTTGCTGCGCTGGCCGCGGATGACGAGGTCGTCGCGATGCGATTCGCCCTGGTGATAGATCACGCCGGGCACATAGCGGGTCGCCTCGCCGATCGAGGTGAAAGCCTGGTCCCTGATGAAATCCTTCGTCAGCACCGTCACCGACTGCGGCACGTTGAGGAGAGCCGTATTGGTCTTCGTCGCGCTGGTCACGCTCCGCGTGACATAGCCCTTCTGGCCGGTACGCGCGTCCTGGTTGTTGACGCTCGGCGGCTTCTTCTCGACCGGTGCGACGGCCGTCCGGCGATTCGATCGCGCTGCGCGCGAGGTGGCCGCGGTCTGCGCCCGGCGGGCGCGCTGCTGCGGAGCGGAAACGACGACTGACGGCAAGGCTCCCGCCACCTGCCCCTGCTGCGCAGAGGCCGGGCCGGCCTGCATCGTCAGCCCGCCACTGAATGACAGCGCTGCCGTCGTCGACAGCAGAAAACTACGCAACGCCTTACGGCCAGCCCAACAACCCAATTCCATCTGCAACGCCCCAAAACTTCGCGTGCCGCTCTGAAAGACGGCTTCGCGGTCCCAAACTGGGGCGCATCTGCAATGCGAAGAATTAGATGAGGATTAGATCGGATTTAGAATAGGTCGAGCCTCTCTACGCTCACGCTCCAATTTGTAAGAGTTCTAAATTGAGGCGCAGGCGGTTGACCATTTGGCCACGGTGTCGAATGTGGCGCTTGGTGCTGCGACGCGCCACCCCTCCAACACAGCGATTTTCCCTGAATCCAATGCGCCTCCTGCTGATCGAAGACGATCCGATGTTCGGCAAGGCGCTCGTCCGCGGATTGAAGCGAAATGGAATGACCGTGGACTGGACCCGCGACGGACAGGACGGCTACGCCGCGCTACAACGCGCCGAGCACGCGATCACGCTGCTCGATATCGGACTGCCCGGCATGACTGGCCTCGAGATTCTCAAGGCCGCGCGCAGCAGGAAGGCTTCGCCCATCCTGGTGATCACGGCCCGCGACCGGGTCGAAGACATGGTTGTGGGACTCGATCTCGGCGCCGACGACTTCATCGTCAAGCCGTTCGAGTTGCGCGCCCTGCTCGCGCGCATCCGCGCGGTCATGCGCAGGGTCAACGACCGCTCCAATTCGCTGATGAGCAGCAAGGAGATCACGCTCGATCCATCGACCCATGTGGCGACCTTCCGCGGCATCCAATCGACGCTTTCCGCGCGGGAGTTCTCGGTGATGTACGCCCTGATGGAGCGTCCCGGAACCATTCTGTCGCGAGGCCAGATCGAGAGCCGGATCTACGGCTGGAGCGACGAGGTGCAGAGCAACGCCGTTGACGTCGTCATCCACGGCTTGCGCAAGCGGTATGGCAAGGACGTCATCCGGAACATCCGCGGTGCCGGTTGGATGGTCACGAAGTCCGGATCATGAGCTCTCTTCGCAAGACCATCATCACGCGTGCGACGCTGTTGCTGGCCGCCATCGGCCTCTTGGCGACGGCAACATCGTTCGGCCTGGTCGCCTATGAGATGAACAAGTTCCTCGACGCGCAGTTGCAGGAGATCGCCGTCAATGTCGGTCCAGGCGACCGCAACGGTGCGGGTCCGCTGCTCGAAAGCGAAGACGAGGATCAGTTGGTCGTCCGCATCTGGGATCGCTCCGGCGCGCTGGTGCATCGGGCGGGTCCTCCGATCGATATTCCCTGGCAATCAATGCCGGGATTGTCCGACGTGACCGCCGACGGGCAGGATTGGCGCGTCTATCGCTGGAGCCACGCGCAGCACGATATCCAGATCGCGCAAGCGTGGAGCGCCAGGCACGAGATCGCGCTGCACGCGGCGACAGGCGCCGCGCTTCCGCTGCTGCTCGCCATCCCGCTGGTCTGGGCCGTTCTGGGTTGGTCGATCAGCCGCACGATGAGCGGTCTGCAACGGCTGTCGGCCGAAATCGGCCAGCGCAGCGTCGATGCGCAGGAGCCCCTGCGTCCGGTGGGCGTACCGGCGGAAGTGGCTCCGCTGATCGTTGCCATCGACAAGCTCGTCGATCGTCACCGGTCGGCACTCGACGCGCAGCGCCGCTTCGTGGCGGACGCGGCGCACGAACTGAGGACACCTCTGGCCGCGCTCCAGATTCAGGCGGAAAACCTGATCGCCGCAGAACTGTCCGGACAGACTCGCGAGCTTGCAGACGAACTTCGGGACGGCGTGCGGCGCGCATCGCATCTGGCGAACCAGTTGCTCGAAATGGCCAGAACGGAAGGCGTCTCGATCCAGAAGCGCGACGACGTCGATCTTGCCGCGCTCGCGACGTCGTTGCTGGCGGACTTCTATCCGCTGGCTGAGGCGCGCAACGTCCAGCTCGCGATGACGGCGGAGACACCGTGCAGGTTCCTCGGCGATCGCGACGCGATCGCCAAGCTCATCGCCATTCTGCTGGACAACGCCATTCGCTATTCAGGTTCAGGCGGCTCCGTGGAACTCAAGGTCGTCAATGACGGCAAGATTTGCGCGCTGGAGATCGTCGACGACGGCCCAGGCATTCCCGAAGACGCAATGCCGTTCATCTACGACCGCTTCTTCAGGGCTGCGCCCCAGGGCGTCGAGGGGACCGGGCTTGGTCTTGCGATCGCCAAATCCACCGCCGACCGGCACGGCTTCAGGCTGATGCATCAGAACCGGAGCGGCGCGACCGGCATCGTCGCGCATGTTCGGTTTGACCTGACTACCGTGCCGACCGCGTGAGCTACCCGATCGTCTGCAGCGCCGGAAACGTCTCGAGCAGCCAGATGCTGACATTCGAGACCGTGCCGGTGAGGAAGCCGATGCCAGTGATCACCATCAGGACGCCCATGGCGCGCTCGACATTGACGAGCTGGCCCTTCATGCGCGCGAACAGCTTCGAGAACTGCTCGATCATCAGGGCGGCGATCAGGAAGGGAATGCCGAGACCGGCCGAATAGACTGCGAGCAGGCCCGCCCCCTTCGTCACCGTCGCCTCCGCCGCGGCGATCGAGAGGATCGCGGCAAGGATCGGGCCGATGCAGGGCGTCCAGCCGAAGGCGAAGGCGAGGCCCATCACATAGGCGCCCCACAGGCCGACAGGCTTGGGCGCGGTCAGGCGCCCCTCGCGCATCAACAGGCCGATCCGCGTCAGTCCCAGGAAGTGCAGGCCCATGATGATGATGACGATGCCGGCAAGGATCGACAGCTCGGCCGACCAGGCACGGATCAGCCCGCCGATCAGCGAAGCGCTGGCGCCGAGCGCCACGAACACCGTGGAGAAACCGAGCACGAACAGGAGCGCCGACATCATGATGGCGCGCTTGGACGCCGAGGCCGGCTCCTTGTTCTCGACATGCTCGATCGTGGCGCCCGTGAGATAGATCAGATAGGGCGGAACCAGGGGCAGAACGCAGGGAGAGAGGAAGCTGACGAGGCCGGCAATCAGGGCCGCCGGGATCGAGACATTTTGCATGATGCAGTCGGAGCCATCTCAGGCTCTTTGGCCGCGCACCGGGAATGCGCGCGGGCGGGAGCCGAACCGGCTCTGGTGTAGCCGATGCCGGGGAATGCGCACAACAGAGGCGCACGAAACCAGGCTCCTCCCGATGCCGTCTGCGATCACAGATGCGGCATCGGGACGCGCACAAACCTCGCCAAAAAGCGAGACTCGGCGGCGCGGCTACTTCACCACGCGGAGCAGCGGACGCCGGGGCTGGTCCTGCGTCTGCTTGGAGGGGGGCTGCGGTTCGCTTCCAGCGCTCCGCAACATTTCGTCGCACAGCGCCTTGAGATCGGCACTGTCAATTCCTTTGAGCTTCATCCGCACGTCGAGGATGACGATGGACAGCAGCTCGGCCGACTCGCGGTTATTGCTCTCGTTGAGAACCTTGCGGCACTCCTCAAGCGTTTCCAGCACCGACTGCAACTGTTCGTCTGAATGCGACACCGGCGTTCTTTCCGTTAGTTCGGCCTGCGAGACGTGTTTGTGGAAATCCCCTCGGCCCCCATGGGATACCGAGAATAACACGAGGCGCCGACGCCTCCGAACATGATTTCAGTATGATTTTGCCGGGAAACCGTGGCTCCCGCGAACATCGACCCGCTGCGCGGGACGCCATTATCGTCGTGGCCGGGAGTCGAACGCGCGGCACTGGATGATCGACCCATTCCGCGCGGCGACAGCTCGCGCGCAAGGACTTCCGTGACGGAAAACGCCGACAATCCTGCAGCCATTTCAGGGCTCGCAACGGAACTCACGCCACACCCCTCATTCCAACGTTGGTCGGCCGATTCGATTCTCAGCCTTAGTAACACTCGGATACCGCCCACGAGGCAGTAACGATGGCGTTCAAAAGTCGCCGTTCCCCAACCCGCAGTGGTTGTGGTTTGCGCCCAATTCTGCCAGTTTAGCAACCCGAAGGGACTTGTATGCACTCCTTGGCGGAAAGGGGCGTTCCACAGGAGGAACGCCCAAAGATCAACATCAGCGGCCTCTCCGATTGGGATGCGGCCCGCATATTCCTGGAAGTCGTTCGATGCGGCAGTTTTCGCTCGGCGTCTGAACGCCTGTCGCTGTCGATCAACGCCGTCCGCCGCCGGATTGATGATTTCGAGCGCCAGACCGGCACCACCCTGTTCACCCGCGACGTCCACGGCACGCATCTGACCGATGAAGGTGCACTGGTGGTCTCCGCAGTCGAGCGTATGGAGGCGGCCGCCTTCGACGTGCTGCGCACCAGCGATTCGACGGCCAACGCCCTGTCCGGCGAAGTTCGCGTGGCCGTCACCGAGGGTCTCGGGACGTTCTGGCTCGCCCCGCGGCTGGTCGAATTCCAGCAGGCCTATCCGAAGATCCTGGTCGACTTGCATTGCGCGATGCGCTCGGCCGATGTCTCTCGTCACGAGGCCGACGTCGCCATCCATCTGTCGCGTCCCTCCGCGCTCGACGTCAAGCTGGTGCGGCTCGGCCGCATGCACCTGATGTTCTGGGCTTCGGAAAAATACCTTGAAAAACACGGCACGCCGCGCTCGGCGCTCGAATTGATCAAGCACCGCCTGGTGCTGCAATTCGCCGACCAGCTTGCCGCCAAGGAAACCTTCGAGAGCTTCTTCCCAGGCGTTCCGGAACGTGACCTGCTGGTCATGAAGACCAACGTCTCAAGCGCCAATTATTGGGCGGTCGCGAATGGCGCCGGCATCGGCGTATTCCCGAGCTACGCCATTGCGCTTGGCGGGAAGTTGATTCCACTGGAGGTCGAGCTGAACAGGCCGCTGGATATCTGGTTGTCCTACCACCCTGGTAGCGGCCGGATTCCACGCGTTCGGCACATGATTGACTGGCTGATCGAGGCTTTCAATCCGGCGCGATTCCCGTGGTTTAAGGAAGAGTTCGTGCATCCGCATGAATTCAAGGACGAGTATATGGGCGAACCCCTGACCCAGCTCTTCGGGGGATTTTCAACCGAAGAACAAAGGTGAGAGTATGAAAGCAGCGGCGAAAAGAATGAAGCAGCGCAGCGCCGGCAAGCCGGACATTGAGCTTGGCAAGCGGATCCGTCTGCGGCGCGTCGAGATGAAGATCTCGCAGGCCGAGCTCGGCGAGAAGCTCGGCGTGAGCTTCCAGCAGGTCCAGAAATACGAGAAGGGCGTCAATCGCGTCGGCGCGGCTCGGCTTCAGCAGATCGCCACCGCCCTCGATGTGCCCGTGACCTTCTTCTATGACGGCGACAACAAGGCGCGCGAAGTCGAGAGCCTGCTGTTCCTCGATTCCGCCTTCAGCCTCCGCCTGCTGCGCGCCTACAGCAAGATCAAGGACCAGACGGTGCAGCGTCAGCTCGTCTCGCTGATGGAATCGATCGCAGCGAACGAGGCCTGAGCCGATCGGGCTCTGACCTTTACGGCCGATGTTCAATCCGCCGCGTCACGGGGGCGCGGCCGGATTGAACGAGACCCAGTCCGCGCGCTTGCGCGCGGCTCTCCTTTCGGGGCGGCCAAGCCGCCCTTTTTTCTTGCGGATTTCTTGCTGCGGATTTTTTGGCAATTTGCCCGCCATCGCCGCGGATTTCGCGAACCGATCCCGCCCCTGCTGCGACCCAATCGAGACGCCCCGCCTCGAACGCGCGGGCTTTCGACTGCCGTGCTTAATGGGACCTCAACTCCGGAGCTCTAGCTTCCCGCCGATTTTTGCGAATCGGCGCACGCGGCGCGGCGAGCGGGAATTGCCAATGCGAGCGCCCGTCCGGGCCTCGTCCTCGTGGGGAAAATGGGACACATGTCGAAACGCCATGCGATGATCGTTGCCGTCGGCGTGCTCGCGAGCGCCTCCGCGCTGGCGCAAACCGAAACCACGGGACAGGCAAACCCCAGGCCGGCAACGGCGGCCGGTACGGTGCCGGCTGCGGCGAACCCGGCCCATGCTGCCGCGCCGAAGGCTGCCGCGCCCGCTTCGACGGCGGAGAGCCGTTCGGCCGCGGCACTCGCGCTGACGCACGAGCCAACCTATGACGAGGGCTCGGCCCAGCGCATCAAGGATGCCGCGCTGAGCTACTCCGATCTTGCCGTACGCGGCGGCTGGCCGGCCATCCCTGCCGATGCCAAGTTCGCCCTCGGCGTCCAGGGCGCCAGCGACGAGCTGCTGCGCAAGCGACTAATCCTCTCCGGCGATCTCGCCGCCGACAAGGCGACCGGCGCCTTCGACCAAGATCTCGCCGACGCCGTAAAACGCTTCCAGGCCCGCCATGGACTGGCGCCGACCGGCACGGTGACGCCGCGTACGCTCGCGGCGATGAACGTCTCCGTGCAGAAACGAATCCGGCAGCTGGAGGCCTCGCTCCAACGGCTCGAGAACATGAATTTCGGCTTCGGCCAGCGCTATGTCGTGGTCAACATCCCCGCCGCCTTTGCCGAAGCGGTCGAGAACGATGTGGTGGTGCGGCGCTATCGCGTCATCGTCGGCAAGACCGAAAAGCCCTCGCCGACCCTGACGGCCCAGATCACCAGCGTCGTGCTCAATCCGAGCTGGACGGTGCCGTCCTCGATCGCCAAGACCGAGATCTCGGCGCATATGCGCAAGGATCCGACCTATTTGTCGCGCATGCACATGGAGGTGCTCGACGCCCACGACAATCCGATCGACCCGCATTCGGTCGACTGGTCGGGCACGCACACACCGAACTTCACCGTGCGTCAGCACAACGGCACCTTCAACGCGCTCGGCGCGGTGAAGATCGACATGCCGAACGCCTATTCGGTCTATATGCACGACACCAACCAGCGCAATCTGTTCAGCGACGACTACCGCTTCGATTCCCATGGCTGCTCGCGCGTCGACAATGTGCGCGATCTCGCCGCCTGGCTGCTGAAGGACCAGCCGAAATGGAGCCGCGCCGCGATCGATACGGAGATTGCGAGCGGCCAGCACCTCGAGGTCGCCATGGCGAAGAAGGTGCCGGTGGCCTGGATCTACCTCACCGCATGGATGACCAGGGACCAGACCGTCCAGTTCCGCAACGACGTCTATAATCAGGACGAGCAGTTGCTGGAGGCCACCGCCGAAGAGGCGGCGTTTTTCAGCAATGCCGGCAGCCATCCCCTGACCGCGCATATGCACGCAACGCAGTAGAGCATGATCCGGAAAAGTGTGCAGCGGTTTTCCGAAAAGATCATGCTCAAGGAATAACCGCTTCTCGCGCCATGCAATCGCGGCACAGGCGGATGCAAAGCCGCGTCCCTCGTCGCGGTTGACCCGGGCCGCGCCCCGGCCGCACATTGCGCCCGGCCTACGACAAGCGAGCGCGCAATGCCTGACATTTCCAGCACGACCGAAACACCCCATGCCGACGGCAAGATCCTCAAGCAGGTCATCGACGGCGTCGGCGTGATCACCTTCAACAATCCCGACAAGCGCAACGCGATGTCGCTGGAGATGTGGGAGGGATTTGGCGAGGCGCTGACGAGCCTGCGCGATGACGAGGCGGTGCGCGTCGTGATCCTGCGCGGCGCCGGCGGCAAGGCATTCGTCTCCGGGGCCGACATCAGCCAGTTCGAGAAGACCCGCCACAACGCGGCGGCGTCCGAGGAATATGCCAGGCGCAGCGCCGCCCAGCGCGCGCTGCTTGCCGACTATCCCAAGCCGACCATCGCCTGCATCGAGGGCTTTTGCCTCGGCGGCGGCATGCAGGTCGCGATGCTCGCCGACATCCGCCTCGCCGCGCATGGCAGTCAGTTCGGCATTCCCGCGGCAAAACTCGGCATCGCCTACGGCTATGACGGCTTGAAGCATCTGGTGTCGCTGGTCGGTCCGTCCTGGGCACGGCTTCTGATGTACACGGGCATGCGGATCGATTCCGCCGAGGCGCTGCGCATTGGCCTCGTCGAGCGCTTGTTCCCGATCGACGAGTTGTGGGGGGAGACGATGACGATCGCGCAGACCATCTCCGAGAACGCCCCGCTCGCGATCAAGGCCGCCAAGATCACCATCGCGCAGGTGTTGAAGGACGAGAGCCAGCGCGACCTGGAGGCGATCAAGGCGATCGGTCACGCCTGCATGGACAGCGCGGATTTTCGCGAGGGCCGGCAGGCCTTCATGGAAAAGCGCAAGCCGCAGTTTACGGGCAAGTAGCCTCGGCGTCCGGGCTCAGCAAGGCGCAGGCGTCAGCTTCTGATCGCCAAACACCTCGATCAGGCGAAAGCGCTCGCACATCAGCATCATGTCCTCGCTGAATCGTCCGAGCCGACCGAAATAGGTCCGATGGGCGCTGCGCCAATAGGCGAGGCTTCGATCGCCTTCGCCCTCATCGTGCGCAAAGGCGGCATCGACTTCATTGAAGCGCCGATAGGTGATCTCGACGGATTCGATGACGCAGCGCGGTTCTCCGCGCCCGTTGAGTACGACCCAGCGCTCACCCGGCGTCGACGTGTTCGGTTCGTCCTCCGTGCTGCAAGTCGCGGTCTTGACGCCCTTGACGACGAGTTCGACCAATTCATCCGCGAGCGCAGGATTGTCGCCGAAGGCGAAGGTCCTGAGGTGCCGATAGTGCTCGGGAACCGGATTGCTCATTGACTTCCAGCTCCTCCGATATCGACCGCCAGCGGTAACTACAGCGCGGCGAGCACCGCTTTCGTAATGTCAGCCGTGCCATTGCTGCCGCCGAACTCCATCGGCTTGATGCCGCCGGCGTAGATCTGATCCACTGCACGCTCGATCTGCTCGCCGGCTTCCGCCGCGTTCTCGACGCCGTGCTTGTCGGCGAGCCAGTCCAGCATCATCGCCGCCGACAAGATCATGCCGGTGGGATTGGCCTTGCCCTGCCCCATGATGTCTGGTGCGGTGCCGTGGCAGGGCTGGAACACGGCATATTTGTCGCCGATGTCGGCGGACGGCGCCATGCCGAGGCCGCCGATCAGGCTCGCGGTGATGTCGGAGACGATGTCGCCGAACATGTTCTCCATCACCATCACGTCAAAATCCCAGGGACGCTTCACCAGCATAGCCGAGCAGGCATCGACATAGAGCCGGTCGGTCTTCACGTTCGGATGCTTCTTCTCGATCTCGTCGAAGATGCCGCGGAAGAATGCAAAGGCTTTGAACACGTTCGCCTTGTCGACGCAGGTCAGCATCCCCGGCTTGCCGCGCGCCTTGCGCCGCTCGGCGAGCCGAAACGAGAACTCGAACAGGCGTTCGGAGGTCTTGCGCGTGATCACCATGGTCTCGCGCGCGTCCTCATGTGTGACGACGCCCTTGCCCATCGAGGCGAACAGGCCTTCGGTGGATTCGCGGATCACGACGAGATCGATGCCGCGCTGGTCGGCGCCGACGATCGGGCTCGGCACGCCCGGAATGAGCCGCGCCGGGCGCACGCCGGCATAGAGATCGAAGATGAACCGCAGCTCGATCTGTGGCGCGATCTCGGTATTATCGGGATAGCGCACCGACGGCAGGCCGCAGGCGCCGAGCAGGATTGCGTCAGCCTCCTCACAGAGCATGATGGTGGAATCCGGCATCGACTTGCCGGTCGCGAGATAATTGTTGGCGCCGGCGGGCGCCTCGGTGAAGCGGAAGCTCAGGCCGGACTTCGCCTCGATCTTGCGCAAGACTTCGATAGCCGGTGCCATGACTTCGGGACCGATGCCGTCACCGGCGAGCACGGCAATGTGGAAGGCGTTGTTTGCGGACATTTGAGAGACCTTAGGAAGGAACGAGCCAAGGACGTCATTGCGAGGAGCGAAGCGACGAAGCAATCCAGACTGTGTCCGCGGAGGGATTTCTGGATTGCTTCGCTTCGCTCGCAATGACGGAGGAGAGAGCGTTTATTACGGCGTCAGCACCGTGCGACCGACCACCGCGCCCTGCTGCAATTGCACCAGCGCGTCATTGGCCTTGTTGAGCGGCTGGCGCGTCACCGGGATCGGCGGCACGTTCTTCGCGCGCACGAGGTCAAGCAGCTCCTGCGTCTCGCGCAGATTGCCGACATAGCTGCCCTGGATCGTCACCGCCTTGATCGGGATCAGCGGCAGCGCCCAGGTCGCGCCGCCGCCGAACAGGCCGACGATGACGAGCTTGCCGCCCTTGGTCAGGCAATCGAAGCCGAGTTGCGTGGTCGCGGCGTTACCGACCAGATCAATCACGGCGCGGATCGGTCCGCCCGCCTTTTTGGCAAGCTGCTCCAGCGCGTCCGGCGCCTTGGGATCGACGGTCGCGAGCGCGCCGGCCTTTTCCGCGGCCTCGCGCTTCCTGGCGTCGATGTCGACCATGATCGCGCCCTTGCCGCCCATTGCCTTCAGCAGCGACAGCGCCATCAGGCCGAGACCGCCGGCGCCGAACATCACGATCGGCGTGTCAAAATGCTGCTCGACCTTCTTCAGCGCGCTGTAGGTGGTGACGCCAGAGCAGGCGTAGGGCGCCGCCGAGGCGGGATCGAGCCCCTTCAGGTTGAGCAGATAGCGCGGATGCGGCACCAGCATGTGGTCGGAATAGCCGCCGTCGCAATAGACGCCGAGCGAGCGCGGCGTCAGGCACATGTTCTCGTCACCGGCCAGGCACGTGGCGCACTTGCCGCAGCCGATCCAGGGATAGACGAGGCCGACATCGCCGAGCCTGAGATCGCCCTGGTCGGTCGGCTTCACATCGGGGCCGAAGGCTGCGATTTCGCCGACCGTCTCATGACCCATGGTCAGCGGCAGATTGATACCGCGGTCCTTCAGCGACAGCGGCTTGCGGCCGTGGCCGAGATCGTAGCCGCCTTCCCAGATGTGGAGGTCGCTGTGGCAGACGCCGGCGGCCTTCACCTTGATCAGCACCTGCGTGCCCGACGGCTGCGGCGTGGCCTCGTCGAACTCCTGCAGCGGCGCCTTGAAATCGGCGACCTTGAAACTCTTCATCGGCGTCCTCCCGGCATACTTCTTTGTCGTCGCCACCATGCCATGACCGGCGGGGCGAAACAAATCCGCTACCGTCTTTAGTTCAGGCCAGCGGATGGTGGCAAGCCGCGAACTGGCCGGGTGCGACCTCGCGCAACTCCGGTATCTCCGCGCTGCACCGCTGGTCGGCCCGCGGGCAGCGGGTGCGGAAGCGGCAGCCGGACGGCGGCGCAATCGGCGATGGCGGCTCGCCGGTCGCCACACTCTCGACGGGACGCACGTCCGGATCGGGCACCGGGATCGCCTGCAACAGCAGGTCCGTGTAGGGATGCGCGGGCCTTGCGAACAATTGCTCCGACGGCCCGACCTCGCAGAGGCGGCCGAGATACATCACCGCGACGCGGTCGCTGACCGCTTTCACCACCGCGAGGTCATGCGCGATGAACAGCAGCGTCAGGCCGAAGCGCGCCTTCATCTCCTCGAGCAGATTGAGGATCTGCGCGCGGATGGAGACGTCGAGCGCCGAGACTGGCTCGTCGCAGACGATAAATTCGGGGTTGAGCACCAGCGATCGTGCGATGCAGATGCGCTGGCACTGGCCGCCGGAGAATTCGTGCGGCAGACGGCCCGCTACGAGGTCAGGGTCGAGCCCGACCGCGGACAGCACGTCGTTAACGCGCCGCTTGCGCTCGGCGGCATCCTTCACGCCGGCGATGATCAGCGGCTCGGCAACGATGTCGCCGATGCGCCGGCGCGGATTGAGCGAGGCGATCGGGTCCTGGAAGATCAGCTGCACGCGGCGGCGCATCTTGCGCAGCGCCTCGCCTTCCATCGCGGTAAGGTCCTCGCCGTCGAACAGCACGCGGCCGGACTTGGCACGGCGCAATTGCAGCACCGCGCGCCCCAGCGTCGACTTGCCGCAGCCGGATTCGCCGACCAGCCCCAGCGTCTCGCCGCGCGCGACCTGGAGGCTGACGCCGGAGACCGCGTGCACCGTCTTGTTGCCGAGACCATATTCGACGACGAGATTGTCGACGTTCAGGAGCGGCTCAGCGGGCATGGCAAACTGCATCATGCGCCAATCCCCTCCGTCATCTGGATGGGATGGAAGCAGGCATAGAGATGCCCCGGCATCTCCGCGCCCTTCAATTCGGGCTTGGCCTCGTGACAGCGCCCTGCGGCATAGCGGCAGCGCGGTGCGAAGGAGCATCCTTTCAGTGGCCGCGTGGGATCGGGCGGACGGCCGGAGATGGCGGGCAGCGGCGTATGCGGCGCGGTCTCCAGCTTCGGGATCGCCGCCAGCAGCGCCTCGGTGTAGGGCATGTTCATGCGCTTGAACAACGCCTGCGTCGGCGCGCGCTCGACCACCCTGCCCGCATACATCACCGCGACCTCGTCGGCGCGGCCGGCGACGACGCCGAGATCGTGGGTGATGATGATCATCGCCATGTGGCGGCGGCGCTGCTCGCGCGCCAGCAGATCGAGGATCTGCGCCTGGATCGTGACGTCGAGCGCCGTGGTCGGCTCGTCCGCGATCAACAGTTTCGGCTCGCAGGATAGCGCGATCGCAATCGCGATGCGCTGACGCATGCCGCCGGAACATTGATGCGGATATTGCGCGAGCCGCTGCTCCGGCGCCGGAATGCCGACTGCGGCGAGCAGCTCGATGCTGCGCTTCCGCGCCGCCGGCGCATCGAGCTCGAGATGCTCCTGGATCGTCTCCATCAGCTGGGTGCCGATGGTCAGCACCGGATTGAGCGAGGTCATCGGGTCCTGGAACACGACCGCGAGGTCGCGCCCGCGCAGGCGCCGCAGACGCTCGGAGTCGAGCCGCACCAGATCCTGGCCGTCGAACATCACGCGCCCGGTCAGCTTCGCCTTCTTCGGCAGCAGCTGAAGCACCGCGCGCGACAGCATGGTCTTGCCGCAGCCGGATTCGCCGACGATGCCGAGCGTGCGGCCCGCCTCCAGCGACAGATCGACATGATCCACGGCGCGCAAATTACCGCGGGGGGTCGGCAGTTCGACCGCCACGTCCTCGATGGTCAGAAGCGGCGCGCTCACAGCGCCCCCTGACGCGGGTCGGTCAGGGCCCGCAAGGTGTCGCCGACCAGGTTGAAGGCCAGCACCGTCAAGAACAGCGCCGTTGCCGGCAGGAAGGCCAGCCGCGGCGCGACATCGAGGCTGTCGCGCCCCTCGCCGATCATGCTGCCCCAGCTCGCCATGGGCGGCGGCACGCCGAGCCCGAGGAAGGACAGCGCGCCCTCGACCACGATGGTGACGGCGACGCCGAGCAGGAAGAACGCAGCAGCGGCAGGATCACGTTCGGCAGCAGCTCGCGCAGCAGGATGCGCGCATGGCTGGCGCCGAGCGCCTCGGCCGCGATCACGAACTCCCGCCGCGCCAAAGTCAGCGTGGCCGCGCGCGCCACGCGCATGAAGGCGGGAATGCCGAGCACGCCGAGGATCAGGGTGAGATTGAGAATCGACTGGCCGAGATAGGCCGTCACCGCGAGCGCGAAGATCAGCGGCGGAAAGGCCAGCAGCACGTCCATACTGCCGACCACCAGCGTCTCGAACCGGCCGCGGAAATAGCCGGCGAGGAGACCAAGCGCGCCGCCGAGCGCAAGGCCGATCATCGGCGCGATCAGCCCGACCGTCAGCGACACCCGCGCGCCAAAGATCAGGCGGGCAAATTCGTCGCGGCCGAGCCCGTCGGTGCCGAGCCAGTGTTCCCCGGAGAACGCCGCACGGCGCTCCAGCATGTCCATGTCTACAGGATTCTGCAGCGGCAGCACCGGCGCCAGGATCGCGAGCGTCAGGACAATCGCGAGCCAGGCGCTCGCGAACCAGAACAACAGGCCGAGCTTGCGCCGGCGCCGAACCGGCTCGGAGACCACCTCGTCCTGCATCGACAGCTCAAGCGTGGCCATGGCGGATCCTCGGATCGAGCACGGCGTAAAGCATGTCGACGATGAAATTGACGATGACGAAGCCGCAGGCGACCAGCAGCACCACGCCCTGGAGGATGACGAGGTCGCGGGTGTAGATCGCGCCAACCAGCAAGCGGCCGATGCCCGGCAGCGCGAAGATCGATTCCACGATCAGCGTGCCGCCCAGCAGGCGACCGATGTTGATGCCTGTGACCGTCACCAGGGTCAGCGACGATGGCTTGAGCGCATGCACGAACAGGATGCGCGCGGGCTTGAGGCCTTTCGCTTTCGCGAGAGCAATGTAGTCCTCCTGCAGGGTCGCGATCATGTCGGAGCGCAACACCCGCATGATTCCAGGCCATTCCGCCAGCGCCAGCGTCAGCGCCGGCAGCACGAAGAAGCGCAGGTTCGACAGCGGCTCCTCGATGAACGGCACATAGCCGGTCGCTGGCAGCCAGCGCAGCTCGACCGCGAACAGATAGATCAACAAAATCGCCATCAGGAACGACGGCATCGACAGCATGGCGAAGGCGCTGCCGGTCATGAAGCGGTCGAAGGCGCCACCGGCGCGCGCGGCGCAGGCGATTGCGAGCGGGACACCGATCAGGAGCCCGATGAACTCGGCCATCAGCATCAGCTCGAGCGAGACCGGAATGCGCTCGGCTACCGCCTGCAACACCGTCTGCCCGGTGCGGAAGGAGCGGCCGAGATCGCCCTGCAGGACGTGACCGAGCCAGCTCAGGTAACGCCACCACAGCGGCTGGTCGAGCCCCATGTCACGGCGCAAAGCCGCGACATTCTCCGGCGTCGCCTGATCGCCGAGGATGACATAGGCAAGGTCGCCCGGCAGCAACGCGGCGATCAGGAAGGTGAGCAGCGAGACGGCGAGCAGCACCGGCAGGATGGCAAGGAGCCGCCGCACGACGAAGTTCAGCATCGCGCGGTCATTCCAGCCAGGTGGTCGAGACGTCGATCACGCCGTTGTAGATTTTCGGAAAGCCCTTCAGCTTGGCGCTCGACAGCGCGTAATAGGTGTTCTGGAAGGTCCAGAACCAGATTGCCTCCTTGTTGATCAGGCGGCTGATCGCGCAATAGTCCTCGATACGCGCGGCGGGATCGGCGGTGACGCGGGAGTGGTCGAGCAGCCGGTCGAGCTCCGGATCGGCGAAGTTGGCCAGCGCCAGCGGGCTGCCGCTGCGGAAGTTCGCATACATCTGCGGATCGGGATCGGCGAGGTCGACGATGCGCCAGGGTATGAGCTGGAACTGACGCATGAAGGCGCGCGGCGGAATGGTGGCCTGGTCGACCTGCTCGATCTCCATATTGGCGCCCACGCGCTTCCAGAATTGCTGGAGCACCTGGCCGATCATGCGGCCGCGGGGCGTCGCGGTCACCAGCGTCTTGAACTCGACCGGCTTGCCATAGTCCTTGATCAGCGCCTTGGCCTTCTCGACGTCGAACGGCAGCGCGCCGTCGTCCTTGCACTTGACCCAGGAGCCGTCGCCGTAAGGATTGGTCGCGGGCCGGCTCAGGCCGTTGCTGATCGCCTGCGACATCTTCGGGCGGTCGATCGCCATCACCAGCGCCTGCCGCACGCGGACGTCGTCGAACGGCGCCACCTTGGTGTTGAAGGCATAGACCTGCGCGCCCGAGCCCTTGTAGGTGTGCACGGTGAGCTTGGAGTCCTTCTGTGCCTTCATGATGTTGTCAGCGTCGTTCTCGTCGTCCCAGATGATGTCGGCCTCGCCCGATTGCAGCGAGGCGAAACGCGACTGCGCGTCGGGCAGCGGCTTCAGGATGATGCGGTCGAGATAGGGACGGCCCTTGTCCCAGTAGCCCGGGTTCTTCTCCAGAACCATGCGATCGCCGGCCGTCCATGATTTCAGGATGTAGGGACCGGTGCCGACGGGATTGCGATTGTAGTCGTCGCCCTTGGTCTTCCACGCCGTCGGCGAATGCACGACGTTGTTCTGGCTCTGGATGGTGTTCGTCGCCGGCAAATTCACGGAAGGATCGGTGAGATTGTAGACGACAGTATATTTGTCGGGCGCCAGCACCTCCTTGACGTTGGTGATGTAGAAGGCGCAGCGGCACTTGTTGGCGGGGTCCTTCTGCCGATCGAAGTTCTCCTTGAAGGCCTGCGCATTGAACGGCGTGCCGTCGTGGAATTTCACGCCCTCGCGCAGCTTGAAGGTCCAGCTCTTGTAATCGTCCGAATGGGTCCAGGATACTGCCAGCTTTGGCGCGGCTTCGCCCTTCTCGTCGAGCGTGGTGAGCGTGTCGAAGATCGCGGCCGCAGCGGTGAAGGTCGAGGTGTCGTAGACCCCGACCTTGAGCGGATCGAAGCCCGTAATCTCCAACTCCTGACCGACGGTGATGCTGCCGCCCGCCTTCTGCGCCTGTGCCGGCTCGGCCGGCGGAAGGAGAGAAAATGCCGCAACAAGGAAAATCGGCGCGTGTTTGCGCGCCGCGGCAGCAAGGTTCGTCATGGTTCCTCCCGGGATCCCTCGTCCGATGTTTCGGATCGTTGAATGACTCGGAGGCGAGCTTGGCGATAAATGTTCGCCACGGCAAGAGGAACACGCGAGAGATCAAACGCTGTAGTGGTGCTGCGATGCGCTCAGTTTGTCGCAGCCGTTTTGCCTGACGGAATTGGAGCATCGCCGGCGAGGCCGATCTCCTGGCGCAATGCGTCCGTGTGCTCGCCGAGCACGGCCATCGTTTTGGCGGGCGTGGTGTCGGCGCCCGACATCCGGAACGGCAGATTGAGCACCTGGAACGAGCCACCCTCGTCCTCGACGGACGAGAACGCCTGCCGGTGCGCGAGTTGCGGATCGGCCAGCGCCTCGGACACGGTGCGATAGGCCGAGGCCGGCACACCGGCCGCGCCAAGCGCGACAAGACACGCGTCGGTCGTGAGTGGCCGCGACCAGGCCTCGACACCGTCCATCATGTCAGCCCAGTTCTCGCGGCGCGCGGCGTAGGTGGAGAAGCGCGGATCGGAAATCCATTCGGGGCGGCCGATCACACCCATCAGGCATTGAAACGTCTTCTCGCTCGCGACCGTGATCATGACATAGCCATTGGCCGTCTCGGTCGGCCCGAACATCGGGCGCGGCGGTGGCTTCACCGCGAATTGCGAGCTCTGCAGCTCGATCACCGTCAGGCTCAGCATCGTCTCCAGCATCGAAACGTCGATGTGCTGGCCCTGCCCGGTCACGGTGCGCTGATAGAGCGCCGACGCAATCGCGCCGAAACCGTAGGTGCCGGTGACGACGTCGGCATGGTAGATGCCGCAATAATCCGGCCGGCTGCGGCCGGGCTGGTAGGCGAGATGCGCCATGTCGTAGCCGGAGGCCGCATGGATCACCGGCGCATAGGCCGGCAGCTCGGCCGAGGGACCGGTCTGGCCGTAGCCCGAGATCGAGCAATAGATCAGCTTGGGATTGACCGGGCGCAGGCGGTCGTAGTCAAGCCGCAGCCGGTGCATCACGCCGGGGCGAAAGTTCTCGACCAGGATATCGGCGGTCGCGGCGAGCCGGCGCACCGCCTCCTTGCCCTCCTCGGACTTGAGATCGAGCACGACGCTCTTCTTGCCGACGTTGAGCTGGCCGAATACGGTGCTGCACCCCTTGCGCAGCGGCGGCCGGGTGCGCATCGTCTCGCCGCCATCGGTCTCGATCTTGATGACCTCGGCGCCCATGTCGGCAAGCATCCGCGCACAGTGGGGACCGGCGATGGTGGTCGAAAAATCCAGGACCCTGAGGCCCGCGAAGGCCTTTGTCGTCGTCCCCTCATGCTTATCTGCTAACGACATGCCTGCTTACGCCCCCTCGGCCTCTTAGGAACTATCGAAGTTCTCTCTTGTTGATGCGCCGACCCTAGAGGGCGGCGGGTGAGTAGGAAAGTCTTTACCGAACGGACACGTCTGACGGGCGGGCTTGGAATTCCAGGACAACTGGACCCGTTCTTGCATAGCAATAAACGGGATCGGAAGAGGGCAGCTGTTCTTGAGGGTCTTGTTCGTCACAACCGAGATGGACGATTTCGTCCGCGTTGGCGGACTCGGCGCCGTTTCCGCTGCCCTTCCCAGGGCGCTTCGCCCTCTCGCCGATATCCGGGTCATGTTGCCCGGCTACCGCGACATCATCGAACAACTCACGCATATTCAGATCGTTGGCCGCTGCCCGGCGCTCGCGGAGATGCCGGCCTGCTCGCTTGGCCGGGCTGCGACCAAGGACGGGCTGCCGGTCTATGTGCTGTTGTGCTCACAACTCTACGACCGGCCCGGCAATCCCTATGGCGACGAGTCCGGACACGACTGGCCGGACAACGACATCCGCTTTGCGCGCTTTGCCTCGGCAGCCGCTGAGCTGGCCATGGGCAAGCTGGACAAGAATTGGGCAGCAGACCTGATCCATGCCAATGACTGGCAGGCCTCGCTCGTGCCGGCCTACCTCGCCTGGCGCGGCGCCAAGCTGCCGTCGATCCTGACCATCCACAACCTCGCCTACCAGGGACTCTTCCCGAAGGACTCGCTGCGGCGGATCGGCGTCCCCGAGAGTTCCTTCCATATCGACGGCGTCGAGTTCTACGACCAGCTCTCCTTCCTCAAGGCCGGGCTGGTCTATGCCTCGCACCTCACCACCGTCAGCGGCACCTATGCACGCGAGATCACGACGGAGGAATTCGGCTGCGGCCTCGAAGGCCTGCTTCGTGTCCGCTCCGACGCGGCCGAGCTCACCGGCATTCTCAACGGCATCGACGAGAGCTGGGACCCGCGCTCCTGCTCCCAGCTGGCCCAGCAGTTCGGCGCCGGCGACTGGGTCGGCAAGAAGGCCAATGCGGATTATATCCGCAAGCAGTTTGGCCTGGCGGTCTCGCGCGGGCCGATGTTCGCGATCGTCGCACGCCTCGTGCACCAGAAGGGCATCGACCTCGTGCTGTCGGCCGCCGACGAGATCATCGACGCCGGCGGGCAGATCGTGGTCACCGGCTCCGGCGAGCCCGCGCTCGAGCAGGCACTGATCGACGCACATCGCCGCCGCCCCGACGCGATCGGGGTCACAATCGGCTTCAACGACGCCCAGGCGCGGCGCATCTTCGCGGGCAGCGATTTCACATTGATGCCGTCGCGCTTCGAGCCGTGCGGCCTCAGCCAGATGTACGCCCAGCGCTTCGGCTCGCTGCCGATCGGTCACCAGACCGGTGGCCTCGCCGAGACCATCACCGACGGCGAGACCGGCTTTCTGTTCTCAAAACCCTCGCACGAATCCTTCCTTGGCGGGGTCCGCCGCGCCTTCTCAGCTTTCGTGGCGCATGACCAGCTCGACTCCATGCGTCGCAGCGCGATGGGACGATCGTTCTCCTGGAGCATCTCGGCCGGCAGTTATAGCGCGCTGTATAGGAGGCTGGCGTCGGTGTGAGGCGACCTCCCCGTCATTGCGAGGAGCGAAGCGACGAAGCAATCCAGACTGTCTCCGCGGCGACAGTCTGGATTGCTTCGCTGCGCTCGCAATGACGATGTGGAGAGAGGCGCGCCACTCTATCGCCCGTCACTCCAAGAGCTGAGAACCTCACCCCTTCCCGCGCACATCCATTTGCGGCCGCCCGATCCAGGCGCGATTGAGACACCGGGTCATCCAGTCGGGCTGCGGCTCGCCCCGCAGCCGTGCCTGCGCTTCCTGGTAGGGACCGACATAGCGCAGCCGATCCGGCAGTTTGGGATAGACGCGCCTGATCCATCTCAGCGCATTGTCGGCTGCCCGCTTGTCGCGCTCGTCGAATTCAAACCCGAAGCCCGCTCGCAGGCGCTCCGGCAACAAACTCGCCGTGAGCGCGCGATACCATCGCGGTGGCCGCAACCACGGACGGGCGCCGCCAAGGATCTGCGCGGCGATCTCGCGCGCCGCCGGGCTGACGGTCAGCGTATCCGACTGCGCCATCGCCGCGGTGTAGGCCGCAAAGCCGGACCAGTCCGCGGGCAAATCGTCGGCCGTCAATCCGAACAAGGCGCCGAACATCCGGCTCTCGCCCCAGTAGCGCTCGCGCTCCTCCGCCGAGAGCGGCGGAAGGACCAGGTCATGCGCCATCACCGCGGTCTCGACCAGCGTCGCATGAACCCAGCGCAACGACGGAATGTCGTTGGCGCAGTAGCGCGAGCCTGCCGCGAACGGACCGACGGCCTCGGGCATCGCGCCGACGATCATGCTGTGGCGCCGATGCAATTGCCGGGACGACAACTGCGCCCGGTCGAGCGAGCCGAACACCATGGCAAAGACGATGTCGAAGGTGCGATGGAAGCGGCCGATCGGATCGGCAAGGGTCCGTGAATGCTCCGCGATGGCGGCAGCGACCCAGGGATGCGCCAGCTGCAGCAACAGCGCGCGGCCGGCGCCGAGAAAGATGAGGGCCTCCCGGTCGATCTGCCAGGTCACCGTGTCAGGGCCGAACACGCCGGCAACCGGTCCCGCGGCGTCAGCGCGGACCCGATCGAGGGCCAATTCCAGATCGTTCCCGGATACCAACTGCAAGGCCTCTCAAAAGCGGACGACGGCCGACAATCCGCAGGGCCTGTGGCAATTCGATGAAAGCGGACGCGGCCCTACTCCGCCGCCATCGGCATCTCGTCCATATGCTCGTGCAGCACCACGCCGGCGAGCGGATCGAATTCACCGATCCACGGCTTTCGCGCCAGCACCGATCTCGTGTGGGCGTAGCCCGCATGCCAGCGCCGCGTAATGCCTGACGGACTGAAGTCGATATCCTTGGTGTGGGTTTCGCGATCGAGCTGCGGCGCCAGCAGCCGCACCACATGCATGCGGGTCGGACAGCCGTAGCTCATCAACTCCCTCACCGCGGGATCGTTGCGCTCGCTCTCGGGCAACCGCGCGGCAAGCTGGTTAATGACGTGGCGGAGGCGATGGGCCTGCTGCTGCCGCACGATCTGGCTCGCGATGCGGCTGGAGTACTGCACGTCCTTATGGCGGTTCAAGACCTCCGCCATCGTGGTCGGCTCGGCGCCGACGGAATTCCACAGATGCACGGAGAAAATCAGCGAATCCCTGCGTGGATTGTCATCGAATACGGCCTCCGTCGGCGTGTTCGACAGGATGCCGCCGTCCCAATACAGCTCGCCATCGATGCGCACCGCCGGGAAGGCCGGCGGCAACGCGCCCGAAGCCATGACATGCTTCACCGTCAGTTCGCCGTCGCGGCTGTCGAAATAGCGCATTTCGCTGGTGCCGACATGAGCCGCACCGACCGTCAGTCGCGGCGCGCAGCGGTTGGCCAGATCGAAATCGACCAGCTCACTCAGCGTCTTCTCCAGCGGCGCGGTCGAATAGAAGCCGGCATGATCGGCGCCGAGCGGAAAGGAATCTCCCGCATGCGCCAGCGGGTTGGGCCGGAAGAAGCCGGGAATGCCGTTGGTGACAGTCGACAAATAGGTGAGCTTCTCGCTGAAGTCGGGAAAGGCGCCCCCCAGAGCCCAGACTGGATTCTGCTCCATCCGCTTCCAGAACTCCTTCAGGCGTGCGAGCCTGTTTTCCGGCGCATTACCGGCGATCAGGCTCCCGTTGATGGCGCCGATCGAGGTGCCGATGACCCAGTCCGGCTCGATCCCGGCCTCGTGCAGGGCCTGGTAGACGCCCGCCTGATAGGAGCCGAGCGCACCGCCGCCTTGCAGCACCAGCACGACCTGTCCCGGCAGATCGTTAGGCCCGCACACTCCGACATTTTTCTGCATGCTCGTCACGCTCCTGCTCCGGAGAGCTTGCTCCGTCGCTTCTACGCAAAATCCTCCGGCATTGTTACGCCCGGCGACCGCCGGCCGTCCAGCGACCATGTCCGAAAAGGGCAGCGCGGAACCAACGGTTAGCGCTTGACCGGGGCGTCCTGCGGCGGCTCGTCGTCGGCGATGGCCCGCCACGCTGCGCCGTCGAGATCGTCATATTGGCCGCTCCGCAGCGACCAGAGGAAGGCGACGAGGCCGGCGCCTCCGAGCATCAGCGCCAGCGGCACCAGGATGACCAGGATCTCCATCACACGATCTCCCGTGACGCATTGCGCGCCCGCAACGAATTCAGCATCACCAGGATCGACGACCCGCTCATGGCCGCCGCCGCAATCAGCGGCGTCACCACGCCGCTGATTGCCACCGGCACGGCGAGGACGTTATAGCCGATCGCCAGCCAGAGGTTCTGCCGCATCAGGTGCAGTGCCTTGCGCGCGGAATCGATGGCGGCGACGACAGGCGCCAGCGGCCGGCCGAGGAAGACGAGATCGGCGGTCGCCTGGCTGAGATGCGCGGCCGAGATCGGCGACATCGAGACATGGGCGGCCGCCAGCGAGGGCGCGTCGTTCATGCCGTCGCCGACCATCAGCACTTTGGCGCCGCGCCGCTTCAGCTCCTCGATCCGCGCGATCTTGTCGGCCGGCGTGACGCCGGCACGCCATTCGGCGATGCCCAGCGCATGGGCCGCCGCGATCACCGCGGGCTCACGGTCGCCGGAGAGAATCTCGATGCCGATATTGCGCGCCTTCAGCGCCGCGATCACGGCCTGCGCGTCCGGCCGCAGGCCCTGCCGCACCGAGAGGATAAATCTTTCGGTCCCCTTGCTGAAAGCCACGATAGAGGCCTCGGGATCGAGATTTGTCACGTCGGCAACCAGCGCTTCGGCTCCACAGAAGGACGGACGGCCAAGGCGAAGCTCGACACCATCCACCACGGCGCGCACACCCTGCCCGGCCTCCTCGACCGCGCCAACGATCGGCGACCTTGCGCCAGCGGCCTGCGCGACGGCGGCGGCGACCGGATGATGGCTCGACAGCGCGAGCCGGCCGGCAAGTTCAAAAATGTCCGCGGGAATATCGGCCGCGTTCATCACTTCGAGATCGGGCAGCGTCAGCGTGCCGGTCTTGTCGAAGATGACGTGGTCGGCTTCGGCCAGCCGCTCGATGGCGTCGCCGGAATTGAGCAGCACGCCCGCCTTGAACATGGCGCCCGAGGCCACCGTCTGCACGGTCGGGATCGCAAGCCCGAGCGCGCAGGGACAGGTGATGATCAGCACGGCCACGCCGGTCACGATCGCATCGTGCCAGCCGGCGCCCGCGATGACCCAGCCCAAAATGGTGATCAGCGCGGTCGCATGCACCACCGGCGCGTAGAGCCGCGAGGCGCGGTCGGCGAGCCGCATGTAGCGCGAGCGGGCCTGCAGCGCGTTGTCGAGTAGCCGCGTGATCTCGGCGAGCAGCGTCGCCTCCGACGCCGCCGAGACCCGCACCCGCAGCGTGCCGGAGATGTTCATGGAACCCGCATAGACCGCCGTGCCCCTCTCCGCCGTGACATAGAGCGTCTCGCCGGTGATCAGGCTCTGGTCGATCTCGGAACGCCCCTCGATCACCGTGCCGTCGACCGCGCAACGCTCGCCGGGCCGCAGCAGCACGATGTCGCCGGGATGGATCGCCGCGACCGGCACCTGCGAAATCTCGTCGGGCCCGACGAACTTGGCCGCCGTCTCCGCCTTCAGCGCGGCGAGATTGCCGGCGACCGCGCGGGTCCGCCGCCGCATGTTCTGGTCGAGGAAGCGGCCGACCAAAAGAAACGTGAGCAGCATGATCGCCGCGTCGAAATAGGCGTGCTCGGCGTGATGGATGGTCTCGACCACGGACATGCCGAGTGCAAGGCACACCCCGATCGAGATCGGCACGTCCATGTTGGTGGTCTTGGCCGACAGTGCGCGCCAGGCCGAGCGGAAGAACGGCTGGCCGGCATAGGCCGCCGCCGGCAGCGCGATCAGCGCCGACAGCCAGTGGAAAAAGTCGCGCTGCTCCGGCAGCATGTCCGAGACGTTGCCGGACCAGACCGGGATCGACAGCATCATCACGTTCATGGTGGCGAACGCGGCAACGCCGAGGCAGCGCAGCAGGAAGCGGGATTCCGCGACCTCGGTCGCTTCCGCGCTTTCGGTCTCGTAAGGATAGGCCTTGTAGCCGAGCTCTTCGAGCCGGTCGATGAAGCGGGCCGGATCGAGCGTACCTTGCTTCCATTCCAGCGCGACGCGGCGGTCGGTGAGGTTGACGCGCGCCAGCGTGACGTCAGGGATGGCCGACAGTCCGCGCTCGATCTTGGCCATGCAGCCGGCGCAGTGAACCCCCTCGACCGCGAGATCGATGTGCTTGATACCCTCGCCCGCGGCTCGGACGTAATGCGAAAAATCCCGCGTGACCTGCATGACGATGTCCTTCAGTTCAGGATCACGCGGTTGCGCGACATGAACACGCGTGTTCCCCGCGCCTCGCCTTCGATCACGAGATCCCACTGGCCCGGTGCAACCGACGCGGCATTGCCGCGATAGATGCCGATGCCGGCTTCCGACAGCTCGACCGCGAGATCGGCGCGCTTGTCGGTCGGCCGCTCCAGACGTCCGCCGAATTTCAACCCGCTCATCGGCTGGCCGCTCGCATCGCGCGCCTCGACCTGAAGCGTGGCAGCGCCATCGGCGCGGCGCTCGATATGGGCATTGACCTGCCAATTTCGCGCGGCCTGGTCCTGCGCCGCCGAGATTTCGCGATCATAGGTGAGGCCCGCGGCATAGGGGCTGTCGACGTCGGTGCCGGGCAGCGTCGCGATCGCGAGCTTCATCATGGTCACGTTGACGCCGATCACGAGCCCGAAGAAGGCGACCAGCATCAGGAACACCTTTGTTCCGGTCAGCGGCTTGGTGGCCATGGCAGTCTCCTGATCCTAGGGCGATACGAAATTGTCGGTGGCGGTGGCGACCTCGCCGAGCCCGATGTCGGTGACGTGGAAGCGAACAGGAACCGACTTTTCCGGATTGCTTTCCGCCGGCGCGGTGACCAGCAGGCGCAGCTCGCTGGTGGAGTCGCGCGGGATCACGATCATCGGCCTATCGGGCGTCACGGAATCGATGCCGACGACATGCGTGGTCAAGTTGGCCGGACCGTTGGCGTCGATCGCGATGACGCGGTCATAGCCACTCTTGTTCAAGAGCCGCACCGTATAGGCGTTGCGGATCGAGCCGTCGCTGAGCCTAACCGCGACCGGGTTGCGGTCGTGCAGCACGTTGACGTCGAGCAGGCTGCGGGTCGCGAGCGTGTAGATCATGATGCCGCCGACCGCCGCGATGATCGCGCTGTACGCGACGGTGCGGGCCCGGACGATGCGGTAGACCGGCGCCTTGCCTTCCTGGCGGCGCTGGATGTTGATGTCGTTGTCGTAGCCGATCAGCCGCTTCGGCCGGCCGATCTTGGTCATCACGTTGTCGCAGGCATCGATGCAGAGTCCGCACTGGATGCATTCGAGCTGCGGTCCGTTGCGGATGTCGATGCCGGTCGGGCAGACCGCGACGCATTGATAGCAGTCGACGCAGTCGCCGACATGTTCGCCGAGCGCACGCAGCTCGATCGCCTTCTTCACCGAGGTGCGCTTCTCGCCACGGTCGTAGCGATAGGTGACGTTGAGCGCCCATTCGTCGGTGAGCGCGGCCTGGATGCGCGGCCACGGGCACATATAGGTGCAGACCTGCTCGCGCATGAAGCCGGCGAGCACATAGGTCGTCGCCGTCAGGATGCCGATCCAGATATAGGCGATCATCGGCGCCTGGAAGGTGACGAGCTCCTTCACCAGCGTCGGCGCGTCGTTGAAATAGAGCACCCAGGCACCGCCGGTCCACCAGGCGATCAGGAGCCAGATCGAATGCTTGAGCACGATCTCGGAGATGCGCTCCAGCTTCATCGGATCGGACGACTTGTCCTTCTTCATCCGCTCGCGCCGGTCGCCCTCGACCAGCCGCTCGACCGCATAGAACAGATCGGTCCACACCGTCTGCGGGCAGAGATAGCCGCACCAGATGCGGCCGCCGACTGAGTTCATCAGAAACAACGCCACCGCGGCGACGATCAGCAGGCCGGTGAAGTAGTAGATTTCCTGCGGCCACAGCTCGATGAAGAAGAAGTAGAAGCGGCTGTTGGGAAGATCGATCAGCACCGCCTGGCTGGGAGCACCGATGCCGCGATTCCAGCGCACGAACGGGAGGAAGTAGTAGACGCCGAGGCAGACCGCCATCAGGCCCCATTTGATCCGGCGGAACGTACCGGAGACGCTCTGGGGATACACCTTCTTCTGGGCTACGTAGAGCGGCCCATTGTCATCGTTCGATGTGAGGTCGTTCGGGTTCACGGTCTTGTTCATCGCCAAGAAGCTTCTCGAAAAGGTGCGATTAAACCTAGACCCGGCGCGAGCGCGTCAGTTGATCCAGCTCAAGCGGGGACACTTTTGTTCGCCCCCGCTTGTCGCGAGCAGGCTATTTGCCACCGCCCAGCGAGTGGACGTAAACCGCCATCGCCTTGATGGTGGCAGGATCGAGCCGCCCTTCCCAGGCCGGCATCACACCGGCGCGGCCGAGGCTGATGGTCTCGATCAGGCTCGCTTCGTCAGAACCGTAGAGCCAGATCTTGTCGGTCAGATTCGGGGCGCCCATCTCCGGGTTGCCCTTGCCGCCGTCACCGTGGCAAGCGACGCAATTCTCCGCAAAGATCTTCTCGCCCTTCGCGGCATCAAAGCCCTTGCGGGTCGAGAGGCCCGACAGCGACCGCACGTAATTGGCGACCGTGACGATCTCGTCGCCCTTCAGCACGCCGTCCTTGCCGAAGGCTAGCATCTGGCCCTCATGCGCCTTGGCGTGACCGGAACGCGCGCCGAACTGGATGGTCTGCATGATCTGGTCGAGCGTGCCGCCCCACAGCCAGTCGTCGTCGTTGAGATTCGGAAAGCCCTTTGCGCCGGCGCCGCCGGAGCCGTGGCATGGCGCGCAATTGTCGCCGAACACGGTCTTGCCCTTGGCTCGTGCAAGCGCCAGCAAGGCCGGGTCCTTCTCGATGTCGGCGAGCGAAGCCGCGCCCAGCGCCGCCATCCTGTCACCCCGGACCTTCTCGAGGTTGGCGAGCTCGACCGCGACGTCGGCGCGCGAGGAATAGCCGAACAGGCCCGTGGTATTGCTGGAGATCAGCGGCCAGGCCGGATAGACGATCCAGTAGCCGATCGCCCAAACGATGGTGAGGTAGAATGAGATCACCCACCAGCGCGGCAGCGGCGTGTTGAGCTCCTTGATGCCGTCCCACTCATGTCCGGTCGTGGACTTGCCGGTGACGGAATCGATGTCGCCATGATGATCGGTCATGATCTCTTACTCCTCCCGCAACGGCAGGTGCGCCGCTTCGTCGAAAGCGGCCTTGTTGCGGGGCCATAATGCGTAGGCGATGATCGCGAGAAAGATCGCGACGAACACCGGCGTCCAGATCGTGGTCACGAGACCAGACGCGAGATTGTCGAGTGTCAGGATGGCTTTCATCGGTGATGCCTTCTCAGCGAAGATTGGCTTTCTCGTTGTAGAGCTTGAAGTCGACCAGCGTGCCGAGCATCTGCAGGTACGCGATCAGCGCGTCCATCTCGGTCGGCGTGCCGGCCTTGCCGTCGAAATTGCGCACGACGGCCTTGGCGTAGCGCTTCCCGAAGGCGTCTGAGCCGGCATTGTCGGGATCGGCCTGGGCCTTCAGATCGGCGCCCGCGTTCGCAATCTGGTCGTCGGTGTAGGGCGTGCCGATGGCCTTGAGCGTCTTCATGTGGTCGGCGATCGTATCGGGATCGACTTCGGTCTGGCTCAGGAATGGATAGCCCGGCATCACCGACTGCGGCACGATTGCGCGCGGGTTGGTCAGATGGGTCACGTGCCAGACGTCGGAATATTTGGCGCCGACGCGGGCGAGATCGGGACCGGTCCGCTTCGAGCCCCACTGGAACGGGTGGTCGTACATGCTCTCGGCGGCGAGCGAGAAGTGGCCGTAGCGCTCGACCTCGTCGCGCAGCGGGCGGATCATCTGCGAATGGCAGAGATAGCAGCCTTCGCGGACGTAGACGTTGCGGCCCGCAAGCTCCAGCGGCGTGTAGGGCCTGACGCCGTCGACCGCCTCGATCGTGCTCTTGAGGTAGAACAGCGGAGTGATCTCGACGAGACCGCCGATCGCGATCACCAGCAAGATGCCGACGATCAGGACGATCGAGTTCTTTTCGAAGATTTGGTGGCGTGTCCAGAACGACATGGAAGGCTCCTCATTCCGCCGGCTGAAGCGCGACGGGCATCTGGACTTCCACTTCGCCGACGCGAACGGTCATCCAGAGATTGTAGGCCATGATCAGCGCGCCGATCAGGAACAGCCCGCCGCCGGCGGCGCGGATGATGTAGAAGGGATGCATCGCCTCGACGCTCTCGATGAAGGAATATTCGAGGAAGCCGAGCGAGGTGTAGGCGCGCCACATCAGGCCCTGCAGGATGCCGGACACCCACATCGCCGAGATGTAGAGAACGATGCCGAGGGTCGCGATCCAGAAGTGCCAGTTGACGAGCTTCAGACTGTAGAGGCCCTTGCGATTCCACACCCACGGCACCAGGCAGTAGAGCGCGCCGAAGGAGACGAAGCCGACCCAGCCGAGCGCGCCGGAATGCACGTGGCCGATGGTCCAGTCGGTGTAGTGGCTGAGCGAGTTCACCACCTTGATCGACATCATCGGTCCTTCGAAGGTCGACATGCCGTAGAAGGCGACGGAGACCACGAGCATGCGCAGCACGGGATCGGTGCGCAGCTTGTCCCAGGCGCCCGACAGCGTCATCAGGCCGTTGATCATGCCGCCCCAGGAGGGCATCCACAGCATGATCGAAAAGGTCATGCCGAGCGTCTGCGTCCAGTCCGGCAGCGCCGTGTAGTGCAGATGGTGCGGACCGGCCCAGATGTAGAGGAAGATCAGCGCCCAGAAGTGGATGATCGACAGCCGATAGGAATAGATCGGCCGTTCCGCGCGCTTCGGGATGAAATAGTACATGATGGCGAGGAAGCCGGCGGTCAGGAAGAAGCCGACCGCGTTGTGGCCGTACCACCACTGGAACATCGCGTCCTGGATGCCGCCCCAGGCGACGTAGGATTTCGAGCCGAACACCGAGACGGGGAGCGCGGGATTGTTGCCGAGATGCAGGACCGCGATCGTCACGATGAAGGCGAGGTAGAACCAGTTCGCGACGAAGATGTGCGGCTCCTTGCGCTTGATGATCGTGGCAAGGAAGACCAGCAGATAGGCGACCCAGACGATGGTGAGCCAGAGGTCGGCATACCATTCCGGCTCGGCATATTCCTTCGACTGGGTGACACCGAGCAGATAACCGGTGCCGGCGATCAGGATGAAGAAATTGTAGCCGATCACGACGAACCAGGGCGCGAGGTCGCCCGCAAGGCGCACCCGGCAGGACTTCTGCACGACATAGAGCGACGTGCCGATCAGCACGTTGCCGCCGAAGGCGAAGATCACCGCGGAGGTGTGCAGCGGACGCAGCCGGCCGAAGCTGGTCCAGGGCAGATCGAAGTTCAGTGCGGGCCACGCCAGTTGGGAGGCGATGATGAGGCCGACGAGGAAGCCGGCAATGCCCCAGAACATCGCCATGACGGCGGTGAACTTGATCGGACCCATATTGTAGTTGGGGCGGCCGTTGATCTCCGCCGGCGGCAGCGCTGCCGGACGATCGAAGTAGCGGTTGATGATGCCAAAGACCACAGCCAAGCTCGCCGCTGCGCTGAGCGCGGCATGGAAGGCAAAGGCCGAATCGAGCGCCTTGGCCGAGGCGATCACGCAAAGGAAGGCGGCGACTGCGAACACGATAGCCAGGCCGCTTTCACCGATGGTCATGGATTTGGAGATGGAGGGCTGGCTCATGCGGATTCTCTCTGAAAGAACACGCCGCCAGAAACCACATTCGACCTCGCGGCGAATTGATTGAAATCAAGATGGGTGGATTTCTATTCGGGTGAGTGATGCGGCGCCCGTCAGTTGAAGTGCCCTCTCCCCTTGTGGGAGAGGGCAGCGAGGACGGTGCCGCGCACTCACTTGGGTGAGGGGTTGGCTCCGCACGGAGAGTCTTTCGGTGGAGAGAACCCCTCATCCGGCGCTTCGCGCCACCTTCTCCCACATCCGCCTTCGCCAAGGCTTCGGCGGACATGAGGGGAGAAGGAAGAAGTCACTCCCTTGCCGTGGCCTTGAGCGCCTTGATGACGTCCTCGCGGGCGATGATTCCGACCAGCTTCTCGGCGCCGTCGAGCACGATGATGCTCCTGATGCGGTGCTCGACCATGATCTGGAGCACGCGCGTCAGCCGCGTGTCGGGGCTGACATAGATGAACTCGGGCGTCATGACGTCGCCGATCCTGCGGCTCATCAGGTCGCGATAGCGCGGCAGCATCTGGCTCGGCGTGAACGCGAAGCACTTCAGGATGTCGAACTTGGTGACGATGCCGACCACCTGCCCGTCGTCCTCGACCGGGTAGGAGTTGAAATCATCACGCTCGAACATCTCGCTGAGCGCGAGCAGGTCGTGGTCGCGCCGCACCGTCGTGACGTTGCGGGTCATGTAGCTGTCGACGATCTCTTCAAGAAATTTGTACACAGCGCGTCCTCCGATTTTCGTTTTGGCCGACCGGCCGTCAGTGCGACAGCAGCACGCTGCGGGCGGATTGGGTGACCAGATATTCGGTGACGCCGCCGAGGATCAGCTCGCGAAAGCGCGAATGACCATAGGCGCCCGCCACGATCAGGCCGGCCCCGAGGTCGCCGGCGACCTGCTCCAACTGCGCGGCAGCGGTTGCGTTCTGCACGGCCTCCGAGACGCGTGCGCTCGCGGTGACGCCGTGACGGGCGAGCCAGGCGGCAACGTCGGTGACGCCGGCCATCACCGCCGAACGATCGTCGTCGCGCTCCGGGATTTCGACGATGGTGACGTCCCTCGCCTTGCGCAGCAGCGGCAGCGCGTCGGCCACCGCGCGCCGCGCCTCCGGCGTGTCCTTCCACGCCACCAGCACGCTGCGCAGGTCGAGCCAGTTGACCTTGTCGGGAACGACGAGAAGCGGGCGGCCGGCCTGCATCACCAGGTCCTTGGGGCTCGCGAGCGCGAACGCGTCGGAGAAAGCCGGGCTGTGGCCGCCGCTGACGATGATGTCGGCGCAGCGCGCCTGCGCCAGCACGAAACGCGCCGGAAAATCCATGGCGCCGCGCCACTCCACGCGGCCGTCGCGCGCCTTCGTGGCGGCGCGGAATTGCGCCTCCAGATCGGCGAGGCGCTTCCTGATCGAGGCTTCCTCCTGATCGATAAGGCTCTGGGCCTCGGCGCCGTCGGTGAAATAGAGCGGCGGCGCGAACTGCCCCGCGGCAACCCCGATAATGGCCGCCTCGAATCGCTCGGCGAGTTCGCCCGCGACCTGAAGGCGCGCCTCGTTGGACTGGTCGAGCGCCAGGCTGACCATCACGGTCGCGTAAGTCATTGGGATTCTCCGCTCAGCTATGAACTGGCGCGAAATCTAGCCTCGCCGTGACGGGGCAGGATGAGGTAGATCAAATCGCCAGGCGCGACCTTGCGGGAAATCCGCCAATGGAATCAGACATCCGAACTTGCCTCGGGCCGGTCCATGGGCGAAATTGCGGTCATGTTCGCGGCACCACGCCCGCCGCGCGAAGATGGGAGTCATCGATTGTCGCCGACCCGCGTAACGCATCCGCCAGACGACAGTCGCGGCGAGCATTTCCGGGTCCGGATCGAGGGATTCGGCGTCGGCACCTGGGATCTCGACCTCACGACGCGCGAGCTGGAGTGGTCGGAAACCGCGAGGATGCTGCTCGGTATCGAGCGGGGCCAGCCGGCGAGCTACGACCTCTTCCTGTCGCGTCTCGAGCCCGACGACCGCGCTCGCGTCGAGAACGCGATCAAGCAGGTCTCCGAGCATGGCGGCGGCTTCGACGTCTCCTTCAGGATTTCCGGCAACTCCGGCCGAGGCAAATGGATCAGGGCCCGCGCCGGCTTGATTCGAGACGAATCCGGCGTCGCGCGCCATCTCAGCGGCATCTTCCTCGATATCGACGAGGAGAAGCAGGTCGAGGAAGCCCTGCGCACGCGTGAGACCCACCTCCGCTCGATCCTTCACACCATTCCCGACGCCATGATCGTCATCGACGGCCGCGGCATCATGCAACTGTTCAGCACCGCCGCCGAGCGCCTGTTCGGCTGGTCCGAGCAGGAGGCGATCGGCCAGAACGTCAGCATCCTGATGCCGGAGCCCGACCGCACCCGCCACGACAGCTACATCGCGCGCTATCGCAGCACCAACGATCCGCACATCATCGGCATCGGCCGCATCGTGACCGGCAAGCGCCGCGACGGCACGACCTTTCCGATGCACCTGTCGATCGGCGAGATGCAGTCCGGCGGCGAGCCCTATTTCACCGGCTTCGTCCGCGACCTCACCGAGCACCAGCAGACCCAGGCGCGGCTCCAGGAATTGCAGTCCGAGCTCGTCCACGTGTCGCGGCTGACCGCGATGGGCGAGATGGCCTCGGCGCTTGCCCACGAGATCAACCAGCCACTGGCGGCGATCAGCAACTACATGAAGGGGTCGCGGCGGCTGCTGGCCGGCAGCACCGACCCCAACACGCCGAAGATCGAAAGTGCGATGGATCGCGCCGCGGAGCAGGCCTTGCGCGCCGGCCAGATCATCCGCCGCCTGCGCGACTTCGTCTCCCGCGGCGAGTCCGAGAAGCGGGTCGAGAGCCTGTCCAAGCTGATCGAGGAAGCCGGCGCGCTCGGGCTTGCCGGCGCACGCGAGCAGAACGTGCAGCTCCGCTTCAGCCTCGATCCCGACGCCGATCTCGTGCTCGCCGACCGCGTTCAGATCCAGCAGGTGCTGGTCAATCTGTTCCGCAACGCGCTGGAAGCGATGGCGCAGTCGCCGCAGCGCGAGCTCGTCGTCGCCAACACCCGCGTCGGTGACGACATGATCGAGGTCGAGGTGTCCGACACCGGCTCCGGATTCCAGGGCGACGTCATTCCCAACCTGTTCCAGACCTTCTTCACCACCAAGGAAACCGGCATGGGCGTGGGACTGTCCATCAGCCGCTCGATCATCGAGGCTCACGGCGGACGCATGTGGGCCGAGAGCAACGCATCGGGCGGCGCGACATTCCGCTTCACTCTCCCGGCAGCCGATGAGAATTGATCCATGACGACCAAGGGACATGTCTACGTCATCGACGACGACGAGGCGATGCGGGACTCGCTGCACTTCCTGCTGGATTCCTCCGGCTTCGGCGTCACCCTGTTTGACGATGCGCAAGCCTTCCTCGATGTCCTGCCCGGCCTTGCCTTCGGCTGCGTCGTCTCGGACGTGCGCATGCCCGGAATCGACGGGATCGAGCTGTTGAAGCGGATGAAGGCGCAGCAAAGCCCGTTCCCGATCCTGATCATGACCGGCCATGGCGACGTGCCGCTCGCGGTCGAGGCGATGAAGTTGGGGGCGGTCGACTTTCTCGAGAAGCCGTTCGAGGACGACCGCCTCACCACCATGATCGAGACGGCGATCCGCCAGGCCGAGCCGGCGGCGAAGAACGAGGCGATCTCGCAGGACATCGCCGCCCGCGTCGCCTCCCTCAGCCCGCGCGAGCGCCAGGTCATGGAAGGGCTGATCGCGGGCCTCTCCAACAAGCTGATCGCCCGTGAATACGACATCAGCCCCCGCACCATCGAGGTCTACCGGGCCAACGTCATGACCAAGATGCAGGCCAACAGCCTCTCGGAGCTGGTCCGGCTGGCGATGCGCGCCGGGATGCTGAAGGATTGAGGCAAGTCAAAATCATTCTCCCGGGCCGTGCTAGCCAAAGGGGATGATCGAGATCGGCTCGCACCAACAGCGGCTTCCAGTGACGTCATCCGCAAAGCCCACCGTCTACGTTGTCGACGATGATGCCGCTGTGCTGGGATCCCTGCAATTCCTGCTGGAAACCGACGGCTTTACCGTGCGGACCTTCAGGAATGCCACGGCCCTGCTGAATGCCAGCGGCGCGCAGGGGGCAGACTGCTACGTGATCGACTACAAGATGCCCGACATCAACGGCATCGAGCTGGCCGGCCGGTTGCGCCAGTCCGACGAGGGCACGCCCGTGATCCTGATCACCGGCTATCCCGATGGGAACATCTCGGCCCGGGCGGCAGCCGCAGGCGTCAAGGACGTGATCTTGAAGCCGCTTCTCGACGAAACCCTGGTCAAGTGCATCCGCCACGCCATCCAGGGCGGCCGCGGCAACTGACCTACGGGGTTCTACGTAGGTAACCCCCCTTAAGATATCTCGCGAAATTTTCGAAGCGCCCGAACCCGCGTACCAAAGCGTCATCACAACGGAGATGGCGCAGATGCTGACCGAGACGCTCAACACCCAGGCGATCAACACGCAAGTTCGTGCCAAGATCGCTCCTGCCCATCCCGTCTCCGACCAGTTCGGCGCAATCGCCGGCCATGTCGGCCTCGTCGCCACCGAGTTCTCCTACCGCAAGGACGAGGAGATCTACGGCGAGGACGAGCCGGCCGAATATGTCTACCAGGTCATCACCGGCGCGGTGCGCAGCTACAAGCTGCTCTCCGACGGCCGCCGCCAGATCGGCTCCTTCCATCTCCCCGGAGACGTGTTCGGCCTTGAATCCGGTCCCAGCCACCGCCTCGCCGCTGAAGCCATCATCGACACGACCGTGCGCCTGGTGAAGCGCGCGAGCCTGGAGAAGGCCGCCGGCACCGATGTGCAGGTCGCGCGCAAGCTCTGGGCCATGACCGCCGGCGAACTACGTCACGCCGAGGACCACATGCTGCTGCTCGGACGCAAGACCGCGATGGAGCGCGTTGCAACCTTCCTGCTCGAGATGGACCGCCGCCTCGCGGTAGCCGGCATGATGGCACTGCCGATGTGCCGCCGCGACATCGGCGACTATCTCGGCCTGACGCTGGAAACCGTGTCGCGCGCGCTGTCGCAGCTTCACGCCCAGGGCATTTTGGGATTTTCCGGCGCCCGTCAGATCGTGCTGCGCAACCGTCAGCGCCTGCACAATCTCGATGCCTGATTTCTGTCTTCCTCCCCACCCGCTTTGGCCGGCTGAATTCGTTCAGCCGGCCATTTTTTTCGGCGCGATCATGCCGGTGCGCCGGGTTTCCGGCATCACAAAGAGGATCAGCAGAAGCCCGGTCGCGGCAACGCCGGACAGCCCGATGAAGGCGGTGGCATTGCCGAACTTGTCGCTGACATAGCCGCCAAGCGCCGTGCTCAAGGACGCCCCGATGCCGGTCGCGGTCCCGACAATGCCTTGCGCCAGATTGAAATGGCCGCTGCCGAAGGCGACGTCGGCCACGATCAGCGGGATCATCACCGCAAACACCGCCGCCGTGATGCCGTCGAACACCTGCACCGCGACCAGCAGATAGGGATCGCGCACGGTCGCAAACAGCAGGCCCCGGATCGTCAGCGCAGCGAATCCGATCAGCAGCAGCGGCCGCCGGCCCCAGAGCTGCGCCTTGCGCCCGACCGTCGGCGACAGCAGCGCCACGATCGCCTGCGGCACGACGATGCAGAAGGCGACGAGCACCGTTGCCCACTGGCTCGACCGCGCCGTCACCGCGCTCGCCATCAGCGGCATCATCGCGGCGTTCGCCAATTGCAGCAGCAGCACGCTCAGCGCGAAGACGATGAGCGGGCGTTGCCGGATCAGGTGCCAGATATTGGTGTCGCCCGGAACCGGCGCCTCGCGCGGCATCTCGCCGTGACAGCGCGCGATGTCCACTTCCTCCTCGCGGATGCGCGACAGCGCGATCAGGGTCGGAATCGCGAGCAGGAAGGTGACGAGGAACACCGAGCGGCTCGACAGCAGATAGCCGGCCGTGCCCATCACGGCGGCGGCGACGCCGTTGCCGAGGGACGCAAAGCGCGCATTGCGGCCGAGCCGCTCGCCGATCGCAAGCGGACCGACCAGGCCGAGGCTGATCGCCGCGATCGCCGGCCCCAGCACGCAGCTCGCTGCCGCATGCAGCGTGGCCGCGGCCACCACCACGGGAAAGATCGGCATCGCCGCATAGGCGAGCGCACAGAAGCCGATGGTCGCGATCGCAAGGCCTGCGACCAGCCGCTCGGACTTCGCGGCATCGATGATCGCGCCACCCGGCATCTGCCCGATCAGCGCGACGATGCCACCGATCGACAGCACGAGACCGATCTCGACCTGGGTCCATTTCTGCGTCGTGAGGTAGACCGCGATGAAGGGGCCGAACCCGGTCTGCACGTCGGCGAGGAAGAAGATGAACCAGTCGAGGCCGCGCAGGCTCTGGCGCGACGGCGCCGGAAGGCCCGCAGGCGGCGGCGCGGCAACCTTGTACCGTTCAACCCGGCTATCGCGATCTGCGTGGTTCCGCTTCCTCGACAACAGCACCGGCGGCCATCCCTCCCCGCGCCTCACTGAATCGCTTGCAGCGGCTGCAGGCTGCCGGACGCGCCGAGCACCACCATCGGCGTGTCTTCCTTGTATTCCGGCGCGGCTGCGACCTGCGCCTTGGTCAATTCCAGTGTGATGCTGTCCTTCTTGTTGGCAATCTTGCCGAACCGCATTGCGTTCCAGTCCACCACGATCTTGCGGCTGCCTACGCCGAGGAAACCGCCGAAATCAATCACGGCGGCGCGCACGCGGCCGGCGCGGTCGACGATGATGTCGACGATGCGGCCCATATCCTCGTCGGCTGCGCTGCGCACGTCACGGCCGAGCACGCCATGGGCGTCGCTCGCACCGATGATGGTCACGGACGGCGGCGGCGCGGCGTCCTTCGGCGTGACCGGCACGGTGGAGGTCGACGGCTGCACCGCGGCCGGCGCGTTCGCTTCGCTGGGGGGCGTCGTTGGGCCCGCGGGCGGTTCCTCCGCGGCACGCGATACGGCGACCGTCAATCCCGCGACGATCGCTGCGCTCAGAACCAACCATCCGGCGGTACGCATAAAACCCTCCTCGCAGGCGCCGCTAGCGCGCCAGCACGATCGAGACCTGGATCTGGCCGCGCGTGCGCAAGACCTCCAGCGCGACGTCGTCGCCGTGACGGCTGACGCGCAGATCCACGCTGGAATTGCCCAGGCGCAGATCGCGCAGGATCACCTCGTTCAGGAACGCCGGCAGATGCGGATTGCGCAGGCGAATCTCGCCGCGCGCGACGTCGAACTCGATGCCGAGCGCCGCCTCCAGCAGCGTGAATGGCGTCGCGCTGGCCCAGGCCTGCGGCGCGCATGCGACCGGATAGAGCGTCGGGCCGCGCCGCTTCTCGCGCCGGAAGCCGCAGAACAATTCGGGCAGCCGCCGCAGGTCCATGTATGTCGCCGCGTCGAACAAGCCCTTGAAGACATGCGCCACCGAATGCTTGAGCCCGTAGCGCGCGAGCCCGAGCGCGATCAGCGCATTGTCGTGCGGCCAGATCGAGCCGTCATGATAGGACATCGGATTGTAGCGCACCTCGCCTTGCGCGACCGTGCGGATGCCCCAGCCCGAGAAGAAGTGCGGCGCCATCAGATCGGCGGCGACGAGACGTGCGCGGTCCTCGCGGATCATGCCGCTGAAAAGCACCTGCCCGGCATTGGATGTCCGCACCTTGCAAGGTCGTTTCCTGCCGTCGAGCGCGAGCGCATAGGTACCGAGCTCCTCGCACCAGAATGCCTTCTCGAACCGCTCGGCCAGCGCCTTGGCCTCGGTCTCGAGCTTTTTGGCGAGGTCCGGCTTGCCGAGCCGCAACGCGCAACGTGCGGCGAGCTGCTTGGCGGCAAAGACGTAGCCCTGCACCTCGGCAAGGGCGAGATTGCCTTCCGCAAGCTGGCCATCGGCATGGAAGATCGCGTCATACGAGTCCTTCCAGCCCTGGTTGGCGAGGCCCTTTTCGGTGGCGCGCTGGTATTCGACGAAGCCGTCCCTGTCGGGATCGCCGGGGCCGTCGATCCAGGCCAGCCCAGCCTCGATCGCCGGCCACAGCTCGGTCAGGGTCTTTTCGTCGCCGGTGCGCTCGAAATAGCTCCCGGCGAGCAGCACGAACAAGGCGGTCGAATCCACGCTGCCGTAATATTGCGCGAACGGCACCTCGCGAAGCGCAGCCATCTCGCCGCCACGCATCTCGTGCAAAATCTTTCCGGGCGCGGCATCGTTCAGCGGATCGACCGTCTCTGCCTGAAAATGCGCGAGCCGCCGCAGCACGCCCTTCGCGACCCGCGGATCGATCCACAGCATCTGGAGCGCGGTGATCAGGCCGTCGCGGCCGAACGTCGTTGAGTACCAGGGAATGCCGGCATAGGGATAACGCCCCTGCGGCGTCTCCGTCATCAGCATGTTGAGGTCGGCCATGGCCTGGCACAGCACCTCGTTGAAGATGTTGTTCGACGTCTCGATGCTGGCCATGCCCGTCGTCGACTGGCGCATCTCGCGGCGATGGGCGAGCAGGCCCCTGAAAAAGCGCGCGGGCTTCTCCGCGATCGGCCGGTTGCAGGACACCGCCACGAACAGGGATTTCGACTGGTGCGGGTCCAGGTCGAGCTGCCAGGTCGCGGCATTCACCGACAACCGCGTCGGACGCGGGTCGAAATGCAGGCCGGTGGTACGCACGGCATCGTCAAGGCCGCGATAGTGGAACAGCACGTCGGTCGGCCCGAGCAACTTGCTGGTGCCGGTCCCGCGGTGCGGGCGCCGCTCGCCGCGCACCTCGAACAGATCGGCGAAGTCGCTGTCGAACAGCAGCGTCAGCTCCGGGCTGGCGCGACGGTCGCCATGGTTCTGCACGCCGATGCGCTGATAGGCCGTGCCGCGCCAGAGGAAGATCGTGCGCACGATGTGCAGCAGGTCCTTCTGCAGCACGATGCGGCCCTGGCGATAGATATCGGGGTTGGTGAGATCGACGGTCAAGGCCGAATTGTCATCGCGAAGATTCGAGCCGAGCAGCAGCGGCTGGAGATCGTCGAGCACGAGCTCCAGCCGCGCCAGATAGCGCGTGTCGCAATTGAACAGGCCGTCCGGCCCGCCCGCGGAGGCGCCGATGTCACCATGGCTGTCCAGCACGATGAAGGTGTCGTCGTGCTTGAGCGACCGACGGGGCCGCGCGGCGGGCCCCGTCATCGGAATGTAGAACGCCTGCTCCGCGACGGCCTCCTCCGTCTGCGTTACCGAGATGATCTGGGTTACGGCTTCGGCTGCCATGAGCTGCTCCCCTGCGGCCTGTTTTTCGAACGCGACCAACGCAAACGCAACTGTTGGACTTACGCGGCGAACTTCGCCAGCCGACTCATCTCCTGCGTCACCAGCTCACGGTAGGGGCCTTGGCCCTGCATCAGGCGGTCGGGCGCGCCGTCCTCGATGATCTTGCCATTCTTCAGCACCAGGACGCGATCGAAATTGCGCAGCGTCGCCAGCCGGTGCGCGATCGCGATCACGGTGCGGCCGCGCATCAGGCGCGACAGCGCCTCGCGGATCGCCTCCTCGGATTCACTGTCGAGTGCGGCGGTGGCTTCGTCCAGCAGCAGGATCGGCGCGTCCTTCAGGAAGGCCCGCGCGATCGCGATGCGCTGGCGCTGGCCGCCGGACATCTTGACACCGCGGTCGCCGACCATGGTGTCGAGACCTTCCGGCAGGCTGTCGATGAAATCGCAGCGCGCCGCGATCGCCGCGCGCAGCACCTCGTCGTCGGTCGCGTTCGGACGGCCGTAGCGGATGTTCTCGCGGATGGAGCGGTGGAACAGCGAGATATCCTGCGGCACGACCGAGATGGCCTCACGCAGGCTCAGCTGGGTCACCTTGGAAATATCCTGGCCATCGACGGTCACGCTGCCTTCATCGACATCGTAGAACCGCTGCAGCAACGTGAACAGGGTTGATTTCCCCCCGCCCGACTGGCCGACCAAGCCGACGCGCTGGCCGGGCTGAAGCCGCAGGCTGAACCGTTCAAAGATCTTCTCGCCGCCGGGATAGCCGAAGGTGACGTTGTTGTACGCGATCGCGGCGCCGCTCTTCATCAACGGCTCGGCCTCGGGATGATCGCGCAATTCATGCGGCACGAGCAAGGTCGCGATCGCCTCGGTCAGGCGCGCGACGTGCTGGGTGACATCGACCAGCGCCACCGCGAGGTCGCGCGTCGCATTGAGGATGGAGAGGCCGAGCGTACAGACCAGCACGACATCGCCGGTGGTCGCCTCGCCCTGCTGCCAGAGCGTGATCGCCCAGGCCATCAGCGCAACCGTCAGGACGACCGTCACGCCGGCATGCGTGAGCCGCAGCTTTTCCAGATAACGCAGGCTACGGCCGCGCGCGGTCAGTTCCCGGTTCACCGTCGCGTCGAACCGCTCGTGCTCATGGCCGATGCCGCAGAAGGCGCGGACCAGCGGCATGTTGCTGATGACGTCGATCATCTCGCCGTCGACGACGGCGGCCTTGTCGGCAAAGTCGTCATGCAGCGGCTTGCCGGCTGCGGCCAAATGGAACATCGCTATCACCATACCGCCCGCGACCATGATCAGGCCGAGTGCCATATAGGGACTGACGGTTCCAATCAGACCGATGGCCGCAATTGTGGCAATGCACGGCGGCAACACATTCCAGACGAACATGTTCTCGACCGTGAACACCGCGTTTGAGGTCGCGGTGATACGGCTCGTCAGCATGCCCGGCATGCGATCCGAGAAATAGCTCGGCGCGTGTCCCGTCAGATGACGAAATATGTCACGGCGTAAATCGCCCGTGACACGAACGAAGGTGAAGCTCGCGGTCCAGCTCGCGATCCGCCACAGGAAATTATCCGCCGCGATCAGCGACATGAGTAAAATGAATGCCAGCCATACGCTGCCACCGTGCGAAGTTCCCGCGGACAGGCTGTCGACCAGGGATTTGACGCCGTATTGCGTGCCCACGGAACAGGCAACGGCTGCAACGACAGCGGTCAGGATCACGAGATGCGATGCCGGCCGTCGTCGCAGATAGCGCAAGACAAAGGCAAATGGCCTGCGCGCGTAACCAGAAAGATGATCCATGTGACTGCGACCCCGTCGTATTGATTTCGATTTTTCTATTAGCCGATTGAACATCGACCGCTTCGCCTCGGTTCCCGGGCCGGGCCATCACGACATGCGGATGCGGACGATGTGAGAAGAGGAGATGGCAGCATCGCGGCCGACTGAAGTGTGTCGAAGAAGTAACGTTCGTTGAAGGAACTTCGCAATTGCGAGAACGTTCCCTCGTCTGGCATGCCGGTGCCGAGACACGGCGGGGGTTTTACTTCCATGATCACAGAGGAGATGACGAGATGCGCATCGCGCAGGTAGCTCCGTTGACTGAGGCTGTTCCACCCAAGCTGTATGGCGGCACCGAGCGGGTGGTGCACTGGTTGACGGAGGAGTTGGTTGCCCTTGGACACGATGTCACGCTGTTCGCCAGCGGTGACTCGCAGACGTCGGCGAAGCTGGACGCACTTTGGCCGCGGGCGCTTCGCCTCGACGGTTCCGTGCGTGATCCCAACGCGCTGCATATGGTGCTCCTGGAGCGCGTGCGGCAGAAATGTGACGACGAGGAGTTCGACTTCCTCCATTTCCATCTCGATTACTATCCGTGGTCCCTGTTCCACCGGCAGCCGACCCCGTTCGTGACCACGCTGCACGGCCGGCTCGACCTGCCGGAACATCAGCCCGTGTTCAACACCTTCTCGAAAATGCCGGTGATCTCGATCTCGAACGCGCAGCGCAGGCCCGTGCCGCAGGCGAACTGGGTGACGACGATCCACCATGGCCTGCCGGAGAACTTGCTGACACCGAAGCCGGCGAAGCAGGAATATCTCGCCGTGCTCGGCCGCATCGCGCCAGAGAAGGGCGTTGACCGCGCCATCAAGATCGCGATGCATTGCGGCATCCCGCTGAAGATCGCGGCCAAGGTCGATCGCGCCGACCAGGACTATTACGACGAGCTGATCAGGCCGATGATCCAGAACAATCCGCTGGTCGACTTCATCGGCGAGATCGGCGACGACGAGAAATCGGACTTCCTCAGCGGCGCGCTCGGCCTCCTGCTGCCGATCGACTGGCCGGAGCCGTTCGGCCTCGTGATGATCGAAGCGATGGCCTGCGGCACTCCGGTCGTCGCCTTCAACCGCGGCTCGGTGCCCGAGATCATCGATGAGGGCCTCACCGGCTTCGTGGTCGAGGACATCATCAGCGCCGCCGGCGTCGTCAAACGCCTGCCGCAACTCGATCGCGCGGCCATCCGCAAGCAGTTCGAGAAGCGCTTCACGGCGCGGCGGATGGCGCTGGATTATCTCGCGGCCTATCGCAGCCTGACGGAAGCGCAGGCGCCGCGGATCAAGCTGGTGAGCAGCGCGGAGTAAGGGCCGCTTTCACCTCACGACACACTGTCATGCCCCGGCTTGACCGGGGCATCCAGTACTCCGCGGCTTCTCGGCTCAAGCACTGCGGTCTCTGGAATACTGGATCGCCCGGTCAAGCCGGGCGATGACAGCGAGAGTGCGGAGGGCGATGCCAGCGAGAACGTGGCGGCGGCGTCGCCCTAACTCACCACCGCCCGCTTCGGCTCGACGATCTCGAACATGCGCGGGAATTCGTCCATCAGGCCCATCAGCTCGGCAAGCCGCATCGGGTTGCCCGCGAGCTTGATCTTGCCGGCGGCGACCGCTTCCGGAAAGCTCGTCAGTTTCGCGATGACCTCATCGAGCGTTGCGCGCGCGAGCGTGAAGCTCGCGTCCGCATTTTCCGCCTGCACGCCTTCGGTATAGGTCAGCGCAGAGTTTTCCAGGTTGAGCGCAAAGATCTCGCCGGTATCGGAAAAGCTCCAATTCAGCACGATGTGCTTGCCCTCGGCCTTGGGGCCGTTGAGCCGAATGCCGAGCACGTCCCAGAGCTGCTCGGTGCGTAGCGCGGCCAGCGTCTCGCGCGGCATCGGCGGACGCGGCGGGGTCTTGGGCATGCCCTGACGCAGTTCCTGCGCGCCGAACAGATAGGCGTTGCGCCAGGTCGAGCTCTCGGCGGCATAACCGAGCTGCTCGAGCGTATCCGCGAGCAACAGACGCGCCGCTGCATTCTCCGGCTCCGCGAAGACGAGATGGCCGAGCGCCTGCGCGACAAAGCGAAACTCGCCTTTGTCGAAGTCCTTGCGTGCGCGCGCGAGGATGGCCTCGGCGCCGCCCATGTACTCGACATACTTCTTGCCGGATTCTACCGGCGGCAGCGGATCGAGATTGACCGGGTTGGCATCGTACCAGCCGAGATACTTCTGGTAGATCGCCTTCACGTTATGCCGGATATGGCCGTAATAGCCGCGGCCATGCCAGGCACCCTCCAGGCTCTTCGGCAACTGGATCGTCTCGGCGATCTCGGCTGCGGTAAGGCCGTGGTTCATCAGGCGGATGGTCTGGTCATGCGCGAACTTGTAGAGATCGCGCTGCTGCCGGATCATCGTGCCGATCCGCTCGCGGCCCCACACCGGCCAGTGATGCTGGCCGCACATCGCCTCCGCCTTGCCGTCCCAGAGCCGCAAGGCCTCGTTGAGGTACTTCGACCACGCCAGCGCATCGCGCACGTCGGCGCCGCGGAACGGCAGCAGATTGTGGAAATTGTGCGTACAGTTCTCGGCGAGGTTCAGCAGTCTGTAGCGCGGGATGAAGAAGTGCATCTCCGCCGGCGCTTCGCTGTTCGGCGCCATCTGGAATTCGAATTCGACGCCGTCGATCACCCGCCTGTCGCCGGTTGCCATGATCAGGTCGGTCGGACGCAGCAGTGCCACGGCGCCCGCCGCCATCGACTTGCCGAGCCCGTTGTCGACCTGCCCCCGCACACATTTGGCGAGGAACGGCCCGAACTGGTATTGTGCCCGCCGCAGCATCGCCGGTCCCGCGATGATGTTCTCGGAGACGGCATGCTCCATGAACAGGTTCGGCGCGATGATCGGCACGCGCCCGGTCGTCAGCGCATCCTCCTCCAGCACGCCGCGCGCGCCGCCCCAATGGTCGGTATGGGTGTGGGTGAAAATGACGGCGGCGACCGGCTTCTGGCCACGATGCCTGTAATAGAGATCGAGCGCGGCACGTGCGCCCTCGATCGACGTCAGCGTGTCCACGACGATGACACCGCTGTCGCCCTCGATCAGCGTCATGTTGGCGATGTCGAGCCCGCGCACCTGGTAGACCCCGGGCACCACCTCGAACAGGCCGTGATGCATGTTGAGCCGCGCCTGTCGCCACAAGCTCGGATTGACGGTCGGCGGCGCCTGCTCGGACGACAGGAAGCCGTAGGGCTTCAGGCTCCAGACCGTCCGCCCCTGCGGGTTGGTGATCTCCGCGTTCTCGATCGTGCCGAGGAAGCCGCGCGCGGCATCGTCGAAATCCCGCGTGTCGGAAAACGGCAGCGCATTCAGCATCGCATCATGCTGCGCGGTGACGGAGGGTGTTGCGTCCTTCGGCTCGCTGCTGGTCATTCTTGTTTCCTCCCGGCCTGTGCGAGCATCTAACCGCATCTCGCGGGTGATTGCTATCGGAGGAGACTGCCGAAATCGAGCGAGATGCCTCTTCCCTTCTCCCCTTGTGGGAGAAGGTGGCGCAAAGCGCCGGATGAGGGGTATATCTCCGCCCGCAAGACTGTTTGTGCGGAGAGAAACCCCTCACCCGCCTCGCCGCTGCGCGGCGAGCCACCCTCTCCCACAAGGGGAGAGGGTGCACCGTCCACGTGGCTTACGCAGCGAGCTCTTCCGCCAAGATCTGGCCCGATGCGGTCGCATCCGCCATCCGCAAATCCCGCGCCAGCACATAGCCGCCGCGTTCCTGCTTGGCCCGATAGAGCGCCTTGTCGGAGCGCGACAGCAGCGCTTCCGCGGTGCGCCCGTCGTCCGGCGCGACGGCAACGCCGACGCTGACGCCGAGCTCGATCATTTGTCCGTCGATATCGTAGGGCATGCTGATCGACTGCACGATGCGCTGCGCCATCGCTTCCGCATCAGCCGCCACACGCTGCACCAGGACGAACTCGTCGCCGCCCATCCGGACCACGAGGTCATCCTGCGCGGCGAGCGCCTTGAGCCGCCCGGCGACCTGCTTCAGCAGTGCGTCACCGACGGGATGCCCGAACCGGTCGTTCGCCTCCTTGAAGCGGTCGAGATCGAGCGTATGGACGGCAATCATCCCGGCCGCCAGCATCTGCGGCAGGTCCGTGGCCAGCACCGAACGATTGGACGCGCCGGTCATCGGGTCCAGGCGCGAGAGCTGCTCGAACTGCCGCTTGAGCGTGATCTGGTTGATCGAGGCATTGAAGCTCAGCCGCACCATCTCGAAACTGGCGGCCACATACATCAGGATGAGGAGCCCGAGCCCGACATGGCGGAGATCCGGCTGCATGAAGGTCACGATCGCAGCAGGCGCTGCGATTGCGACGAGATCGAGCAGCGCCGCGACGGGACGCAGCGCCAGCCGCGCCACCACGCCGGCGCCAAAGCCGAAGCCGATGCCAATCGCCATCACGGAACAGAGCGCATCACCCAGCACGATGCTGCGCGCGGCAAAAACGCCGAGCACCAATGCCGTCACCACGGTGCCGGCAATGTAACGCCGCTCCCAGATCACGGCCTCGGCCCGAGCAAGCTGCGTCGGCTGCGCGAGGCGGCGACGGAATGCGACAATTTCGAACAGGCGGACGATGGCGACGACGACACCGGCGACCGTCAGCGCCGCCGTCACCATATCGCCGGTCTCGTAGGTCGTGATGGCGCCGACCATCGCGAGGCAGGCGGCCGCAAGAATGTTGGGCATCGTCGTGCCGTGCAGGCCCGTGATGACTTCCAGATAGACGGCGTCGGAAATCGACGCTCGTCCGGATTCCATTCTGTTGAAGAACATGCCAGCCCCATCCACTGGCATGGTTCTACCGCAGACCCGTAAAAATGGGTTCCCAGCGCAGCGATGGCATTTGAGCGCGCGGGTTTACCGCGCGTTAGCCATGTCCCGGTCGTGCATAGGCTAATGCATCCCCAGCACCCGCGGCAGCCACAGCGTCAGATCGGGCCAGTAGGTCACGATGACGAGGAAGCCGAGCATGGTGATGAGCCACGGCAACACGGCGACCGCGAGCTCGGTTATTCGCATGCGCGCTATCATCGAGGCGACATAGAGATTTAACCCGACAGGCGGATGGCAGAGGCCGACCTCCATGTTGACGTCCATCACGATGCCGAAATGCACGAGGTCGATGCCGAGCTTCTTGGCCGCCGGCGCCAGGATCGGCGCCATGATCAGGATGATCGAGTTCGGCTCCATGAAGTTGCCGGCGAGCAGCAAGAGAATGTTGACGACCAAGAGGAAGCCGACCCAGCCGAGATTCTGCGCCGCGATCCAGTCGGCCAAGGTCGCCGGCAGGTTCTCGTTGGAGAGCACGAAGGAGAACAGCACCGCGTTGGTGACGATGTAGAGCAGCATCGCGCTGGTGTTGGCGGCGCGCAGCAGCACCCGCGGCACGTCCACGATCTTGATCGCCTTGTAGACGAACACCGCGATGACGAAGGAGTAGACCGCAGCCATCGCAGCCGCCTCGGTGGCGGTGAACAGGCCGCTGTAGATGCCGCCGATGATGATGACGACCAGCATCAATCCCCAGATGCTCTCGCGGAAGGTGCGGACGGTCTCGCCCCAGCTCGCCTTCGGCAGGCGTGGATAGTCGCGCTTGCGTGCGAGCCACCAGGTGACGATGCAGAGCATCGTCGTCAGCATGATGCCCGGCAGCAGGCCCGCGACGAACAGCGCGCCGATCGAGGTATTGGTGGAGACCGCATAGACGATCTTCGGTATCGACGGCAGCATCAGGATGCCGAGCGAGCCGGCAACGGTGATGATGCCGGCGCCGAAATGCATGGGATAGCCGTGGCGGACCATCTCCGGCAGCACGATCGCGCCGATCGCGGCAACGGTCGCGACGCTCGAGCCGCACACCAGCGCGAACATCGCGCAGGCGACGATGCCGGCAAGGCCGAGACCGCCGTGCCAGTGGCCGATCAGCGAGGTCGCGAAATTGATCATGCGGCGCGCGACGCCGCCATGGGTGAGGAAATTGCCGGCGAGGATGAAGAACGGGATCGCCATGATCTCGAACCCCTCGATGCCGGTGAAGAGCTTCATCGAGACCGCTTCGATCGGCACCGTGGTCAGCGTGAACAGGAACGTCATCACGGTGAGGCCAAGCGCGATCGAGACCGGGATGCCGGTCAGCATCAGCGCGATCAGCAGCGCGAACACGGTCGCGGCACGCATCCAGTGCGGCAGCACCACCACGCCAAACTTCTCGGCGAGACACATCGCGAAGATCAGGATCGGCGCCATGATCAGGATGACGCCGAGCGGCGACACTTTTCGCGCGGCGGCCCTGGTCGCCGCGCCGGCGGGCTGCGGATGCAGCGCCGGCGAGACGTCGGCCTCCACGCCCTCGACATGGCTCTCGTCGTGATGCGGCAGATGGCCGGTCCAGTAGTAGGACCACGAGACCTGGAGGAAGCGGAAGCACATCAGGCCCGAGCCGAGCGGGATCGCCAGATAGACGAACCACATCGGCGCTTCCAGGTCATTGGACTGCTGGCCGGTCTTGAACATCTCGGAGACGAAGGAGGCGCCGAAGGCGGCGATCATGCCGGTGAAGAGCGCGCCGCAGAGCAGCGAGAACAGGATCACGTGCTTGCGCGAATGCTCGGGCAGGCGGTTGACGAGCAGGTCGACGCCGACATGGATGCCGGTGCGCACGCCATAGGCCGCGCCGAACTTCGCCATCCAGATGAACATGTAGATGCAGAGTTCCTGCGCCCAGGACAGGTCGAGCTCGGACAGGAAGGTGAACACCGCCATCGACAGCGTCGCGAGCCAGCTCATCCCGTGCGCAGCCGCCCATCTGGAGAGGACGATCGATTCGCCTGCGCCGTAACGGTGCACCACGGCGATGAAGATCAAGCCGGTTGCAGCCGCGATGAGCGTCGCGATCAGCCATTCTTCGAGATGGTTGAGCGCCTGGTTGAGCACGCGAAGCAAATCAAAGTCCCCCTATCGATGCGAAACGGCCGGAAGTGCGCACACTCCCGACCGTTCGTATTGTCCTTGCGGAAAACGCGTCAGTTCATCTTGACGTCGAGTTCCTTGGCGACGAGATCGAGCACCTCCTGCCCGACCCGGCCCTTTGCCCATGTATAAGTCGGCCGCATCGCTTCCTGCCACGCCTTGCGGTCGGCGTCAGTCAGATAATGCAGCTTGGTCTTGCCCGCCTTCTTGATCTCGGCCAGCGCGTCCTCGTTCTCCTGGTGCGCGATCTGGTTGGTGTACTCGGTTGCATCCACCATCGCCTTCTCGACCTGGGCGCGGATGTCGGGCGGCAGGCCGGACCAGAATTTCGAGTTGACGATGACCGCATATTGCAGATGCGCGTGATAGGACACGGTGATGTCCTTCTGCACCTCGTAGAACTTCTGCGTCAGGTAGTTCGACGCGGTGTTCTCGCAGCCGTCGACCACGCCGGTTTGCAGCGCCTGATAGACTTCGGAGAACGCCATGATCTGCGGGATCGAACCCATCAGGCGGAAATACTGGTCCGCGATCTTCGATCCGGAGATGCGGAATTTCAGGCCCTTGAAATCCTCAGGCTTCATCAACGCGCGATTCGACGACACCATGTGGAAGCCGTTGTCCCAATAGGCGAGCCCCGTGATGCCCTTGGCCTCGAGCTTCTGGAACAGCCACTTGCCGATCGTGCCCTTCATCGCGTTGGAATAGGTCTCGTCGTCCTTGAACAGCCAGGGCAGGTCTAGCGCCTCGAATTCCTTGATACCGAGCGGCGCGAATTTCGCGGTCGAGGGCGCCAGCATCTGCACCGAACCGAGCTGAAGCGCCTCGATCTCCTCCTTGTCCTTGTAGAGCGAGGAGTTCGGATAGACTTCGATCTTGACCTTGCCGTCGGTGTACTTCTCGGCGAGTTCCTTGAACTTCAGCGCGCCCTTGCCCTTCGGGGTGTCGTTGGCGACGACGTGGCTGAACTTGATGACAACAGGGCTCTGGGCCTGTGCCACGGCTGGGGCCACGAGAATAGCTGCGGCGGCGACCGCAAGAAGCAGCTTGCGCATGAAGTAACCTCCCAACAACCTCTAAAACCGGGTTCTTTTTGTTTTGCAGCCCGGTTTGCAGCCCAGTAGTGGCAGCAATCCACCACCCGAACAACTAGACCTAAGCCCAATTTGCCGCAGGCAAGCTAGCTTGATGGCTGTTGTCCGCGCAACCCGGGACCCGCTTCCAGTCCCGGGTTGCGAACGGTTTATGTCGCATTGCGGCAGTGCGATCAGCCCTTGCGCTGGGCGACCATGAACAGACGCCGGAACGGAAACAGCGTCTGCCCCGCGGCATTCTTCGGATAGGCCTTCGCCACCCGCTCGCCATAGGCGGCCTCGAACGCGGCCTTCTCGTCGCCCTGCAGGATGTCGAGATAGCGCGTCAACCAGGTCCCCTTGGTCCATTCCTTCACGGGGTTCTCGCCTTCGAGCACCTGCAGATACTCGGTCTCCCAGATGTCGACGTTCTGGGAAAGCGGCGCGAGCAAATCATGATAGAACGCCGGCCCTTCGACCGGCGGCGGGGTGACGAGATGCTCGACCTTTGACCGCCACGGACCGTTCAGCGCCGTCTCGCCAATCAGCACATGCGATGGCGCGAGGAAGTTGCGCGGCATCTGCACCGCAAGCATGCCGCCGGGCGTCACCTTCTCCATGACTGACGGAAACAGCACCGCATGATCGGGCAGCCAGTGCAGTGCGGCATTGGAATAGATCAAATCGTATTGCCTCGCGGGGCGCCAATGGCCGAGATCCTCGTGCGACCATTCCACATCCGGCGCCGCCTTGCGGCCTGCGGCCACCATCTCGGCCGAGCCCTCGACACCGGTCACGGTCGCGTCCGGCCAGCGTTCCTTGATCAATTTTGTCACGTTGCCGGCCCCTGCCCCGAGATCGGCGATCGCGCGCGGGGCGAAATCCGGAATCCGCATCAACAGGTCGACGGCGGGCCGAAGCCGATGGCCGGAGAATTTCAGGTATTGCTGCGGATCCCAGACCATTGCTCAACGCCTTTTCTTTTTCGTGTTTCCTTCGTCGAGGCTCTTGGTTACCACTGCTCGTCCCGCTCAGGCAATTCGCGAAGCCGGCGGGACGGGCAGGAAACGAACGACAAGAAGCAAAAAGCAAACAAGAGAGCGTGTGACCATGGACCTCGGGCTCAAATCGAAAACCGCAGTCGTGACAGGAGCCAGCATCGGCATCGGCCGCGCCATCGCCAAGGGTCTGGCTGCCGAAGGCGTCCGCGTCGTCGGCGTGGCGCGGCGCACTGATCTCCTTGCCGAGCTGGTGAAGGAAGTCGGCTCCGGCCTGATCACGCCGTTCGAGCAGGACGTGATGGCCAAGGACGCCGCGGAGAACATCGCGGCCTTTGCGCTCAAAGAGCTCGGCCATGTCGACATCCTCATCAACAATGCCGGCGGCAGCCGCCCCCTTCCCGTCGATGCGCCCGACAGCAAATGGGACGAGGCGATCGCGCTGAACTTCACCAGTTACCGCCGCATCGCGCATGCGCTGCTGCCGCAGATGATCGAACGCAAATGGGGCCGCATCGTCAACATCACCGGCAAGTCCGAGCCGGAGGGCCTCAACGCCGCCTTCGCAGCAAAGGCCGCCGTGCACGCCTGGGCCAAGGGCCTGTCGCGCGAGATCGGCGAGCACGGCATTACCATCAACTGCATCCCGCCCGGCCGCATCATGAGCGAGCAGATCCGCCGCAACTATCCGCCGGATTATCGCGAGCGCTTTGCCGAGGAAGAGATCCCGGTCGGCTATTGGGGCGAACCGGAGGACCTCGCGGCGCTCGCGGTGTTTCTGGCCTCGCCGGTGGCGCGGTACATCACCGGGACGGTGATCCCGGTGGATGGGGGGCTGCGGCGGTATCAGTTCTGAGGGCTTGCCCTGGCTTCGCATACAGTGTGCCCCGCCGCTCCGCCCCTGCGGGAATAGCGCGCGACGAACCCCATCGACAGCAACCAGAGAGGTCTCGATGATTGAGAGATACTCAGACCACGCGGCAAACGAGCGGACTTTTCTCGCCTGGGTCAGGACGGGCATCGCGATCATCGCGTTTGGCTTTGTCGTCGAGAAATTCAACCTCTTCGTCCGAACTATCGCTGAAGCCAACAGGACGGAGATCGGGTCCCGACTGCAATTCGATCGCTTCACGGGAGCGTTCAGTCACTATGACGGCCTCGCGCTGATCGCGATCGGGATCGCAATCATCGTGATTTCGCTCTTTCGCTTCATCAGGACTGGCCGAATGATTGACGATGCACAATCTCATTCCGCCGGCGGCATCAAGACAGAACTGGTGCTCGCCGTTGTGCTGGGCCTGATCGTTACAGCGATGACCGTCTATTTTGCGCTCTGACTTTGGACCTAGCGGTGGCGCCGGCTTCCATCGACAACGTCTGGAGATCGCTTTGCATCACCATACGGGTCTGGGCATCGAGAGCGCCGAACGGCTCGTCCATCAGGATCACATCGGGGCCGACCTCGGTGTTGACTGACGTGATGTTGCGGCCGCGATGATGGACCGCATGTCTATACATATTCCAAGCCGCCGAAATGAGCAGGCCGAGGCCAATGGTGAGAATTTGGGCTTCGCGGGTTGAATGAAAGGCAGGGCCGGCTGCGGCATCGCCGCGGCGGCGCGTTGGGGTTGCGGCGTTCGCCGCACACTCGTCCACATCTACTGGCGTCGCCGCCGTCAATGACGCAGAGGCGGTCCCTTTAAGAAACACGCTCGGAAGGTCGGCGGCCGGGCTCTCTGGTCATGCATCAGTCGACGTGACTGCATTTCCTGCCGTCGACAACGCGCGTGGATGAGAGGCAAGCCGGATGATGTGCGGCGAGGCTGCTCCGCTATAGAGACTGTCGAGAATGGCGGAACGGTTCTTCAGGACCCCGCGCTGATTGATGTAGCCCTTGTCCGTTGTCTCGCCTGCCGCGAGCGACAGCGGCTGGATCTGGATGGCAACGGCCGATATCCGCGCGTTGGTCGCTGCCGCCAGGTTATGCTCGGTCAAGACCCGATGGACGTATGCGCGAACGCCGGAATCCAATGAAAGGGTGTCACCGGAATCCGCGCCTGCTGCGCCGTTAGCATGTCGCCTTGCACGGTCCGGATTGAGCCATACCAGCGCGACGAGAGAATCGCGGCCCTCGCCTCCGATCACCAGATCCTGCAGCACGCCGCCCATCCGGTTCAGGATGGCGGCACGCAGCTCGCCGACGAGCACCCACGTGCCTGTCATCATTTTGAAATTCTCCGAGAGACGCCCGGAAAACCTCAGGCCGCGGCAGAGATCGGCGGGATCGATGAACGAGACCGCGTCGCCTACCCGATAGAAGCCCTCTTCGTCGAATGCTGCCGCGGACAATTCGGGTAATCCGAGATAACCGGGCATGACGTTCGGGCCACGGACCCGCGCCTCGTAACCGTCCATCGCCGGAACCAGCTTGAGTTCGATGCCGGGTGCCGGCAAGCCGATCTCTCCCGGCGCTTCGCACGGTCGATAAGACACGCAGATGGTCGGCCCGGCTTCCGTGGCACCGTATCCGGCCAAAATCGGAACTCGCTCGCCGCGGACTTCGATTGCATATTCCTGAAGCGTTGCCATTACGGACGCCGGGATCGCCGCGCCCCCAAAAATCATTCTGTCGATGCGATGGAAGAACTTCCGTCTCAGGTCTGGATCCTCGCCGAGCGCGGCGCATAACAACGCGTAACCGGTTGGGACATTGAATGAGGCCGTCGGAGAAACGTCGTGCAGATTGGCGATTGTTCGATGAAACGCTTCGGGCGTCGGTCGGCCATCGTCGATATAGAGAGAGCCGCCGTTCTTCAGAATCCCATTCAGTATGACGTTGCAGCCCATGGTATGATGCCAGGGCAGCCATTCGATCTGAACCAGGGGCTGCGAGACCGGCGTGACCTGAGCGGCCATCTGCAGCACGCTCGACATCATGCGATGGGTATTGATCACTCCCTTGGGAGAGCCGGTCGATCCCGACGTGAACAGGATTCTGCCGACGGTCTCCGGTCCGAGTGCTGCGAACGCCGCCTCAAACGCGTGACCCGGTGTCGCGGCGGATAGCTCCGACAGCGGCGTGGTATCCGCCGCCTCTTCCGCCGTTATCCATTCGGCCTGCGCAAAGCCGGGGATGGCACGGGCTTGCACGAAGGGATCCGCCTTCTGGGCAAACACAAACTTCGGCGTGAGGACCTTCGCGATGTCTTCGATGCGGCTGAGGCCACCTGGCAGAAGACTGTAGCTTGGCGAGATCGGCGCAACCTGCAGACCGATCGACATCGCGGCGAACTGGATCACCGCATTCTCGATCGAATTGCCGGACAGGATGGCCAGCGTATCGCCCGCTGCGCCACCCCGATCAATCAGCGCCTGCCCGACCGAGCGCACTCGAGACCAGAATTCGCCATAGCTGATCGACTGCCATGCATTGTCGCGGGTTCGTTGCGCGAGAAAGACGCGGTCCGGCGTTTCCTGAGCCCAGTGGGGAAGGTATGCGCAAATCGTCCCGCTCACTCCAGCGAGCATAATCCGCGATCGCAATATCAGGGTGCCGTCATCCCTTCTCGTGACCTCGATGTCGGTCGGTGGTGAAGGCATAGAACAATATGGCGTGGAAGCAGGATGGTCGGAAGCAGGATGGTCGAGAGCAGGCTGCACAGGCGTTCTCCTTTCGATATCCGCGAAGGCCCGGCTGAGGCGGCGGCGATCGACGCAAACGATCTGTAGTCCTCACGCGCAATGAGGCTCCTGCAGAACGTCGGGAGGGCAATATCTCGATGCTACGTTGCGTGAGAATTTCATCTTCGCGAGGATCGCGTTGCATTTGCAATGTCGCTGATCCGGCGCCACGGACACCAGTGAGGGTTCCAATGGGGGATTCACGGGTGCCGAGAGTTCGCGCAAGACGTCCGCCCGTGAGTTCACGCGCGATGCCCGGAAGCAGCCCCGCTGCTAAACGCGCTCGTCGGCTATGGACCAGTTGCCAGAGGCTGCGACCTATTCATGCAGCAGCGATTGCCAGTCCGGAGGCACCGCGCCGTCCGGCCCGGGCACCGGCTGGTCCAACGGATGCGCGTGCGGGCCTTGCAGCTTCGGGCCCGCGAAGGGCTGTCCCGTGCGATAGTCGTAAAACCACCGTTCGCCCGGCTCGAAGCTCGTGATGATCGGGTGACCCGTCGCCGCGTTATGCTTCGTTGCATGCTGATTGGGTGACGTATCACAGCAGCCGATGTGACCGCATTCGACACATCTGCGAAGATGAAACCACCATCCGCCAGCAGCCGAGCATTCCACGCAACCCGTTCCGCTTGGCTTGGCCGCGAGGTTGATGCCATCCCTGTCAGACTTCATCGATCCACTCACTGAAAGTGATTGCGGTCATCGCAAATCTTCGCCGCCATCGCATTTTGCCAGTGTTTCGCCCGACGGGTCAACCTCGCGACATCAGGGAGCATCTCGCGGGAGAATTGGAGAGGCGTTCACACAAAGTTGCGGCGGCGATGCACAGGCGTGACGCGAGGCATCGTTTCGGCGACGAAAAATCGGCGTATTCCAATCCCCAACAATCATTGCCCCGCTGCGGCCGCACCACAGACAGCGGAGGGACGAAACGTTCTGCCGATAGAAGCACCACAGGCCTTGGCTTTGCCAGTTCGTCACGGGAGACGTGCAACATGAACAAATGGGATCAAGAATCTCGAGGGCATCACGCCTGCCCCACCTGCTACGGCCCGCCCTCGTCGCGCCGCGGCTTCCTCGCTGGCGTCGGTGCGCTTGGCCTTGCCTCGGCCATCCCCGCCGTTGCGGTGCACGGACAGACCAGGCCCGTGCTGATCGATACCCATCTTCATTTCTATCCGCCTGAGTATCAAAAGCTTTGGCTTGGCTACGAAGACGCACGCAAGCAGCCGCACTTTCCCGGCCAGGTGGCCTGGACCCGCGAGAAGCTCGTCGAGGACATGGACCGCAATGGCATACGCACAGGCATCCTGTCGGTCGCCTCCACGCCCGGCGTGTGGTTCGACCTCGGGCCGGCGGAAGCCGGCCGGCTTGCGCGTGCCTGCAACGAGTACGCGGCGGACATGATGCGCGACCATCCGGGCCGTTTCGGCCTGTTCGCGACCTTGTCGATGCAGGACGTCGATGCCACGCTCAGGGAGATCGAATATGCGTTCGACACGCTGAAGGCGGACGGGATCGGGCTGCAAAGCAGCTACGGCGACAAATGGCTCGGCAATGCCGCCTACAGGCCGGTGTTCGAGGAGCTGAACCGTCGCAAGGCGGTCGTTTATGTGCATCCGCTGGTCGCGAGTTGCTGTAGCGCGCTCAGCGTCGGCACGTTTCCGGCGGTGATCGAAGTCCCGCACGACACCACACGCACCGTGACGAGCCTTCTGCTCAGCGGCGCATTCGCCCGCCATCGCGACATCAAATGGCTGTTCTCGCACGCCGGCGGCACGATTCCGATGATGGCCGGGCGCATCAATTCGTTCTATGGGTCGCGGCCCGACCTGAAGGAGTTTGCGCCGGAAGGAATCGAAGGCGAGCTACGCCGGCTGCACTACGACACCGCGAATGCGACTTTCGCGCCGTCCATGGCCGCGCTGCTCAAGCTCGTGCCCGCCTCCCAGATCACCTATGGCAGCGACTATCCGTATTTCGGCCTTGGCCAGTTCGCGCAGTTGCAGAAGCTTGGCCTCTCGACAGACGATCTCGACGCGATCGGCCATCAGAACGCGACACGTCTCGTTCCCCGGCTGCAGGGTTAGAGGATCATCCCGAAAAGCATGGAGCGGGCTTCGGAGCCCGATCGGCCTGCGAAATCATGCTTCATTGCGCGATCGTTTTGCCGGCGCGGCCCATGACTGCGGCGCCGGAGGCATGGTGCCATAGACGCTGATACGGCCTGCTTCGCAGTGAAGGAATGTTGTGGCGACCGCGTCGGAATACAATCGCGCCGAGGTCGGGCTCAGCCGATCGGCCGACAACAGCGCACCCGTCGCGACCAAGGCGGACGACAATGCGTTGAACAGGCCCTGAGAGGCGATCGGATCGAACGCCATCGCCGCATCGCCCACTGCAATCCAACTTTCGCCCGCAGCCTCCGAGAGGAGGCAAGCAGACGCGTCCACGCTGAGCAGCGCATCTCCAGCCGGTGTGCCGGACCTGCGAATGCGCCAAGTCTGCACACGCCCTCGCGCCCCACGGATGCGGTAAGACCAGGTCGGTCCATCGCTGCTGTATTCGAGCCACGATGCGGAACCGGCCGGCGCGCCATCAGCCGCATCCTCGACCAGTTCTGCGACCATGCGATCCCGGACGACCACGCGCGCGCCCCGGCGCCGCGCAATCGCGGCGGCGCGACCCGTTGCATCGACGACGATCTCCGCAAGGACGAGCTTCGTCCGAGTGCTATCACTCGCGCGACAGATAACGCCGCGATCCGGCGTGACGCCGATTGCGCGCAGCCCGTAAAATGTAACCCCGACGGCGACAGCCTCGTCGCGAAGGCGCTCGTCGAAACGAGCGCGATCGACCACATGCCCGACGCGGCAGGGATGACGCAGAAAGTCCTCGTAGTCCGACGCGCCCGAACGGTGTGTTCGCCGAATCCCGAGACAGGCTCGGGCGATCGCCGGATCGTCAAGCAGATGTTCAAGTCCTACCGCCGCGACAGTGGCGAGCGAGGCCGGGGCAAGGAGCTCAAGCCGCGTCGTCGGTGTGACGCCGGAATCTGCGACAATAACCGTGCGGCCTCTAAGGGCCAGCAGGCGTGCGGCGGTCAGGCCGGCAGGCCCCGCGCCGACCACGAGACAGTCGGTGCGCAGCACGTCCAAGGTCAGATCTCGCCCGGGCGATAGGTCCGCTTCGGCGGGGGAGCCGTCTTGCGTGCACCGCGCCGCTGCGCCAGGCCTGCCGTCGTCTGCGGCAAGAAAAGGCTCTCCATGTCTTCGACCGCGTGGTACTTCGGATCGGCCGTGACATCGATCGGCCCGCTGCTGTCGCGGCGTCCCTGCTCGACGCGCAGATCCTGCACCGGCAGAGATGCAGGCGCGTTCTTCACCGGCAACACCATGCCGAGCTCGGACCATTCCGCAATCATGTTCGACAGGCGGTCATAGTAGTCGTTGCCGCGGATGTCGCGCAACCAGTCGACCCGGTTCATCAGGTGCTTGAACGTCTGCTGCTGCGTCGCCTGGCCGAGAGGCGCGATGGCGGCCGCACGCAGATAGTTTCCGTCTGCCAGAACCTGATCCGGGGCACGCGGTCCCCAGAACGTCGGCATCGACAGGAACGTCGACGGGAAGTAGTCGGCGGCCGAATTACACGAGGTATGATCGGTCTGCCAGGGCACGCCGAGGAAGCGGGTGAGGCAGCCGGCTGCGACACCATCGTGCGGACCATTCGCGCCGGTGCAGACCGCCGGCGTGAGAGTACCCCCGAAGTCCTGCCGCGCTGGTTGCTCGCCGGCCAGGGCCTTCAGCCGATACGCCGATGCCCACATCAGCGGAATCCGCATCACCCATGTCATCTCCATCGCGGGATGGAATGGGCCGCCGAGACAATCGTGCAAGGATGCGCGCTCGAGATGCTTGACCTGGACCTCGGGAGGCAGGGCAGAGAAGTCGTGCGGCTGCGCCGGCTGGTGCGACGGCCCGTCGGCATCGAATGTTCCAGCAGCCCAGCGCTTGAGGTGCGCGTACTGGGTCTTCGTCACGGCAAGCAGCGAATTCGAAGGCTTCGGCGGACCTTCGAAGAATTGGTCGACCGCATCGCCGAACACCTGCGCGATCTGATCTTCGATCAGTGCGCCGCTCGCGCCTGGATCGCGAAACAACGCCAGCACGGCCGCGCGCCACGCCGCATTCGCAGTAGACGCGTCGTTGAGCTTGGCGAGGACTTGCGCATTCTGCGCGTCGAGCGGCGAGCCAAAACCATGAACGACGAAGAGCCCGTGGTTGACCCATTGCAGTCCGGTCAGGCGCTGAAAGATTGGTTGCACGTCGTTGACGAACGAGGTCTTGACCGGTCGTGGAATCCAGCCCTTGTCGTAGAACACCTCCCGCACCACGTCGTCCATCGTTACGAGACCGAACAGCCCCGGCGCGTAATTCGGCGGCGTAACGCAGACGTAGCCGGGCTCCGCATCGATCGGTGCATGCCCCGCAAATGTCACTTGCGCCCGCACCGGCCCGTCGCTGACGTCATCGTGCCAACCTGGATTGTTGGCGAAAGTCAGGGGCCGGGTCCCTTTGCGGAACGGCCGCGAAACTCCATTGCCGCCGAGGAAGATCAGCCGCCCCTCCTCGTCGGTACGAAGCTCGCCGAGATAGACCGGCGAAGCCCAGAACGCGCCATCGTCCAACCTGATCGGGCCAGCCCCCTGCCCCGCGATGCTTCGCGGGGTTGGCGTGATGTCGAGCTTCCACCTGGCGTCCGGCAAAACCAGCTCGCGATTTCGCTGCAACGCGCTCTGGCTCAGCGGGCCGAGGTCCATTGCCTGGTTGAACTCGTACCAGCCGGCCTTGAGGTTTGCGATGCAGACGCGCCACTCGATCTTCGCGGATGCAGCGGTCACCTCCTGCACGCTGCCGTCCTTCATGTGGGCGTAGATGCGGAAGCGCGCGGCTTGCCGCTTGATCTCTCCGTTCGCGGTGCGAAAGTCCTCGACAAGGCGAGCCGGCTGTTCCGGCGTCGTGCCGGGCAAGGTCGACGCACCGCCGATCATCTCGGGGCCGATGACGTAGTCGCCGGCGCCTTGGGCATTGCCAACGCGGGCGACGCCGATGGGCGGATAGACTTTCAACGCTGCAATTGCGTTTGGATCGATCATCGTCTGACCTCGATATCACAAGGGATTGTCCAAAAACGGAGGCGTCGCACGAGACTTGCCGCGAGGCCATCAGCGCGGATGGTCCGGCTCGTCGATCGGCTGTCCGTTCAGGCTGCGCCTCAGGGCGGCGGGCTTCTCGCCGGCCTCGATCCGCCGCCTCTGGAATTTGTCGATGAACGAGGCGCGGATGTCCTCGATCGGCTCGAACTCCGAACGTGGCGACGCGGTGGTCTGCGGAGCAGCTGCCGCGCCGAGCCCACGCGACTGAAAGCGATGCAACATCGGACGTCCTCCGCGCAAATAATTCGCCGCAGAACTTGCTGTGCGGGGGCCTTTCGCGACCGGCTCCGACAACAGGCTATGTCAACCGCGCTGCGTCCAAATGACCGATCCGCAGGGTTGGCCTTATTCAATTATAGCGAGTAGTATAGTATCAATGTAGACCTGAAGTCCACGCGACAAAGCGAAGCTCGCGTTACGGGTCATCAAAGCCGGAACAACACCATGTGCATGATGTGCGTGCATCGCGGCTCGGGCGTTCCCAGACTCAAACCTCGCAAGCGCCGCCCGCTCGGTCTTGCTCAGCCGCAGACCGGCGTGCAGGTGCGCGGCGTCGAGATCGTCCAGTGTGTTCAGGACGTGACGAATTCGGTGCCGCTGGTCGCCGATAAGGCGACGCTCGTTCGCCTCTATCTTGAGCCGACTTCGGTGTCGCAGCCCGGTCAGATCACCGCGGAAATTGCGTGGAGCCGGAGCGGCGGAGGCGACACGTTCCTCCCGGCCCTCAACTCGCTTCGGGTGGACCCGGGCTCGCCCTTCAGCCTCCGTGAACAGCGGGAAGACATCGACAAGAGCCTGAACTTCCGCCTGCCGGCCGCGGCCATCGGCGCGGGCACACTCAACTTGCGCATCAGCCGCATCTTTCAGCCCGGAGGCGGCGACCTTCCGGCGGCGGCGTTCAACATCGCGCCCGTCACATTCGCGGCGGCGCCGCCGCTGCGCATCCGGGTGATCGGTCTTCGATACAGGGCGGGCACAACGACCGTCACCCCCGCTGCGGTCCACTTTTCGTATCTCAAGTCGTTTCTCAACCGCGCCTATCCTGTCGCCGCGCTCGAATGGTCCCACATGGTGGTGGACGCGGATTTTGCCGCGCCGTTCGACGACTCGACGGTCGATCTCGCCAATGCCCAGATCGCCGCGCTGCGAAGCCGCGAGGTGAGCAGCGGCGTCGACCCGCGCACGCACTATTACGGTCTTGTCGACGATAACGCGTCCAACAACTTCATGCGAGGAAAGGCGTTCGCCATTCCGGGCACGCCCCAGCCGGACACCGTCGCTTCCGGACCCGCGGGCGTGCCGAACGGCTTTGCCGGCGATCGCGACGCGTCATATGCCGACTGGTACGGCGCACACGAACTTGGACATACGTTCGGCCGGTTTCATCCGGGATTTCCCCCCGCCGCGCAGGACGCGAGCGATCCGACATTCCCTTATGAGAACGGCTGTATCAGCAAGCCGGACAACAAATATGTCGGTGTCGACACCGGGGATCACGAACTCGGCTTGCCGGCCGCAGCGTTGCCGGGGCTCACATATCACGACGTGATGACCTATGCAGACAACCAGTGGCTATCGGCGTACACTTACCAGGCGATAATGACCCGGCTTTTGGAAGAGGACGCCCTCGGTCCGCCGGTCGCCTAGGAGGATCCGATGAAGACCGAAATCAAGACCGGATCATTCGTTCACGTCGTCGCCACCATCAACAAGACCGCTGGCGACGGCAAGATCATGTATGTGAACCCGTCGGTCTCCACCATCGCGTCGGACGCCGCCACCGACAAGGATGTGGAACTCGTGGCTTACGACGGCGCCGGCAAGGAAGTCTACCGTGAGCCAGTCGTGATCCGCCGGTCATCTGCTGAACCCGACCGGCCGAACGAAGTCGGTCTGATTCAGGCGGACCTTCCGCGGGTGAGCGGCATGAAGTCGGTAAGCCTCCAGCTCAAGGGGAAGGAGATCAGCCGATACGAGGCCGGGGCGGCACCTTCCGGGCCGACCGCAGGCGCCACCTTCGGACTCGAGCTCGCCGGGGCTGCGGCAGCCAGCCGGCGACCATTGAAGATCGACCAGCTCGGCGGTTTGCAGCCCGTCGCCGGCGTAACCTACTCGGTCCAGGTCAAGCCGGACAACAAGTCGACGTGGGACACGATCGCAGTGAGTCGTCCCACCCCGGAGGTGGACGTCGATCGCAATCAGTTCGCCGGCGCCAAACGTGCCGCGGTACGCGTGTTGCGGACGACCGGATTCGACGAAGAAATCATCGCGGAAGATACGGTCGACTTGAAGTAGTCGCCCGCCACGAGCCTGCGCGTGCTTACCGACGGCATCGCACATTGATCCCGTCGAGGTCCAGGCCGGATACGCCGTCGACGCTTGATCTAGATCAAACCCGCCGCGGCATTGCCATCCCGGAATGGGTACGGCCGCGCAGAAAGCGCCGCCCGTAAGCCAAGGAGATGATCGATCATGACATCCTCGAATTCCCTGCGTACCTTCGTTCTCGCCGGAGCCGGCGCCCTGCTATCAGGCACAATCGCTCAGGCCGGGCCGATCCCGACGCATCTTTCGACGATGAAATCGATGGTCGATCAGGTCACCACCGAAGTGCGCTGGGTCGGCGGCTGGCGCGGCGGCGGCTACGGCTATCGCGGCGTCGGCTGGGGCTACCGCGGAGGCTGGGGTTATCGCGGCTACGGCTATCGCGGCCTCGGTTATGGTGTGGTCGCCGGCGCGGTCGTCGGCGGCGCAATCGCGCGGAGCGCCTATTACGGCGGCTATGGCGGGTACTACGGTGGCTACTATGGCGGTTATCCCGCCTATGGCAACGGCTACCCGGCCGCATCGTATTACGGTTATGGCGGCGGCAACTACGGCTATGGCTATGGCGGCGACAATTGCCCGCCCACCGGCAGCTACTGGGCCTACTAGCGGGAAACGTATTCGCCGCTTCGGAGGATGGCTCGCCACGGGCCGCCATTCTCCGATGAGCCAATTCACCCCTGTGCCGGCGGGCGAGTGCACCTCATCCCTCGCCCGCCGGCGGGACGACATACAGCGTCAGCGCAAACACCGCATAAATGAAAATCATCAGCGCGCCGACGAACCATGCCGAGCGTCCACTGGTGGTGATGAAGGTCGCCGTGACTGTTGCGATCATCACCATGGTGACGGCGCCAGGCCAGAACTGAAGGTTCATTGGCGTCGGTCCCACGACATAACTGAGCAGCACGAGCGCGGGTGCAACGAACAGCGCGATCTGGGAGGCGCTGCCGAGCGCAATGCTGACGACCATGTCGAGGCGGTCCTTGCGCGCAGCGGCAAGGGCAACTGCAAATTCGGCAGCGGCGCCAACCAGCGAAACGATGATGAACCCGACGAAAGCCGGACTCATGCCGAAGGTCTCCGCCGCCTTCTGCACCGATTCCACGAAGATCTCGCTCACCAGCGCCACCAGCACGGTGACGGCCAGCAGCGTCCCAACGGCTAGCCCGATCGGCCAGTGCGCTTCCTCCTGCTCGCCGTGATCGGCGCTTGCGAACAATTCCTTGTGCGTCCCGAGCGAGAACCACAGGCCAAGCGCGTAAGCCGCGATCAGCAGGACTGAAATGCCGACGCTAAGCTTGTGAATGACGCCTCCGTCCTGCGGCAAATGCTCGAGGTCGGCGACTGCTGAGGGGGCCAGCAGGGCGACTGTCGCCATCAGCAACAGGCCGGACGACAGGCGCGCGCCGGCGCGGTTGTACTCCTGCACGTGGTAGCGCAGGCCGCCGAGCAGCAGGCAGGCGCCGAGCATGAATGTCGCGTTGGTGACGATCGCGCCGGCAATCGAGGCCTTCACCAGCATGTACTCGCCTGCCCGCAGCGCCGTGATGGCGATGATCAGCTCCGTCAGATTGCCGAGCGTTGCGTTGAGCAGCCCACCCACGGCATCGCCGGTTCTGGCGGCGACCGCTTCGGTGGTGTGACTGAGCAGCGCCGCCAGCGGCACGATCGCAAGCACGGCGAGCACGAACAGCAGCGTGTGGGAATGCGGGGCGACCGCCTCCGCCACCAGCACGATGGGCACGAAGACCAGCATCCAGAGCAGAGGTGTATCCCGGATTTCCCTGAGCAGGGTTGTCATATGGGCCGCCCTTTCCATGGATGCGTTGATGGAAAGGTCCGGCGGCGCCGCGGGGTGAGTCTTGATCTGGCTCAAGCGGGCCAGAGGAGACGGGCCACTGGACGTCAGGAAACGGACGTCGCGCATGATGAGAATGCGCCCTTGTCCCCGACCGCTGGCACGATAGCGTCATGCCAGTGTTTTGCCCGACGGGTCAACGTGATCACTGTCACGAAGGTCGTCGCAACGCGCTCCGAAAATCCCTTATTGATCAAGGAGCCTTCTACTGTGCATGGGGTTGTTTTTCGAGTTTTTGTGTTGGCCCCCAAAAAAAATCACAGGCATCCGCGACGATGGCTCACTCCGCCTGCAAGATCTCCGCAATCGCAGCGCCTGCCGCGATGGTGCCGAGCTTGCCGCCGACGTCGCGCGTCACCCTGCCCTCGCGAAGCGCCTTCGCCACCGCGGCTTCGATCGCACGCGCGGCTTCCTCATAACGGACGGCGCCGGTCTTCTCGCCGTGCCAGGCCAGCAGCAACGCGGTCGATAGGATCAGCGAGACCGGGTTGGCGACATCCTGCCCCGCGATGTCAGGCGCCGAGCCGTGCGCGGCCTGCGCCATGGCGTAGCGATCACCGACATTGAGCGAGCCGCCGAGGCCGAGGCTGCCGGAGAGCTCGGCCGTGAGATCGGACAGAATGTCGCCGAACATGTTGGTGGCGACGATGACGTCGAAGCGATCGGGGTTGCGCAGGACATGCGCCATCATGGCGTCGACCAGGATGTCGTCGACTTCGAGGCCGGGATAGCCCTTCGCGGCCGCGCGGCAGATGTCGAGGAACATGCCGTCGCCGATCTTGAGCACATTGGCCTTGTGCACGATGGTCAGATGTCTTCGCCGTTTCATCGCCAGACGGCAGGCGGCGTGCGCGATACGCTCGCAGCAGAGGCGCGTGATCCGGCGCAGCGAGATCACGACGTCAGGCGTGACCAGCATCTCGCCATTGCCCTGCTCCATGTTGCGGTCGGCGTAAAAGCCTTCGGTGTTCTCGCGCACGACGACGAGGTCGAACTCGCCGAGCCGGCCGGGCCGACCCGCATAGGTGCGCGCGGGCCGGACATTGGCGTAGAGGTCCAGGCTCTTGCGAAAGTGCCTGGACGGGTTGATCTCGCCATGCGCCTCGTCCTTGAAGTCGAAGGTCGCGGTCGGCCCCAGGATCAGTCCGTCGGCGGCGCGGACGATGTCGAGCAGCTCGGGGCGCACCGTCGTGCCTGATAGCTTCAGGCTCGCATGTCCGACCGCGTGCTCCTCGAGGCGCAAGTCAAGCTGGAAGCGCTCGGAGGCCGCGCGCAGCACGCCCGATGTCGCGGTCGTGATCTCCGGTCCGATGCCGTCACCGGGCAGAACGACGATTTGCATGATGATCCCCCAAGATTGCAGCAGCTGGCGCGATCATACGCCAGCCGCCGGCCGCATCGCCTGACCTTCGCGCATACACAGCATGCAAGCATATGCCTGTGGAAGCGGCCTTCGGCGTAGTACATGCCGAAAGTCCCCTTTCACCACGCCGCCGGAGCAACGCGCCAGGCAATGACAATCACGTTACCTGCCGCCGCGCGCGAGCCCGACCATCCCATTGCCGACGGCCTTCCGGCCACGCAGCGGCGCTGGGCGATCGCTGCCATCTTCACCGCGCTGGCGATGGCCTCTCTCGACACCGCGATCGCCAATATCGCGCTGCCAGCCATCGCCGCCGATTTGCACGTCACGCCGGAGCAATCGGTCTGGGTGGTCAATGTCTACCAGATCGCGCTGGTGGCAACCCTGCTGCCGCTCGGTGCGCTCGGCGAGATCGTCGGGCACCAGCGCATCTATCTCGGCGGCCTGATCCTGTTCACCATCGCCTCGCTGTTCTGCGCGGTGGCGTGGTCGCTGGACAGCCTGCTGGTCGCGCGCACGCTGCAGGGCTTGGGGGCCAGCGGCATCATGAGCGTCAACACGGCGCTGGTGCGGTTCGTCTATCCCGGCCGGATGCTCGGCCGCGGTTTTGGCCACAACGCGCTCGTGGTCGCAACCGCCTTCACTTTCGGGCCGTCAATCGCCTCTGCCATCCTCGCATTCGGCCCGTGGCCGTGGCTGTTCGCGGTCAACATCCCGTTCGGCCTCGTCGCGATCGGCATCGGCTATGCGATGCTGCCGAAGACGCCGCGCGCCGATCACGGCTTCGACTTCCTCGGCGCGGTCCTGGCGTCTGCTTGCCTCGGCCTGTTCATCACGGGCATCGGCAGCGCCGCACACAATCTGTCGCCTTTCGTCGTGGGTATTGAGCTGATCACGGCCCTCGCACTCGGCTTCATCCTGACGCGCCGGCATGCCGACCATCCGGCGCCGATGCTGCCGATCGACCTGTTCAGCCGGCCGATGTTCGCGCTGTCGGCGGCGACTGCCGTGTGCTCGTTCGCCGTGCAGGGCCTCGCCTTCGTCTCGCTGCCGTTCTATTTCGAGGACGTGCTCGGGCGTTCACAGGTCGAGACCGGCTTCTTCATGACGCCCTGGCCGCTGGTGGTCGGCATCATGGCGCCGATCGCGGGGCGCCTCTCCGACCGCCATGCCGTCGGCCTGCTCGGCGGCATCGGGCTCGTGCTGCTCGGCCTCGGCATGGCATTGCTCGCGATGCTTCCGTCCAATCCTGCCATACCCGACATCATCTGGCGGATGGTGATCTGCGGCATGGGGTTCGGCTTCTTCCAGGCACCGAACATGAAGGCGGTGATGTCGAGCGCGCCGCCGCACCGCAGCGGCAGCGCCTCCGGCATCGTCGCCACCGCGCGGCTAACGGGCCAGACCACGGGCGCGGCGCTCGCCGCCCTCTGCTTTGCGCTTGCCGGCCACGACGGCGCAACCGTTGCGCTGGCCCTCGGCGCCGGCTTTGCCGCGCTCGGCAGCGTCATGAGCTTCTTGCGGCTGGCGGTGAAGTAAGCCTTCAGGCCAGGTGCCGGGCTGCGGTGGTGTCGAGCGTCGCAGCGGTCGGGATGACCGTCTCGTCATTGAGCGCAGCGAGGCGCCCGTCGATGGCTTCGATGACCTTGCGCGAGAACGGCCCGAGATGCGCATAGGCGGCAATCATCTGCACCGCGATCCGTGCCGATGACGTGTCGCGCTTGGCGCAGTTCATGAAGGTCTGCCACAGCGGCGCGCGCGCTTCGGGAAGGGCGGTGACAACGCGGTGCACCGTCTCCATCGCCCCGACCCGCGAGCGGATGTCGCCCTCGGCGAGCTCGGGGCGCTGCCTGGATCGGTCGAGCAGCGTCATCAGGCGGTCGACGCGTCCTGCGTAGGCGGCGGGGCTGTAGATGTGCTCCAGCACCCGCTTGTAGTCCGTCAGGATGTCGCGCAACGGGCGGACCGGATCGAAGTTGATGCCGTCCGTGCACTGATCGGCGCCGATGGTCGGCGCCAGATCGTGGCCCGGATGCAGCCGGCCTTCACGCTCGAGTCGGCGCGTGAGCTGCGTGTTCGGCAACGCATAGAGCAGGCCGACCATGGCGACGGGAATCGCGGCCTCCTCGATGAAATCGATCATCGCTTCCGCCATCGAGACCTTCTCGCTGTCGAAGCCGACGATGAAGCCCGCGGTGACGAGCATGCCGGCGGCATAGATCTTGTGGATGCTCTCGGCGATGTTGCGCCGCGTGTTCTGCTTCTTCCGCATCGCGACCAGCGTTGCAGGGTCCGGACTTTCGATGCCAACGAAGATGCCGAAGAAATTGGCCACGCCCATCAGCTCCAATAGCTCGGGATCGTCGGCCAGGTTGACCGAGGCCTCGGTGGACAATTCGAAGGGATAGCCGTGCGCGCGCTGCCATTCGGCGAGCTGGGGCAGAAACTGCCGCAGCGACTTCTTGTTGCCGATGAAATTGTCGTCGACGAAGTCGAGATGGCCGCGATAGCCCATCCGGTAGAGCGTCTCGAGCTCGACGAACATCTGCTCGACCGTCTTGGTGCGCGGCACACGGCCGTAAAGCTCGATGATGTCGCAGAACTCGCAGGTGAACGGACAGCCGCGCGAATACTGCACACCGAGGTAGAGATAGTCCTCGAACTTCAGGAGATCGAAGCGTGGCACCGGCGTCTTTGTCACGTCGGCCTGGAATTTCGGCGCAGTGAAGACGCCGGAGCGGGCCCCGCTTTCCCAGGCCGCGATGAACTCGTCGATGACGCTTTCGGCCTCGCCGAGCACCCGGAAGTCGGCCCGTTCGTAGACATGGGGACTCGACGTCGGATCGGGTCCGCCGACGACCACCGGCTTGCCGACGGCGCGGCAGAGTTCGATCAGGCGCAGCGTATCGGCCTGCTGCGGCAGCATGCCGCCGGTGAACACGACATCGGCCCAGGCGAGATCCTCGTCACCAAGGGGCTGGGTGTTGCAGTCGATCAGTCGGACCGTCCAGTCCTTCGGCAACATCGCTGCCACCGTGATCAGGCCGAGGGGAGCTGCGGGTCGCTTCACACCCATCAGCTCGCAGGATTCGCCAAAGCTCCAGAACGACTCCGCCAAGAACAGCGGATAGAGCATCAATACGTTGCAGCGCTGCGGTACGTTCATGGAATCCCTTTTTGCTTCGTCCCAGTGTACCAGAGCGCGTTCGTCTTGCACCCCGGTAAAAAGGACAAACTGTCGCCGCAATGCAGCGCCGATCGGCCGTGGAACCGGCATTCACAGCCGAAAGTCGCCTCAAACCGCGTAGCTGGCGTTTAGGGCTGGAACCCGGTCCTGGGCAGAGCGGGCAATCAGACGCGCTCGCTGGCAAGCATCGTCCGGCTGCTCGCCAGGACGTCGCTGCACCAGGCGAAGAACGCGCCGAGAAACGCCCGGCCGGCCGCATCGGTGCGGGCATGCTGCCGCAGGGTCTCGAACCCCTGCTCCATCCGCGACGCATTGCGCGCGAGCAGTGCGCGGATGTCGCTGCGAACTTGCGGGTCGTCTTCCTGCTCCAGCATGTGCACGTCGAGCTGGGTGACGTGGATGAACGAATATTGCGCGTGCAGCACTGCGGTCATTGGACGCGGCCGGTCGACCACGATCGGGCTGGGATAGAGCTCGTCCTGCGGATTGCTGATGATCCGGATCGCATTCTCGTTGGCGACGCCGAATGCCCGGAGCTTGTGATGGGCCATTTCATGGACGATCGCCTGCGCGGTCGCGAGCGGGCAATTGACCGTGAGGCCGATGACGCCGAACCGCGCGTCGACCGAGTGGCTGGCCGAGCCGAGCCGGCCGGGCCCCTCGGTCGGCTGCTCGGTGTCGTGATAGCACTGGATGGTGTGCACGATATCAGGCCATTGTTTCGCAGCGAGCGGCCAGCGGCGGACGTAGTGCAGCGCCTGCTCCAGCGCCGGGATGGCTAGCGCGTCGGGGACAAACCGCGGCGCCGGCAGCAGCGGATCCTCCGTGCGCAGGACAACCCTGCCCTCCGCGATGGCCGGCGCACCGTTCACCGGGGGACGCTGCGGCGGCAGCGGCCGCCAGGGCGTCGGCTCGGTGTCGATCAGGCCGAGGGCGACCGCGGTATCGTAGCCGTCGGCCTGCGGTCGTGCCGTGCGTTCCCAGTCAATCGACGTCGCGTCCATGGCGATCTCTCCTTCGAACCGGTCAGTGCGGACGACCACTCGTCGCCGAGAGGGCCGCGGAGACTCGCCCTGCGCGTCCAGGCAGCAAGGCAAGCCCCATCGATGCCGCAAGCGTGTCCATATCCCCAAGCCGGTGCAGCGAACGGTCGGTGCCGATCACGATCACCGATTTCGCGATCGCGCGGACAGCGGCAAGCGCTTCGTGACCGCCAAGCCGTTCCGGATCGACGAAAGCGAGGTCGACGCCATCAGGCGCGAGACGCGACAGCGCCGCAATCGCCTCGATGCTGGTCCCGCCGAGCACCGGCAATGACGCACCGAGGCGCCGGCGCGCGGCTTCAGCTAGCGCGGCATCTTCCTCGGCACCGTATAATCTCAGCTTTGGCCTCGTCTGCGCGATCAATTCCAGCAGCAAGCCATCGCCGCATCCGACATGCACGGCCGAACCCGCGCGGCGCAGCGCAGCGGTCTGCTCCCAGACCACCGTGCTGAAGCGCGAGCGCATGGCGAAGGGGTTTTCGAAACCGGCCGCTTCAAATCCGCCGCCGAGTTCGGTGAGGATATCGGCGCTGTCCGCGGGCTCGACCGCCGCGGCCTTTCGCTTGTCCAGATGCGTCGCCGCTGCGCGTTGACGAGGCCGCCGATGCGACGGTGTGCCCTCGTCGGACAGCCATGTGCAGCGGAAGGTGGCCGTCGCAATCTCGGCAACGCCATTGACCAGCGACGCACCCACCGTCCAATCCGCCATCTCTTCGAGCCAACTCATTTCCGCGGCCAATTCCAGCTGGCGGCCGAGATCGATGAACTCACGCGAAAGATCGCACGTGGCAGAACAGTCCGCAGAGCAAGGCGCGTGTCTCACCGGCCCCAGTCCCAGAACCGCGAGCGCAACATGAGCGGTTACAGCCGTCTTGTCCTCGCGCGCGAGGATGCCGGCCAACGGATCGCATCCGCCGCGCCCAAGATAGTCTGCCCAGGATCTTGCGCAGCATGCGGGATAGCCGAACCGTATCGCCGCCTGCTCCAGGCCGTCCGCCGCCGGCTCGGCGATCGATGTGTCGAGCGGCGCTGCGCCGATCAGGAAGGCATAGTCGAGCAGCCGCTTCGGTTCGGCGATCGATGCCTCGAGCGGCCAGTCGGCGGCATAGCCGAGCGACGCCTTGACCGGCTTGGCCTCGAGGCCAATCGCGCGCGCCCGCTCGGTCAGGGCGTCGATGCCATCATAGCCAGTCCACACCAGCGAGGCCGGAATGCGCTTCCGGCGCACCATCTCGAATTCGATCGCTAGCGCCGCATGCCTGAGGCGATCCAGACGCAGCTGCCAGAGCGCGCGCGCCTGCGGGCCGGTGAAGCTGATGCGCTGCGTCGCTGCCTTGGCGACGGCTGGCTCCCGCGGCGCGGCCGCGAGCGGAGGACGGGGCCAGGTCAGCCAGCAGGTCGGCCAGGCGGACGTCATGGTGCGTCCGCCTGCTGGAGCAATGAATGCAGGGTCGGATTGTCACCGATCGACCAGGCGGCGATCATCTTCGCTTCGAGATCGGACCGGCGCTCCGACCGGCTGATCGCGACCTCATCGTTCGCCTGAAGCTCGGTCTCGATGTCCTCGAACAGGCCGAACCACACCGGGCAATCGATCGAGCGCATCCGCCAGTCGCCGTCGATCGCGGTGCCCGGACAATTGCCCTTGCACGCGAGGAAGAACCGGCATCCCTCGCATCCGCCATCGGCCTGCGGCGTCCGGTAAAGCGAGAGCTGGCGCTCGAAGGCCTCGCGGCCGGCACGCAGATGGGTCACACCATCCTTGTTGGTGCGGCCGCAATTGCCGAGCCGGCCATCGCTCTCGACGCCCACCACGGCGCGGGTCGCATAGGGATCGCAGGCGTGGAAGACGCATGAGGTCTGCGCGTCATTGCCCCTGAGCATCGCGGCCATCTCGGCGAAGATGTCGAACTGGACCGACGGCAGCTCCTGTTCGAGCCGGCGCAGTCGCCTCAAGGCCGCAAGGTTCTCCTGCGCGGTGAGCGCGAGACCCTCGCCCCCTTCCGTTTCGTCCTGCTCCAGCAGGTGCAGGCGCAGCTTGCGCACGCCGAGGCTACCGAGAAACCCGATCCACTCGCACAGCACGCCGAGCCGAGCCGGCGCGGCGTTCATCCGGTTGAGCGTCACGATCACGTTCGGCGGCATGCCCTCCCGGCACAGCGTCTCGATCGCCGCCTCGATGCGCGCGGTCGCACGCCGCGTCGCCGCCAGGCTACCGGCCCAGCGGGCATCGTTGAGCGGTCCCGACCCGTCGATCGAGATGCCGATACGCACGTGGTATTTCCTGAAGAGCTCGATGTCGCGCTCCTCGATCAGCGTGCCGTTGGTCTGCATGCCGACGCCGCCATGGCGGTCGAAGCCAAGCTGCATCAGGCGTTCGAGATCGGGCCGGCGCGTCAGCATGATCTCGCCGCCGAACAGGCTGAAGGGCTCCGCCAATCTGTCCAGCGTCGCCATGATCGCATCGAGATCGTAGCGCGTCGGCACGTTGCCGGCGGTGCGGATGCCCTCCTGATAGCAGTAGCGGCACTTGATGTTGCACTTGTCGCCGAGGGGGCGGACTTCGACGGTCATGGCTGCACCCGTTCGAGGTCTGCCGTTTCATCGCTGGCGTTCGTCAGGGCCACGTGCAACCCGTTTTCTTCCGGCGGGGCGATACGCTCGCGTGGCAAAACGAATCCAAGCGGAAACTCGGCACGGGCGTCGGCGTCAAAAATCTCCCGACCGGCCTCGGTGACGAGCGACAACACTCTGCCGTCGATCTCGATCGCCAACCGTCGTGCCAGAATCGCATCCAGTGCGGCCTCGACTGATGCCGCATCCAAACGATCGGCTAGCTGTTCAATGACGCTCAGTCGCGTGCAGGGATTGCGCAGCAGATTGAGCACGCCGATCTCGGCCGGAGTCGGACAATAGAACGGCTGGAGCGCGCATGCCCGGGTGTCGCTGACGAGATGCGCCGTGCCGACCGCCGTCATCGTCAATTGCGGCGCAAAGGGCTGATCGAACCAGCGCGCGCGCCAGGCCGCGCTTGCGGCCTTGAGCGACACCAAGTCCTGCTCGCGCGCGGCATCGGGTGCGTCGCCCTCGAAGAAATAAGCGAGATCGAAGAGATCCTCGTCAGGGACATCGTAGATCGCGCCATAGGCCGGCATCGGCGTGACGTTGCGGAATCCGATCTCGGCGGCACGCTCGAAATTGGGGCTGAACCTGTCGAGCCGGATACGGCCGCAGCCGACCGGCGGCTGAAGATGTTCGAGCAGCGGGACCATCTTGGCGACGGCGTCGTAGGCGTCGCGGGGCTCGCCGGGAAACCCGTACAGGATCGACCAGACCAGCCCGACGCCAAGTTCGCGGCAATTGCGCAGCAGACGCAGGTTGAGCAAGGCGCTCACGCCCTTGCGCATGAGATGCAGCACCGGATCCGACAGGCTCTCGATGCCGGGCTGCAACCAGACCGTCCCCGCGAGCGCCAGCTTCTCGAGTTGCGCCTCGTCCATATTGGCCTTGATCTCGTAGAAGAAGCGAAAGCCGTGCGCCGGGCGTTCGGCGAGCCTGCCCAGCACGCCGTCGATATGGGACATGCCCAGGATGTTGTCGGTCGCGGCAAAGCGACCGATGCCGAACTCCGCATGCAGCGTCTCGATCTCGCGCAGGACGCGCGGCGCCGACTTGGCCCTGAACGCCATGCCTTCCCCGTTGAGGCCGCAGAACGTGCAATGGTGCTTCTGCCCCCACCAGCAGCCGCGCGAGGACTCGAACGGAATAGAGGGACGCACGCGGGCGGCTTCGGACATCCAGGGCAGTTGTGCGAAATAGTCGGCGTAGTCGGGGATCGGCAGCGCATCCATCGCGGTCGGACCGGCTGCTGCGCCAGCAGCCGGCTGGTCGCGGGACAGGCATCCCGGGAGGCCGCGGGGCTCTTCGCCGCGCAGGATCGCCTCGACGGCCGGCCCGAACACGGTATCGGCCTCGCCGTTGAAGACGTAGTCGATCTGCGCAAAGTTCTTCAGCAGCACGGCGCCCATCGGCCCATGGCAATTGGCGCCGCCGAAGCAGACGACGACGGACGGATCACGCGCCTTGACCGCGGCCGCGATCGCGAGCGAAGCGGCCGTCTGCTCGAACATCGAGGTGAAGCCGATGACCTTGGGGGTGCGTTCGAGCAGCCGGTCGGCCGCTTCCGCCACGAAGGACGGGATCAGGTTGCGGCGGATCTCGTAGAGCTGGTCCAGCCCGTTGCGCTCGATGGCGGCGCTGAGCTCGCTGAGGTGGCGCTGCGCCTGCGGCCGTCCGGGCCGCGAGCCCAGGCAATCGCCGAACAGCCAATCGCCGGCGAGGAGATGGCTCGGCAGCTTCTCCGCAAGCTGCTCGTTCAGATCGAGCCCGATGCGATCAGCGAAGAGCAGATTGAGATAGAGCGTCTCGGCCCGAACGCCCTTCTGCCGCAGCAGGGCCTGCAACAGGCCGAGCGCGGCCGACGGCCGCACCACCGACATCACCGGCGCCGAGCAGAAGAGGACATCGACGCTCATTGTGCGGCCACGAGATTGGCCGATGCGGTTTGCCCGTCCAGCAGGATCTCGCAGGTTTCGATCTGGCCGCGGCGCGCCTCGGCAGCCTCGCGCACGCGCGCCAGCAGCTCTGGCGAGCGGAAGATGCGGTCGCAGGCGGTACAGATGCCGTCGAAATCCTCAACGCGCATCGGCACGGGATCGGCGGCCGTGACTGCGGCGAGGATGGCGACGGGTCCCTCGAGCCTGATCCATCTGTAGAGCGGATCGTCCGCGGCCGCCCGCATGGCGGCTTCGATCCCTTCCTTCGCGATGTGGCCGACCTTCAGCGAGTCGTAATGGGGAAGCACGCCGCAGCAGGGCCGGATGCCGCCCTCGTGATCGACCGTGACGGTGTGGAGAACGGACTCGCAGGGACCGCGATAGGCCGAGGTGTGGCGAACGCGCCCCGCCTGCGTGTCCTCGTCCGTGCCCTCGCCGCGTCCGGTCGAGTTGGCGACGGTCTCATAGATGTTGATGCCGGGCTCGTCCTGAAGACCGAGATCGGCGCGCAGGCTGGCGGCGGTGATCTTCGAACCCGCCTCGACCACCACGGCGATCCGAAGCAGCAGGCCGCATTCGCGCGCAGCGGCGACCGCGTTGGCAATGAAATTCAGCGGCACGAACTCGGCGTGGGGATCGTCGTAAGACAACGTCATTTCGGTGAGCCCGGCCGCGCGCAATTGCCGAACGGCCGCCGTTGCGCGCGCGGGCGACTTCGCCCAGAACGCGCTCGTGGTGATACCCGCGCGCAAGCCCAGCGACGCGGCCAGGGCCACGGCGTCGGCAACGATGTCCGCATGCAGCATCGGATCACCCCCGACGAAATGGATGATCTCCATCGACGGGATCTGTGCGGCCTGCTGAATGCAACGATGAACGTCCGCGGCGGACAGGTGCCCGCCGTGAAACATGTCAGATGAAAAGCAGCAATGCGAACATTTGAGCGGGCATTTCAGAGTGACGTTCAGAACGAGATTGGTAGGCGTCACCCTGGCCGCGCGGAAATCGGATAAAAATTGTGCGCCGAACGCCATGGCCGACGACCTCATATCCCGGCTGCCCGGCGAACCGGTCAGCCGGCCATCGTGATCTGCAGATACGGGATCAGAGGATGTCGATATGGATCGTACCGGCCTGTACGCCGCCGCTACGCGTGGCCAGCTTGTTCCGCAGCATCGACGCCGTCTGGTCGTCGAGCTGTACGCCAACGCTGCTCAGATAGGAGACCGGGTCCTTGCTGACGTCGCTGGCAAGGCTGAGCAAATCGGCGTGGGTGGTGAGTCCGGACGGTGACTTGGCTTTGAGATCGTTACCTGACGCGAGAACTTTTTCGAGATCGATCGTGACGATGCGGCCCATGAAGATTCTCCCTTAGGATGGACTAATGATCCATCAAACCAAAGGTTGTACAATACCCTCAGATAGTCAAACGAATTCGATGCGACCAAAGGCTGCGGATTTGCACCGCCGTTCACAACGCAACACCGCGCTCCCGACATTCTTCCCCGCGCATGCCAGCCTCGCTGTTGGCCACCCCTCGGACTATTGATTTGAACAGTTCCAATTTGCCAGACACATTATTCCCTGAGTCCGATCGGTGGATTGGGCCAATCAGGGGACTTGCGATGGCAAACCTAACAATCAACGGAAAAACCTTCACGCTCGACGTCGAGCCGGATACGCCGCTGCTCTGGGCGATCCGTGAGAATGCCGGCCTGACCGGCACCAAATATGGCTGCGGCATTGCGCAGTGCGGCGCCTGCACCGTTCACATGGACGGCGTTGCCACCCGTTCCTGCGGGATTTCGGTCAGCGAGGCCGAAGGCAAGAAGATCACCACGATCGAGGGGCTCGCATCCGGCGACACGCTGCACAAGGTGCAGGCAGCCTGGATCGCCAAGGACGTTCCGCAATGTGGCTATTGCCAGAGCGGCATGATCATGGCGGTGGCCGCGCTTCTCGCCGAGAAGCCGAAGCCGACCGACGCCGATATCGACGAGGCCATCACCAATATCTGCCGCTGCGGCACCTTCCAGCAGGTGCGCGAAGCGATCCACACGATCGCCAGCGCCTGAGGAGCCGCCCCATGAATAAGCATGTTTCTCCCAAGATGAACCGTCGCGCCTTCGTCGTCGGCACCGCCGCTGTCGGCGCCGGCCTCGCGATCGGGCTCGATCTCCCCTTCGGTGGCCCCGCCGTGGTCCGCGCGGCCGACGGCGCGCCGGAAGTCAACGCCTGGGTCGTGGTCAGGCCCGATGACACCGTCGTGATCCGCATCGCCCGCTCCGAGATGGGCCAGGGCTCGCTCACCGGACTCGCCCAGCTGGTCGCCGAGGAACTCGAATGCGACTGGTCGAAGGTCACGACCGAATATCCGACCCCCGGCCAGAGCGTCGCCCGCAAGCGCGTCTGGGGCGATTTCTCGACCGGCGGAAGCCGCGGCATCCGCAGCTCGCAAGACTATGTCCGCAAGGGCGGCGCCACCGCGCGCGTGATGCTGATCGAGGCCGCCGCGAACGAGTGGAAAGTGCCGGCCTCCGAATGCACCGTCGCCAAGGGCGTCATCACCCACAAGGCGTCGGGCGAGACGACGACTTACGGCAAGGTCGCCGAAGCCGCCGCCAAGCTGGCGCCGCCCGCCGACGTCAAGCTCAAGGATCCCAAGGACTGGACCATCGCAGGCAAGGGCCTGTTGCGGCTCGATACCGCCGACAAGACCACCGGCACGATGATCTACGGCATCGACGTCAAGCTGCCGGGCATGCTGAACGCCGCAATCAAGGACTGCCCGGTGTTTGGCGGCAAGCTGAAGAGCTATGACGAAGCCAAGATCACCGGCATGAAAGGCGTCAAGAAGGTCGTCAAGGTCGGCGACACCGCGGTTGCGGTCGTTGCCGACACCTGGTGGCACGCCAAGACCGCGCTGGAAGCGCTGCCGATCGTCTGGGACGAGGGCGAGAATGCCAAGGTCTCCAGCGAGTCGATCGCGAAGTGGCTGGCTGAGGGCCTCGACGATTCGCAGCCGGCCTATGTCGGCAACAAGAACGGCGACGTCAAAGCCGCGATTGCCGGCGCAGCGAAGAAGGTCGAAGCCGTCTACAACTACCCCTACCAGAACCACGCCACGATGGAGCCGATGAACGCCACCGCGCTCTACACGGCGGACAAATGCGAGGTCTGGTGCGGCACGCAGAACGGCGAAGCCGTCTTCGCGGCGGTGCTGGAGGCCTCCGGCCTGCCGGCGGAGAAGTGCGACGTGTACAAGGTGATGCCCGGCGGCGGCTTCGGCCGGCGCGGCCAGACCGACTACGTCCGTCAGGCGGTCATGATCGCCAAGCAGATGCCGGGCGTGCCGATCAAGCTGTTGTGGTCGCGCGAAGAGGACATGGCGCACGGCAGGTATCACCCGATCACCCAGTGCAAGATGATCGGCGCGTTCGACGCCAACAACAATCTGGTGGCGCTGCACTACCGCCTGTCCGGGCAGTCGATCCTGTTCTCGCTGCGCCCCGAAGCGCTGCAGAACGGCATGGATCCGGCCGCATTCCAGGGCGTCGCCCAGACCGGCGAAGCCGCGTTCGGCTATTCGGTGCCGAACCTCCTGGTCGAGCATGCGATGCGCAACCCGCACGTTCCACCCGGCTTCTGGCGCGGCGTGAACGTCAATCACAACGCGATCTACATGGAATGCTTCATGGACGAGCTGGCCCAGGCCGCAGGTCAGGACCCGCTCGAATTCCGCCGCAAGCTGATGGGCAACCATCCCAAGCATCTGGCGGTGCTCAATGCCGTGGCCGAGAAGATCGGCTGGGACAAGCCGGCACCGCAGGGCGTCTATCGCGGCATCGCGCAGGTCATGGGCTATGGCAGCTATGTCGCCGGCGCCGCCGAAATCTCGGTGACCGACGGCAACAAGATCAAGGTGCATCGCATCGTCGCCTCCACCGATCCCGGCTACGTCGTCAATCCGGCGCAGGTGGAGCGGCAGATCGCCGGCTCCTTCGTCTACGGCCTCTCCGCGCTGTTCTACGGCGGCTGCACCGTCAAGGACGGCAAGATCGAGCAAACCAACTTCGACACCTACAACTCGATGCGCATCAACGAGATGCCGAAGGTGGAATCGGTGATGGTGCCGAGCGGCGGGTTCTGGGGTGGCGTCGGCGAGCCCACCATCGGCGTCGCGGCGCCGGCGGTGCTCAACGCCTATTTCGCGGCGACGGGCAAGCGCATCCGCTCGGTGCCGCTGCGCGACCAGAACATCACCTTCGCCTGAGAACGCCGCGGCGGCTGCAACGGCCGCCGCGGCATTTTTGCCTGGATGATCCTGATGACCACGCGCCCGGTGACACGGCGGAATGCCGTGCTCGGCATCACCGCGGCCGCCGCAACGCTGGCGCGGCCATCGGTCCCGCGTGCGCAATCGGCAGCACGTATCGTCGTGGTCGGCGGCGGGTTCGGCGGCGCGGCCTGCGCCCGCGCGCTGAAACGCGCGCAGGAAAACCTGCAAATCATCCTGATCGAACCGAACGCGGTCTTCACCTCCTGCCCCTTCAGCAACGAGGTGATTGCGGGCCTGCGTGAGATCGACGCGCAGCAGTTTGACTATGACAGGCTCGCCGCCGAGGGCATCACCGTGATCGGCGAGGCCGTGACCACAATCGAGCCGCAGCGGCGCAGCGTCGTGACGACCGACGGCGTCGCGCTGCCCTATGACCGCCTCGTGCTCTCCCCTGGCATCGACTTCCATTTCGAGGCCCTGCCCGGCTATGACGAAGCGGCATCCGAAAAAATGCCGCACGCCTGGAAGGCCGGTGCGCAGACGCTGCTGCTGCGCAGGCAGCTGGAGGCAATGGCGGACGGCGGCACGGTTGCCATCGCGATCCCGGCCAATCCCTCGCGCTGCCCGCCGGCACCCTACGAACGCGCCAGCCTGATCGCGCATTACCTGAAGACGAAGAAGCCGCGCTCGAAGGTGCTGGTCCTCGATGCCAAGGACAATTTTTCGCAGCAGCGGCTGTTCGAGAAGGCGTGGAAGGAGCTCTATGGCGACATGATCGAGCGCATCGCGCTGTCGCAGGGCGGTCGCGTCACCTCGGTCGATCCTTCGACAAGGACCATCATCACCGAGTTCGGCAACTACACGCCTGATGTCGCCAACGTCATCCCGCCGCAACGCGCCGGCCGCATCGCCGAGATCGCGGGCGCGGCGGATGCCACCGGCTGGTGCCCGATCGATCCCGTGACCTTCGAGTCGAAGCTCGTCCCGAATATCCATGTCATCGGCGACGCCTGCCTCGGCGGCGGCATTCCCAAATCGGCGTCGGCCGCGAGCGCACAGGGCAACGCCTGCGCCGCCGCCATCCTCAACCTGTTCGCAGGCCGCGCGCCGGAGGCACCGCGGCTGACCGGCGTCTGCTATACAACCGCCGCGCCCGGCTACGGCTTCTCGCTCGCCGGCAACTACCAGCCCAGGGGTGACATCTTTGCCGAGGTCGAGGGCGGCGCGACCAGCCCGGTCGATGCGCCGCGCGAGCTGCGCGCCCGCGAGGCCGCGGAGGCGGAACGCTGGTTTCAAACCATCACGGCGGACACCTTTGGCTAGAGCATTCCTTCATATCGCAGCGCTGATCGCCGCCGGCGTTGCCTTGGCTTGCGGCGCAAGAGCCGACGAGCTCGTGCCCTACAAGATCATCGGTGACACCATCCCGGAGCCGCTCACGGGCTCACCAGCCGATGCCGCGCGTGGACGCGCGCTGGTGGTGGCGCGCACCACGACCTGCATCCTTTGCCATTCCGGTCCGTTCCCGGAGGCGCGGTTCCAGGGTGACCTCGCGCCCGATCTCACCGGCACCGGAAACTGGTGGTCGGCTGGCCAGTTGCGGCTGCGGCTGGTCGATGCATCGCGCTACAACCCGCAGACCATCATGCCGTCCTATTATCGCAACGACGGGCTGGTCCGGGTCGGGCGCAATTTTGCCGGCAAGCCGATATTATCCGCCGCGGAGATCGAAGACATCGTGGCCTTTCTTGTAACGCTTCGGAACTAGCTTCATGCCAACCACGCGACGACAATTCCTGAGTATTGCAGGCGGCGCGACGGTCGCCGGAACGATTCCGATCGTCACGCTGCGACCGCTGGAAGCGACGCCCGCGATGCTCAGCACCGCCATCCGCAACGTCGTCGGCGAAGCCCAGATTCGCACCGGCAAGATCAAGCTCGACATTCCGCCGCTGGTCGAGAACGGCAACACCGTGCCGATGACGGTAAGCGTCGCAAGCCCGATGACCGCGAACGACTACGTCAAGAGCATCCACGTCTTCAACGAGAAGAACCCGCAGCCGAACATCGGCAATTTCTATCTCAACCCCTCCTCCGGCCGCGCCCAGGTCTCGACCCGAATCCGGCTCGCCGACACCCAGAAGGTGGTCGCAATCGCACGCCTGTCCGATGACACGTTCTGGCAGGTCGCCGCCGACATCGTCGTGACGCTGGCCGCCTGTACCGAGGAGATGAACTGATGGCCGCGCTCATCAACGTCCCGGCAAAAGCCAAACGCGGCGATGTCATCGAGATCCGCACGCTGACCTCGCACATCATGGAGACCGGCTTCCGCCACACCGCGGACGGCGCGCTGGTGCCGCGCGACATCATCACGAGCTTTACGTGCCGCTACAATGGCACCGAAGTTTTCCGCGCCGACCTGTTTCCGGCGATCGCGGCCAACCCATACCTCTCCTTCTTCACGGTCGCGAAGGAGAGCGGCAAGTTCGAATTCGAATGGATCGGCGACAACGGCTATTCGTCGACCGCATCGGCCCCGATCACGGTCGAATGATCTTTTGGCGCGCGATAGCGGCGGCAACATTGTTGGCCGCGGCCCCTGCCCTGCTCGCCGGCGAAATTCCGCCGGACGCGCGCCGCTCCGGCTATTCGTTCATGGGGCCGGACACGCGCGCGATGCAGGATGACGACACGTCCAATCCGGGCATGCTTTTCGTGCTCGACGGCGGGGCGCTCTGGGCGAAGAAGGCCGGCAGCGCCGACAAGGCCTGTGCGGACTGCCACGGCGATGCAACGACCAGCATGAAGGGCGTCGCGGCGCGCTATCCGGCCTTCGACAAGGCGCTGGCGCGCCCCGTCACCCTCGACCAGCGCATCAACCTCTGCCGCGCCAATCATCAGCAGGCGCCGGCGCTGCCCTACGAGAGCCGCGACCTCCTGGCGCTGTCCGCCTTCGTCGCCCACCAGTCCCGCGGCGTCGCGATCACGGCTGGCGATGATCCGGAGCTGAAGCCTTTCGTGGCGCAGGGCCGCGACCTCTTCATGCAGCGCGAGGGCCAGCTCAACCTCGCCTGCACCAATTGCCACGACGACAATTTCGACAAGCGTCTTGCGGGCGCGCCGATCACGCAAGGGCAGCCGACCGGCTATCCGCTCTACCGCCTGGAGTGGCAGACGCTGGGGTCGATCGAGCGAAGGTTGCGCAGTTGCATGACCGGCGTACGCGCCCAGGCCTATGATTACGGCGCGCCCGAGCTGGTCGCGCTTGAACTCTACCTGATGTCGCGGGCGCGCGGCCTGCCGATGGAGACGCCTGCCGTGCGTCCCTGAGTCCCCAGATTAGGGCTAGGCAGGCGTGGCACGGCCGTTAGTATCCCTCCCAAAGAAAATGAATCAGAGGGAGGGATTCGACGTGGCCAACCATAACATCTCGCGCCGCATGCTGTTGACGGGGACCGCCGCGGCCGGCGCGCTCAGCCTGACCGGACTACCGGCGCGCGCCGAGGTCAACTGGAAGAAATACGCCGCGACCAAGCTGGAGGTGATCCTCGCCAAGGGTCCGCGCGGCGACAACCTGCAAAAAAACATCAAGGAGTTCACCGAGCTCACCGGCATCCAGGTGGAATCCGAACAGATCCCCGAGCAGCAGCAGCGCCAGAAAGTGGTGATCGAGCTGACCTCGGGCCGGCCGAGCTTCGACGTCGTCCATCTCAGCTATCACGTGCAGAAGCGGCAGTTCGAGAAGGGCGGCTGGCTCGCCGACATGACGCCCTTCATGAAGGATCCGACGCTGACGGCGCCCGATCTCGTCGAGAGCGATTTCTCGGCCGCCGGCCTGCAATACGCCAAGAACGACAAGGGCCAGATGCTGTCGCTGCCCTGGTCGGTCGATTACTTCATCCTCTACTACAACAAGGAGTTGTTCCAGAAGAAGGGCGTCGCCGTCCCCAAGACCCTCGACGAGATGGTCGCGGCCGCCGAAAAACTGACCGACACCAAGGAAGGCACCTACGGTTTCGTCGGACGGGGCCTGCGCAACGCCAACATGACGTTGTGGACCAACTTCTTCCTCGACTATGGCGGCGAATTCCTCGACGCCAAAGGCAACATCCTCACGGACGGCCCCGAGGCGGTCGCGGCGACAAAGCTCTATCAGACGCTGCTGACGAAGGTCGCCCCGCCAGGCGTCGCCGGCTTCAACTGGATGGAGTCGATGGCCTCGTTCACGCAAGGACGTTCGGCGATGTGGATCGACGGCGTCGGCTGGGCGCCGCCGCTGGAGGACCCCGCCGCCTCGCGCGTCGTCGGCAAGGTCGGCTACACCGTCGTGCCGGCCGGACCGAAGGGGCAATATTCGGCCACCTATGGCGACGGCATTGGCATTGCCGCGGCGAGCAAGAACAAGGAAGCCGCCTATCTGCTCTGCCAGTGGGCGGTCTCGAAGCAGCAGGGCGCGCGGCTGCTGCAGGCCGGCGGCGGCGTGCCGTTCCGCAACTCGATCCTCGGCGATCCCGAGGTCCAGAACGGCGTCAAGATGCCCAAGGAGTGGCTGCAGTCGGTGATCGATTCCGCCAAGATCAGCAAGCTCGGCCTTCCCGTCGTGATCCCGGTCGCCGAATTCCGCGATCTCGTCGGCGCGGCCCTCACCTCGACACTGTCAGGCGCCGATCCCGCAACCGAGTTGAAGAAGGCCCACGATCAGTACCGGCCGATCCTGGAGCGCAGCGAAAAGGCGTGAGTACGTTGACACAATCGACTCCGGCCGCGACACAGTCTGATGCCGCGCCGGAGAAGGCGTTGCGGCCGCCGTCCTACTGGCCGTTCGTGGTGCCGGCGCTGGTCGTCGTGCTCGCGATCATCATCTTCCCGTGGGTCTTCACGATCTGGATGAGCCTGAACGAGTGGAAGGTCGGCTCACCGACCACCTTCGTCGGGTTTTCCAACTATCTGCGGCTGACGAGCGATCCCCGCTTCATCGAGGCGGTGGGCCACACCATGGTCTACACTTTGCTGTCGGTGCTGCTGCCGCTGATCCTCGGCACGTTCGCGGCCGTCGTGTTTCACCAGAAATTCGCGGGCCGCGGCTTTCTGCGCGGTATCTTCATCATGCCGATGATGGCGACCCCCGTCGCGATCGCACTGGTCTGGACCATGATGTTCCACCCGCAGCTCGGCGTGCTGAACTACCTCTTGTCGCTGGTCGGGATACCCGCACAGCTCTGGGTCTTCCACCCCGCGACCGTCATTCCCTCGCTCGTGCTGGTCGAGACCTGGCAATGGACGCCGCTGGTCATGCTGATCGTGCTCGGCGGCCTCGCCGCCATCCCGACCGAACCTTATGAAAGCGCGCAGATCGACGGCGCCAGCTTCTGGCAGGTATTCCGCTTCATCACCCTGCCGCTGATCATGCCGTTCCTGTTCATCGCCGGCATGATCCGCATGATCGACGCCGTGAAGAGTTTCGACATCATCTTCGCGATCACGCAGGGAGGACCGGGTTCGGCGTCGGAGACGATCAACATCTATCTCTACAGCGTCGCCTTCACCTATTACGACCTCGGCTACGGCTCGGCGATCGCGGTGGTGTTCTTCCTCCTCATCGTCGCCCTCGCGGCCGTGATGCTCTATGCCCGCCAGCGCATGCTGTGGACCGAAATCGCGAGCGGCGCATGAGCTCAAGTCAAGTCAACCCAAGTCGAATCAACCTACGTCAGGTCATTGGCAGGATCGGTCTGTGGCTGTCGGTGTTCGTCATCGTGTCGCCGGCGATCCTGTTCTTCCTCTGGATGGCGTCGCTATCGCTCAAGTTCGAGGTCGACAATGCCGCCTACCCGCCGGTGTTCTTCCCCGATCGCATCGCCTGGAAGAACTATGCCGACGTGCTCGCTTCCAACCGCTTCCTGACCTATTTCGTCAACAGCCTGATCGTCACCGGCGGCGCGACCACGCTTGCCCTGCTCGTCGGCGTTCCCGCCGGCTACGGCATCGCGCGCATGGCCGCGCACAAATCCGCGATCGTGATCCTGATCGCGCGCATCACGCCCGGCCTGTCCTATTTGATCCCGCTGTTCCTGCTGTTCCAATGGCTGGGATTGCTCGGAACGCTGGTGCCGCAGATCATCATCCATCTCGTCGTGACGGTGCCGATCGTGATCTGGATCATGATCGGCTATTTCGAGACCACGCCGCTGGAGCTGGAGGAAGCCGCCCTCATTGACGGCGCCACGCGCTGGCAGGTCTTTCGCCATGTCGCCCTGCCGATCGCCAAGCCCGGAATTGCGGTCGCCTTCATCCTCGCCGTGATCTTCTCCTGGAACAATTTTGTGTTCGGCATCGTGCTGGCCGGACGCGAGACGCGCACCCTGCCCGTCGCCGTCTACAACATGATCTCGTTCGACCAGTTGAGCTGGGGCCCGCTCGCCGCCGCCGCGCTGATCGTCACCCTCCCGGTGCTGCTGCTCACAGTGTTCGCCCAGCGGCAGATCGTGGCCGGGCTGACCGCGGGGGCCGTCAAGGGCGGGTAGCTGCGCCAATCTCAATCCTCTGGGGAGCGCACTCTTGCGCGCTTCCCGCGCCACGAGCACGCGCTCTACTTGGAGTTGACGCAAGGTTTTCGCGTATGTATGCTACATACCGTAGCACTACGATGCGTGATGGAAGTCGCGCCTGCGTACGAGACGCCACATGTCAGCTCGCCCTCTGATTCCGCGCCGAAAACTGTTTGGCAATCCGACCTACGTCGGCGCCAAGTTGTCACCAGATGGGCAATGGCTGTCCTGGCTCGCCCCTGTCGATGACGTTCTGAACGTCTGGGTTTCTCCGGTCGACAGCATTGCGGCGGGCCGGCCCGTGACACGCACCACGGGCCGACCAATCAACTGGCAGAGTTGGAGCCCGGACGGCCGCTACATCATGTTTCTCAACGACGAGAACGGCGATGAGAATCTGCGCCTGTTCGTCGTCGATCCCCGCAGTTCAGAGCTCCGGGATCTCACGCCCTTTGCCAATGTCCGAGCGATGCCGACGCACTGGTCGCACATGGTTCCTGACAAGATTGCAGTCAGCCTCAACGATCGCGACCCGCGCTGGCACGATGTCTACGTGCTCGACCTCGCAACCGGCGAACGCAGCCTGGTTTGGGAAAATCGCCAGGAGTTCCATTACGTCGGGCTCGACTGGCAGTTGAAGCCGCGCTACGCGCACAGCAACGCGCCTGACGGAGGCACACGGCTCTGGCGTATTGACGACGGCGAGGTCACGCATTGGCGCGATACCTCATACGAGGCCTACATCAGCACCCGGCCCTGGAATTTCGACGCGGAGGGCAACTACCTCCATATGACTTCGAGCGTCACGCACGACAAGTCGGCCCTGCTAAGCATCAACTGGTCGACGGGTGACGAACGTGTCTTGTTCGCAAGCGACCGCGCCGATGTGACGGGAGCCATATTCAACACCCGGACACTCGAACCCGAAGCGGTCTGCATCGATCCCGGTCGGCAGGAATGGACGGCTTTGACGCCTGCGATTGCGGCCGAGCTTGATCTGATCAAGGCGCGACTACGCGACCACGCGTTTTATGTTGAGAGCCAAAGCGACGATGGCCGCCGATGGATCGTGGCGAGCCACGCGCCGGATCAACCCATCACATATCATCTCCTTGACCGCGACAAGCAGACCATCACCGAGCTGTTTTCGGCGCGCCCCGAGCTGAAGCCCTACCGCCTCGCTTCGATGCAGGAAGTGCAAGGCAAATCGCGCGACGGCCTGCCCCTCGTCTCGTACCTCACGCTGCCCGCCGACATCGATGGCGATCGCCCGCCTCGGCCGCTGCCGATGGTCCTCATCGTCCACGGCGGTCCGTGGGGACGGGATATCTACGGCTATCGCAGGGATCACCAATGGCTGGCCGATCGCGGCTACGCCGTGCTTTCGGTCAACTATCGGGGATCGACGGGCTTCGGCAAGGCGTTTGTCGCGGCGAGCGAGAAAGAGCATGCGCGAAAGATGCACGACGATCTCATCGACATGGTCGATTGGGCGATCGCCGAAGGCATCGCGCAAAAGGACAAAGTCGCGATTTTCGGCCTGTCCTACGGCGGCCTGGCCTCGTTCGTCGGCGCAACCTTCACGCCGGACGTCTTCTGCTGTTCCGTGCCGGTCGTCGGCATCTCCAACCTGCAAACCCTGCTGGAGTCGATGCCACCCTATTGGGCCGGCTTTGCGGAATTCATGTATCGCAGCTACGGCGATCCCCGCACCGAGGAAGGCCGCAAGCTGCTCGCCGAACGTTCACCGATCAACAAGGTCGACAACATCAAGAAGCCCATGCTGATCTTTCATGGCGCCAACGACGTTCGCTGCAAGATCGCGGAAAGCGACACCATCGCAGCGGCTATGCAGGCGAAAGGCATTCCCGTGACCTACATCGTCTATCCCGATGAGGGACACGGATTCCAGAGGCCGCCGAACCAGCTCTCTCATCTCGCGATTGCCGAGGCGTTCTTTGCACGGCATCTGGGTGGCGCCTGCGAGCCCGTTGGCGACGATTTCCGGGGATCCAGTCACGAGGTTCGTGCCGGGGCCGATATCCTGTCCGATCTGGGCGTCGCCTGAAAAAACACAGCCGGGCGACATGGTGTCACCCGGCGGCGACCAATACTGGCCGAGACCTACTCCGCCGGCAGCGCGTGCATCTCCGGATGGGCGGCGTAGCGCTCGGTGGCGCCGAGCTTGCTGGCGGAAAACAATCCCGCCGCCATCACCGCGTAGGCGAACGCCACCGCGGGCGTGACGCCGAAGCCGCCGCCGATACCGACGGCTTCGCCATGCATGAAGCCGAAGTAAGTGAGCACCGCACCGACCAGCGCGAAGGCCGAGGCCTTCTCGAAGTCGCGCTCGATGATGAAGACGCCGATTGCACCGAGGATGAGGCCGCCGAGGATGGAGCCGCCGCCCATCACCTCCAGGCCGTGATAGAATACGCCCTGCTGCGGCAGTGCTGCGATCGCCGCGGCCTTGACCGCGTCGGCCTTGTCGGCGGCGAGACCGCCGACAGAGGTCGCCGCCATCATGGTCGAGCCGAGCATCGTGTCGATCTGGAGCTTGGCCCAGGCGGCAAGATGCGGCGTCAGCGCCAGCACGATCGCGGGCGCGTGCTTGGCCGGCGTGGTCTGGAACGCCTGCGCGCCGATCAACATGCCGATATAGAGCAGGATCGGCGAGATCGCGACGACAGGCACGAGTGCCAGCAGCACCGAGATGATGCCGAACCAGGCCAGCACCACCACCATGATGCCGGTCGCAGCCGAATAGCCGATGCGGCCGCCCATCGCCTTCCAGCCGGGATGGCCGATATAGACGGCGTTGATGAAGGGGTTGCCCATCAGGCAGCCGATCAGGCTGACAACGCCGTCGGCGGTGAGTACCCGCGTGGTCGGATATTCGTCGCCGGCCGCTTCCGCGCTCTCGACATTGTCCATGGCCTCGACGAGGTCGTAGATGCCGAACGGAATAGCGGTAACCAGAATGATGCCGAGGAACTCGAAGCCGGAGAAGACGTAGCCCAACGCCGGGATCGGCACCGAGAAGCCGAAGTTCGCGAAAGCGTCGCCGACGCCCTTGACGCTCAGCCCACCGAGGCCGAGCCCGAACAGGTTCGAGCCCCAGGCGATGACCATGCCGACCGCGATGGCGACGAGCCCCGCGGGAATGCCGCGCCAATATTTCACGCCGCCGAACCAGCTCACCAGGATGATGGCGAAGCAGACCAGACCAATCTGCGGCGTCATGTACATCTCCAACGCCGGACGCATCGAGATGAAGGTGACGGAGACGCCGGCGAGCGTGCCGAGCAGCGCCGCGCGCGGCGTGATCTTGCGGATGAACGGTGCGATGAAGCCGCCAATCATCAGGATAAAGCTCTGGAAGAACACCCAGACGAGGCCGGCCGACCAGCCCTTGAGCGGGGCACCGGTCTTGATCGTGATCGGCAGCATGATCACGAAGGTGACGATGAACATGTGCGGTACGCTGACGCCCGAGGGCAGTGCGCAGACGTCGTTGCGGCCCGACTTCTGCGCCAGCCGATAGGCGAGATACGCGTAGTAGAAGGTGGAGAGACACATCATCAGCCCGAGCGCGGGCAGGATGCGGCCGAACACGAGACTATCAGGCATCTTCAAAACGAAGCGCAGCAGACCCGTGAGCACCAGCATGTTAACGAGGATGTTGGTGCCGAAGCCGAAGAACGCGTTCCAGTCGCCCGATGTCCATAGTACCGGCTTGAACTCGGACTTGCTCAGATCAGATTTGCCGGCCGTCCCCGTCAATGTGCTCATGATGCTACCCCTATGTGGTCGAAGTCTTCATTGCCTCCAAGACTGCGGCTGAGTCCGCGACCCAGCCGAAGATGCCGCCCTGGGCCTTGATCATCTTCAGGCCCATCTCGTGAAATTCCGGGAAGTAGGATGCGCAGCCGTCGGAGATGACGACGCAGCGATAGCCGCGGTCATTGGCCTCGCGCACGGTGGTGTTGACGCACACTTCCGTCGTGACGCCGCAGACGAGCAAGTTCTCGATGCCGTATTTCTCCAGCACATCCGTGAGCTCGGTGGCGTAGAACGCGCCTTTGCCGGGCTTGTCGATCACCACTTCGCTGTCGAGCGGATAGAGCTCGGGAATGATGTCGTGGCCGGCCTCGCCGCGAATGAGAATGCGCCCCATCGGGCCGGGATCGCCAATGCGCAAGGACGGTGCGCCGCGCTCGACTTTCGCCGGCGGCGCGTCGGACAGATCGGGCAGATGCCCCTCGCGCGTGTGGATCACCAGCATGCCGGTGTCACGCGCCGCCTTCAGCACCGCGCCGATCGGCTTCACCGCGCGCGCGAGCTGGCTGACATCGTTGCCAAGCGTTTCGCCGAAGCCGCCCGGCTCCATGAAATCCCGCTGCATGTCGATGATGAGAAGCGCGGTGGCAGGCCAGTCGAGCCTGATCGGCTCGGGCTCGGCGCTGATGACGCCCGGTGTCGGCTTGGTCGAGTTCAACATGACTCAAGGCCCCCGCGAGAACTCTCTTTGCCAGGAGTTCTGCAAACGCCGTGCCATTGTGTACAATAGCGGTGGGGCACAGGCCGCGAGAGAATTTGCTGCGCACTCAGAAGGTTACGTCAGCGGCTGACGGCTGCTTATTCCCTGTGCGACGGCTTTACGACGTGCATCTGCTTAAAGGATGAGCGGGCGGCGACGGACTCACTCGCCGTCATTCCGGGGCGACGCGAAGCGTCGAGCCCGGAATCCATCGGGCCGCAATGTGTGAGGCGAAATGGATTCCGGGTTCGCGCTGCTCGCGCCCCGGAATGACGAGCGGAGACTACCGCCCCGCGCCGTACAGCTGCCGATACTCCATCTCATACGGCGCATACGAATCCTTCAGCGTCGCCATGTTGAGCAGCATGGTGGCCACCACCGCGCCCGTCTTGCCGAACACGCGCGTCTTCATCCAGGCGCTCTCGGTGCGGCGGCTGCCGGAGAGCGCGACAACCTCACGCTCGATTTCGTACGCCTCATCGACGAAGAGCGGCCCCTTGATCAGCCTGATCTCCTGATCCGCGAACAGGCCGACCGCCGGCCCCCTAGCCGGCAGCGGATCGTCCTTGGAGCGGTACTGGAACAACACGCTCAGCATCTCCATCGGGATGATCGCTCTGCCCCAAGGATTGTCGGCGCCGGAATAATACGGCGAGTTCTCGGTGATGACGGCGAGCTTCTGCCTCAGGGAGAATGGATAGAGGTCGCCCATGTTCTGATCGAGCGCCATCCGCACCGTCTGCCGTTTGCTGGTCTGGGCGACCTTCACATCGCGCAGGATCACGGGATCGGCGAGCGGCTTGAGCTCGCCCAGGCGTGCCTCGAGCGCGGTTGCCGCGTGCGGTTCGCCGACCGAGGCCGTGCCGCGCAGCACCTCGGTGCCGTCGCGCTTGACCATCTGGATCTGGCACTGGCTCGTGCCGGGCAGCGGCTTCGACAGGATCGCCTGCACCTCCTCGCCTTCGAAGCAGGCGTTGCGGTAATGCGCGGACAGGCAACCGCTCTCGAACCAGGCCTGCCCCCACAGCCGCGCGCCGAGCGGGGCGAACTGGCTGAAATGCGTCGGGCCTTCGATGGTGCCGCCCTTGAAGCCGAGCTTTTGCGCCGTGGCATCGTCGTGGATCGAGGCATGCGCGTCGTAGACTTGCGCGTGCAGCATCTGGCGCGGCTGGCGCCACGGCCCGATCAGCGCCTCGGCCGTCTCTGTAATCTCGGTGTCGAATGCGTTTGCAGCCATGGTGTCCTCCACAGGCAGCCATGACTAGCAGGAGCGCCACGGATGCGGCTAGCCGTATTGACTTCGCCGGCCCATGCTCTTGACTGTCACAATTCGCGTCGCGCCGCCGCTATCCCTCCCGCAGCGCAAACCCCCACGCCGAACGAGAGACGAGGACTCCTGAAATGACGCTGATGCAGGTCGAGCTGGACGACAAATACCGGCTCGAATCGAAGCGGATCTTCCTGTCCGGCACGCAGGCACTGGTTCGGTTGCCCATGTTGCAGCGCGAACGCGACCGGCTTCAGGGGCTCAACACCGGCGGTTTCATCTCGGGTTATCGCGGTTCCCCACTCGGCATGTACGACCACGCGCTGTGGCGCGCGAAGTCGCACCTCCAGCAGCACGACATCGCCTTCGTCCCCGGCCTGAACGAGGACCTGGCGGCGACCGCCGTCTGGGGCAGCCAGCAGGTCGGCCTGTTTCCCGGCGCAAAGGTCGATGGCGTGTTCGGCATCTGGTACGGCAAGGGCCCCGGCGTCGACCGCTCGGTCGACGCGCTCAAACATGCGAATGCGGCCGGCACCTCGCTCAATGGCGGCGTGCTCGCGCTTGCCGGCGACGACCATGGGTGCCAGTCCTCGACGCTGGCGCATCAGAGCGAACAGGTGTTCGCGGCGGCGCTGATCCCCGTGATCAATCCGGCAACGCTCCAGGACTATCTCGACCTCGGCCTCTACGGCTTCGCGCTGTCGCGCTTCTCCGGCTGCTGGGTCGGCTTCAAGGCGATCAGCGAGACCGTGGAGAGCTCGGCTTCGATCTATAGCGATCCCGCGCGCATCCAGATCAAGCTTCCCGATGATTTCGAGATGCCGCCCGGTGGCCTCAACATCCGCTGGCCCGATCCGCCACTGGACGCCGAGAGGCGCCTGTTCGGCCCGAAGATGGCCGCGGTACAGGCCTTCGCCCGCGCCAACCAGCTCGACCGCATCGTGCTCGATTCCAAGCCGGCACGGCTCGGCATTCTCGCGACCGGCAAGGCCTATCTCGATCTGCGCCAGGCGCTGGCCGATTTGGGCATCACCGACAAGGACGCCCAGGATCTCGGCCTTCGCATCTACAAGGTCGCACTGACCTGGCCGCTGGAGGAAAGCGGCGCCAAGCGTTTCGCGGAAGGCCTTCAGGATGTGCTCGTGGTCGAGGAGAAGCGCGGCTTCATCGAAGACCAGCTGATGCGCATCCTCTACAATATCGATGCCTCGAGGCGGCCGACCGTCACGGGCAAGCGTGACGAGCGCGGCGCGCCGCTGCTGCCGAGCGAAGGCGAGCTGACGCCGACCATCGTCGCGGGCGCGCTGGTGGCACGCTTGCGCAAGCTCGGGCATCACAGCCCGGTGCTGGAGCAACGCCTCGCCCGGCTCGAGGCCTTCGACAGTCCCGTCACATCAAGCACGCAGATCAAGCTCGCGCGCACACCGTTCTTCTGCTCGGGCTGCCCGCACAACTCCTCGACGCGCGTGCCCGAGGGCAGCCGCGCCATGGCCGGCATCGGCTGCCACGGCATGGCCTTGAGCATGCCGACCCGCCGCACCGATCTGATCTCGCATATGGGTGCCGAGGGCGTGAACTGGATCGGCCAGTCGCCCTTCACCACCGAGAAGCACATTTTTCAGAATCTCGGCGACGGCACCTACACCCATTCCGGCCTGCTTGCGTTGCGCGCAGCCTCTGCCGCGGGCATCAACATCACCTACAAGATCCTCTACAACGACGCGGTCGCGATGACCGGCGGCCAGCCGGCCGAAGGTGCCTTCAACGTCGCGCAGATTGCGCACCAGGTCTGGGCCGAGGGCGTGAAGCGCCTGGCCATCGTCTCCGATGATCCCAGCAAGTACCCTGAGGGCAATTACTTCCCGCAGGGCGCGACCATCCATCACCGCCGCGAGCTCGACGCCGTGCAGCGCGAGCTGCGCGACATCGGGGGTCTCACGGTCGTCATCTACGACCAGACCTGCGCCGCCGAAAAGCGCCGCCGCCGCAAGCGCGGGCTCTATCCCGATCCGGCCAAGCGCGCCTTCATCAACGAGCTGGTCTGCGAAGGCTGCGGCGACTGCTCGCAGGCCTCCAACTGCGTCTCGGTGCAGCCGCTGGAGACGGAGTTCGGCCGCAAGCGCCAGATCGACCAGTCGAACTGCAACAAGGACTTTTCCTGCGTCGAAGGTTTTTGCCCGAGCTTTGTCACCGTGCATGGCGGCAGCCTGAAGCGGATGAAGACGTCGGCGGTCGATTCCGGACAGTTGTTCGCCGACCTGCCGCTGCCTCCTGTCCGCGAGCTTGAGGCGCCGTACAACATCCTCGTCACCGGCATCGGCGGCACCGGCGTCATCACCATCGGCGCGCTGCTCGGCATGGCCGCCCATGTCGACGGCCGCGGCTGCTCGGCACTGGACTTCACCGGCCTGTCGCAGAAGAACGGCGCGGTGATGAGCCATGTCCGCATCGCACGGAGGCCGGAGGATATTTCTGCCGTCCGCATCACCACCGGCGGCGCCGACGTCATCCTCGGCTGCGACATGATCGTCTCGGCAGGTCCCTCCGCACTCAGCCGCGCCGAGCGCGGCGTGACCAAGGCCTACATCAACGCCGACCTGCAGCCGACCGCGAGCTTCGTGCAAAACCCGGATCTCGACTTCGAGATAGGCACGATGCAGACCGTGCTGCGTGACGCCGTCGGCGACACGAACCTCGACATCATCGACGCGACAGGCATTGCCTCGGCCCTAATGGGCGACTCGATCGCGACAAATCCCTTCATGCTCGGCTTCGCCTTCCAGAAGGGCGCGATCCCGCTGTCGCTGGAGGCCCTGCTCCGCGCCATCGAGATCAACGGCGCGGCGATCGAGATGAACAAGCTTGCCTTCACCTGGGGACGGCTGGCCGCTCACGACATGTCGCGCGTCCGCAGCGTACTGCAGTTCAAGAGCCGGGCATCCGCGCCGACGAAGTCGCTCGACGACGTCATTGCGACCCGCGCCGAATTCCTGACCGGCTATCAGGACAAGGCCTACGCCGACCGCTACCGCACGGCCGTCGCCAAGGTGCGCAAGGCGGAAATGGCCGCTTCGCCCGCGTCCACGGAGCTCACCGAGGCGGTCGCCAAGAACCTGTTCAAGCTGATGGCCTACAAGGACGAATACGAGGTTGCACGGCTCTACACCGACGGCAGCTTTGCCAAGAAGGTGTCGGAGAAGTTCGACGGCGACTTCACGCTGAAATACCACCTCGCCCCGCCGATCTTCGCGCAGCGCGACAAGACGACCGGCCATCTCCAGAAGAAGGAGTTCGGCGGCTGGATGATCCACGCCTTCCGCCTGCTCGCCAAGCTGAAGTTCCTGCGGGGCGGCGCGTTCGACCCGTTCGGCCGCACCGAGGAGCGCCGGACCGAGCGGAAGCTAGTCGCGGATTATGTCGGCATGATCGATCAGCGGATGTCCGGGCTGAAGGCGGAGCAGATCCCGCTGCTGGCGCGGCTGGCCCGCGTGCCCGAGACGATCCGCGGCTTCGGCCACGTCAAGGAAGCCAACATCAAGGTCGCGGCGGCCGAGACTGCGCGGCTGGAGGCGGAGCTGGAGAACAGCCGCTTTGCGGCGGCGGCGGAGTAGCGGTTAGCGCCGAAGCTCTCTCCGCGTCATTGCGAGGAGCAAAGCGACGAAGCAATCCAGAAACCCTCTGCGGAGACAGCCTGGATTGCTTCGCTTCGCTCGCAATAACGGAGATTGTGGACGAGCTCGCCACACACTCAGCGTCATCGCCCGGCTTGACCGGGCGATCCAGTACTCCGAGGCGGCTGTGATTGAACGGATGGGCCGCGGCGTACTGGATGCCCCGCTTGCCGCCTACGCTAAAGCTTCGGCGCCCCTGGACCTCAACCCCGGCGAAGCCTTGGCGTAGCCGGGTCGCGGGGAATGACAGCGGTGGAGATGGCTAGACGGGAGTCCCTGCAACCGCAGACGTCGCCGTCACAACACTCCCCTCCGCCAAATGCCTTCCCGCGATATACCCGAACGTCAGCGCCGGCCCGAGCGTGATCCCCGGCCCAGGATAGTTGCCGTTCATGATCGAGCCCATGTCGTTGCCGCAGGCGTAGAGACCCGCAACCGGCGTGCCGTCCTCACGCAGCACGCGCGCCTGGGCATCCACCTTCATGCCGATGGCCGTGCCGAGATCGGCCGGATGGATGCGCATCGCGAAGAACGGCGCGCGGAGAATCGGCGCGACGCAAGGATTGGGCTTGTGCGTGGCATCGCCGAGGTGACGCTGATAGATGGTGTTGCCGCGACCGAATTCGGGATCGCGGCCCTCCCCAGCATCAACGTTGTAACTTGCGATCGTCGCCGTGAGCACGGACGGATTGACGCCGATCTTCGCCGCGAGCTGCGCGATGTCAGGAGCCTTGAGCAACTCGCCGCTCGCCACATGGCGCCGGAGGTTGAGCGTAAACGGCTTGATGCGGCCGAGGCCATAGCTCCACAGGAACTGACGGTCGCAGACGAGATAAAACGGCCGATCCGGCTCGCCATTGCAGTCGCGCAACATCGCCAGCACGAACTCATGGTGGCACAGCGCCTCGTTGGCGAAGCGACGGCCGGCCGCGTTGATGGCGATCACGCCGGGCTTGGCGCGGTCGGTCACCGTATGCGGGAAGACACCGCGGCTGCCATCGGCGCGACGGAACAGCGAGGCCGGCACCCAATAAGCCGGACACGTCGCCTCCGTGTTGAGCGCGGCACCGGCCGTGGTCGCAAGCCGGAGCCCGTCGCCAGTGCCAGCGGTGCTGGCCGCAGAGACGAAACCAGCCGCGACCGGGAAGAAGCGTTTGCGCAACACGGCGTCGTGCGAAAAGCCGCCGGTCGCGACCACCACGCCGCGACGCGCGGCGATCAGGCGGTCGCGAGAGCCGTGGCGGATGACAACGCCGCTGGCACGATCGCTCTGCATCGACAGGCCCTCGACATCGGCGCAGAAGAGAATCTCGACCTGCCGCGCCAGCAGCGAGGCATAGAGCCGCGCCGCGAGCGCGTTGCCGAGATGCAGCGTCGTGCCGCGCCGATTGCGCAGCCGCTGCAACGCATATTCGGAAACCAGCCGCGCCGCGCGCAGGGTCGAACGCAACGATTTTCCGGCCCGGCGCAGATGCGGGATGTCGAGGCGATTGACCATCATCCCGCCGAACAGCGTGAGCTCCGGCAGCGGCGCGCGCAGCCGTGCGAACGGCGCGCCGAGCCGGGCGCCGTCGAACGCGACCGGCTCCAGCACGCGCCCGCCTGATGTCGCGCCCAACCGCTCCGGATAACAGTCCGGACAGGCTTTCACCGGCTGGAGGCGCACTTCCGTGTTGGCTTCGAGATAGGCGACCGCCTCCGGCCCGCGCGCGAGGAAGGCAGCGCGCAAGCCGGCATTGGCAGGCTCCGGCACCGTGCTCGACAGATACCGGACCGCGTCCGTGATGCTGTCGGACAGCCCGACGTCCTTCATCTTGGGATTGGCGGGGATCCAGACCATGCCGTCGCACCAGGCGGTGGTGCCGCCGACGTACGCCGTCTTCTCGATCACCAGCACGCGCAGGCCTTCAGCGGCGGCAACGGCCGCGGCCGTCATGCCACCGGCACCGGCGCCGACGACGATGACATCGTAGGTCTCATGCGCCGGCATCATGCGGCAAGGGTCCGGGAACGAGGCATGACACCGTCATACCTCGCCCGGAGGCACCAACGCTAGCGCGCCGGCTTGCGTTCGATCGGGTCGATATCGATCGCCCGCAGGCGGCCGAGCCGCAGCACGTCCATGGCGAGCCGCCGGCCGATCCGGTCGCGGTCGAGCACGCGGATCAGATCGTCGACGCCGTTGATATCGACACCATCGAGCTTGATGACGACGTCGCCGGGCAACAGGCCCGCCTTCGCCGCCGGTCCGTCCGGCTCGATCTGCATCAAGAGCGCGCCCATCTTGTTGTCGACGCCGGCCAGTACCGCGTGCCGCCGCGGGACCGGTGCAGTCTGCCCGGCGACGCCGATAAAGGCGCGGCGGACATAGCCGTGGCGGATGATCTCCGACAACACGAACTGCGCGGTGTTGCTGGCGACCGCGAAACAGATGCCTTGCGCGCCGTTGATGATGGCCGTGTTGATGCCGATCACCTCGGCATTCGACGACACCAGCGGACCGCCGGAATTGCCGGGGTTGAGCGCAGCATCGGTCTGGATCACGTCCTCGATGGTGCGCCCGCTCACCGAGCGGATCGAGCGCCCCAGCGCCGAGACCACGCCGGCGGTCACGGTCGATTCGAAGCCGAGCGGATTGCCGATCGCGATCACGAGCTGGCCGCGACGCAGGGTCTTGGAGTTGCCGAGCGCGGCATAGGGCAAGTCGCGCACGCCGTTGGCGCGGAGCAGCGCCAGATCGGTGTCGGGATCGACGCCGAGTACGCGGGCCTCACCGACGTTACCCTCGACGTCCCGCAGCCGGATCTCCCTGGAGGAACCGACCACGTGGCTGTTGGTGAGCACGAGCCCGTCCGGCGAGATCACGATGCCGGAGCCGAGCCCGCCGCGCTCGCGGCCGTTCGGCACCTTTGGCCCGGTCTCGACGCGCACGACGGCGGGACCGACACGGTCGGTCACGTCGATCACGGCGTTGGAATAGGCGTCCAGCAGGGCCCGGTCATCGACCGGGGCAGACGCTGTCGCTCGCGATGACGCGGCGTCATCGACGATGTCTGAGGTAAAATCCAGCATGGCAAGAGTCCTTGAGGCTCACACAAATGGTGGCCTGTTCCTGCCAGCGCAAGGGACCCGCCTGGGGCGCAAGGCTGGGCTGTCAGGGCTTGACCTACCAAGGTGGCTAGGGCGCGCGCCGCAGCGTGCCCACCCTCGCCTTGACCGGGTCGAGCAGCGACCAGTCGCCGTCCGGGAGCACGTACCCCTTGGGGAACGGCGCGCGCAGCTCCAGCCCAAGCGAGCGCAACACCTGGTCGTCGCGGTAGTAGCATTGCAGGACGACGCGGACGAGCGTTGCGGCGGCCGCGCCGCCGGAGCTGCGGAACTCCTGAGCCACCGCATCGCGCCTGGCGGCATCGAGCTCTGCGAGCGGCTGGCCGGCGAGCCGGGCCAGATGGTCCAGCGCCGCCGCCACCAATTTGGCGTCGCGGCCCAGCGTCTTCAGAATATCGGTCTGGATCGCGGGGGCGTCGGCGCCGGGCACCTTGTACTCGTCGCTGGCGGGCACGATCATCGCAGCAATCGTGCGGAGATCGTTGCATTGGGCGCGGGTGAGTTGATTGTCAGCGGACATGACGGCCTCAGTCGAACAGATTGGCGAGGCGCTGCTTCATCTGGTCGGCGATGTAGAGCGCGAGGGCCTGGATGGTGGACGTCGGGTTCACGCCGCCCGAGGTGACGAAGATGCTGCCGTCGACGATGAAGAGATTTTTCACGTCGTGCGTGCGGCCCCATTCGTTGACGACGGAGCGTTCGGGGTCGGTGCCCATCCGCGCGGTGCCGAGCAGATGCCAGCCGCCCCACGGGATCGGCGAGTTGACGCAGATGTCGGTCGCCCCCGCCATTTCCAGAACCTCGCGGCCGCGCGCGAGCGCATGCTCCATCATCTTCCGGCTGTTCTCGCTGATGGTGTAGTCGATCCTCGGCGCTGGAATGCCGTGGCTGTCCTTCAGGACAGGATCGAGCGTGACGCGATTGTGCTCCTCCGGCAGGTCCTCGCAGATCGCGGAGAATCCCAGCCGATGGCCATTGAGCTTGCGGAAGACGCGGTGATGATCCGCGCCCCACGGCAAAATGCCCCTCTGCTCGCTCACGACGGCCTCGAACACGGGCCCTGCCCCGCGCACGAACTGGACGCCGTAGCCGCGCACGAAGCCGCGCGACAGGTCGGTGTCATACCATTCCTTGCTCCACACAGGTCGGCGGCGCGCGGTTGCTGTCGGTCGGCTCCTTCACATAGCCGTAGATCTGCGCATAGGGATGGAACATCAGGTTCTTGCCGACGAGGCCCGACGAATTGGCAAGACCGTGCGGGAAGCGGTTGGATGCCGAGTTGAGCAGCAGCCGCGGCGTGCCGACGCCGTTGCAGGCGATGATGACGACATGCGCCGGCTGGAACTGCTCGACGCCGTCCTTGTCGTAATAGACCACGCCCGAGGCCATGCCGTTCTCGTCGGTGGTGATCTCGCGCACCCGGCAATGCGTGCGCAGCTCGACGCCGGCGCGGATCGCGTGCGGCCAATAGGTAATGTCGGTCGAGGATTTTGCGCCTTGGGCGCAGGCCGGCGTGCAATGGCCGAGATTGATGCAACGCGCGCGGCCCTCATAGTCCGTGGTCGCGACTGTCGTGTCCGACGGCCACCAGTGCCAGCCGAGCTTGTTCATGGCCTTGCCGATGATGGCGCCGGACAATCCCATCGGCTGCTGCGGCATCGGCGGATGCGTCAGCGGCGACAGCGGATCGCCCGACAAGCCTGACGTACCCATGATGCGGTCGTTCTCTTCGAAGAACGGCGTCAGCGCGTCGTAGTCGATCGGCCAGTCGTCGGCGACGCCGTCGAGCGTCTTCACCTTGAAATCGGAGGGATGCAGCCGCGGCCAGTGCGCGGTGTACATCACCGTCGAGCCGCCGACCGCGTTGTAGTTGACGACCTTGATCGGCGAATTGTCGTCGTTGATCGGATAGTCCTCGGGCCGACCGCGGACATTCGGGCTCGACGACCACTCCCCGTAGAACTTGGCCTCCCAGTCGCGGCCCGTGCTGGGATATTCCGCCGGGTTCATCCAGCCGCCCTGCTCCAGGCAGAGGATGTGCATCTTGGTCTCGGCCAGCGACCACGCGATCGCGGCACCTGAAGCGCCGGCGCCGATGATCAGGACGTCCACGGGGTCTTTCATCGAACTTTCTTCCTCCCGCCCTCGCCGCTTCAAGGGCGATTCGGTCTACGCAGGTTTTTGATCGTGCCGAACGATAGGGGCAGACCGGCCGGTCAGTAAAGGCTGGCGCGCGAATGTCGCACTTCGCAGGGCGCAGACCATTGGTATCGCGACTTCCGGATGCTAGGAACGAGGTGCCAGAGCAATCGATAGCGAGACGTTATGTCCTTAAGGAATTCATTTGCCGCCGCCTGCGCCTTCGCGCTTGTTTCGTGTCTCGCTCTGTCCGGGTTTCTCGCCTCTTCCGGGCCGGCCTCCGCGCTTACGGCGGCCGCGACCGTCCGGGACGCCAATTCGATCCAGCTCGGCGACGTCACCTACCGCCTCGACGGCGTCGACGCACCCGAACTGGACCAGGTCTGCATCGACGATCACGCCGATCCCTGGACCTGCGGCATCGAGGCCCGCGACCAGCTGGCGAAGCTGATCAACAAACGCAGCGTGCGTTGTGACGATGTCGGGCCGGAAAAGAGCTTCGGCAAACGGCACCGGGCGATCTGCACCGCCGAGGGCGACAAGGTCTCGTTGAACGAGCAGCTGGTCAAGCTTGGCTATGCCATCGCCCGCGAGCCGATCAAGGCGAACGTCAAGCCTGCCGCGGCCGATGCCAAAACCGCGTCAGCCGGCATCTGGAAGGGCTGCTTTGTTGCACCGCAAGAATTCCGCATGGGCAAGAAGGACGGCACGCTGCTCGGCGCCGCCTGCCGCGCCGACCGCGACAAGGAAATCCGCGCGGCGCTGTTTCCGGAGGAGCTGACCATGCCGCCGAGTTGCAGCATCAAGGGCAAGCTCGCAGTCCGGGCACGCGTCACCGGCAATATCGGCATCTATCACTTGAGGGGCTGCCCGAGCTATCCCGCGACCACCAAGCCGGACCGCTGGTTCTGCTCGGAGGACGACGCGCAGGCCGCCGGCTTCCGCAAGGCCTACAATTGCCGCCGGCCGAAATGAGGAAGCCCGTCACGAGCATGTGAGCGGTAGCCGGAGACAGTATTGATCCGGAATTGAACTCTCTCGGTGGCTGCTACATCTAATATGTACGCAAGCGCTTTGCGCGAGCGTTCCTTGGCAGCAATCCGGCTTCGGTCCGATTGCTTTGCTCGGGCGTTTCCTCCCTAGACTTGGGCCGCTTGTCACAACAAGCGGCTCTTCTTTTTTCTGCGCCCTATTTCCGCATCGGCATGATCTGGTCCATCGGCGGCATGTTCGCATTCAGATGCCCCATGATCCAGACAGTGCCGCCGACGACCAGGAAGACGACCAGAAGGCCGAAGGCGAGCGCCAGCACGTTGTTGGTATTATCGGGCCCCGTCGTGATGTGCAGGAAGAACACGAGGTGCACGCCCATCTGCGCGATCGCGAGCACGATCAGAGCGACAGGGATGGACGGCTGCCAGACCAGGTCGGTTCCGGCGATGAAGAATGAGGTTGCCGTGAGCACCAGCGCGAGGCCGAGACCAACGACGTAGCCGAGCACCCGCTCGCCGACGCTGTGTTGCTCTTCCTCGCCCGGTGCGAGATCGTGTCCGGTCCGCACATGCGTCTGATCGCTCATACGGCACTCCCAAGCAGGTAGACGACGGAGAAGACCCCGACCCAGACGATGTCGAGCGCATGCCAGAACAGCGCAAAGCACATCATCCGGCGCAGGACGTCGGCGCGAAAGCCCTTTGCAAACACCTGGGCCATCATGGTGAGCAGCCAGAGCACGCCGGCAGAGACGTGCAGGCCGTGACATCCGACCAGCGAGAAGAACGACGTCAGGAACGCGCTGCGCGACGGGCCATAGCCGCGTGCGACGAGATCGGCGAATTCGCGGAACTCGATGGTCAGAAAGATCAGTCCGAGCACGCAGGTCACGGTCATGCCGAGATAGAACCAGAACCGGTTGCGCACGTCGGCGGCAATGCTGGCCATGCCGCAAGTGAAGCTCGACAGCAGCAGGCAGACCGTCTCGATCGCGACATTGCGCTGCTCGAAGATCTCCGAGCCGCTGGGGCCGCCCGCGGTCTGGCCGGACAGCACCGCATAGGCCGCGAAGAAGCAGGAGAACATCACGATATCGGAGAGCAGGAAGACCCAGAAGCCGTAGGCGGTCACGATGCGCTTCGATGCCGGGCCTGGATGCTCGACGACGAGCCCGATGTGGTGGGGGTCGGCATGCGCGCGGCCGGCTGTCGCCGTCATCGACATCAGAGCGCTCCCGCCATGCTGACGAGGCTGCGCCGTTCCTCGAGATTGATGCGGTCGATGCGAGCGACCTCGTCGGCCGGAATGACGTATTCGTCATGGTCGCGCCAGGCGAACACGACGAAGGTCGCGAATGCGCCGATGCCGCCCAAAATCACCATCCACCAGATGTGCCAGATCAGCGCGAAGCCCATGATGGTGGCGAAGAACGCGCAGATGAAGCCGGTCGGTGAATTCCGGGGCATCTCGATGTCGTGATATTCGGGCGCGGCGTGATCGAGCGATTGCTGCTGGGCGGCAGCCTTTATGTCCCAATAGGCATCCTCGCCGCGCACGTCGGGATGGAACGCGAAATTGAACACGGGCGGCGGCGACGAGGTCGCCCATTCCAGCGAGCGGCCGTCCCAGGGATCGCCGGTGCGGTCGCGCAGGGCCTCGCGGTTGCGGATGCTGACCACGAGTTGCACGATCTGGCAGATCACGCCAATCGTCAGCACCGCCATGCCGGCGGCCGCCACGAACATCCATGGCCGCCAGGCCGCGACGTCGTAGTGCTGCATGCGCCGGGTCATGCCGAGCATCCCGGCGATATAGAGCGGAATGAAAGTGACGTAGAAGCCGAGGAACGTGAACCAGAACGCCGCCTTGCCCCAGCGCTCGTCGAGACGAAAGCCGAACGCTTTTGGGAACCAGTACTCGAAGCCGGCGAAGGCGCCGAACAGCACGCCGCCGATGATGACGTTATGGAAGTGCGCCACCAGGAACATGCTGTTGTGGAGCATGAAGTCGGCCGGGGGCACCGCGACCAGCACGCCCGTCAGCCCGCCGATGATGAAGGTGACCATGAACCCGACCGCCCACAGCATCGGCGTCGCAAAACGGATGCGGCCGCCATACATCGTGAACAGCCAGTTGTAGATCTTCACTCCCGTCGGAATCGCGATGATCATGCTGGCGATGCCGAAGATGGCGTTGACGTCGGGGCCGGCGCCCATCGTGAAGAAATGGTGTAGCCAGACCATGAAGGAGATGACGCAGATCGCCATGGTGGCAAGCACCATCGAGCGATAGCCGAACAGCGCCTTGCCCGAGAAGGTCGACACCACCTCGGAGAAGATGCCGAAGGCCGGCAATACGAGGATATAGACCTCCGGGTGGCCCCAGGCCCATATCAGGTTCATGAACATCATGACGTTGCCGCCGGCTTCATTGGTGAAGAAGTGGAAGCCGAGGTAACGGTCGAGCAGCAGCATCGCGAGCGTCGCGGTGAGGATCGGAAAGGCGGCGACGATGAGCAGGTTGGAGGCCAGCGTGGTCCAGCAGAACATCGGCATGCGCAGATAGTTCATGCCCTTGGTGCGCAATTTCAGCACGGTGGTCACCAGGTTGATGCCGGCGACCAGGGTGCCGACGCCGGAGATCTGGAGAGACCAGGCGTAGTAGTCGACGCCGACGCCGGGCGAATAGGACAGCTCCGACAACGGCGGAAAGGCGAGCCAGCCGGTGCGCGCGAACTCGCCGACCACGAGCGAGATATTGACCAGCAGCGCGCCGGTCGCGGTCAGCCAGAAGCCGACCGAATTCAGCGTTGGGAAAGCAACGTCGCGCACGCCGAGTTGAAGCGGCACAATCAGGTTCATCAGCCCGATCACGAACGGCATCGCCGTGAAGAAGATCATGATAGTGCCGTGCGCCGAGAAGATCTGGTTGTAGTGCTCCGGCGGGAGATAGCCCTGCGACTGGTAGGCCACCGCCTGCTGGAGCCGCATCATGATGGCATCGCTGCCGCCGCGCAGCAGCATCACCGAAGCGAGCAGGATGTACATCACGCCGATGCGCTTGTGATCGACGCTGGTGATCCATTCGTGCCAGAGATAGGGCAAATGCCCTTTCACGACGACCCAGATCAGCACGCCGAGGATCGCGACCAGCACCACGGCACCCGCGACGAGGGGTATCGGCTGGTCGAACGGGATCGCCGACCAATCGAGCTTACCGAGCATCGTGACCTCCACTGTGCGGCCTGCCGGCATCGGAGAGCAGCTCCGGGCCGGGCCCTGGCGGAATGTGCTGGGTTGCGATCAGGTCGAACAGACGGGGATCGTCCAGGCGAAAGGTCAGCCTGTTCTTCTCGATGCCCTGCTGCATCAGCTTCGTATAGCTCTCCTCGTTCAGCACGGCATCGGTCTTCGCCGTGGTCGCGACCCAGTCCGGGAAGGCGAGCGGCGAGATCACGTTGACGTCGAACATCATGTCGGGAAAGCCGTCGCCGGAGAAATGCGCCGACAGGCCCTGCAACTTGCCCTCATTGTCGGCGCGCAGGTTCAGCTTCGTCACCATGCCGTTCATGGTGTAGATCATGCTGCCGAGCTGCGGGATGAAGAACACGTTCATCACGCTCGACGACGTCAGCTGGAAATTCAGCTCGGCGCCGGCCGGCACCGTCAGCGTGTTGACGGTGGCGATGCGCTGGTCCGGATAGATGAAGAGCCATTTCCAGTCGAGCGAGACCGCCTGGATGCGGACCGGACTGCCGGTGCCCGGCACGGGTGCTGCGGGATCGAGCTGGTGCGAGCCGATCCAGGCGACGCCGCCGAGCAGGATCACGGTGAGCGCGGGGATCGCCCACACCACCATCTCGACGCGGCCGGAATAGACGAAGTCGGGCTGGTAACGCGCTCTCGGATTGGACGCGCGAAACCAGAACGCAAAGGCCAAAATCGCGAAAATGGTCGGCACCACGATCACGAGCATGATGAAGACGGAATCGACCAAGATGGTGCTGTTGGCGGCAGCCACCGGCCCTTGTGGATCGAGCAGATTCATCGGCAAGCCACTGGCGATTGGGAAACCCCAGGCGAGAGCCTAGCGCGGAAAAGCCCCCGCAACAAACGCAAGCTCGGCAGAACGGTTCCGCGATATGCCCGCTTAATCGCGCGCCGTGCCGCCCGGCGGCATGCAATTCCATGCGATGTCAATGACATCTGCGCGGGACCATCGGCCTTCTCTCCTGTCCGGGCGATTGCTAATCTGCACGAAAATAATTGGGATGAAACGACATGCAGGGCCCCGAGGACGATGCCGGCCTCGCCGGCAAGGTGGCGCTGATCAGCGGCGGTGGCGCCGCTGGCGACGGCATCGGCAACGGCCGCGCTGCAGCAATCCTATTGGCCCGCGCCGGGGCAAAAGTGCTGGTGGCCGATCGCGACCTCAAGCTCGCCGAGCGCACCGTGGAGATGATCACGGCCGAGGGCGGCACGGCAGCGGCCCATGGCGGCGACGTCACCAGCGAAGCCGATTGCAAGACACTGGTCGAGGCCACGCTCGACCGCTGGGGCCGGCGCGATTTCCTCGACAACAATGTCGGCATCGGCAGCCGCGGCAGCGTGGTCGACGAGACACCCGAGCAGTATCGCCGCGTCATGCAGGTCAACGTCGAGACCATGTTCCTGCTCTCCAAGCACGCGATCCCCGCGATGATCAAGACCGCCAAGGGCGGCGCGATCGTCAATATCTCCTCGATCTCGGCGCTCAGGCCGCGTGGGCTCACGACCTATACGACATCGAAGGCCGCCATCATCGGTCTGACGCGCGCCATGGCGGTCGACCACGGTCGCGACAACATTCGCGTCAACTGCATCTGCCCCGGCCCGATGTACACGCCGATGGTCTATGCCCGCGGCATGAGCGAGCAGGCCCGCACCAACCGCGCCAGGGCTTCCCTGCTCAAGACCGAAGGCACCGGCTGGGACGTCGGCCACGCCGTCAAATTCCTGCTCAGCAACTTCGCGCGCTACATCACCGGCCAGGTGCTGGTGGTCGACGGCGGCGTGACGCTGCAAGCGCCGGAACGTGAATCACAGGAACACTGAAAGGAACACGGATGGCCCGCCTACCCTATCTCGAGGCCGACCAGGTCGCGCCCGAATATCGCGACATGCTCAAGCGCAACACCAACCTGCACAAGCTGCTGGTCAACTCGCCGGAGATGGCGCGCGCCTTCAACGGCATCGGCAGCTATATTCGCTTCAAGAGCAAGCTCGACCCGCGGCTGCGGGAGCTCGCGATCCTCCAGGTCGGCTGGATGGAGAAGTCGGAATACGAATTCACCCACCATGTGAAGATCGGCAAGGAGTTCGGCGTCACCGACGAGGACATCGCAGGCCTGATGGCAGAGACCGACGGCAAGCCGTCGAAGCTGGAGCCGCTCGCCAGGGCGATCTTGAAAGGCGCCCGCGAGATGGTGCGCGAGCTCGCGATGTCGGACGCGACCTTCGCCGAGATCAAGAAAGATCTCTCCGACGATCACATGGTCGACCTCGTACTCACCATCGCCTTCTATTGTGGTGTGGTGCGCGTGCTCGCCACCATGAAGATCGACAACGAACCGTATTACAAAGAGGTACTCCAGCAGTACCCGATCCCGGGAGTGAAGTGACATGCGCTTGAAGGACAAGGTCGCGATCGTCGTCGGCGCCGGCCAGAGCCCCGGCGAAGGCATGGGCAATGGTCGCGCCACCGCGCTGACCTTCGCGCGCGAGGGCGCCAAAGTGCTGTGCGTCGACCACCACCTGGAATCGGCGCAGGAAACCGTCGATCTGATCGCAGCGGAGCAAGGCACCGCCGCGGCTTTCAAGGCCGACGTGACCAAATCCGCGGACATCAAGGCGATGGTCGCGGATGCGCTGGCGCGCTGGGGCCGCATCGACGTGCTGCACAACAATGTCGGCGTCAGCCTGTCCGGTGGCGATGCCGAGCTGCTTCAAATCACCGAGGAGGCGTTCGACCGTGTCGTCGCCATCAATCTGAAGAGCTGTATTCTGGCAGCGAAGGAAGTGATCCCGATCATGCGCGCGCAAGGAAGCGGCGCCATCGTCAACATCTCCTCGATGGCCGCGATCACGACCTATCCTTACGTCGCCTACAAGGCGACGAAGTCGGCCATGATCGCCTTCACCGAGCAGCTCGCCTACCAGAACGCCGAATACGGCATCCGTGCCAACGTCATCCTGCCCGGCCTGATGAACACGCCGATGGCCGTCGACACCCGCGCCCGCGAATGGTCCAAGCCCCGCGCTGAAGTCGAAGCCGAGCGCGACAGCAAGGTACCGCTGCGCAAGAAGATGGGCACCGGCTGGGACGTCGCGAATGCCGCGCTGTTCTTGGCGTCGGACGAGGCGAATTTCATCACGGGCGTGACGCTGCCGGTGGACGGTGGCGCGAGTGTGAGACGGGGGTAGGTCGAGCGCGCTGCTTACCCTCCCCTGGAGGGGGAGGGAAACAGCGTCACTGCGGTGCGCGCGTCGCCCGCCAGATGGTGCCATTGCCGTCCTCCGACACCAGCAGCGATCCATCCTTCGCCACGGCGACACCAACCGGCCTTCCCCAGACCTCCGTGTCACTCACGACAAACCCCGTGACGAAATCCTCGTACTCGCCGGTGGGCTTGCCGTCCTTCATCCTGATACGGATCACCTTGTAGCCGGTGCGCTTGGAGCGGTTCCAGGAGCCGTGCTCAGCGGCGAAGGCATCGCCTTGATAGTCGGACGGAAACTGCGTGCCCTGATAGAAAGTCATGCCGAGCGAAGCCGAGTGCGGCTGGATCAGCACGTCGGGCACCGTCACCTTGTCCTTGAGATCCGGCCGCGCGCCGGCATGGCGCGGATCTTCGTTGCCGCCGATATAGAACCACGGCCAGCCGTAGAACGCGCCCTCCTTCACGCTGGTGACGTAGTCGGGCACAAGATCGTCGCCGAGCCCGTCGCGCTCATTGGTCGAGCACCAGGGCAGCCCGGTCTGCGGCTCGATCGCAAGGCCGACGCAGTTGCGGATGCCGGTGGCATAGATCTTCCGGTCCTTGCCGTCAGGCGTGAAGGCTAGCACGGTGGCGCGCTCGAGCTCGCTGGCCCAGGCCGCGCCGAGCGGCTGCGTCTTCGACCAGCCATCCAACCCGCCCGGCGGCGTCCCCATGCCCTCGGCGACGTTGCTGAGCGAGCCGACCGAGACCAGCATGCGCTTGTTGTCGGGCGTGAAGACGATGTCGCGGGTGGAATGGCTGCCGTCCTGCGGCAGGCTTGCCACGATCGTCTCCGCCCTGCCGCGCGCCTTGAGATCGCCGGCCTGATAGGGAAACCGGACGACGCTGTCGGTGTTGGCGATATAGACCCATTGCGGATTGTCGCCGTTCGGAAAGAAGGCGATGCCGAACGGCCGTCTCAATCCGCTGGCAAACACCTCGCTGGTCGCGGCCTTGCCGCCATCCCCGGCGCGCAGCACGCGGATGGCGTCGGCCCGCGTCTCCGCGACGAAGACATCGCCGTTCGGCGCGACCCTCACAATGCGCGGCGCGCGCAAGCCTTCGGCGAACAGCTCGATCTTGAAACCCGCCGGCACACGTGGCGTGGCCTCCGGCGGTCGCGACGCCACACGCGCGGTGCTCGCAACCGACCGTGTAGCGCCGGGTCTGACGAGGTCCTGCGGCCGGATCAACCTGACCGTGCCGGGCTTGTCGGCCTGCCAATCGCCATAGGCGTCCTTGCCTTGCAGAACCGGCTCGGCCTGCGCGCTGGCAGCAACCGCGACCAGCAATCCCGCAGCCGTTGCTGCGGACGAAATCCTGCTTTTCACGTCGTCTTCCTCCCAGCCTGCGCGTCCTGAACGTCGACGCTTATAGGTCCGCAAATGTTCTGCGGCAGTACAAACACCTGCCGAATCCCACGTCAGCTCATGCCCGCACGATGTGCATCAGCCGGAGCCCATCGTACTGGAAAATGCGGCAGATCGGTGCGACACATTGTAAGGGCGCGACCGCCGGTTGCGGTCATCAAAGCTGCGGCATTCAGGTCGCAATTGATGGGGTGATCATGTGGGGATCCATCATATCGGAATGGGCGAGCCTGCTGCTGCGCTGGCTGCACGTGGTCGCGGCGATCGCCTGGATCGGCAGTTCCTTCTACTTCATCGCCCTCGATCTCAGCCTGAAGCCGAAGACTGACCTGCCGGACGGCGTGCAGGGCGAAGCCTGGCAGGTCCATGGCGGCGGCTTCTACCGGATCATGAAATATCTGGTGGCTCCGAGCCAGATGCCGGAGGAGCTGACCTGGTTCAAATGGGAGGCCTACACCACCTGGCTGTCCGGCTTCGCGCTGATGGTGGTGGTGTACTATCTCGATGCCGACCTGTTCCTGGTCGACAAGTCGATTCTCGACCTCTCACCGATCCAGGCCGGGCTGTTCAGCTTCTGCAGCCTGGCGCTGGCATGGCTTCTCTATGAGGCGGCCTGCCGCACCGGGCTTGCGCAGCGCGAGCTGCCCTTTGCCATCGGCGGCTATCTGTTCCTGGTCGCGCTCACTTACGCCTTCACCCACGTCCTGAGCGGTCGCGGCGCCTTCAACCAGATCGGGGCGATCATCGGCACCATCATGGTCGCCAACGTGTTCGCACTGATCATCCCGAACCAGAAGAAGATCGTGGCCAGCCTGATCGCGGGCCAGGCGCCCGATCCGAAGCTCGGCAAGGCCAGCAAGGAGCGCTCGGTTCACAACAACTACCTGACCCTGCCCGTCGTCGTGCTGATGATCAGCAATCACTATCCTCTGCTCTACGCAACGCGCTTCAACTGGATCATCGTCGCGATCATTCTGGCGCTCGGCCCCGTGATCCGCCACTTCTTCAACGAACGGCACGCGGGGCGCAAATCGCCGTGGTGGGTGTGGGGTGTCGCCGCGTTGGGCGTGATCGCGATCCTCCTGCTCTCCGCGGCAGGCCCACGCGAGGTCAAGACGGGCGCGCTGTCGGCACAGCCGACGCGCGCCAATGTCGAGGAGATCGTGATGTCCCGTTGCAGCATGTGCCACGCGGCCGAGCCGGTCTGGGCCGGCATCGTGACCGCGCCCAAAGGCATCTTGCTCGACGCGCCCGAGCACATCCATCGCAACATCCGCCTGATCGGCCGCGTGGCGGCGTGGTCCAATGCGATGCCGCCGGGCAACATCACCGACATGACCAGCGAGGAGCGCGCCATCCTCGCCGCCTATATCGAGCAGGCGCAGTGACGCCATCACGCGTCGATACCGCATTTCGCGAAATGAAATTCCGCATCCGCCCCCGATTTGAAAATGACTTGATCGCCTATCCGGCGTAGACAGGGCCAGCGGCCGCTGGCGCGGTCCAGATCGAAATTTGCATTTGCTGCGGGGAAAGAACAGTGGCCCTCAAGAACATCATCGGTATCGACCACGCCGTGGTCATGGTTCGGGAGCTCGACAAGGCCGCCGAAAACTACAGGCAGCTCGGTTTCACCCTGTCGCCGCGCGGCACCCACAGCGCGCATATGGGCACCGGCAATTACACCATCATGTTCGACCCCGACTACATGGAGCTGCTCGGCGTGCTGGTGGCGACCGAGCACAACGCACCGGCCCGCGCCTTCGTCGACAGGCACGGCGAGGGCATCGAGCGCATCGCCTTCACGGCGATCGACAGCGCGGCCGGCGCCGAGGAGATCCGTGCGCGCGGCCTGACGCCGATCGGCCCGACCGATTTCGAACGGCCGGTGACGCTACCCGATGGCACGATCTCGGCGGCAAAATTCCGCACCTTCATGTGGCCGACCGCGGAGGCGCCCGGCGGCGTGCGCATCTTCGCCTGCCAGCACAAGACCCGCGAGACGGTGTGGATTCCTGAATTGATGAAGCACGCCAATGCGGCGAAGCGGATCAGGCAGACGCTGATCGCAACGCCCGAGCCCGCGCAGGATGCGGCGCATCTCGGCCGCCTGATCGACCGCGAACCGAAGGCGGAAGCCGACGGTGCCGTCGCCGTGCCGTCCGGCGGCGACCGCGCCGACTTCGTCTATCTGACGCTGGAGCAGCTCGGCAAACGCTATCCCGGCGTGCCGCTCACCGGTCTTTCCGCGCGCGGCGGCGCGGCCCTGGTCCTCGTCAGCGGCGATCTCGCAGCCACCGAGAAGGCGCTGGGTCCGGCTGCGTTGCGCAGCGGGGCTGCGATCTGCGTGCCGCCGGCCAAGGCCAACGGCACCCTGCTCGCCTTCGTTGCCGGCTGATTTTAACTAATTCTTTAACGTGCGTTTACCCGGCGGCACTAGGACTTTCGGGCCTTCCACGCCGCCCGAGGCCAAGCGCATGTTCAAAGAGGAATCGCCGATCGCCTGCGACGCGCCGGCCGAACTGAAGAAGTGGCCGTCGCTGAAAGGCGAGAGACAGAAGGACCGGGGTCCGCCCTATCTCGTCTACAACGGCACGCTCGCCGACTGCGTTCGCGTACTCATGGATAAGCCGATCAAGGGCATCTCGCTCTACGACATCATGACGAAGCCGCAAGCAGCGTTCGAGCAGACCGTGCTGTCGCCCGGCGACGCCGCCGAGATCGCGATGCGCAAAGACTTTCCCAAGGACTAGCTCGAAGCCCGCTTCGCGGCCGGTTTTCCCTGCTGCTTTAATGAGGATTCCGTCGGCGCATCGAGGAAGACGACCGGCGCGAAGGCCCGCGCCGTGCGCCTCGCATCGAGCGAGCGCTGATCCGCTACCGCAAGCAGATCCTCTCGCCGTGACGCCCCCTACTCCGCCTTGATGTTCGCGGCCGCGACGACCTCGGCAAGCTCCGTCGTCTCCTTCGCGATCTTCGCGGCATAGTCGGCCGGGCTGAGCACGCTCACGACGCTTTGCGACTCCAGCCGCTCCTGCACCGCCGGATCCCTGGCGGCGGCGACGATCTCACGGTGCAGCGTCTCGCGGATCGGCGCGGGCACGGCCTTCGGCATGAAGAAGCCGACCCAGAACGAGATGTCGAAGCCGGGATAGCCGGCCTCCGCGACGGTCGGCACCTCAGGCAGCGCCGGCAGCCGCTCGGCCGATGACACCGCGAGCGCACGCAGCTTGCCGGCCTTCACCAGCGGCACGGCGGACAAGGGATCGAACACCGCCAAAACCTCCTGCGCGAGGATGCCGACCTCGGATGCCGCGCCACCGCGATAGGGCACGTGGATCAGCTTGATGCCGGCCTTCTGGCTGAGCAGCTCCATGGCGAGATGGGCAAGGTTGCCGTTGCCGCCCGAGCCGTAGGCGAGCGCGCCCGGCGCGGCCTTCGCCGCCGCGACCAGATCGGCGACGGTGTTGATGTTGGCCGTCTTGGGATTCTCGGGATTGACCACGAGAACCAGCGGCGCCGAGATGACGGTGGTGAGCGGCGCAAAGTCCCCTTGCGGATCGTAGCGGGCATCCTTGAACAGCGTCTTGTTGAGCGTGATGGTGGACGAGTTGCAGGCGAGGATGGTGTAGCCGTCCGCGTCCGCGCGCGCCACACCCTCGGCTGCGATCATGCCGTTGGCGCCGGCACGGTTCTCGACCACGAAGGGCTGGCCGAGCTTGTTGCTCAGCCGGTCGCCGATGATGCGCGCGACCACATCGACCGGGCCGCCCGCGCTGAAACCGACCATGATCTTGACCGGACGTGTCGGATATTTTTGCGCGAGAGCCTCGGTCGTCACGCACAATCCGGCGACAATCGCCAGCAGGCGAAGCGTTCGTTGCATTCGTTCTCTCCCCGGACCCGCGCTGCCGCTTTTGCATGGTGCGGCGCCTCTGGAGATCATGATTAGCGGTCGCGCCGGATTTCGCAATCGCGTTTGCACGCCGTCATTCCGTCGCGCGGCACGCGAGAGCCGCATCCAAACAAAAAATGCGAAAACAACCCTATGCACAGTAGCCGGCCCTTGTCAGAACAAGGACTTGCGCAAGACACGCGCCTTCGGATACCACGAAATAAAATTTGACACGTCGGGCAAAACACCGGCATGATGGCATCATCGCAACAATCGCCAGCGTCCAAGCCGCCCGCTCCACGGGCGCCTCGCCGCGATCGCGCGTAAGCCTCTCATCGACATCTCAAAATTCGTAGCCGCGCGCGGCACGCGAGCGCGTCGTTCGCGCACCTGCGCCGGCAAAGGACACGACACATGACGACACCCCCAAATCGCCACACCACGCCGCCGGTCGCGGCAAACGATCGCAGCGGGCTGGCCGAGAGTCCGCGCGTAAAACTCTACAGGCGGCGCATTGCCATCGATCATCCCGACCCGAAAACCGGCGAACGGCTGCTGGCTGACGCGCTCGGTGCCGTCGACCGTGACGCGTTGCACGGCATCTTGAAGCAATTGGTGAAAGCCAGCGTGATTACGCAGAAGCCGGACGAGGCCAATCTCGCCTTCATGATCTCGATGATGAAGAGCATCGCACCGCGGGACTCCATCGAGGCCATGCTGGCGGCACAGATGGTCTCCATTCACGTCCTGGCGATGCGCTGCGCCCATCGCCTCGCCTTCGCCGACGACATCCCGCGGCAGGACAGCGCCTCACGCGCGCTCGCCAAGCTGGCGCGAATCTTTCCGGCCCAGGTCGAGGCGCTCAACCGGTACCGCAACATTGGCGAGCGGGCGATCACGGTGGAGAGTCTGACGGTGCAGGATGGCGCGGGAGCCACCGCGAGCCACGCCGTACAGCACGCGGACATGCTCGTAACGGAGCAAGACACCGGGGACACAGCGATGTTAGCAGGATCGAGCTCGCCTCGCGAAGCCGGCGAAGGCGAACATGAACCGGTCGTTGCCGCACAAGGCGCCACCGCGTGAGCGGCGATCACACCCGCAACACGGCTCCGATGCAGGCGAGTCCGCGCTGCGGCGCCAGGACACGCAGCGGCACCGCCTGCCTCGCGCCGGCGGTGCACGGCAAGACCCGCTGTCGCATGCATGGCAGCGCCGCGAGATCAGGCGCACCGAGGGGAAATCAGAATGCGCGGAAGCATGGGCTATTCACGCAAGACCGGATCGCAGAACGAAGGGCGATACGGGCGCTGCTGGGCGAGACGCGGAAGCTGCTGCAAGAGCTGGGCTAGCACTACTTTGGCAGAATGTGTTTTCGCCGCTGTTTTTCAAGGATTTGCTTTCGGCAATATGGGCACTGCTGGGGCGGCGGCCGAAGGATGAGATCGACG